>JAWLAI010000002.1 GCA_041395565.1 Pseudomonadota bacterium | reverse complement strand
CGCTCGAGGTCATCGAGATCCAGTCCGGTAGCTACCTTGGGGAGGACGATATCGTGCGCTTCGAGGACGTATATGACAGGGTACAGCAAGGGTAACAAGGATCAGCATATGGAACAGAAAGTACGCAAGGCAGTATTTCCCGTGGCCGGTCTCGGTACGCGCTTCCTGCCGGCGACCAAGGCCAATCCGAAGGAAATGCTTACCATCGTTGACAAGCCGCTCATCCAGTATGCCGCGGAAGAGGCCGTGAATGCGGGCATCGACGAGCTGGTGTTCGTCACCAGCAGCAGCAAGCGTGCCATCGAGGACCACTTCGACAAGAACTACGAGCTGGAGGCGGAGCTGGAGCGCAAGGGCAAGCACAACCTGCTGAAGATCGTGCGCGAGGTGGTGCCGCCGCATGTGGCCTGCGTCTACGTGCGCCAGCCCGAGGCGCTCGGTCTGGGCCATGCCGTGCTGTGCGCGAAACCGGTGGTCGGCAACGAGCCGTTCGCCGTGATCCTCGCCGATGACCTCATCCACACCGGCAAGAACTGCGTGCTCGGTCAGATGCTGTCGGTTTTCAACGACCGCAACTGCAGCATCCTCGGGGTCGAGGAAGTGCCCCGCGACGAGACCGACAAGTACGGCATCGTCGACCCGGAGGAATCCGAAGGCCGCATCACGAAACTGAAGAGCATCGTCGAGAAACCCAAGCCGTCGGAAGCGAGTTCCAACCTGGCCGTGGTCGGGCGCTATGTCCTGACCCCGACGATCTTCAGGCATCTCGAGACCATTCCGCGCGGTGCCGGCGGCGAGATCCAGCTGACCGACGCCATCCAGTGCCTGCTGCAGAACGAGGTGGTGCTGGCCTACAAGTTCGAGGGCAAGCGCTACGATTGCGGCAGCAAGCTCGGCTATCTGCAGGCGACCGTGGAATATGCGCTGCTGCACCCGGACCTGCGCGAGCCGTTCCTGGAATACCTGGTGACCGAATTCGGTCAGCGTGCGAAGAAGTTCCTGCGCGCGATCAACGACTGAGGCGCGGGGATTGCACACGGCACCGCGGCAGCGGCGCGCGGGTGCCGGCAATCCCTAGCAGACAGGCCACCCCTGCGGGTGGCCTGTTGCATTCCGCCGCCGGTCACGTCTGACAGCGGCGCGCCGCTGTCAGACCCTGTCCATGATCATGATGGCGACCGGCGTGATTGCCGCAAGCAGGATGATTGCGCCACAGACAGACGTGCAGATCGTGCGTGCCATAGCCATGCCTCCTATTTGCAGATTCTCATTCCTGGATATTGGGTTGCTCCGGCAGTTACCGACCCGCGCACCCGGCCGGATCGGGCCGTGGCCTTGATATAGGTCAATCCGGGCGGATTTCAAGTCCTGCGCGTGACGTGGGCGGGCGCGCGCCGCCGCCGGTCCATGCCGGGTCGCGCTAGCTGCCAGGGGGATGCCGGCAGGCTGCTCGATGAGCTGGCCCCGGGCGGGTCCGGGCAGCCGCTGCAATGCTCAACAGATGCCTTCGGTCGCCGACGTGCCCAGCCAGAACCCCAGGTTCTTGTCGAGAAACTCATGCCACGGCATGTAATGGGAGCCGTCGCAGGAGAAGGTCAGCCCGATGAGGCCATTGAAGATATTGAGCATCCCCGAGCGCAGGTAGAGGGTTTCGTCCATGAACCTGAGGTCACGGAAACAGCGGAGTATCTTGATGACGGCATCCTGCGGGATCTCGGCATCGACAGGATAGTCCCGCCGCGGATAGGCCAGGCACAGATCCGGGTTGCTGAGTTCATCGATGCCATGGATGCGAAAACGAAACGGGTCCTCCACCGACCAGAGGGTGGCACGGGAACTGGAGAAGTGCAGCTTGGCGTGGAAAATGCCGTTGATCGTGATCAGTTCGGCGAGCAGGTCCAGCACCAGGTCGATGCGTTCGTCCATCGGGCTGGTCGCCCGCGCCTGGTGGAACAGGCCGGAGCGGATGGCCGGGTCGCCCTTGAGCTGCATCCATTCACCCGGTTGCGTACTCAGCGCCTGCGTGGCAGGCAGCTCGCGCAGGTCGAAATCCGCCCCGAGATAACCGAGCAGTTGGCCGGTATCCGCACGGATGACCTGCACGGCCGTCAGCGAGGGGCGGCGGGCGTTGCGGCTGATATAGGCGTCTGAGAGCGAGAACGGCGTACCGGCGAGCGCTTCCGCCAGATAGGGTCGCTCGCTCCGGTCACGGCCGTAGTGCTCTTCCAGCAGGCCGGTGCGGGATGCGTTGGCGGTGATCTGCTGCGCATCCGCGTCGAGCAGGTAGAGGTACTTGCAGTAGGGCAGTTCGGCCAGCCCCGCCAGCAGGCGGGTCTCTAGCGCCTGTCGTTGCGGCCACAACCGCACGCAGTCTGCCGCGATCCGCAGCAGCGGCGCGGCCAGCCAGTCCTTCAGGATGCTGCGCTGACGGTCAATGGATTCCTGCAGTGTCTGATTCATGCGGCTGGCATCCGGTTGCGCTCGTCACGCCCGCTGCGGCCCGGGCGGTACGAAACCGCGTTTTGCATGTCGGCTATGCAGCAGGCAGCCACGCGTTGGGAGTCGTTGTTCCGATCAGCCGCCGGGCGGACGAGGATATGGAAATCGATGTACTGAAATGGCTCCCCGGGACGGGCTCGAACCGCCGACCTAGTGATTAACAGTCACCCGCTCTACCGACTGAGCTACCGGGGATCAGAGAACCTGTGAAGGGGCGCATCATACCGGCATTCCGGGTTTTCGGTCAACGCGCGCTTAGGCTTAGGCCTGATATTTCAGGGGCATCGGGGCGCTTGCCCGCTGCAGCCGCGGTTGCTCAGGCGTGCCCGGCCGGTATTCGACAGGCAGATGACCCGCGGCCGGGCGCGGTCGCGGCGATCGCAAAAGGTAAAGGAGGCATTCGCGCCGCCGCTGCTGCCGTCGGGCTGGAAGGCGATGTGGGTGCGCCGGTTGCCGGTATACAGCTCGATCCCGGCGCCCATGCGCGTGTCGGCCTGCAGCAGCGGTTCGTCCGGGTCGCGGATGTTATCCGCGCTGGCGAACAGCAGCCAGCCCTGCGGCCAGTCGCCCGCGGCGCCGCAGCGCTGCCGGTCCCGGCTCGGGCACAGGACCACCCGGCGCTCCTGCAGCACCGCCTCGCTGCGCGCCAGTGCGAGCGTGCTTGCGAGGTGGTTGACCGCGGTGACCATGCGTGCCTCCTGGACGAAGCGGGGCAGCGCGCTCGAGCCGCCCGCGATGAGGATCGCGGCCACGGCCAGCGTGACCAGCAACTCCAGCAGCGTCAGCCCGGTACGCCGGACGGCCATACCCGTGTCCACCCGCAACCTCCCCGCACCGGTTTGCGCGCGGTGTGCCGGCGGCGCCGGCGTGCCGGTACGGGTATAGTCTCGGCGGGCGATGCCACACCGACCAGCGGCCATAACCGTCCGGCCGGGTCGGGGCAGGGCGGTTCAGGCTGTCAGTGCCTTGCGCAGGCGCGCGAGCGCCTCGGTGAGCACATCCATTCCGGTCGCGAAGGAGAAGCGGACATAGCCGGGGGCGCCGAAGGCGGTGCCGGGCACCAGGGCCACGCCGGCGGCCTCCAGCAGGTGTTCGCTGAGCGCGACGTCGTCAGCGATGCCGTCGAGCCGGTCGATCACCGCCTGCACCTGCGGAAAGCAGTAGAAGGTACCGTCCGCGGGCAGGCAGTGCACGCCAGGGAGGGTGTTGAGTTCCCGGATCACGAAGTCGTGACGTTCGCGGAAGGCCTTGAGCATGGGCTGGATGCAGGACTGGTCGCCGTCCAGCGCCGCCTGGGCCGCGACCTGGGAGATCGAGGTCGGGTTGGAGGTGCTCTGCGACTGGATCTTCTTCATGGCCTTGATCAGCCCGGCCGGGCCGCCGGCGTAGCCGATGCGCCAGCCGGTCATCGCATAGGCCTTGGAGACGCCGTTGAGCACGATGGTGCGCTCGTACAGGTCGGGGCAGGCGTTCAGGATGTTGGCGAACGGCTCCTCGGTCCAGAGGATGTGTTCGTACATGTCGTCGGTGGCGATCAGCACGTGCGGGTGCCGGCGCAGGACCGCGCCGAGCGCGCCCAGCTCGGCCTTGCTGTAGGCCACGCCGGTCGGGTTCGACGGGCTGTTGATGACCACGATGCGCGTCTTGCGCGTGATCGCTGCTTCAAGCTGCTCGGGCGTGATCTTGAAGCGGGTCTCGACCCCGGTCGGCAGGGTCACCGGCGTGCCGTCGGCCAGCAGCACCATGTCGGGGTAGGAGACCCAGTAGGGCGCCGGGATGATCACCTCGTCGCCGCTGTTCAGGTAGGCCTGACACAGGTTGTAGAAGCTCTGCTTGCCGCCGCAGGATACCAGGATCTGGTCGGGCGCATAGTCCAGGCCGTTGTCGCGTTTGAACTTGGCTATAATCGCCTTTTTCAGGCCGGGCGTGCCGTCGACCGGCGTGTAGCGGGTGAAACCGTCATTGATGGCGGCAATCGCGGCCGCCCGGATGTGTTCGGGCGTGCCGAAATCCGGCTCTCCCGCACCGAGGCCGATGATATCGCGGCCGCTGGCACGCAGTTCGGCGACGCGCGCGGTGACTGCCAGGGTGGGAGAGGGTTTGACGCGGGCGACCCGGTCGGCGAGGGTAAGTGTGGCCACGGCCTTGTCCTGTAGATGACGAGCCCGTTTATCATACCCAACGGACGTCAATAGAAAAGAGTCGTGAGCGAACTATTCCAGCTACAGGCGCAGATACAGCCGGCCGGCGACCAGCCGCGGGCCATCGCCGCGCTCGTCGAGGGGCTGCGCGACGGGCTCTCGCACCAGATCCTGCTCGGCGTGACCGGCTCCGGCAAGACCTTCACCATCGCCAACGTCATCCAGCAGGTGCAGCGCCCCACCCTGGTGCTGGCGCCCAACAAGACGTTGGCCGCGCAGCTCTACGGCGAGCTGCGTGAGCTGTTCCCGGCCAACGCGGTCGAGTACTTCGTCTCCTACTACGATTACTACCAGCCGGAGGCCTACGTGCCGGCCTCGGACACCTACATCGAGAAGGACGCCTCGATCAACGAGCATATCGAGCAGATGCGGCTGTCGGCCACCAAGGCGCTGCTGGAGCGTCCGGATGCCATCATCGTCGCGACGGTGTCCGCGATCTACGGCCTGGGCGACCCGCGCGCCTACCTGCAGATGCTGCTGCACCTGGTGCGCGGCGAAAAGGCCGACCAGCGCACCATCCTGCGCCGCCTGGCCGAGCTGCAGTACACCCGCAACGAGCTCGAGCTGCACCGCGGTACCTACCGCGTGCGCGGCGAGGTCATCGATATCTACCCGGCCGAGTCGGACGGCGCGGCGGTGCGCGTGGAGCTGTTCGACGACGAGGTCGACGCCATCGCCTGGTTCGACCCGCTCACCGGCGAGGTGCAGCGCCGGGTGCCGCGCGTGACCATCTACCCGAAGACGCATTACGCCACGCCGCGCGAGGTGATCCTCGGCGCCATCGAGCAGATCAAGGAAGAGCTGCGTGCGCGGCTCGAGGCACTGCGCGCCGCCAGCAAGCTGGTCGAGGCGCAGCGCCTGGAACAGCGCACGCTGTACGATCTGGAGATGATGCACGAGCTGGGTTACTGCTCGGGTATCGAGAACTACTCGCGCTATCTGTCCGGACGCCAGGCCGGCGAGCCGCCGCCGACCCTGTTCGACTACCTGCCGTCCAACGCGCTGCTCGTGGTTGACGAGTCGCACGTCACCATCCCGCAGCTGGGCGGCATGTACCGCGGCGACCGTTCGCGCAAGGAGAACCTGGTCGAGTACGGTTTCCGGCTGCCGTCGGCGCTGGACAACCG
The DNA here is from genome assembly GCA_041395565.1 of Pseudomonadota bacterium. Taxonomy (NCBI): domain Bacteria; kingdom Pseudomonadati; phylum Pseudomonadota; species Pseudomonadota bacterium. The sequence goes on along the minus strand of JAWLAI010000002.1, from coordinate 647,874 downwards.
GCCGCTGCGCTTCGACGAGTTCGAGGCGCTCGCACCGCAGACCGTGTTCACCTCGGCCACGCCCGGACCGTACGAGCAGGACCATGCCGGCGCGGTGGTCGAGCTGCTGATCCGGCCCACCGGCCTGGTCGACCCGGAGCTGGAGGTGCGGCCGGCCGCCTCCCAGGTCGACGACCTGCTCTCGGAGATCCGCGCACGCGTGGCGGCCGACGAGCGCGTGCTGGTGACCACCCTCACCAAGCGCATGGCGGAGGACCTGACCGACTACCTCGCCGAGCATGGCGTGCGCGTGCGCTACCTGCACTCCGATGTCGACACCGTCGAACGCGTCGAGATCATCCGCGACCTGCGCCTGGGCGAGTTCGACGTGCTGGTCGGCATCAACCTGCTGCGCGAGGGCCTGGACATGCCGGAGGTGTCGCTGGTCGCCATCCTCGACGCCGACAAGGAGGGTTTCCTGCGCTCCGACCGCTCGCTGATCCAGACCATCGGGCGCGCCGCGCGCAACCTGCACGGCAAGGCGATCCTCTATGCCGACCGGATGACCGGCTCCATGCGGCGCGCCATCGAGGAGACCGAGCGCCGGCGTGAGAAGCAGCTCGCCTACAACGCGGATCACGGCATCACGCCGCGCGGCATCCGCAAGGCGATCACCGACATCATGGAGGGCGCGCGCGGTCTGACCGGGTCGCCGGAAGGTTTCGCGCGGGTGGCCGGCGCGCTGATCGAGTACGAAAGCCTGTCCCCGGAGCAGCTCGCGCAGGAAGTCTCGCGGCTGGAGGCGGCCATGCACGAGCACGCCCGCAACCTGGAGTTCGAGGAGGCCGCGCGGCTGCGCGACCGCATCCGCGATATCGAGCTCGGCAACCTGGGGCTGACGGGATGAACGGTGTGCGCGGCTCCCGCATGCATTGCCGTTTCCGGCAGGAGCGCAGGTCTGCGCGAATGAACCCACCGCACGGGCCCGCGAACAGGTCGCCTCCCGTGAAACGGGATGGAACGGAATCCCGGATCGATCCGAATCCCTTGCAACCGGTCGGCGCTCCCGGTATCGTTCCTGGCTTCGCAGGCGCGTAGCTCAGTTGGTTAGAGCACCACCTTGACATGGTGGGGGTCGTTGGTTCGAGTCCAATCGCGCCTACCAGATTCTAGAAGGGGTCTGACCCCATTTTTGCATGGGGTCAGACCCCTTTTTTGTGGACCTACCATGTGGCCCCTCGTATCGGTCACCACTGGAGACAGCCATGCCGATCATCACCCTTCCCGATGGCAGCCGCCGTGAATTCCCGCAACCCGTCACCGTCCACGACGTGGCCGCCGCCATCGGCCCGGGTCTGGCCAAGGCCGCACTGGCCGGCCGGGTGGACGGGCGGCTGGTCGACACCAGCTTCCTGATCGCGCGCGATGCCGAGCTTGCCATCATCACCGGCAAGGACGCGGAGGCGCTGGAGCTGCTGCGCCACGATGCCGCGCACATCATGGCGCAGGCGGTGCAGGAGCTTTATCCGGGCACCCAGGTGACCATCGGCCCGGCCATCGAGAACGGCTTCTACTACGACTTCGCGCGCGCCACCCCTTTTACGCCGGACGACCTCGGCAAGATCGAGGCGCGCATGCACGAGATCGTCAAGCGCGACCTGCCGATCGTGCGCGAGGTGTGGGACCGGGCCGAGGCCATGCAGGTGTTCGGCGAGATCGGCGAGACCTACAAGGTCGAGATCATCGACGACATCATCCCGGAGGGCGAGGAAGTTTCGGTCTACCGCCAGGGCGACTGGTTCGACGTCTGCCGCGGCCCGCATCTGCCCAGTACCGGCAAGCTCGGCAAGGGCTTCAAGCTGATGAAACTGGCCGGCGCCTACTGGCGCGGCAACTCGGACAACGAGATGCTGCAGCGTATCTACGGCACCGCCTGGCGCGACAAAAAGGAGCTGGACGCCTACCTCAAGCGCCTGGAGGAGGCCGAGAAGCGCGACCACCGCAAGCTCGGCAAGGCGATGGGTCTGTTCCATACCCAGGAGGAGGCGCCGGGCATGGTCTTCTGGCACGATGCCGGCTGGCAGGTCTACCTGGTGATTCAGGACTACATCCGCGGCCGGCTGCGGCGCCACGGCTACCAGGAGGTGCATACCCCGCAGATCCTCGACCGCTCGCTGTGGGAGAAGTCCGGGCACTGGGAGAAGTTCCACGCCGACATGTTCACCACCGAGTCGGAGAGCCGGACCTACGCCATCAAGCCGATGAACTGCCCGGCCCATATCCAGATCTTCAACCAGGGCCTGAAAAGCTACCGCGACCTGCCGCTGCGGCTGGCCGAGTTCGGATCCTGTACCCGCAACGAACCCTCCGGCACCCTGCACGGGCTGATGCGGGTGCGTAACTTCGTGCAGGACGATGCCCACATCTTTTGCACCGAGAAGCAGATCGAGGCCGAGGTCTCGGACTTCATCGACTTACTGTACTCAGTCTATTCTGACTTTGGTTTTGAAGAAGTTAGCGTGAAATTCTCGACCCGGCCTGAGAATCGGGTCGGCGAGGACGCGTTGTGGGACAAGGCCGAGGCCGCGCTGCAGGCGGTGCTCGATGCCAAGCAGCTGAACTGGGAGCTGCAGCCCGGGGAGGGGGCCTTCTACGGCCCGAAGATAGAGTTCCAGCTCTGGGACTGCCTGGAACGGGTCTGGCAGCTCGGCACCATCCAGCTGGATTTTTCCATGCCGGGGCGGCTCGGGGCGCACTATATAGAGGAGGACGGCAGCAAGCAGGTGCCGGTCATGCTGCACCGCGCCATCCTCGGGTCGCTGGAGCGGTTCATCGGTATCCTGATCGAGCACCACGCCGGGTCGCTGCCGCTGTGGCTGGCGCCCACCCAGGCGGTGATCCTCAATATCACCGACAACCAGGCCGACTATGCCCGGCAGGTCGAAGAATCCTTGAGAAATCAGGGATTGAGGGTCAAATCCGACTTGAGAAATGAAAAGATCGGCTTTAAAATCCGCGAGCACACGTTAAGACGCGTTCCCTATCTGCTGGTAATCGGCGACCGGGAAGCGGAAGCAGGTACCGTGGCCGTGCGCACGCGAGGCGGTGCGGACCTGGGCAGTATGCCGCTCGAGCGGCTGGCCCGGAGTCTGCAAACCGAGGTAGCGAGCCACGGCCGTACTGTTTTGGAGGGTTAGCGTATCAGCGCGAAAAAGAACCACCACCGGATCAACGAGAAGATCCTCGCGCCCGAGATTCGGGTCATCGGACAGGATGGCCAGCAGGTCGGCGTCATGTCGGTCGATGCGGCAATGAGTCTTGCCAGCGAGGCCAACCTCGACCTGGTGGAGATCTCGCCGAATGCTGAGCCCCCGGTGTGCCGGATCATGGATTACGGCAAGTTCCGGTTTGAGGAGAACAAGAAGCTTCAGACCCAGCGCAAGAAAACGAAGCAGACCCAGGTCAAGGAAATCAAGTTCCGGCCGGGTACCGACATCGGTGACTACAAGATCAAGCTGAAAAAGCTGATCGAGTTCCTCGGTGAAGGTGACCGTACCAAGGTGACGCTGCGCTTCCGCGGCCGCGAGATGGCGCACCAGGAACTCGGTATGGAACTGCTGATGCGCGTGAAGGCGGACCTCGCGGAATTCGGGGTCGTGGAACAGGAACCAAAGATGGAAGGGCGCCTGATGGTCATGGTACTGGCGCCGAAGAAGCACAAGTGAAAGGGATCAATGGGGTCAGACTCGATTGATTTTGAGCTGGCAGATGGGTTGATTGCGAAAATCAATCGAGTCTGACCCCATTGATCCGGAATGACGAACAGAATCTAGTAATCTGGAGATGTACGGAAATGCCTAAACTGAAAACCAATCGTGGTGCTGCCAAGCGCTTCAAGAAGACCGGCTCCGGTGGCTTCAAGCGCGGCCAGTCGCACCTGCGTCACATCCTGACCAAGAAGAGCAGCAAGCGTAAACGCCAGCTCGGTTGCCCGGCCCACGTGCACGAGTCCGACGTGGCCATGGTGCGCCGCATGCTGCCCTTTGTCTGAATCCATAGTTCGAGGTAGTCAGTCATGCCAAGAGTCAAACGTGGGGTAACCGCCCATGCCCGGCACAAAAAGGTGCTGAACAAGGCGAAGGGTTACTACGGCGCGCGCAGCAAGGTCTATCGTGTTGCCAAGCAGGCCGTCATCAAGGCCGGTCAGTATGCCTATCGCGACCGGCGCCAGAAGAAGCGCCAGTTCCGTGCGCTGTGGATCGCGCGCATCAACGCCGCGGCCCGCGACAACGGCCTGTCCTACAGCCGCCTGATCGACGGCCTGAACAAGGCCAACATCGAGATCGACCGCAAGGTGCTCGCCGATCTGGCCGTATTCGATGCAGCCGGCTTCAGCGCGCTGGCAGACCAGGCCAGGGCCGGATTGTCTGCATAAGCCCCGCCTGCAGACGTAAACCGCAAGGGGAAGGACGCGAGTCTTTCCCCTTTTTGTTGCAGCCGCGGCGGCTGGCGGGATAAGAGCACCTGCATCGGGCCGGCGGCGCCGCTGCCGCACCGCGCTGCGGTAGAATCGACCAACAACGAACAGCAACAGGGAGCCCCGTCAGGTGAACAGCCTGGACGAACTCGAACAGCAGGCCCTGCAGGACATCGCGGCGGCGGCGGATGCCGGCGTGCTCGAGGACGTACGCGTGCGTTACCTCGGCAAGAAGGGGCTGCTCACGGAACAGCTCAAGCAGCTGGGCCAGCTGCCGGCGACGGAGCGCCCGGCGGCCGGCCAGGAAATCAATCGTGTCAAGCAACGCGTCCAGGGCGAGCTCGACGCGCGGCGCGCGGCGCTGCAGGCTGCCGCGCTGGACGCCCAGCTAGCCGGCGAACGCATCGATGTCACCCTGCCGGGGCGCGGCCAGGCCGGCGGCGGCCTGCATCCGGTGACCTTGACCATGCGCCGCATCGAGGCGCTGTTCCGGCCGCTCGGTTTCACCGTGGACGAGGGACCGGAGATCGAGGACGATCACCACAATTTCGGCGCGCTGAACATCCCGGATCACCACCCGGCGCGCGCCATGCACGACACCTTCTACTTCGACGCGCACACGCTGCTGCGTACGCACACCTCGCCGGTGCAGGTGCGGGTCATGGAGGAGCGCGCACCGCCGCTGCGCGTTATCGCGCCGGGGCGCGTCTACCGCTGCGACTCGGACCTGACCCATACCCCGATGTTCCACCAGGTCGAGGGCCTGGTGGTGGATGAACAGGTGAGTTTCGCCAACCTGCGCGGCCTGCTGTATGCCTTCCTGCGCGCCTTCTTCGAACGCGACGATCTCGACGTCCGCTTCCGGCCGTCGTATTTCCCGTTCACCGAGCCGTCGGCCGAGGTGGATATCCAGTGCGTGATCTGCTCGGGCAGCGGCTGCCGCGTGTGCAAGCACAGCGGCTGGCTCGAGATCCTGGGCTGCGGCATGGTGCACCCGCGCGTGTTCGAGAATGTCGGCATCGACAACGAGCGCTACACCGGCTTTGCCTTCGGCATGGGCGTCGAGCGCATGGCCATGCTGCGTTACGGGGTAAATGATTTAAGGCTGTTCTTCGAGAACGACCTGACGTTCCTGGAACAGTTTAATTAGCGGATTTGCCACAGAGCGCGCAAAGAACACGGAAAGAGATTATTTTGCAAGGTTCTCGTTCAACCACCGTGGCATAACAGTTCGTACGTCATTCCCGCCCAAACGGGAACCCAGCCTCATAGAGAGGCACACGCTGCGGGGCTGGGTCCCCGCCGGCGCGGGGACGAGGGGGGCGATGCAGTATTGTCTTGCTCTGTGTTCTCTATGCCCTCTGTGGCAAAGGTTTAGATAGAAGATGAAATTCAGCGAACAATGGCTGCGTACCTGGGTTGACCCGGAGCTCACGACCGACGAACTGGTCGCCCAGCTCACCATGGCGGGGCTGGAGGTGGATGCCGTCGAGCGTCCCGGCGCCGGTCTGGCCGACCTGCGGGTCGGCGAGGTCGTGGCGCTCACGCCGCATCCCGACGCCGACAAGCTGCGCGTATGCACTGTGTCGCTGGGCGCAGGCGAGCCACTGCAGGTGGTTTGCGGCGCGCCCAACGTCGCCGTCGGCGGCAAGTATCCGCTCGCGCCGGTCGGGGCGAAGCTGCCCGGCGACCTGAAGATCAAGAAGAGCAAGCTGCGCGGTGTGGAATCGTTCGGCATGCTCTGTTCCGCCAGGGAGCTGGGCCTCAGCGAGGACAGCGCGGGTCTGATGGAGCTGCCGGCATCTGTCAGCACCGGCCAGCCGCTGGTCGCGGCGCTCGGCCTCGACGACGCGCTGATCGAGATCGACCTTACGCCAAACCGCGGCGACTGCCTCGGCATCGAGGGCATCGCGCGCGAGGTCGGCACGCTCACGCGCACGCCGGTGCAGCCCGTGACGATCGCCCCCGTCCCTGCGGCCGGTGCCGACACCTTCGCGGTCGATGTGCAGGCGCCGCGGGCCTGTCCGCGCTATCTCGGCCGCGTGCTGCGCGGTGTGCGTGCGGATGCCGGCACGCCGCTGTGGATGCAGGAACGGCTGCGGCGCAGCGGCCTGCGCAGCCTGGGCCCGCTGGTGGACGTGACCAACTATGTGATGCTCGAACTGGGCCAGCCCATGCATGCCTTCGATCTCGCGCGGCTGTCCGGCGGTATCCGCGTGCGCTTCGCGCAGGCGGGCGAGCGGCTCACGCTGCTGGACGAACGCGAGATCGAACTTGATGGCGAGACCCTGGTCATCGCCGATCACGACAAGGTGCTGGCCATTGCCGGCGTCATGGGCGGGCTGGACTCCGGCGTGGGCGCAACGACCGTGGACCTGTTCCTGGAGTGCGCGTTCTTCCCGCCCGCGACGATCGCCGGGATCGCACGCCGTTACGCCATGCACACCGATTCCGCGCACCGCTTCGAGCGCGGTGTCGATCCGCAGCTGCAGGCGCGCGCCATCGAGCGCGCCACGGCGTTGCTGCTCGAGATCTGCGGCGGCACGGCCGGGCCGGTTACCGAACAGGTGGCGGCGGAGCAGCTGCCGCCGCGCGAGGTGATTCACCTGCGCCAGGCGCGCATCGCCCGCCTGCTCGGGCTGCAGCCGGCCGCGGCCGAGGTGGAGGAAATCCTGCAGCGCCTGGGCATGCGCATCGAGACACAGGATGCGACTGGCTGGCACGTGCTGCCGCCGTCGTTCCGCTTCGACATCGCGCTCGAGGCGGACCTGATCGAGGAGATCGGGCGCATCTACGGCTACAACCGCCTGCCCAGCGAGCCCATGCACGGTAGCCTCGGTCTGCTGCCGCTGCCGGAGACCGCGCGCAGTGTCGAACACTACGGCGACCTGCTGGTGGCGCGCGGATTTCAGGAGGTCGTCACCTACAGCTTCGTCGACCCGCAACTGCAGCAGGCGGTGCAGCCCGCGCGCGCGGCGGTCATGCTGGCCAACCCGCTGTCCGCGGAGATGGCCGCCATGCGCACCAGCCTGTGGCCGGGACTGCTGCGGGCGGTGCAGCACAATCGCAATCGTCAGAAGACGCGCGTGCGCCTGTTCGAGTACGGGCTGCGCTTCTGGCGCGAGTCCGGCGACATCCAGCAGGAACCGGTGCTGGGCGGTATCGTGGCCGGGTCTCGACTGCCCGAACACTGGGACGGCAAGGCCCGGCCGGTCGATTTCTACGACCTCAAGCGAGACGTCGAGGCCCTGCTGGCGCGGGCCGGGGGCGACTTCCGCTTCGTGGCGGACACCCACCCGGCACTGCATCCGGGCCAGTGCGCGGCGATCCGCCAGGATGCGGTCACGGTCGGCTGGCTCGGCCGCCTGCATCCGCAGCTGGCTCAGCAGCTGGATCTCGACGCGGCGACCTGCCTGTTCGAGCTGGACTACGCGGTGCTGGCGCGCGGCACGCTGGCGCGTTTTGCCCCGATCTCGCGCTTCCCCTCGATCCGCCGCGACCTGGCGCTGGTGGTCGACGCTGACATCGCGGCCGAGGCCGTGCTGGCAGAGGTTCGCGCCGCGGCGGGCGAGCTGCTGCGGGAGCTGGTGATTTTTGACGTCTATCAGGGGCAGGGAGTAGAAAAGGGGCGAAAAAGCATGGCTTTCGGCTTGATTCTACAGGATAATTCCCGCACACTAACCGAGCAGGACATCGAGGGCGCGGTCGGCAGAATCACCGCCCGGCTCGGGGAGACACTTGGGGCATCACTGAGAGAGTAACGCTATGGCACTAACCAAAGCCGACATGGCAGAAAAGCTGTTCGAGGAACTGGGTTTGAACAAGCGCGAGGCCAAGGAACTGGTCGAACTCTTTTTCGAGGAAATCCGCGCGGCGCTGGAGGGCGGGCGCCAGGTGAAACTGTCCGGGTTCGGGAATTTCGATCTGCGGGAAAAGAACGAGCGTCCCGGCCGCAACCCCAAAACGGGGGAGGAAATCCCCATCTCCGCACGACGCGTCGTCACCTTCCGTTCCGGTCAAAAACTCAAGGCGAGGGTAGAGGCGTATGCTGGAAGCGAGCAATAACAACGAACTTCCAGTCATCCCCGGCAAGCGCTATTTCACCATCGGCGAGGTGAGCGATCTGTGCGGCGTCAAGCCGCACGTGCTGCGTTACTGGGAGCAGGAATTTCCGCAACTGAAGCCGGTCAAGCGCCGCGGCAACCGCCGTTACTACCAGCGCCAGGATGTGCTGATGATCCGCCAGATCCGCAGCCTGCTGTACGAGCAGGGGTTTACCATCGGCGGCGCACGCCAGAAGATGTCAGGCGAGGAGGCCCGGGAAGACGTCACCCAGAGCCAGCAGATCGTGCACCAGATCCGCGTCGAACTCGAGGACGTGCTGCATCTGCTGAAGCGGTAACCGCGGCCGCGTCGGTATATAATCCTAACCGTTTCCACGGGGCGTAGCGCAGCCTGGTAGCGCACCTGCATGGGGTGCAGGTGGTCGGAGGTTCAAATCCTCGCCCCGACCAATCACACAAAATGAAAAGGCCTCTTACCCTGCGGTGGAGGCCTTTTCATTTTGTGTGAGCGTGTGGAAGCTGGGACCGAGACAGTGGTTCACAAAATTTGTCTGGAACAAATTTTAAACAGCGCGTAGCGGCGGTCACGAGGCATGGCGGACAGGAACGTTCGCCATAAATCCTTTCACCCCGACAACTATCCTCGTTATTGCGAGGCCGCCGCAGGCGGCCGTGGCAATCTGCGGATCGAGCGCCTGACCGGGGAGTTTGCGTCGGCCTATCGCGGCCTCCGGTCTCGTGGTCCTCGCGATGGCGGGAATGAACGTGCATCGCGCGGCCCACAGGTCAGGGACGTCTGGCCGCAAATGCCCTGACCCCGACCCATTTTAAACAGCAAGTAGAAAACGCAATGTAGATTGTATCTGCGTGCTTCGCAGCGATCAGCGCTTGCGGTTCCCAGACTGCCGGGAAGCCCGATCGGAAGAATCGGCTAACGACGTCGTGTCCTGGTACGGTCAGGCGCATTTATCGGTCTTGGCCTGTTGGTGCTCGGTGTTGCTGCTACGGCCGGCACGTGGAAGACATCGTCCTGTATTTCGTCGGCAATGCCGGTGTTGCGCCGAATGATGTCTGAGAGCCGGCTGTTGTTCACCAGTTGCTGATCGCCTTTCGACAGGGTGCGTTCGTACCAGAAGCGATCACCATCGCGCAGGGCGGTGAATTGCCGCACCAACACGGCATGGATCAGTTCTCCCACCAGTGCGCCCGGCAGGTGATCTTCAGCCAGTCCACCGATCCAAGCATCCACGTCCGCGATCGAGTCGTTGTATGCGGCCCTGAGCCGTTCCTGGATCGCGGGATCGCCGCTGATTCCTGTGAAGCCCGACTGCGGGGACAGACCCATCGCCTCCCGTGCGGTGTTGTAGTCGGGCAGGCCGTGATCCCGTCCACGCGTGAGATTGAGCGCTACCAGGTCGAAACCACCCTGGCCAGGCGCGCCAAACAGGAAGTTGCGTACATCGTCGATGACAAATGGATCGATCTCCTGATGCCGCTGCGTGGCGAGACCGCGCAGATAGGGCTCCAGTCCACCTGCCTTGGCGATCGCGCTGGGGGAGAAGAAGGCATCACGCAGGGCGAGGTTGCCGGCGGCGATGGGATTGCCGTCCACGTCCAGACGCAGCAGGGTGGGGCTGAGCGCACTGTGACCGAAGCGGAAGCTGGCGGTGGAGAACAGGTTGGCGATGCCGGCGTCGACCCGGCTGTCGTAGCCGGTATAGGGTGGCAACGCGTCCTTTCCAAGGAGGACCGGGATAAATTCGCGGTAGGTGATGGCCTGCATCATCGCACCCACCAGCCGCCGTGCCCGCTGGTAGATCTGCTCGTCCGACAAACCCGGATTCACCGCGGCAATCTGCTGCGCCAGCCGGTTATGCTCCCGCACGAACAGCGTGTGCATGACAGTCAGCGAAACTTGCTCGTTGGCGCGTACATCGCCGGCCAGGAACAAGTCGGCACTGCTGCCGCCAGCATTCGGCAGGCCGGCGGTATTGAACGGCAGCAGGTCACCGGCACTGGTCTGCAGCCGTCCACTGCCGTCATTTGCCCGCAGTGCCGCTGCCCGATCGGCATCGGAGCCATACACATTCGAGGCATCGATCCAGGCGGTGATCTCGTTCAGTTGCTGTCTGGGCATATCGGAGCCCGTGGCGGTATCGTACAGGGAGCGGTTCATCGGCAGCGTCACGACGCCGCTGCCCGCTGGATCGAATTCGGGATCACCAGTGGGTATCGGAATGTGTATGAGTTCCGCCGGATCGGCACCGTCGGTGAGGTCGATGTCATGATCCAGAAACTGCCCCCACAGCCACAAGTAGTCGCTGGTCCGGCGCGAATTGGGAATGCCGCCGTCCTGGCTCGAGACGATATTGCTGATGCGCCTGGCGCTCGGGCGCAGCGGGCCTGCAGGTGCCGCAATCGCGTCGGCATAGGCGGCTGGAACCCAGCGCCGCAGCTGCGTGCCTGCAGCCCCCATGTCGGGTTGTCGAAGATTGTTCCCGCGACCGTCCAGGCGCCGGAAACCCGCCCCGGGATTGATCTCGGGCCGGGGTCTGTTCGGAGAACGTTGAATACGGAGGACCGGCGAGGTGCCCGGGTCGCGGGCACTGCGGTCTGCCTCGAGCAGCAGCTGCGCACCTTCCTGGGCGGGCAGGCTGCAGGTCGCAAAGACGGCGGCGGTCAGCAGGTATCGATGCTTCATGATTCATACCTCCATGCCGTCTGCGTCGCCTGCTTCCCCGGGGGTGCGATGACGCATGGCGGTGTATTACAAGGCAGCTCGCCAGATGCACATATCGGGAGTCTTGGTCCGGTGCTCAGAGCGAGTCCAGGAACTCCAGCAGCAGCGCTTGTTCCTCGGGTGAAAGTGCGTTGTATCGCCGCGTTACCGTGCTGGCCTGTCCCTGGTGACGCTGGATCGCTTCCTGGCGGGTAAATGTGAGTCCGTCATGCATCAATCGGTTCCGTGTCTGCAGACCCCACAGTGGTGCGGTGCGCATGGCGTTGGCCGTGTGCGCAAACTCGGGTGTCGGCTGCACCGGGATGCCATCCCCGGTTCCAACATCATGCAGCAGGAAATCGCTGTAGGGATGGATGACCTTGTTGCCGAGTGCCTCGGGTATTACGAATGTACCGCCGTTGATCGGTGTGCCGGGTGCGGCGGTGGCCAGTGATTCAGTGTGACACGTCTCGCAACCGATGCGCTTGAACACGGCCGCGCCCGCAAGCACGGTGTCGGTGATCTCGCCACGCGGTGGCGCCTTGGTCGAGCGCATGAAATCGGCGAACGCAATCACGTCGTCGCCGTCGTCCTCAGGATCCTGTACCGGATCGTACGCCGTGCCGTAGCCGACGGGCATGCCGCTCGAGGTGTTCTCCTCGGGCAGCAGTGGGCTGGTTATGCCCATTTCGTTGAGATAGGCATCGGCGGAAAACGATACCAGGCTCCCGTGCTGGCTCTTCCAGCCGAAGCGCCCGATGCGCGTTGTGCCCGGGGCTTCGAGCACGGGCGTTAGCACGGCGATGCCGCGCATGGCAGCAGGCTGCGCAGCGCGCAACCGCAGCAGGGTATCGTTCGAGAGCGCCTCGATGTAGCCGTCGCCGAGGGTACTCGTCGAGAGCCGGAAGGTACGGATAGTATCCTCGTAATAGACGTGCTCGACGATGTCGGCGTGCGTCGCGCGCGAGTGCACGAGAGAACCACCGAGCGATTCGAAGAACTCGTCACCATCGAGCCGTCCGGTACGGTGTTCGGCGACCTGGCTCGCACCGCCCGTGACCACGTTCTCGTGGCATTCGCGGCAGCTCTGCGCGTTGTAAACCGGACCGATGCCGTCCGCAACTGTTTCGACCTCCTCGAAGATAAAGCGGTTGTCATTGAACGAGCGCAGGGCGACGACGGTGTCCGCGTTGAGCGTTGCGTAATCCGGACCCTGCTCGAGGTAACCGTTGGTGAGATTGTCGTATCCCGTTGGCGCCTCGGAGAGGTTCTGGCTCACTGGCGCTTGCCGGCCGCCGCGCCGATTGTTCATGGCAGGCTCCTCGCTGGGTGCACTACGCCCAACCCGGAAGCGGTCGCGACGATCATTGGCATCGGCCTGTTCAAAGGCGATCAGTGTGCTCAAAGCAAAGCCTGCGGTGAGCGGTAGGAGTAAGGTCCGCATACAAATACCCCCTAATCAATCATGTTGTCTCTGTGCATTGCCAAATCGAGCTGGCTTCAATGCGCTGCTCTGCAAAGTCTTTGCAGGTTCCGTTCCGGTTGACGGTGTTGATGTGAATCAGACGGTTGCGTCCATAGCTGCGTGCTACGTCGTTACTGATCCACGACAATCCAGCCAAGCGATGGGCTGATCCGTTTAATGCAACTGCTGCTAGTGTCCTGTAAGCAGTCGGTTATGTCCGTGAACTGGTGCGTGAAATAACCTGTTACTCATGGGCGACAGTGGCGCAGCCCGGGTGCGGAGTGTTGGCGGTTTGCACGAATGTTGCGTGACTCCGAATAATGGAAGTCTGTTGATCTTGCATGGATCCGACATAGAGTGGATTTGGCAGCCGCTGTTCAGGCGAGACAGCCCCGGCTATGTTGATGCGCTGACCGCTGCATCAGCGGGTTGAAGCCGGTTACGCCGACGGTGTGTCGGCGGGCGCCTGCGCAACCGGGTCTGTTGCCCGCGGCAAGCAATCACGGGTCACGGAACTATCGTTTGCGAACTGAGTAGGATTATCACTCTAGCCCTGCTACGCGCTGTTGACTAAGCCGCCGCGTGTATTTATGTTTGCGACCTTATGCAGAACGGTATTGCGCACAGGCCTATCCTGCCCACCATGACACACTGGGTCCTCATCCTGGCGTTGCTGGTAGGGCAGTCGTTAGCGCTGGGTCATGATCACGGTGTGCACGCGGATGACGACGGCAGCTGCGCGTTGTGTCTTTACGCGCAGCAAACCGCGCATTTCATCCCGCCGGCCATGCCGTGTTTACCAGTGCTGCCGGTGCCATTGCCGGCTGCCAAGGGCAGGTGGCATTCCTGTACCGTCGTCGCCCCGCCGCCGTTCCGTTCCCGCGCCCCGCCTGCCGTCTCCTGCTGAACCCTGTATCTAGCGCACGACGCCGCCATCGGCTGCGCCGTGTCGGCTGTCAGTTCTGTCAGGAGACAACCATGTTCATCAGGATATCCATCCCGGTGGTGCTCTGTGCACTCACCACCTCTCTCGCATTTGCCGGCGAACCTGCCGAGCTCGACGCGTTGCGGCAGGAACTCACGGCGCTGAGGCGCGACTACGAGTCGCGCATCGAAGCGTTGGAAGCCCGTATCCGGCAACTCGATGACGCTGCAGCGGTGGTTGGCGCGGCACCCGCTGCGACCGAAGCCGCCGTCCAGGAAAAACCGAACGACTTCAATCCGGCGCTCAGTGTGGTGCTGGTGGGAACGGCCACGGAGTTCGCGCCGGATCAGACGTTTGCCGTGCCGGGATTCATGGCCGGTGCCGAGGCGGGGGCCGGCGCGGCGGGGCTGTCCGCTGGCGAGTCCGAACTCAATGCCCGGGCAAATATCGATGACCGTTTCTATGGCAACTTCACCCTGGCGATCGCCGACGAGGACGGCGCAACCGCGGTCGATCTGGAGGAGGCCTGGCTCGAAACGGCGGCGCTGCCATACGGTATGCAGGTTCGTGCCGGTCGGTTCTTTTCCGGGATCGGTTATCGCAACCAGTTTCATCGCCATGCCGATGATTTTGTCGACCGGCCGTTGCCGTACCGGGTGTTCCTGGACGGTCAGTATATTGATGACGGGATCCAGGTACGCTGGCTGGCGCCGCTGGACCGGTACCTGGAACTCGGTACGGAGTGGCTGCGGGGTGTGGGTTACCCCGCCGGCGGTGCTGCGCATGCCGGCAAGGGCGCCTGGAGCCTATTCGCGCGCACGGGCGGTGATGTTGGCGACAGTCACAGCTGGCAGGGCAGCCTGTCCTGGCTGTCTGCGCGCGCCGCCGGGCGGGAATCCGGGAATGGCGACAGCTTCAGCGGAGATGTCGATCTCGCGCTGCTCGACGCTGTCTGGAAGTGGGCGCCGCACGGCAACCCGGTCGGCACCAACTTGAAACTGGAGGGCGCCCTGTTCTGGCAGCATCAGGACGGGCTGTTCACGCCCGCCGGCGCAGGCGGTCTGGCCTACGAGGCTGATCAGCGTGGCGGCTATCTCGAAGGCGTCTACCAGTTCATGCCCCGCTGGCGCGCTGGCGTACGCTATGCCTGGCTCGACAGCGCAGAGCCGGGCGCGGTTTTTGCCGGCACCGCACTGGAAACGCTGGGGGTTGCGCCTGAGATCACGTCGATCATGCTGGATTGGTCGCATAGCGAGTTCAGTCGGCTGCGCCTGCAATACAGCCGGGATGAATCAAACCTTGCCGCGGTCGACCGCTGGTACCTGCAGTATCTCATGAGCCTGGGCGCCCACGGGGCGCACCAGTTCTGAGGAGACGACCATGCTACGTTACCTGACAATGATGATAGGGGTGTTGTCCAGTACGCTATCCGTTGCGGCGGAACTGTCCGTTTTTGCCTGCGAACCGGAATGGGCGGCGCTGGCAACGGAACTCGGCGGTGACCGGGTCGAGGTGACATCGGCGACGACCGCGCTGCAGGATCCGCACCGGATCCAGGCGCGCCCCAGCCTGATCGCCCGCATGCGCAGCGCGGATCTGGTCATCTGTACCGGTGCCGAATTGGAAAGTGGCTGGCTGCCGCTGTTACTGCGCCGCGCAAACAATCCGCGCGTGCAGCCCGGACAGCCCGGCTATCTGGAAGCAGCGGCGGCCGTGACCCTGCTGGATCGACCGCAACGGCTGGACCGTGCCGCGGGTGACATCCATGCCCAGGGCAATCCGCATATCCAGACCAATCCGCACAACCTGGCAGCCGTCGCGCGGCTGCTGGCCGCGCGCTTATCGACCCTCGATCCGAACCATGCGCAAGACTATCGGGACAGGCTGGATGACTTCCTCGTCCGCTGGCAGGACGCCAATGCGCGTTGGGATGAGGCGGCGCTGCGGCTGCGCGGCAAGACCGTCGTGGTGCAGCATCGCAGCTGGTCCTACCTGGAGCAGTGGCTGGGCCTTACTGAGGTGGCCGCCATCGAGCCGAAGCCCGGTGTGCCGCCCGCCAGTGGTGACATGTCCCGGTTGGTGACACAGCTGGAGCAACAGCCGGCCGATGTCATCATACGTGCTGCCTATCAGGACGATGCGGGTGCGAAGTGGCTGTCGGAACGCACGGGTATCCCGGTGGCGGTGTTGCCGTTTACGGTGGGTGGATCGCCCGCGGCGCGGGATCTGTTCGGCCTGTTCGACGACACACTGCAACAGTTGCTGGCCGCAGTACCATGACGGCGGGCGGACTCGACCCCGACATCATCGGCGTGCCGATGCTGGCCGGGTTGCTGGTCGTGGCCACGCACGTGCCGCTGGGACGGGAGGTGCTGCGCCGTGGGATCATCTTCATCGATCTGGCCGTGGCGCAGATCGCCGGTCTGGGCGTGATTGCGGCACTGTCCATGGGCTGGGAGATCGGCGGCTGGCGCACCCAGCTCGTCGCCGTGGTCAGTGCGCTGCTCGGCGCATTGCTGATCCATGCCTTCGAACGCTTTCGGCCCGAGATCCAGGAAGCACTGATCGGCATCACCTTCGTGCTGGCGGCATCGTCCGGCCTGCTATTGCTGGCAGGCAATCCGCATGGGGCGGAGCATCTGTCCGAGCTGCTGTCGGGTCAGCTGCTGTGGGTCGATCCCCGGCAGCTGGCAACCGCCGCGACGGTGTATGCGGTTGTTCTGGCAGCCTGGTATCTCGGCAGCGTCCGCGGGCCCGTTTTCTACTTGCTGTTTGCAGTGACGGTCACGGTGTCGGTGCAACTGGTCGGTGTTTACCTGGTATTTTCCACGCTGATCATCCCGGCGGTGGCGGTACGCCATCTGCAGGGAAAGATCGCCATCGTCACCGGCTACCTGCTGGGCACCTCGGCCTATGCCGGTGGTCTGCTGTGTTCGCTCGTGTTCGACTGGCCGGCAGGCCCGGCTGTAGTGTGGATGCTGGCTCTGACGGCCACAATTTTCGGTGCCGTTGCGCGCACTGCTATCGAGACAGGTAACAGGACTGAGGGATGAATGACATGCGGGATTAGTGCGAAACCTGATCAGCATCGTGATGTGCTGTCCTGCAATTTTTTACGACGGGCGGCCCGTATCTCACACATAGTGACAGTATCGTATGAACGACTAAGCGGCATGCGGTGCAGGTGGTCGGAGGTTTAATCCACTCGCCCCGGCTCATTTGTTAAATTGGTGTGAACAGCCTCTCGGTCCTTACCGTTTATGTTGATGTCACGCTGTCGATATCAGGTGTTCGCCTGTTCCTGCAGCGCCAGTTCGCGCAATCCCTCGAGTCCCCGGCGCAGCACCTCGCTCGCGGCCGCGCGCGGAAAGACCATGTACGCCGGGTGCGGAAACTCGGGTGCCGTGTCGACCCGGTACAGGCGGCCTGCCAGCAGCAGGGGGCGGGCCATGCGCAGCGGCAGGAAACAGGAGCCGCCGTAGGCGAGGATGAGCTGGATGCCCAGCCAGCCGATGTTGACGACCTGCGCCGGCCGTTCCAGGTCGGGGTAGCTCTCGCGATGGTGTGCGAAGAAGCCGGGACCCCAGTCGACGTAGATATAATCCGCGCCGGGCCAGCGCGTGTCGGGCGCGGAACTCACCAGCACCAGGGTCTCGTCGAACAGGTGTTCCACCACCAGCCCCGGGGCATGGCTCGGGGTGTACATCAGGCCGATATCGAGCGTGCCCTCGATCAGTCGCCGCATCAGGTCCTCTTCGAACCCGATCTCGCTGCGGATGGAAACGTCCGGTGCCGTGCGTCGCATCCAGCCGACCCAGGCGGGCAGGAATGCCTCCCACAGGGCGATGCGACCGCCGATCCGCAGGCTGGCACGGAAGCGCTCGGGCAGTCCCACGTCATGACGCGCCTGTTCCACGGTCAGCACCAGGGTCTTGGCATGCTGCAGCAGGCGCGATCCGGCCGGTGTGAGCGTTGCCCCGGCGCGGTTGCGGACGAACAGCCTGGCGCCGAGCGACTGTTCCAGTTGCTGGATCCGGGCGCTGACCGTCGATTGGGTCACATGCAGACGTCTGGCCGCCTCGAGAAAGCTGCCGTGGGCGGCAATGGCAAGGAAGGTGCGGGCCTGCTCGATGTCCACGCGTGTACACCGTCAAATATCGAATTATTCGATATTATCAAGCAATAAATATCGTTTGTCTAAATATTGTCCGGTCGCATAATGGCAGGAAAGGTCCCTGAGAGGAGCAGTCCATGACCAAAACCGCAGTTCAGATCCATCCCGGCGCTGCGCTGGCCGGGCTCGCGCGCGACGAGGAGGGATTCCTACTCGACGCGTCTGACTGGAATCCCGAACTGGTCGAGCCGTTGGCCGCGGAGTCCGGGTTGGCGCTGACCGCGGAGCGGCGCGAAATCATCCGCTACATTCGGGAGTATTTCGAGACCCGCCAGAGTGTCCCGGAGGCGCGGGTCTTGCTCAGGCACATGCGCAGCATCTGGGGCGGAGATAAGGCCACCCGGCGCTATCTCTACCGGCTGTTTCCGCGCGGTTACGGGCAACAGGCGTGCAAGCTCGCCGGGATGCGCAAGCCGCGCAAGCTGATGCTGGATGTCTGATTGCGCAGGTGCCGTGCGCTCGCCCGCGCCGTCGGGGTGCGCGCCAGGTCAGACCGCAGAGCGTCGGCCCGCGGATCGATGCAGACCGGTTGCGCGCTGCACCAATCCCTGCGGGGCGCGGGTCAGACGCAACCTGTCGGCTTGGGCAGGCCGCCATACTTGGTGATCGGCTTCATCGGGCCGGTCATCCACATCTTGAACATCTCCTTCTGGTCCTCGCCCAGGTACTTGGAGAACTTGCGAATGGGCGGCACGACGGCGTGTTCGTCATAATATTCCCGGGCCTTCAGTATCTGCTGCCACTTGGCTTCATCGAGTTCCACGCCGTCGAGCTCGGCCATGCTGCGGGCAATTTCAGGTGTCCACAGGCTGCTGTCGACTAGGTAGCCGTCACCGTCACGTTCGGGTAATTGCATTGCTACACCTCGCTGTAAGAATAAAACCGGTTCCATGCTGTGCGCCGGAGTGTCACCGGGTGAAACACACCGTGCTTGTTCCGGCGGCGCCGGAGGTGAGTGCGCGTGATTGCCGCATCTCAGAGTTGCGACTGCAGGTACCACACCAGGAGCAGGGAAAACGCGAACGAGACGAGCATCAGTAGCCGTCGGGTCGCTACGAACGTCTTTTGGGTCATGATGAATACCTCCTTTGCCGCGCGTAACCGGGCCGGTCTCGCTGTTGCGATGCGCGGCACGCAGACACAGCCTAGTAATCCTGACCAAATTAGTCAAGTATTCTGGGCTGGGTAGGCTGGCACGGCCATGCAATGGGGTTGTAGTAGATGCAGCGGTGTCCGTCGCTGGTTCTGAATCCGGCACGTCGGACCGCCGGGGCAGCGGCCGTCAACGCGTCGGGGACAGGCGCATGGTCCGCGCCAGCGCTACGAACCTGGTGCTGCGGTGGCCGTCCGGTGGTGCCAAGGCGGAGGTGTCTTATGCATCCGGTCGGGCGCGGGTGGACCGCGCCCGCCGGGTCATTCAGGCGATGCGCAGATCGCCAGCCAGTGAGGTGTTGCTGAATCGGGTCTGCAGCTCTGCGGGACAGTTGATGAGCCGCATGCTGCCGTTGCGCTGCCGGGTCTTCCTGCGCAGCATCAGCAGCAGCGCCAGACCGGAGTCGCGGATGATACGTGTGTTCTGCAGGTCGATCTCGATATCGTTGATCAGCGTATAGCTGGCAACGATGGCTGCCTTGCTAAAGGTGTCGTGTTGCTGAAGATCCAGCGATTCGTTGGCCCAGATCCTCAGTGTTCGGCCGGTATCGTTTATTATCGTCCTGATCTGCATGGATTTGCCTCCTGAGCGGCGCGTCGTGCCGACAGCCGGGGTCGGGGAATACGCCGGCTGCCTGGAAATCGCGACACGCTTCATCCTAGACGATAGTCCAATCGCCAAGTATCCGCAAAACTACGTAGCCACCAAATCGACGGTATTTTGACGTTACTCTGCGAGGGCACTGCAACCCGCGCAGGTCTCAACCATGGCGCCAGCGGGATCAGATCGGCAGCGTGGCCTGGCTTTGCCGGGTGAGCTCGATGAGGTCGGCGAGCGATCTGGCGCGGGTCTTTTCCATGATCCGGCCGCGGTGGGTCTCCACGGTACGATTGCTCAGGTTCAGTGCCGTGGCGATTTCCTTGTTGGCCCTGCCGGCGACGACTAGCCACAGCACCTCGCGTTCGCGCGGCGTCAGCGCCGCCAGTCGTGCCTCGGCCGCGCGCCGGATCGCCAGCAGCGCGCGGTTGTCGCTGTCCTTGCGTATCGCTTCCTGGATCCGCTCCAGCAACAGGTTCTCGTCGCAGGGCTTTTCCAAGAAGTCGATCGCGCCGCGCCGGAATGCCTGTGCCGACATCGAGACGTTGCCGTGCCCGGTCAGGAAAATGATCGGCAGGCTGACATGTCGCGCCGCCAGCATTTCCTGCAGGCGCATGCCGCTGATCCCGGGCATGCGGATATCCAGCACCAGGCAACCGGGACGGTCGGGCGCACAGGCCTCGAGGAAGCTCTCCGCGCTGTCGAAACTCTCGGTCCGCAGCCGGGCGGTTTCCAGCAGCAGCTCCAGGGCGTTGCGCACGGCCGCATCGTCGTCGACCAGGAAAACGGTGGGGCGGGTATCCATGCCCTCAGCTTAACCCGTTCCGCGGGAGGGTGAAACGGAAGACGGCGCCGCCGCTCGGCCGGGTTTCCGCCCACAACTGGCCGCCGTGCGCCTCGATGATGGAGCGGCTGATCGCCAGTCCGAGCCCCATGCCTTCGGTTTTGGTCGAGTAGAACGTATCGAACAGCCGGTCGAAGCTGTCCGGCGGGATGCCCTGACCCGTGTCGCTCACCCCGACCTCGATCTGGTCGGTCGAGGCCAGGGTCGAGATCACCAGCCGATGCGCCCCGTGTGCCGGTGTCGCGCCGATGGACTCGATGGCGTTGTGCAGCAGGTTGAGGATGACCTGCTCGAGCTGGATGCTGTCGGCCATGACATCCGGCAGGCCGTGTGCAAGGTCGAGCTGCAGGGCGATACCCTGCCGGTCCAGGCGCGGCCGGATGAACTCGGCCGCTTCGCCGATCACACGATTGACGTTGATGCGGGTGCGCTGCGCCTTGCCCTTGGCGGCGAACTGCCGCATGCGGTGGATGATCTCACCGGCACGCTTGGCCTGCTGCGATGATGCCTCGAGGATGTGCACCAGCTTGTCCGGCTTGTCCTCAATGTTCTCGAGGATGCGCAGGCCCGACTGGCAATAGGTGGAAATCGCGGTGAGCGGTTGATTCAGCTCGTGCGCGATGCCGGAGGCCATCTCGCCCAGCGTGTTGAGCCGGTCGACGTGGGCGAGTTCGTTCTGGTGCCGGATTGCCTGTTCTTCAGCCAGCATGCGGAAACGTTCCTTGCGGCGCAGCTGGTAGAGCATGAGCAAGGTGACACTGATGAAGACGCCGAATACCGTGGCGGCGTAGGCCCAGTTGCGCACGGCCTCGCGTCTGAGGAGATTGGTCGCGGGCAGGTCGATCACATCCCAGCGGCTGCCCGCGATTGGCAGTGCTTCCGTGACGCGACCGCGTTCCTCGGCGGCGAGAAAGAATTCCCGCTGCAGGGTGTCGCGTGCGCCCTGCGCGGTAACCTCGATCAGTCCCGGCCGGTTCCGGTCCACCAGTATGAGTTCGTGCTTGGGGGATTGCAGGCGCTGCAGCACGCGCGCCAGCATGGCGGGTTGAAAGCTCAGGAAGAACACGCCGCGCGGTGCGTTCGCGTCACCCCAGGGCACCATGACATCGAAATGATAGCCCAGCGGATTGGGATGGATGTGTCCTTGTTCCTGGTAGCCGCGCGCGATGAATGCCAGGATGTCCTCCTGACAGATGTCGGCGACACGGTTCTCGAAGTCCGGTCGCAGGACATTGCCCTGCGTATCCGTGACGGTCAGTCCGAAGACTTCGGGAAAGTGTTCCTGGACCGCGGCTTCGAGTTCGTTCCAGTGCGTATCGTCATCGGGTTCGGTGAGGATCAGGTCGAGCAGCGCGCGCCGGTCGACGGCGAACAGCCGCATGGAACGCCGCAGTTCGTTGAGCAGGATCTCGATTTCATCGGCGGCGCCCTTGACCGAGGTGACCGCCAGCTGCTGGTGAAAGCGGTAGAAGTGACTCGTACGGCTCCATGCCTGCCACGCCAGCAGCAGCCCGACCATCAGCAGGATGATCAGCACATAGATATGGTAGCTGCCGGGTTGATTGGGAGGTGTGCTGCGCATGATCGCTGTTCGCTGGTTACGGGTTCGGCGCTGGCGGCGGGATGGGTTGGCAGGGCGCGATCATAATGGATAGGGCGGAACAATTCAGTAGCGTGGCTGCTGCCGATCCTGTGCACAGCGATAGCCGTGGCCGACGCCATGGCAACCGCTGTCCCGGCCCTGGTCGGGACGGCGCGCAGGCAAGCCGGGTCCGTGCGGTTACATGACGCGCACGGTGCCGGCCAGCGCGCTGGCGTTGAGCCGGGCCCGGATCTCCGGGCTGCAGTTCACGAGCCGGATCTGCTCCCGCGGCAATCCCGTTTTCTTGCACAGCATCGACAGCATGGACAGTCCGGAATCGCGGATCAGCCGGGTCTTGCGCAGGTCAATCACGATGTCGCTCAACGACTGGGAGGCGCTACAGGCGAGGGTGACTGCCTGGGAGAAGATGTTGTGCACTCTCCAGTCCAGTCGTTCATCGGCACGGATGGCGATCGTTCTGCCGGTACGGGTTTCGAATGTCTTGATTTGCACGGCGGTTCCTCCGTTCGGCCGCGGGCTTCCGGGTACGGTTCGCGCCGCCACGCACCTGTCACCCTGCTGTACAGGGGGATGCGTCGGCCAGCACCCGGTTGCCAGTCTGCAGCACGCGCCGTCTCGCCGCAGTCGTCCGGTGTCATACGGTAGCCGTCGGAAACCATTGATCCCGAAGGTAGCGATCGTGCCGGGCACAGGCTATCCGTGTGACTACGTACGTATTTATACGGACGGGCAGGATGGCGCGGTCGGGTGGACTGCGGGTCCGTGCCGGCGCGGTGGCGCGTGGGTTGACGGTTGTCATTGCAGCGCGGGCGCCGCAGCCGCAAATTCGCGTGCGTAACCGCACACATGCCAGTATCCTCGCGCTGACACCAGGGAGTCGCGCACCTGCGTGACCCGGATGCGGATGTAAACGCTGCAGGAGAACCGACATGACGACAGATCTCGATCCGCTGCTCGGTAACTGGTACCGGCATCTCGACAAGGGCCAGGAGTTCTGCGTAGTCGCCATCGATGATGATGACGGTACCGTGGAAATCCAGTATTTCGATGGCAGCATCGAGGCACTGGAGCCGGATGAATGGTACGAGCTCGAAATCGAGACGGCCGAGGAGCCGGAAAACTGGGCCGGCGCCCTGGACATCGCCGAAATCGACGATCTGGGTGAGGAGGTTACCGATACCAGCGATGACGACTGGCGGGCGCCGCAGGAAGAGATTCGACATGCCGCCGAAAACGAGCCGCTGATCGGTACCGGGCCGCTCGACGAGTGGGATGAGACGACACGGCAGGGCGAAGACTGACGCGGAAACGGTATGCTGCGCGAACAACAGGTCGATCAATTCGGGCAGATGCTCAGGCAACGTTACCCACAGGAGCTGGAACGGATCCACACCCTGCTGCTGCAGTCCGGCGAGCAGAGCTACATCGAACTTGTCGGCCGGGTGCATGACAGCGAGGAGGCCGCGCTGGCCGACCTGCTGGTCGATGTGTCGCTGGCGAAACTCGACCGGCATGCCGCCGAAATTCGCGCCATCGACGCGGTGCTGCGGCGTATCGCCCGGGGTGGCTAGGGGCAGTGCGTGGAATGCGGCGCGGCGCTGCATGCCGCGCCAGACCCGCCAGGAACAGCGCGACCGGACCCGGCGCAAACTCTCGCTCAAGCATCTAATTCAAAACAGGTCCTTTGGATAGCCGCCGTCATGCCCGCGGCGGCGGGCAACCAGAAACGTCCGTGAATACCGGATTCCCGCAACTGCGGGAATGACAGCCGGATCTTGCTGCAAAGCAAACAGAAAAGTCGAGATCGGTGCTAGTTCCCCAGCGTGATGACGCGGATCAGGTCGGTGCCGCCGGCCTGCTGGTGGTGACCCGCGGTCGACACCACGATATCCCCGGTCTGCAGATAACCCAGTGCCTTGCCCTGCTCGATGGCGAAGTCCAGTCGTGCGCGATCCGCCGGTTCGCCGTCGTAGAGCATGGGGATCACGCCCCAGTTCATGGCCAGCTTGCGCGCCACCCGGGAGGAAGAGGTGATGGCGAGGATCGGAATCTCCGGACGGTATTTGGAGATCTGGCGCGAGGTGAAGCCGGTCTCGGTCAGGCTGATGATCGCTGCCGCCTTGACATGCGAGGACATGCTGACTGCAGCCTGGCTGACAGCCTCGGTCACCACGTTCGAGGGCATGGCCTTGATGCGCTGCAGGTAACCGTAGTCGCCGAGCGAGGCCTCGGCGCGCCGGGCGATGGTGGCCATGGTGATGACGGCCTCGACCGGGTACTTGCCGACCGCGGTCTCGCCGGAGAGCATGACGGCCGAGGTGCCGTCCAGGATGGCGTTGGCCACGTCGCTGGCCTCGGCACGGGTCGGTTTCGGATTGTGCTCCATGCTCGCCAGCATCTGGGTCGCGGTGATGACCGGCTTGCCCTCGGCCACGGTGGTGCGGATGATGAGCTTCTGGGTGGCGGGCACGTCGGCCAGCGGCAGTTCCACGCCCATGTCGCCGCGCGCGACCATGATCCCGTCCGCCGCGCTCACGATCTCCTGCAGGTTGGCCACCCCGGCCTTGTTCTCGATCTTGGCGATGATCGGGATATTCACACCCTTCTCGACGAGGATCTCGCGCATCTTGTAGATATCGTCGGCGGACTGGATGAAGGAGGCGGCGATGTAATCGACGTCGTTCTCGGCGGCGAAGCCGAGCTCCCTGACCACGTCCTCCCGGTTTTCCGGGCTGACGGCGCTGAGTGCCAGCCGCGTCTCGGGGAGATTGACGCTCTTGCTGTTGCCGAGCCAGCCGCCGTGGATGACCCGGCAGGTGATGGCGCTGCCGCTGACGGCTGCCACCACCAGCTCGATGGCACCGTCGTCGAGCAGGATCGGCGTGCCGGCCCGGACTTCCTCGAACAGTTTCTTGTAGGTGATCGCGACCCCGCTGGCGTTACCCTTGCGGCCGTCGTTGTACAGGGTGAAGCTGGCACCGGGCAGCAGTTCGGCCTTGCCGTCTTCGAGCAGACCGGTACGGATCTCGATGCCGCGGGTATCGATCATGATGGCGATATTGGTGCCGACCTGCTCGGACGCCTGGCGCAGCAGGCCGATCTGTTCCCGGTGCGCATCGAGGGTGCCGTGCGACAGGTTCAGCCGCGCCACGTTCATGCCGGCGCGGATCATGGCGACGAGCTTGTCCAGCGCGCTGCAGGCCGGTCCGATGGTGGCAACGATCTTGGTCTTGCGCTGGGTGTTCGTGCTGCTGCTTGGGTGTGTCATACGGGCCGTGCCGCCTGCCGGGTGTCGTGGAAAGGTGAGTAATTGCGGATATTCTACTGCTTCTCGATGCGCGGCTGTACGTTTATTCGCATCGCCCGGACCAAGCCTGTCACGGGCCGGCCGCTGGACCGAGCCGGCCGGCGAACTGCCAGGCGATGAAGAGCGCGGTGCCGGCCGCCCCGGTTGCCGGTACCCAGGCCGGGACGGCGAAGCCGCGGTAGGTCTCCGCCGCACGCCGCTTGATGCGCCACAATGACAGATTGACGAGCACGAACACCAGCAGGATGCAGTAGCTGGTGGCGCGCGCCAGATCCTCGAGCGGGAACCACAGTGCCATCAGCAGGACGAGGGCCGCCACGAGCCCGGTGGCGTGCACGGGGGTGCGTGTCACCGGATGCACCCGTGCCAGCCAGGACGGCGCCCAGCCGCGGCTGCCCATGCCATAACAGACGCGCGAGACCATGATGATCTGGATCAACGCCCCGTTGATCACCGCGATCAGGCTCAGCACCGTGATCAGGACCGGGGACGTTCCGCGCGCCTGCGCGTAGAGAAAGGCCAGCGGGGCGTCCGCAGCGGCCAGCCGTGCCGGTGTGGTCGCGCTGACCGCGACCAGTGCGACCGCGCAGTAGAGCAGGGTCGACAGGCCCAGGGTCAGCAGGATGGCACGTGGCAGATTGCGTTGCGGGTCCTGCACCTCCTCCGCGATGTTGACCATGTCCTCGAAACCGAGGAAGGCGTAGAAGGCCAGGAACGCGCCCGCCATGAGACCGTGATGCGCCAGGCCGGACATGGGGCTGGCCTGCAATGCCAGGGTATGGAGCAGCGTGGCACCGTCCGGCCGGGCTACCCACAGGATCAGCAGCAGGCCGGCGATCTCCGCCACGGTCATCAAACTGGCGACGGTTACGGACTGGGTGATGCCCCATAGCGCGAGCGCGCCCAGCGCAGACACCAGCAGCGCGATGGCGAGCGGCTCCGGTACTGCGACCAACACCTGCAGATAACCGGTGAATCCGCGGGCGATGGCGGCTGCGGAAACGATGCCGGCCAGGCTGATCAATATACCGGTCAGCCGCGCCAGCGCGCGCCGACCCAGGCCCTGCTGGACGTACATCACCTCGCCGGCACTGTACGGGAATCGGGCCGACAGCTCGGCATAGCTGAGCGCCGTGAATGCCGCCAGCAGTGACGCCAGCAGGAATGCCAGCGGGGTCTGGTAACCGGCGTGGGCCGCAACCGTGCCGATGAGGACATAGATGCCGGCGCCGATGATGTTGCCCAGTCCGTAATAGGTCACCCGAGCCAGTGTCAGAGAACGGCGCAGGGGCGGTTGCGGTGTCGGGGCAGATGGGTGGTCGGTGTCGGGCATGGCAGCCGGGCGCGGGTTGGTCGCAACAGTGTTACGGAATCGGTGGCAGGCGACAAGCCAGCGGCGGCGTCGATGCGGCCGCAGGGGCATGATTGCGCGCGCGTGGGATGCCTGCCTGCCGGATCCGCCCTGTCTTTCCGGGCTGCCTTGCCCGGTTCAGGCGCACGGCATGGCGCGGCCGCTGGCGGTGTGCGGTCAGCGTATCCCTGGTCTGCCGGTTACGGCACCGGAGCGATCGCGATTGCACGTAACGGCGCTAGCATCCCGTGTCGACCCGATCCATGCAACGGGTAACATTTGGACTCTGTCTCATCCTGCCGTGTCAGCGGCTTGGTGATGCGCGCTACGGAGGGTAAGCCCGTTCCGGGCGCTGCCGCTCCCTGGCCTTGGCGCCATCCGCTCAGGTAGCATCGGTTACGCCATGCCTGCAAGACCATGCACGGGGCCTGCTGCGCACAACCGCGCGGAATCAGGAGACCGGTTCCAGGCAGCGGCGGAGTGTGTGGAACGGAAGGGAAATGCTGCCATGAGCGCGAGTCAGCAGGACATGATCGGCGATATCGAGGCCGAGGTGCGTTTCACGCAACATCTCATCGGCCGCGCGGCCCTTGACCCGCGGGTGATGCAGGCCATGGCAACGGTGCCGCGCGAGCGGTTCGTGCCGGATAACCTGCGCATGCTCGCCTTCGAGAACGGTCCGCTGCCGATCGGCCACGGCCAGACGATTTCCCAGCCCTACATCGTGGCGCTCATGACCGACCTGCTGCAACCCGCGGCCGATCACACGATACTCGAGATCGGCACCGGGTCCGGCTACCAGGCCGCGATCCTGTCACGCCTGTGCGCCCGGGTCCATAGCGTGGAGCGCGTGCCCGAACTTGGTGCGGCGGCGGGTAAACGCCTGCACGCCATGGGCTACGACAATGTCGAGGTGCATATCGGCGACGGCTATGCAGGCTGGCCCGCGCATGCCCCCTATGACGGTATCATCGTGACTGCAGCGGCGCCGTTCATCCCACCGGCGCTGGCCGAGCAGCTCCGGCCGGGCGGGCGGCTTGTCATCCCGGTCGGGGAGCGCTATGGCCACCAGGCGCTCAAGCTGGCGGAAAAACAGGCGGACGGTACGCTGCAGGAGCGTACCATCCTCGGTGTCGCCTTCGTGCCGCTGGTGGGCGGGGAGGAGACGCATGCTTCCTGAGCCTCTGCCGCGGGACTACAATGCCGGGTGTCACCGCTGCGCGCGGACTGGCCGTTGCGCGCGCGTGTCTGTATAACTGTGGCGCAACCCGACGTCTTTCCATCGATCACTGACTGAATCCATGCACCGGCGAATAGCAACCAGACTCTCCACCGCCTTGGTCATCATTGTGGCCGTGAGCGGCATACTGACGGGGATAGCCGTCACCCAGTCCGGCACCGAACTGCTGATCAACGCCTCCACCTCGCGGTTGGCGCAGGAGAGCAGGGTGGCATCCATCCGGCTGCGCGATATCCTGGATGACGTGCAGCGTGATGTGGGTTTCCTGGCCCAGAGTCCCGCCGTACGTGCCGTGGTCAATGCCATGCAGGCCGACGTCCCCGACCCTGAGGCAGTGCGGTTGGCCCGCGCGCGGCTGCAGGATGTCTTTGCGGCCCTGCTGAACAACCACCCCTGGTATGTGCAGATGCGGCTCATCGGCGTCGCCGACGAAGGCCGGGAAGTGGTGCGTGTCAACCAGGCGGGCGGCCAGGTCCTGCGCGTCCCCGACGAGGCCCTGCAGCAGAAGCAGAACCGCGAGTATTTCTGGCAGGCGCTGCACACCCCGCCCGGCCAGGTTTACTGGTCGCCGATCGATCTCAACCAGGAGCATGGGCAGATCGTCGAGCCGATCCAGCCCATGCTGCGCGCCGCGCTGCCGGTCACGGGCAAGGACGGGCAGCCCTTCGGCATCATGATCGTCAATCTCGATGTGCACCAGGTATTCGCTGCGGCACGGGAGGTGGTCACGCCCGACATCAACCTCTACATCGCGAACCAGGCCGGCGATTACCTCTACCATCCGGAACCGGAGAAGACCTTCGGCTTCGAGCGCGGGCAGCGTTTCCTGATGCAGGACGATTTCACCGACGCCGTGTTCCAGCCCAGCGCCGCTGCCGGCGTGATGCTCGAGGAAGTCCAGCCCGCCGATGCCCCGCATCCGGTGGTCGCCTACCTCAGCCGGCTGCCGCTGGAGCCGGAAACGGGCAACGATCTGCTCATCGGACTGACCCGTCCGCGTGCGGAAATCCTGGCGGAAGTGAACCAGGCCCGGCGTCGCAACGCGACGCTGATCATCCCCCTGGTGCTGGCCGGCGCCTTCGTGGTGATCTGGCTGGTGCGGGTCCTCATCGCACCGCTCGAGCGTGTTACCCGCGAGGTCAGTCGCTACGCGCCGGGCCACCAGCCCGAGTTGCCGGAACAGAACCGGCAGGACGAGGTGGGTCAGCTGGCCCAGGCCTTCGCGCGCATGTCCGGCCGCATCGATCAGCAGGTGACGGAACTGGACATGCAGCGCAAGCGCTTTCAGAGCCTGTTCGAGGCGGTGCCGGATGCGGTCCTCATCATCGACCAGGATGGCAGCGTGGAATATTCCAACCCGGCAACAGAGCGGCTGTTCGGCTATGCCCCCAGCGAACTGCGCGGTGTGAACATCAAGCTGCTGATGCCCGAACCGTATCGTAGCCATCATGACGAGTACATACAGCGTTACCTGGACGGCGGCGAAGCGCATGTGATCGGTATCGGGCGCAAGGTGGTCGGCCGCCACAAGAACGGCCGTACCGTGCCGCTGTACCTGTCGATCGGGGAATTCAGCCTGCAGGGCCGGCGTAAGTTCACCGGCATACTGCACGATATCTCGGCGCAGTCCATGGACCGGCAGCGTACCGAGCACGTACCGCAATGATGTTTACCTATCTCAAATTTCGTATTTGCCTTGCAGCAGCATCCGGTTGATATTCCCGCGTGGGCGGGAATCCGATTTTGGCAGGCTGATCTGAATGCCCGTCTCCGCGGGCATGGCGGTGTCTAAAACAGGCATATTTTAAGACGGGTTCCAGCACCCGTTGCCTATTCCCCGCAACGCCACCGTTGCGATTCCATTCCAAGCTACGGCACTTCCCGCTCATGGCGCTACAGCCTTGCCTGGCGCGCCCCGCAGGCGTGCATAGGGTGGCTGCCGCGTGCGGGTTGCTGTGACCACAGGCGGCACAGGCTGGCTGTCGCAAGCGTAACCATCCCGGACGGTGGCGTGACGTGGTGTGTGCAGCCACAAAAAAAGACCGCGCCGTAGCGCGGTCGGAAATGTGTGCCCGGGTCGGGTGTCCGGGTACACAGGGGATGGGTCAGTCCTCGATCTCGATTAGTCCGGCGTTCTCGATGCGCACCGGACCGCTGTTGAACGTGGCGTCCTGCGCCTGCACGAACGTGCCGCTCTGGGCGAGATCGCAGAAGGCCTGCTCCTGCAGCGCCGCGCCGTCGACATCTGCGAACGCAGCCGCCGTGGCGGTATCGACGAGGACCGCGAGAATGTCGAAATCCTGGTCTACGATGGCCGGGTTGCAGGTGTTGCTGCCGACCGGGCCGCGCAGACGCACCTGGCCAGGATCGGCGGCGCCACGGTCGCGCACTTCCGTGGCAATCACCGCGTCGTTCGCATCGAGGTAGCCGCGCACCTCCACCTGGCGGTTGCCGCTGCCGCCGGCGATGAGGCCGTCGCTGTCGGCGGTCAGCGCCGAGGTGTTGACCGTGATCACCGAGAGCATGTTGAAACTGCCGCCGAGGGGCAGGCTCGCCGGTGCCTCGATGCGCACGCGGCGGTCGCGGAAGCGGATCCTGTCGGCGCTCAGGACGCCGCTGGCAGTGTCGAGCGTGCCCTCGGCCTCGAGTTTCGCGCCGATGCCAATGTCGGCCTGGGTGCCGCCCTCGAACACGGTGCCGGCACCGAGGGTGACCGGCTGGCCGGCGATCACGAGCGGGCTCACGCTGTTTACCAGTCCCTCGATCTCCGCCCGGAGCGACGTGCTGCTGGCATTGCCGGGTATCGCCAGGCCCGGTGCGAGGCATTCGACATCCGTCACCGTCGCGATGATATCGGGTGGCGCGCTGTACAGCGGATCGGGGGTTGCCTTGACCTCCACGAGATCGCCGGGACTCACCACGCCGCCACTGCAGTTACGCGCCGTCACGGTACCCGGAACCGCAATCTCCTGGATGCCGATATTGAAGCTCCCGCTGCTGGCTGGTGCTGCCGCGCTGCCCACCAGCTTCCATTCCGCCAGGCCGGTGGTGACCCGTTCGATGCGCGCGGCCAGGACTATGCCGGCGTTGTCGGCAAAGCCGCTGACCTCGACCTCGTCGCCCGCGGTCAGGGTGAGTCCGGCGACCGGGTTGTCGTCCTGATATTGTGCGCTGTCCGCGGTCGTGAGCACGTTCTGGCCCAGGACCTGCAGCGGGGCCAGTGCCGTGACCGGACCCTTGACCTGGTTGCCGATGTCGATGGTGACGGCGGTGCCGCTGCTGAAATCGGCGCTGACATCGTCGCCGATGTCGATGCGCGCGACCGCGCCGATGCCGCGCTGCATCAGCTGCGCCTCCGTGATCGGCGTGCCATCCCAGAAGATCTGTGTGCTGGCATCGATGGTGAACTCGCGCGTGTCGTTGATGATGATGCTGCCGAAGGCGGTAACGGAGCCGAGTCCGGTGCCGCTGATGCCTCCGCTCGCAAACAGGGAGGAACCTGCACCGCCGCAACCGGCCAGTCCAGCCAGGGCCAGGCCCGTCAGCAATCCACGTGTGCACGGTGACTTCATGGTGATGAATCCTCGTCGAGGTTTTCTTCGAAATAGTACATGGCCAGCCCGGCGCGGATCCGGCCGCTGCCGCCCGCCTGCGGGTTGGCGTCGCGATCGCGCTGCGCCAGCCAGGCATTGAATTCCTCGAGCAGGGTGCGGCCCCGCTCGCCAGCCAGCTGCCTGAACTCGTCCACGGCCTCCCGCGACAGATTGTCGTACTGCACCTTGAGTTGCAATCGGGAAGTGTCGTGATCCGACACCAGGTTGTGATCGATGGTGCTGACCAGGTCGGCGACGTCGGTCCCGAATATCGACAGCATGTCGGCCTCGCCGCGCTTGGGCACGTAGGCACGGTGCAACAGGTGTATCATCCCGTCGGCGTGCTGTTCCACGGAGCCAACCCGGATGAGTTCGTCCAGGATGGCGCGCACCGGGATGTCGCCGCTGTATTTGCGCACCAGATGGGTGAAGCTGGGCTCGCCGCCTTCCAGCGGCAACGCCAGCGGCTTGCGCCCGGCATCCAGGTAATGCCGGTCCTGCAGCCAGCCGCCGATCACCCGCGCGGCCCGGTTGTGGCGCTGGGCGAGCGCGGCATCGTCGAGTGGCGGGAGTTCCAGCAGGCGCGAGACCTCGCGGCGGTAAATGCCGGTCAGCGTCGAGATGCGCGAGATCGACTGCTTGCGCCCCGCGATGGCATAGTCATGCTGGGCGACATCGACGAAGGTGCGCTTGGCCAGCTCGGCGAATCCCTCGTAGGGCATGCCGTAACGCATCAGGATGCGCACCACGGGGCGCAGCAGCCTGATCAGCGCGCTAGTCAATGCCTGTTCGGGATTCGTCATGACGGTTGCAGGTCGTCCTATCCGTGGTGATGGGTCTTGCGCCCCTAATCTGGATGATTTGGTACACTAATACCAAAAATTACATTTCTTGACAAGAATAAGCGTGTTATGAATTTCTGGCGGGGACGGACATGTCATCCCCGTCCGCCACCACGGCCGCTGCGATACCGAAATAACGAATTTAAATACAACTAGTTACAATCTATTGATGGGCGCGATGGCCGCATGCCTGCGCGCAGCGCTGTGGTTGCAGCGTCAGGGCGCGACCGCCCGGGGTGTGGTCCCTCGCTGCCGATGAGGGTAATGTGAGTACAGACAACTGCAGCACGCCCACCGGCACGATCTCGCGCCGGGGCGAGCGCTAAGCTGCCGCAACGAGAGTGCAGATGGAACAGAACGTCTCATTTGATGCCGACCTGATCCGCCGTTACGACCAGGCCGGGCCGCGCTATACCTCCTATCCGACGGCGGTGCAGTTCCACGAAGGCTTCAACGCGGAGTCCTATCGCACCCATGCGCTGGGCACCAATGCCAGCGGCCGGCCGCTGTCGTTGTACTTCCATATCCCGTTCTGCGCACGCCTGTGCTTCTACTGTGCCTGCAACAAGGTGGTGACCAAGAACCGTGCCCACGCGCTGCCCTACCTGCATGACCTGTATCGGGAGATCGCCCTGCAGGGCGCGCTGTTCGACGGCGCCCGGCCGGTCGACCAGTTGCACTGGGGCGGCGGCACGCCGACCTTCCTGAGTCATGAACAGATGGCCGGGCTCATGCAGGAGACGGCCCGGCATTTCCGCCTGCGCGACGACGATACCGGGGAGTATTCGATCGAGGTGGATCCGCGCGAGGCCGATGCGCAGACCATCGCGCTGCTGCGCGAAATCGGCTTCAACCGTATCAGCCTGGGCGTACAGGATCTCGAGGAACGCGTGCAGCGGGCGGTCAACCGCATCCAGCCCGAGGAACAGACGCTCGCGATCATGGATGCGGCGCGAGCACAGGGCTTCAAGTCCATCAACACGGATCTGATCTACGGCCTGCCGTTCCAGACGGTCGATTCCTTCGCCCGCACCCTGGACCGCGTGATCGAGTTCGGACCGGACCGGCTGTCCGTGTTCAACTACGCCCACCTGCCGCATCTGTTCATGCCGCAGAAGCGCATCAACGAGGCAGACCTGCCGCCACCCGCGGCGAAGCTGGAGATCCTGCAGCTCACTATCGAGCGCCTGACCGGGGCAGGCTACGTCTACATCGGCATGGATCATTTCGCCCGGCCGGACGACGAACTGGCCAGGGCCCAGCAGGCGGGCAGGCTGTACCGGAACTTCCAGGGTTACTCGACCCATGCCGGCTGCGACCTGGTCGCGCTGGGGATCACGTCCATCAGCAGTGTCGGTGCGACCTATGCCCAGAATGTGAAGACCCTGGACGCGTATCACGCGTGCATCGAGCGGGGAGAGTTGCCGGTATACCGGGGTGTCGTGCTCGATACGGACGATGTGCTGCGACGCGAGATCATCACCGACCTCATCTGCCACTTTTTCCTGGATATCCCTGCCGTCGAAAGCAAGTACCGGATCAACTTCGCCGAGTACTTCCACGATGCCCTCACCCGGCTCGACGCCATGGCCGCGGATGGGCTGCTGACCCGCGATGCGCGGGCGCTGGAGGTGCTGCCGGCCGGACGCCTGCTGATCAGGAATATCTGCATGGTCTTCGACCGCTACCTGCAGGAACGCGCGGCGCAGCAGTCATTCTCCCGGGTGATCTGAAATCCGCTGCAGCGTCCCGCGCGCCGCGGGGGATGCTGCGACGGTTCCGGGTGCAGACGCCGGTCAGTAGCTCGGGTCGTACATCATGTCCCTGATCAGTTGCCCGATGTCGGCCGGTCGCGGTGCGCCCGCCAGCCCGCTGTCCCAGGCCGTTTCGGCCACGGCCCGGGCGATGTCTGCAGACACCCGGCGCATGTCGTGCAGCGGTGGCAGCAGTGTGCCGGCAGCGAGTTGCGCCGGTTCCACGCTGTCCGCCAGGACGCGGGCGGCGGCGAGGAACATCGCATCGCTCAAGGTGCTGGCCTGGCAGGCGAGTGCCCCGAGGCCGATACCCGGAAACACGTAGGCGTTGTTGGCCTGCCCGGGTATCAGGGTCCTGTCCTGACAGCCTACCGGGCCGAACGGGCTGCCGCTGGCGAACAGCGCCCGTTCGCTGCTCCAGCGATAGGCGTCCTCGGCCGTGCACTCGGCGCGCGAGGAGGGATTGGACAGGGCGAAGATCACCGGGCGTTCGTTCAGTTCGGCCATCAGCCGGATGATCTCGCCGGTGAAGCTGCCAGGAGAGCCGGTCGCGCCGATCAGTACGTGCGGGCGCAGGTCGCGGATCGCTGTGAGCAGGTCGCGTTCCGGGAGGTCATGGGCGTAGGGCGCAAGATGTGCCGGGTGCGGTCCATTCGTTCTTACCACCAGTCCGGCGCGGTTCACGAGCCACAGCCGGCTACGGGCGGCGGTGGCGTCAGCGCCTGCGGCAACCTGGGCGGCAAGCACGAGTTCGGCGATGCCGGTGGCGGCCGAGCCGGCGCCCAGGAACAGGATTCGCAGGTCGGTGAGTCCGGTGCCCGTGACCCGGCTGGCGGCCAGCAGACAGGCCAGGGTCACCGCGGCGGTGCCCTGGATGTCGTCGTTGAAGCACAGCACGCGGTCGCGGTAGCGCGCGAGCAGGGTGTAGGCGTTCGGGGTGAGGAAGTCCTCGAACTGGAGCAGGGCGCGCGGATAGGCATCCTGCACCGCGGTGACGAATTCCTCTACCAGCGCATCGTATTCGGGGCCGCGCAGGCGCGGGCGGTCGGTGCCGAGGTACAGCGGGTCGCTGCGCAGGGTTTCGTTGTCGGTGCCGACGTCGAGCATCACCGGCAGGCACTGGCGGGGCGGGATGCCCGCACAGGCGGTGTACAGCGCGAGCTTCCCGACCGGTATGCCCATGCCGTTGGCGCCCAGGTCGCCGAGTCCGAGTATGCGCTCGCCGTCGGTGACCACGATCAGCCGCACGTCGCGTTCCGGCCAGTTGTCCAGGATGGCGCGTATCTGGCCGCGGTCTTCCGGTGTGATGTAGAAACCGCGCGGCTGGCGAAAGATATGCGCAAATTCGAGGCAGGCCTGACCGACCGTCGGGGTATAGATCAGCGGCATGATCTCCGCCAGATTGTCGATGACCAGGCGGTAGAACAGGCGCTCGTTGCGGCCCTGCAGGGCGAGCAGGAATATGTAGCGCTCGATGTCGGAGGTCTTGCGCCGGAGGTTGGCCAGCACGCGGTGCAGTTGCCCCGCCTGGCTGGAGACGCGCGCCGGCAGCAGGCCGCGCAGGCCGAAGCGTTCCCGCTCCGCCATGCTGAATGCAGTGCCCTTGTTGTAGCCGGCATGCCGCAGCAGGGCATAGCCACGCAGCGGCGGGTCGTGTTCCGGACTCTGGTCGTACATCGGGTCGATTCCTCGTGAGCGGGTGACGTCTGCCGGTGCGCCCCGGCCGGGGCGGCCGGCAGCGCCGCGGCGCCGTCCGGTCAGGCGTAATTTACCTGAATCGGGTGGAAATTGTGCATGACTTGACTGGTATCGACGTATAATTTTCAATTACAGGGCGAACATTGCAGAGCACATGAATACGGGAGTCCAGATGTCTACCAGCATGAATCCGGCGTCGCCGCAGGCCGCCTCCGGCACGACGCCGGACGCACCGGAAACCGGGCGGGAGACGGTTGCCGTGCCACCCTGCCGAATCGAGGCAGACAGCCCGCAATGCTACCTGAACCGGGAACTCACCTGGCTGGAATTCAATCGGCGCGTGCTGCGCATGGCCGAGGACGAAACCACGCCGCTGCTGGAGCGGGTAAAGTTCCTCGCTATCGTCAGCAGCAATATCGACGAATTCTTCATGAAGCGTATCGGCGGCCTGAAGCAGCAGATCGCCGCAGGTATCCGCACGCCGACCGTGGACGGACGCACACCGCAGGAGCAGGTCGTCGAGTGCCAGGCCGTGGTGCGCGACATCCACCGGCGGCAGAAGGTCGTGCTCGAGCGCCTGCGCGAACTGCTGCGCCAGCACAATATACGTATCGTGCATTACGGCGATCTGCCCGAGGCGCAACGCGCCGCCCTGCGCGAGCATTTCAGCGCGAACATCTTCCCGCTGCTGACGCCGCTGGCGATGGATCCGGGGCACCCGTTCCCGTTCATCTCCAACCTCGCGCTCAACCTGCTGGTGACCGTGCGCTATCCCGGCGGCAGCGCCACGCATCTGGCCCGCGTCAAGGTGCCGATCGCCGGCGACGTGGCGCCGCGCTTCATCCGGGTGGGCGAGGCCAACACCTTCGTGACCCTGGACGACGTCATCACCGCGAACATGGACATGCTGTTCCCGGGCATGGAGATCGTGTCCTGCGAGCTGTTCCGGGTGACGCGCAACGCGGTCGTGGAGGTGGACGAGGAGGAGGCGGACGACCTGCTGGAGATGATCGAGTCGGAACTGCGCGACCGCCACTTCGCGCCGATCGTGCGCCTCCAGGTCGAGCACAGCATGAACCCGGTGCATCGGGGCATGCTGGCGGCGGAGCTCGGGCTGGACGAGGCGGCGGACGTTTACGAGGTCGAGTCGCTCATGGCCATGCGCGACCTGTTCGAGATCGCGTCGCTGGATATCCCGGAGCTGCACGACCCGGTGCACACCCCGATCGACCACACCCACCTGGCGCACGATTCGCGCAATATCTTCCACATCATCCGCGAGCGCGGCGCGCTGTTGCTGCAGCACCCGTACGAATCCTTCGCGACCAGCGTCGAACGCTTCCTGCGTACCGCCAGCGAGGACCCGAAGGTGCTGGCGATCAAGATGACGCTGTACCGCACCTCGGCGGAAGGCAAGGTCATCGAATCGCTGATCAAGGCGGCGTTGAACGGCAAGCAGGTCGCGGTGCTGGTCGAGCTCAAGGCGCGCTTCGACGAGGCCAAGAACATAGGCTGGGCACGCCGGCTGGAGCAGGTGGGCATCCACGTCACCTACGGCGTGGTCGGCCTCAAGACCCACAGCAAGATCATCCTCGTGGTGCGCAAGGACTACAACGGCCTGCGCCGCTATGCGCACATCGGCACCGGCAACTACCACGCCGGCAACGCACGCATCTACAGCGACCTGGGCATGCTGACGTGCGATCAGGAGATCAGCCAGGACCTGACCGAGCTGTTCAACTACCTGACCGGCTATTCCCCGCCGCCGCGCTACCGCAAGATACTGACTTCTCCCTACGCGCTGAAAAAAGCCCTGATCGAAAAGATCGAACGCGAGGCGAAATTGCACAGCAGCGGCACGCCGGGCCTGATCCAGCTGAAGATGAACGCGCTAGAGGACGAGGACATCACCCGTGCGCTGTACCGCGCGGCGCAGACAGGGGTGCGCATCGACCTGATCGTGCGCGATACCTGCCGCCTGCGGCCGCGTATGCCCGGGCTGAGCGAATCGGTGCGGGTGATCAGCGTCACCGGGCGCTTTCTCGAGCATTCACGCATCTACTTTTTCCAGAACGGCGGGGACGAGGAGTATTTCATCGGTTCCGCGGACCTCATGAAGCGCAACCTGGAAAGCCGGGTGGAAGTGGTGGCGCCGGTGGAGGATCCGAAGCTGCGCCAGGAGCTGCGCCTGATCCTCGATGCCCAGCTCTCGAGCCGCAAGAACGTCTGGGAGATGCAGCCCGACGGCAGCTATACCGAGGTGCCGGCCGGCGGCGAGAAGGAGTCGCGCAGCTGCCAGGAGATCTTCGTCGAACTGGCCCAGAAGCGCCAGGCGGCTGCGCTCAAGCATCGCCAGGCCAAGCTGCGCAAGAAGCTGCTGACCTATTTCCACAAGCGGGTGCAGGGCAGCCAGTAGCGGTGCGCCGCCTGGCTGGCCCGGGACAGGCCGCAGCCGTGCGGTCAGAGGCCCGGTGCGCTGGCCAGCGGATCGGTGCTGCCCGCGAGCGCGGCCGGGCGGGACCAGGGTATCCTGATACTGGCGGAACGCACGAAGCCGGATTGCTTGCCGTGTTCGTCGTAGCGCGTGCAGTTGCCCTCGTGGTCGAGCGTGAAGTCACCGATGTAACGGTGGGTGATCTTCTGCTTCAGGTGTGATCCGTAATCGAGTCCCAGGAAGTGGCAGATGAGCCCGCGGATGACGCCGGCATGCGCGACCACCAGCACGGTGCTGTCGGGATGAAACGCATTCTGTGACTGCAGGAAATCCACACTGCGTCGCTGCATCTGGCGGAAACTCTCGCCGTCGGGATAGACGAAGTCGGGATCGCGCTTGTGCTCGGGAATGTTCTTGGCGACCCATTGTTTGCTCTTGCGGTACAGCGTGCCGTAGTTGACCTCGTTCAGCTCCGGCGCGTCGTGCACGAACAGGATGCCGTAGGCGCTGGCATAGTGCATGGCCGTACGGCGCGCCCGCTCGAGATTGCTGGAATAGATCCGGTCGAAATTGATGCCCAGTTCCCGCAGCCGCTCGTGCACGTAGGCAACGTCTTCGCCCCAGTCCTTGGCGCGCGGTGCATCGCCCCAGCCGATGATGCGGTCGCTGGCATTGAGCACCGTCTTGTAATGCCTGACTACGATTGCGCGCATATTCATCAAGTTAGCAAGATGTTCGCGACAAGGAAAGCGGTTTTCGCCGGATTATGCCGCCATGGCATCTTATTTCGCCGCAACGGTCCCCGTTACGCCGGATCGTGAAGAAATTGGCTGTCCAGCCGAACGACTGATGTACTATCGTTGGCCGTAGTCCACGATTTCCGGCACGCACCGGATCATCCAGGTGTCCAGCATGGCAAAGACCATAGTGATCAACCAGCCCGACGGCGACCGCACGCCGTTCCTGCGTGGCATCCTGGTGCAGTCGCTGCTCAACGTCGGTCTGAATTTCGAGGAAGCCTATGGCCTGGCACAGAAGGTGCGCGATGACCTGCGCGATCTCGAGGAGATCACCAGCACCGACCTGAAGCAGAAGGTGGCGGGCCTGCTCGAGGCGCGCTTCGGCCGCAGCCGGCGGCTCAAGTATCTGACCCGGCCGGACACCGAGGCCGGCATCATCGTGCACACACCCACGCGCAGCGAGCCGTTTTCCATCGGCCTGCTCGCGCATTCGCTCGAGAGTTGCGCGATCGCGCCCGACGTCGCACTGGCAGGCGCGCGCAAGGTGTATCTGTCCCTGCAGAAGACCGGGCACGGCGAGATCAACCACAAGACCCTGCGCAAGGTGATCTTCCTGTGTCTCAAGGAACACTGTTCCGAGGAGGCCGCCAACCGCTATCTGTCCTGGCGTCGCTTCGAGAACAGCGGCGACCCCCTGATCGTCCTGATCGGCGGTGTGACCGGAACCGGCAAGAGCACGATCGCCGCGGAAGTCGCCTATCGCATGGATATCGGCCGCATCCAGTCCACCGACATGATGCGGGAGATCATCCGTGCCTACCTGACGCCCGAGGCGGTGCCGACGCTGCGCTATTCGAGTTTCGAGGCCTGGCGCGGTCTGGCTGCGCCGACGGAAGAACCGGCTGGGGCGACGGAGAATCCGGTGGTCGCCGGTTTTCTGTCGCAATTCGTCACCATGAAGCCGGCGCTGGGCGCCGCCATCGGCCGTGCGGTCAAGGAGCGGCATGACCTCATCATCGAGGGGGTGCATATCGCGCCGTTCATGATGGATCTCACGGGCGCGCAGCAGCAGGCCATCGTGGTGCCGCTCATGCTCGCCACCCGCGAGCGGGCGGCACTGGAGAAGCAGCTCAAACGCCGCGGCCGCGAAAAGAGCGGGCGCCAGGCCGCGCGCTATCTGCAGCGAATTGACGATATCTGGGAGCTGCAGTCCTACCTGTTGAGCGAGGCCGACAACGCGGGGATACCGATCATCACCAACTGGCACATCGAAACCACCGTGCATGAAGTGCTCAACCTGGTCATGTCCCGGGTGATGAAGCGCTATCCGCCGCGTTTCAGCGATCTCGACCAGACGCTCGAGACCGGCGTTTGATGCTGTAACTCCCTGTCAACACAAAAAAACCCCTGTCGTGACTTTTATCCCGCGCGATTCGGTATAGAATCAACCCAAGTCTGTAATAAAAATGTAACATTTCCGTCGGGCCGGCTAGCACACCTCGGGCGGGTGGCAGGCGCCGGCAGGGAGGAGGGGGCATGGCAGAGACGGCTGCTGCACAACCGATACTGGTGCCGGTCGATTTCTCGCCGGACTCGACTGCGGCGTTGCGTTGTGCCGCGGAACTCGCGGCGTTGTTCCGGGCGCCGCTGCTGATCGTGCATGTCGTGCACGACCCGGGCGAGGCCCCGGGCTATTACGCCGTGAAGGGCCACAACAAGCATCTGCAGAAACTCGAGGATGTCGCCGCCGGCATGTTCGAGGAATTCCTGCAGGATTTCATCGCCGCACATCCCGGGCTGGACGCGGTCAAGTCGGCGGAAACCAGCCTGATCACCGGATTGCCGGTCAACCGCATACTCGAACTGGCGGACAAGTCCGGGGCGCGCATGATCGTGATGGGCAGCCAGGGCCGCACCGGGCTGGCGCGCGCGTTGCTCGGCTCGAAGGCCGAGCAGGTGGTGCGCCTGGCGCATGTGCCGGTCACCATCGTCAAGGCGAATGTGCAGGAAGAATAGCGGGGCGGGGGGGCGAGCGATGCGGTCAGCAGCACGTCATAACAAGAGTATCCAGCTCCAGTCCTGGTACCCGCTGGCCGCGCTGCCGTTGTTAGCGCTCGCCTGCCTGCTGTTCGCGCCCGTGTCCCTGGCGGGAGATGTAGCCGAGGCCGCGACGCCCGGCTGGGGCACCATGGCCATGAACCTGCTCGGGGGGCTGGCGCTGTTCCTGTTCGGCATGGAACAGATGGCCGACGCCCTCAAGGCCGTGGCCGGCGAGCGCATGAAGATCGTGCTGGCCAAGCTGACCACCAATCGCTTCATGGGTGCGCTGACCGGCGCCTTCGTCACCGCGATCATCCAGTCGTCATCGGTCACTACCGTGCTGGTGGTCGGCTTCATCTCGGCCGGACTCATGTCGATGGCACAGTCCATCGGTGTCATCATGGGTGCCAATATCGGCACCACCATCACCGCCCAGATCGTCGCGTTCAAGGTCACCAAGGCTGCGCTGCTGATGATCGCGGTCGGTTTCGCCATGCTGTTCTTCACCGCGAACGAGAAGCTGAAACACTATGGCGGCATGGTCATGGGGCTGGGCCTGATCTTCTTCGGCATGAGCGTCATGAGCGATGCCATGTACCCGCTGCGCACCTACCAGCCGTTCCTCGACCTGATGACGCACATGGAGAACCCGTTGATCGGCATCCTGGTCGCGGCGCTGTTCACCGCCCTGGTGCAGTCATCCTCGGCCACCACGGGCATCGTTATCGTGATGGCGAGTCAGGGCTTCATCACGCTCCCGGCCGGTATCGCGCTGGCCTTCGGCGCCAATATCGGCACCTGCGTCACGGCGCTGCTCGCCTCGATCGGCAAGCCCCGCGAGGCGGTGCGTGCCGCCATGGTCCACGTGCTGTTCAATGTGTTCGGCGTGGCGGTGTGGGTAGGGCTGATCGGCTACCTGGCCGAACTGGTGAGCGCGATCTCGCCGGCGCATGCACAGCTCAGCGGGACCGAGCGCCTGGCCGCCGACACGCCGCGCCAGATCGCCAATGCACACACCATCTTCAATATCGCGAACACCCTGCTGTTCATCGGCTTCACCGGCCAGCTGGCACGGCTGGTCGAATGGCTGGTACCGGACCGCCCACTCGAGGAAGAGGCACTGGCGCGGCCGCGCTACCTCGACGATTCGCTGTTCGAGACACCCTCGCTGGCGCTCGATCGCGTGCGTCTCGAGATCGGTCATATCGGCGACCGGGTGCGCGAGATGCTGGAGCGCATCCTGCCGGCCATTCTCGGTGGTGACCGCGCCGCGCTGCGCGAGATCGCGCGGATCGACGACAGCGTCGACCAGCTGCACGGTCATGTGGTCACCTATCTCGGGCAGATCAGCCGCAAGCCGTTGACCGAGGATCAGACCCATGATTTCGTCGGTCTGATGGCGGCGGTCAACGACCTGGAAAACATCGGCGATGTGATCGAGACCGACCTGGTACACCTGGGTAACCAGCGCATCAGCGAGGGGGTGTCGATCAGCCCCTCGACCCGCCAGGTGCTGACAGAGGTGCACCACGCCGTCGCGGCGGCGGCGGAGCTGGCCATCCGCAGCGTGGTCGAGAACGATCCGGCCAAGGCGCGCGAGGTCATCGCCATGA
Source organism: Pseudomonadota bacterium (assembly GCA_041395565.1). NCBI lineage: Bacteria > Pseudomonadati > Pseudomonadota > Pseudomonadota bacterium. The sequence goes on along the minus strand of JAWLAI010000002.1, from coordinate 605,262 downwards.
AGGAGCCGATCGGGGCGCTCGCCCATTCCGCGGCCATGCACCAGCTCAAGCGCCTGGTGGCCGAGGAGCCGAACCGGCTGGCGTCCTACACCATCGAAATGGATATCATCGAGAAGCTGAAGCGCACCTACTACTTTGCCAAGCGCATGGCGAAGAATGTCGACCGGGAACTCGAGGAGCACGCGGAGGCGGCCGGGGCGGCGGCCTGACACTCACGCCGGCGCCGCCGCCTCTGCACTGGTTTCGGCGCTGCGCCTGATCCTGACCTGCTCGATGCGGCGCGGCGTGGCGGCGCGGATTCTCACGTCCAGGCCGTCGATGTCGAACTGCTCGTCCTTGCGCGGGATGCACTCGGTGTGCGTGAGGATCCAGAGGTTGACCGTGTCGGTCGGTTTGCCCGGCAGGTCGAGACCGAAATACTCCTCGACCACGCGCAGTTCCGTGGTGCCTGCGACCACCAGCTCGTCCGCGGAGATCCCGGTGACCTCCGGTTCCGTCACGTCGCTCTCGTCGTAGATCTCGCCGACCAGTTCTTCCAGCAGGTCCTCCTGGGTGACCAGTCCCCTGACCACGCCGTATTCGTCCACGACGATGGCGAACATGCGCTTGCTGCGCTGGAATTCCGCGAAAAGTTCGTCGATCGGCTGGTACTGGGGTACGAATAGCGGATCGCGGGCGAGTTCCCGCAGCGGGATGTCCAGCCGGTTAGCGGCCAGTGCCTCGAGCAGGTCGCGCAGGTGCAGCACCTTGTAGAGCCGGTCGCGGTGCTGTTCGTAGAGCGGGATGCGGGAATACTGCGCCTGCAGGATGGCAGGCAGTCCCTCGCGTACCGTCTGGCCCGCCTCGAGCGCGAAGATCGCCGTGTGCGGGGTCATTACGTCGCGCACCTTCAGATCGTTGAACGCGAATACGCGCTCGATCAGTTCGCGCTCGCTGGGCTCGATGGTGCCTTCCTGTTCGCCGTGCTCCAGCATGCTGATGAATTCCGACTCGGTTACGGTGGGATCGCCGGTATGGCTGCTGAGCTGATGGATCCAACTCGTGAAGCGACCGAAGATCCACACCACCGGATAGATCAGGTGCATGAATCCGAGCAAGACGGGTGCGATGAACAGTGAGATGCGTTCCGAGTAGCGTGTGGCCAGGCTCTTCGGCGTGATTTCGCCGAACACGAGCACCAGTATGGTAAGCACCCCGACGGCGACACCGGGGCCTGCCGCGCCAAGCCAGCGCGTGGCCACCACGGTTGCGAGTACCGACGCCGCGATGTTCACCAGGTTGTTGCCGATCAGGATCGTGGTCAGCATGCGCGAGGGATCCTGCTTGAGCCGGTACAACGCTTCCGCGCCGTGTCGCCCCTCGCGGACGAGTCCCTCCACGCGACCAATGGAAAGGGAAACCAGCGCCGTTTCCGAGCCGGAGAAAACTCCGGAAAGGATCAGCAACAACAGCAGGGCGGCCAGTTCTATCATGCGCAGTTCAGGCGTAGTCGTGCAGACCCGGATCGCTCATGACCCGTGATTGCGGCCATGGGCAGTCAAAAAAATCATGTCAATTGATACATATCATGACAGGAATGTTACAGTATTGTTACAAGATTGCCTGCGTCCGGGCTACAATATCCCATACAACCGACTGTTTTGATGAAAAAATCAAAGCCGGTAGTGGTGTCCCAAGCAGAAATAACCAGGGGGAGTATCAATGAAACCGAACCATCTTCATGCCGCACTGCTCGCAGCCGGCATCGCCGTGCTTTCAGCAGGTGTCGTCGCGCGCACCGAAATCCAGAACAAGGGTTCCGACACACTGGTCAATGTTGCCCAGGCCTGGGCGGAAGCCTACCAGAAGGTCAATCCGGAGGTGGCCGTCGCGGTCTCCGGCGGAGGGTCCGGCACGGGTATCGCCGCGCTGATCAATGGCACGGTGGATATCGCTAACGCCAGCCGCAAGATGAAGGACAAGGAGATCAAGCAGGCCGAGGCGCAGGGCCATGAACCGGTGGAATATGTCGTCGGTTACGACGCACTGGCCGTGTTCATCAACAAGGATAATCCGGTGCACGAGCTGTCCATCGAGCAGCTGAGCGAGGTCTTCGGTCGCGGCGGCAAGGCCACGAAATGGACCGACCTCGGCATCGAGGTGCCGGGCTGCAAGGGGCAGGAGATCATCGTGGTCAGCCGGCAGAACAATTCCGGCACCTACGCCTATTTCAAGGAGGCCGTGCTGGGCGACAAGGGCAAGTATCGCCAGGGTACCCTGGACATGCACGGATCGAAGGACGTCGTCGATCTGGTGGAGAAGACCCCCTGCGCCATCGGTTACAGCGGCCTGGCCTATGCCACCGATCACGTCAATATGGTCTGTATCAAGACCACGGCCGATGCCTGCGTGATGCCAAGCGTGCAGTCGGCCAGTGACAACAGCTATCCCATCGCCCGGCCGCTGATGATGTATACCAGCGGCACGCCGAAAGGCGAGGTCAAGGCCTACCTCGACTGGGTACTCAGCGACGAGGGCCAGTGCATCATCAGCAACAAGGGCTACGCCCCGGTACGCAAGGTCAGTTGCGAGTAGGCCTTCGCCCTGGTCATGCCGGTGGCCGGTTATCCAGCTGTCCGCAGGCGTGGTGCGGGTGCCTCCTCGCCGCGGCGGGGCAGATTGGATAACCGGACGGGGTCAGCACAATGAGCCATTACGAACAACGGCTGGAGCACGACCTCCAGCAGATCCGCAGCGGCATAGCGGACATGGCAGGGCAGGTCATGACCGCGATCAGGAACGCGGTGCGAGCCTTCCAGGCCGGTGACAGCGCGCTCGCCGCCGCGACCATCCTCGCGGATCATTCCATCAACCGGGCCATGCGCGAGATCGATCGCCGCTGCCATGCCTTCATCGCCGTGCACCTGCCGAGCGGCAGTCATCTGCGGCTGCTGTCGGCGGCGATTCGCGCCAACATCGCGCTGGAACGCATCGGCGACTACGCGGTGACCATCGCGCGCGCCTCCAGCCAGCTCACCGCGCCGCCCGGCGGGGAAATGGGGCGCGAGCTGGATCGCATCGCGAACGAGGCGTGCACCATGCTCGATCAGGCGATCGAGGCCTTCACGTCGCTGAACGCGGAAATGGCACGGGCGACCATGGTGCTGGAACAGGAAATGGAATACGACCTGGAGTCCGTCTACTCCGCGCTGACCTCGAACCCCGACCGCGAGAGTGTCAAGGAGCTGCTCGTGGTATTCGTGGTGCTCACGCACCTCAAGCGGGTGGCCGACCAGGCGAAGAACCTGTGCGAGGAGACCGTGTTTGCGGTCACCGGCGAGATCAAGGCGCCCAAGGTCTACCACATCCTGTTCGTCGACGAGGACAACAGCGCGCTTGCCAAGATGGCGGAGCTCGTGGCGCGCAAGACGCATCCGGGCAGCGGCAGTTACAGCAGCTGCGGCAGAAATCCCGCAGCCGGGCTCAACCCGCAGATGGTCCGCTTCCTCGAGCAGCACGGCTTCGACCTGAGCGACACCGGTCCGGCACCGCTCGACCTGACGCCGCAGGAACTGGTCGACAAGCACGTGATCGTGAGCCTGCAGGGGCCGGTCCGGCACTACTTTCAGCAATTGCCGTTCCATACCACGGCGGTCGAATGGCAGGTGGGCGCCGTGCCGGAGGAGGGTGATCGGCCGGAAGCCTGGGAAACCGTGTACCGCGACATCGCGAGCCGGGTGCGCGACCTGATGGAAACCCTGCGCGGACCGAACGCGCCCTGAGCGTTACCCATACCAATGGCAGCGCGCAGCTCGAGCAATCTGGACCGCCGCAACCTCGACTGGTATATCGACCGCTGCGTCCAGCTGCTGGTATTCATCAGCGGTATTTCCGCCATCGTTTTCATCATCGGGATCTTTATCTTCATTACCAAGGAAGGGCTCGGGTTCATCCTCGACACCATGGATCCGAAGGAATTCTTCCTGTCCCAGTACTGGGAGCCCAGCGACGAGGACGCCCCGGAGTACGGTATCCTGGCGCTGCTGGCGGGCACCGCCAGCGTGACCGGGCTGGCGTTGCTGGTGGCCATTCCGTTTTCGCTGGGTGCGGCGATCTACATCGGCGAGTTCGCGACCGGCAAGACCCGCGAATTCCTCAAGGTGCTGGTCGAATTACTGGCCGCCATTCCCTCCGTGGTATGGGGATTCATCGGACTCACCATCATGAATCCGCTGATCATCCGGCTGTTCGACGTGCCGGTCGGACTGAACGTGCTCAACGCCGGTCTGATCCTGGGCCTGATGGTGGCCCCGATCATGACCTCGATCGCCGAGGACGCCCTCAAGGCGGTACCCGACCGCTACCGCGAGGCAGCCGAGGCGATGGGCGCGACGCGCTGGCAGGTGATCTACAAGGTCGTGCTGCCGGCAGCGAAGAACGGGCTGCTGGGTGCCGTGCTGCTCGGTATCGGCCGCGGCTTCGGCGAAACCATGGCGGTGCTGATGGCCACGGGCCATTCGGTCAATCTGCCGACCAGCGTGTTCGACTCGGTGCGCGCCCTGACGGCGACGATTGCCGCTGAACTCGGCGAGACGGCGGTTGGCTCGGAGCACTACCAGGCGCTGTTCACCATCGGCATCCTGCTGTTCCTGGTCACATTCGTCATCAACCTGACGGCCGACCTGGTCGTGCGCGGCATCCGCAAGGGCTGATTCCCATGTTCACCGAAACCGAACTCAATGTCCGCAACCGGCGCATCCAGGGTCTGTACCGCATCCTGTTCATGCTCATGACCGGTCTGCTCATCCTGCCCGTGCTGATCATCCTGGCGACGCTCATCTACAAGGGCGGTTCCGTGCTGTCGATCGATTTCCTGTTCACCTCGCCGACCGACGGCATGACCGCCGGCGGCATCTTTCCCGCACTCCTCGGTACCATCTGGCTGGTCACGGTGGCGCTGCTGGTGTCCGTACCGATCGGCGTGGCCGCGGCGATCTACCTCAATGAGTATGCCTCGGACAACTGGTTCACGCGCGTCATCAACCTGGCCATCATCAACCTGGCCGGGGTGCCGTCCATCGTGCATGCGCTGTTCGGCGTCGGGGCCTTCGTCATCTTCTTCGGCTTCGGCACCAGCATCCTGTCCGCCAGCCTGACCCTGGCGATCATGACCCTGCCGGTCGTCATCGTGTCGACGCGCGAATCGCTGCGCGCGGTGCCGATGGCGTTCCGTGAGGCATGCTGGAACATGGGCGCGACCCGCTGGCAGACCATCCGCCGCATCGTGCTGCCGAATGCCGTCAGCGGCATTCTCACCGGTGTCATTCTCGAGGTGTCGCGCACCACGGGCGAGACCGCGCCGATCATGTTCACCGGCGCCGTGTTTTTCACCCCGTTCCTGCCCCAGGGCATCTTCGACCAGACCATGGCGCTGTCGCTGCACCTGTTCGTGGTGGCGACCCAGGTACCGGGCGTGCCGGAGGACCTGCCCTACGGTGTGGCGCTGGTGTTGATCTCGCTGGTGCTGCTGATGAACAGCCTGTCCATAGGGTTTCGCATGTACCTGCGCGGGCGCAAGAAATGGTGACCACCCCGATGGCGGCAGCGGATCGCGGCAGCGCGGCGGCCGGCGGCGATGGTACCGGCATGCTCGAGGTGGCCGGCCTGTCGATCCGCTACGGCGCGCAGCTCGCGCTGCGCGCCGTGAACCTCGAGGTCCGGCGCAACGAGATCTTCGGCATCATCGGTCCGGCCAATGCGGGCAAGACCTCGTTCCTGAAAGCGATCAATCGCATGGACCAGTTCGAGCGCGGCATGCAGGTGGACGGTACGATCCGTTTCGACGGCCGTCCGGTCAACCGGGTGCGCAACATCTACGCCCTGCGTTCGCGCATCGGGGTCGTGTTTCCGCTGCCGGTCGGTCTGCCGCTCACGGTGTACGAGAATGTCGCCTTCGCGCCGCGCCTGGCCGGCATTCGCCGCAAGGGCGAGCTCGACATGATCGTCGAGCGCTGCCTGCAGCGGGCCGCACTCTGGGACGAGGTCAAGGACCGGCTCGGTTCCCTGGGGAGCCTCTTGTCCGGCGGTCAGCAGCAGCGCCTGACCATCGCACGGGCACTGTCCCAGGATCCCGAACTGCTGATGCTGGATGAATTCTCGATCGCGGTCGACCCGGTCACGACCATGCGCATCGAGGACGTGCTCAAGGAGCTGAAGCAGGAGATGACCATCCTGCTGGTCACCAACCTGGTGCAGCAGGCACGGCGCCTGGCCGACCGTACCGCCTTCTTCCTGGACGGGGAATGTGTCGAAATCGGCGTCACGGAGGATCTGTTCACCGGCCAGGTGCGGGATCCGCGCACCCGCGACTACGTGGAAGGCAGGTTCGGCTGATGGAGGCAGCAACGTACGCGATCCGCACGCGCGGGCTCAACCTCTGGTACGGTACCTTCCAGGCCCTGTTCGACGTGGATCTCGCGATTCGCGGCGGCCATATCACCTCGCTGATCGGGCCGTCCGGTTGCGGCAAGTCCACGCTGCTGCGCAGTGTCAACCGCATCAACGAGCGGCTCGGTTACGCCCGCATCGAGGGCGCGATCGAGGTGCTGGGTCAGAATGTATATGCGTCCGATGTCGAGTTGGTGCAGGTGCGCAAGCAGGTGGGCATGGTTTTCCAGCGCCCTAATCCGCTGCCCATCTCGATCCGCGACAACGTGTTGTTCGGCCATGCCCTGCATGCCGGCCGGGACCGGAGCTCGCGCCGCGAGCGCGACGCGATCGTGGAGGCGGCACTGCGCCAGGTGCTGCTGTGGGACCAGGTCAAGGACCGGCTGGATGAGAAGGCGACCGGGCTGTCACTCGAACAGCAGCAGAAGCTGTGTATCGCACGCCTGCTGCCGGTCAAGCCTGCCGTGCTGCTGATGGACGAGCCGTGTTCGGCGCTCGATCCCAAGGGTACCGAGGCCGTGGAAGAGCTGATCTGGGAACTGCGCGGCGAGTACACCATCCTCATCGTCACTCACAACATGGCGCAGGCGCGGCGCGCGAGCGAGGAGTGCATCTTCATGCTGCTGGGCAAGGTGATCGAGCATACCGCGACGGAGGAGCTGTTCGTGACCCCGCGCCACAGCGAGACCGCGGATTACATCGAGGGTCGCTACGGCTGAACCGGCGCGTCCCGGCCGGTGCTCAGGCAGCCGTGTGCTCGCTGTCTGAGCGCTTGCTGCGGAACGGCCACCACATGGTCTGGTAGGTCTGTGCTCCTGCAGTGTCCGATTCGCCTTGTTCCGGCAGTGCCTTGACGATCGTGACCGGCACGCGGCAGTGCTGCATGACCTCGGTCGAGACGGAGCCCGCCGCCATGCGCGCCAGTCCGGTGCGGGCGTGGGTACCCATGACGATCAATCCGGCCTGCTCGCGCTCCGCGATCTCCTGGATCCGCGCGGCGGGCAGGCCGCTGACCAGCAGCAGGCGCGGCTCGAGCGGGCCGCTGGCATCCCGGCAGTCTCCGCACACGTCGTCGACGAACTCCTGCAGCATGTCGCGGGCGATGTCCTCGACCGGTCGCAGCGTGCCCGGCGTGCCGTTGCGGCGATAGAAACCGGCTTCGCTGCCGGCCTCGTGGACCACGTGCAGCACCAGCAGCGGCGCATTGATGCAGCGCATGAAATTCGCCGCGAATTGCAGGGCGGCGCGCGAACAGGATGAGAAGTCCACCGGTACCAGTACCGGTGCTGTCGATGCTGCGGTGTGCTGCGAGCTGCCGGCCTGGGAAGAAGAGGTGCTGTGCATGTCGTTCACTCGGTTGCCGGGACGGCCAGGCAGGGAAGGTGACCTGCCCATGCCACGACGGGATGGTCCTAATCTAGCAGTAATGTGTTACGGAAATGTTACAGAAATGTGACACGGTGGGGTGAGGCTACTTGCTCCGCAGGCGCTGCTCCAGGCGGTCGGCCACCGTTTGTATGGTCTTGATGCGTGCATAGCGCTTGTCGTTGCCTTCGACCAGGGTCCAGGGTGCGTTGATGGTGCTGGTGTGCTGCACCATGTCGTGTACCGCCTGTTCGTACTCGTCCCACCGTTCGCGGTTGCGCCAGTCCTCGTCCGTCAGTTTCCAGCGCTTGTAGGGGATCTGCTCGCGCGCCTGGAATCGCGCGAGCTGTTCGTCCTTGCTGATATGGACCCAGTATTTGACCAGCACGATGCCGTGTTCGATGAGCTGTTCCTCGAAGTCGTTGATTTCCGCGTAGGCGCGGCGCCAGGCGGTCTCGTCGGCATAGCCTTCCACGCGCTCGACCAGCACGCGGCCGTACCAGCTGCGGTCATAGATGGTCAGCCGTCCCGCGCGCGACAGGTGCCGCCAGAAGCGCCACAGATAATGATGGGCGCGCTCCTCGTCGGTCGGCGCGGCGAACGGCAGCACCTGGTAGTTACGGGCATCCAGCGGTCCCGTGATACGGCGGATGTTGCCACCCTTGCCGGCGGCATCGGGACCCTCGAACACGAGGATGGTGGAGACCCGCTGCTCCAGTGCCGCACGGCAGAGCTTGCTGAGCCGTGCCTGCTGCTCGCGCAGCTGGCGCTGGTAGTCCTTCTTGGACAGCTGATTCGACATGTCCAGCTTGCTGAGAACCGTCGGACCCGCTATTGCAGCCGGTGCGGCTTGCGGCTCATCCGCCGCCGCCGCGGCCGCGGGCGTGTCTTGCGGCGGGACCGGTTTGATGCGGTGGCGGGCCTCGCTTTCCCAGCGCTGGTCATCGAGCCGCTTGCGCACGGCGTCGCGGATCAGCGTGCCTACCGTCAGGCTGCGGTAGTGGAAATCCTCGCCCTCGACGATGGTCCAGGGCGCGCGTCCGGTGCTGGTGCGCATGATGGTCCGTTCCGCGGTCTCGATGAAGCGCTCGTACATGTTCCAGTGCTTCCAGTCCCGCTCGGTCACGCGCCAGCGCGTCAGCGGATCCTTCTCGAGATTCTTCAGGCGCCGCTTCTGTGCGGGTTTGCTGAGATGCATCCAGAACTTCAGCAGCACGGCGCCGTCTTCCGTTAGCGCGTTCTCGAAGGCGACGATACGGTCCAGGCTGTCCACGAACTGCGGCAGGTCGAGTTTGCCGTACACGCGATCCAGCACCGGCCGCGAATACCAGGAACTGAGGAACAGGCCAAGCTGGCCCTTCGGCGGCAGGTCGCGCCAGAAGCGCCAGTATTCCGGGCGGTCGCGCTCTTCCTCAGTGGGTTCGTTGTAGGCGCGGGTGACGATCCAGCGTGGATCCATCCACTCGTTGAGCAGGTTGACGGTCTGGCCCTTGCCGCCGCCGTCCACGCCGGCGAATACCACGATCACCGGGAATGCCGCGGTCTTGCGCAATTCCTGCTGCAGCTCCAGCAGTTCCTGGCGCAGCACCGGCTCACGCTGCTTGAATTCGTCCTTGGTTACGCTGGAACCGACCTCGGCTGCCTCGAACATCCGCCATCCCCCCGCGCGTCGATTGCCGGCACGGTCTGCCCCCGGCTGCCGGCCGCTGTTGTGTGTATTTACTTATATCACACGTGGCGCGCGGGTGCTGGCATCAGCCGGCCGCTACCGGCGCCGTGCACTCGGGGGCGTCGTGGCGCGGATTGTTGACCAGCCGGCTGACCGGCCAGGCCGCCATGGGCGAGGACGTCCAGGGGGCGAGCATGGCCAGCAGCCGATCACGGTCCGCGTTGTCGGGATCGAGCCAGTCAGCGTACTGCGCCGGTGCGAGGATGGCCGGCATGCGGTCGTGGATCGGCGCCATCACCGGGTTGGCCGCGGTCACGATCAGGGCGCAGGATTCCAGTGCTGCGTCACCCTGCTGCCAGCGCTCCCACACCCCGGCAAAGGCGAACAGGCCGCCGTCCTGCATGTGTATGTAATGCGGGACCTTGCTGCCGTCCCGCTGCTGCCACTCGTAGAAGCCGGTGGCCGGGATCAGGCAGCGGCGCTGCCGGAAGGCGGCCCGGTAGGCCGGTTTGTCGGCCACCGTCTCGGCGCGGGCGTTGATGGTGCTGTATTTCGTGCGCGGCTCCTTCGACCAGGCCGGCACCAGTCCCCAGCGCAGCAGCACGCATTCGCGGCCGGCCGCACCCGCGCGGATGACGGCGATATCCTGGGATGGCGCGATGTTGTAACGCGGCGCCAGCGTCGGTACCCGCGGCACGCCGAAGTGGCTGGCCAGGGTGTCCGGCAGGGTGGCGAGCGAGAAGCGGCCACACATGCGTTCAACCGCCGCCGGGAGAATCGTGCCGTCGGTGCGGGCGCACGGCTCAGCGCACCAGCAGCACCGGGCGGTCGAATACGTCCTGGAGACGTTCCAGTCCACCCAGCCGCAGCAGTTCGTGCCCGGCCTCGGCGATCAGCAGGCCGCTGCCGGCAGCCTGCGCGGCGTCGATCAGTCGCTGGATGTCGCTGCCGCCCAGGTGCACGAGGCGGGCCGGTTGTTGCAGGGATTCGAGCAGGCTGCGGATCCCTTGCTCGAGCTGCAGCAACCCCGCCGCGTCGAGTGCCGGCAGAAACACCGCGAGCGCGGTATCGAGCGCGGACGCCAGGCGCGCGGCCGTGGCGACGGCCCGGAGTGCCGGTTCCGTCTGGCCGGCCAGTACGCCGATCACCCGGAAATCCCCGGCAGGTGCCGCGCGACGTTGCCCGGCGCGCGCCCACAGGCGGCAGGATGCCAGGGCGCTGAGGCGGCCGGGACTGAGAATGTCGGCGCTGAAGGCCTGGATCAGCACGTCCGCAGCGGTGCGGCCACGCCACACCTGGAAGGTCCAGGGGACATCCGCCTTGCGAGCTTCCTGTTCCAGCAGGGTACGGGCCTGGCGCGCCAGCGCGCGCAGCTGGCGTTCCATGCGCCGGCTGTCCATGGCGGTCTCCGCCAGCGACCATGGACTCAGCTCGCGCAGGAAGGAGAGGCCGGCCAGCTGGATGAGGTCGATGTCCTCGATGAACACGCCCTCAAGCTCGGCGCCGAGCGAACCGGCCAGGCGCGCCGCGGTTGCCAGCGCGGTGCGGCCGCACAATGCCGGACTCAGCGGCACCACGATGCGGCGTGTCTCCGGTCGGACGGCGGGGATGGTCATGGTGGCGTAGCTTCCTGCGCCGCGTCGGCGCTCCTGGCGGCGAAGGCCCGCAGTTTTTCCGCGAAACCGGCCAGCGTGTCTTCCACGCGGCGGTTGATGCTGCCCTCGGGGAACTGCCCCGCGGCATCGCGAACGCCCGCGGGGATGCCGGTGAGCAGTTCGATGCCGTCGTCGACCGTGTCCACGGCGTAGACGGCGAACTTGCCGTCCGCGACCGCCGCACGCACGTCCTCGCGCAGCATCAGGTGTTTCACGTTGGCGGCGGGGATGATGACGCCTTGCTCGCCGCTCAGTCCGCGAAGCCGGCAGACGTCGAAAAACCCCTCGATCTTTTCGTTGACGCCGCCGATCGGCTGGATCAGGCCATGTTGGTTGACCGAGCCGGTGACGGCCAGCGACTGCTTGACCGGTGCCGCCGCGAGCGCGGAGAGCAGGGCGTAGTATTCGGCGGAGGAGGCGCTGTCGCCCTCGACCTCGCTGTAGGACTGTTCGAACACCAGGCTGGCGGAAACGGCCAGCGGGCTGTCGGGCAGGTAGCGCGCGCCCAGCAGCGCCGTGAGGATGAAAACGCCCTTGGAGTGGATCGGACCGCCGAGTTCCACCTCGCGCTCGATATCCACCACTTCCTTGTCACCGATGCGTACCCGTGCCGTGATGCGCGTGGGCCGGCCGAACATGAAGTTGCCGAGGTCGATGACCGACAGGCCGTTCACCTGGCCGGTCTGAGCGCCCGCGGTATCGATGAACAGCGTGCCGCGTTGTATTTCCTCGTTGATATGTTCGCGGATGCGGTCGACCCGATAGATGCCGGCCGTGATGGCCTGCTGCACGTCGTCGGCACCGACCGTGTCGCTGCCGCGCTGCACCGCCCAGTAATCCGCCTCGCGCAGCAGGTCGGCGAGGCTGCGGGTATGGGTGACGAGCTTCTCGCCGTCGCCCAGCAGCCGGCTGCCGTGTTCGATCACGCGCGCGACCGCGGCGCGGTCGAGGGCGTGCAGGCCCTCCTGGCGCGCGAGGGTGGCGACCAGCCGGGCGTAGGCCTGCTGGGAATCCGGGGTGCGTGCCATGCGGAAGTCGAAGTCCGCGGCGACCTTGAACAGTTCGCTGAACTCCGGATCGTACAGCGACAGCAGGTAGTAGAGGTGCGGCTCGCCCACCAGGATCACCTTTACCTCGAGCGGGATCGGCTCGGGTTCCAGCGACACGGTGCTGACCAGGCTCATGAGCTGGGCCAGTGACTCGATGCGGATCTCGGCCGATTGCAGCGCGCGCTTCAGCGCCTCCCAGGCGTAGGGCTGGGTCAGCACCTTGAGCGCGTCCAGGATCAGGTAGCCGCCGTTGGCACGGTGCAGGGCGCCGGCACGGATCATCGTGAAATCGGTGACCAGGGCGCCCAGTTCCGAGCGATGCTCGACGCGGCCGAGGAGGTTGTTGTAACCCGGGTTGTCCTCGTAGATGACCGGCGCCCCGCTGTTGTCCTCGCGGATCACGAAGTCATTGACGCGATAGCGGTTGTCCGCCTGTTCGCCGTCGCCGTGCTGGCCGAGTTCCAGCCCGAACAGGGACAGTCCCGGGCGTTCGCCTTCCTCGCGCAGGAAGTGACGGAAATTCTCGATCACATCCTTTTCGACCTCGTCGAAGTAGCCGATGACCTCCGGCAGTTCCGCGTAGGCCCCGCGCAGCGCGTCGATCAGATGGGAGATCGCGCTGGTCGCCATCTCGCGGTTCAGCGTGTTCATGCGATCGCGCATTTCCTTGTGCAGTCTGGGCGAGTCCTGCAGCATCCGGCGCAGCTGTTCGTGCAGTACCTCGGTGTCCGCAATGATCTGCTTGCGCTCCTGCTCGGGGAGCTTGTCGAAATCCTCCTGGCTGAGCGTGTTGCCGTCCCGTACCGGTGCCAGGGTGAATCCGGAGGGGGTGCGGATCAGCGCGATGTGCCGCCGCTCCGCTTCCTCCTGCACCACCTGCATGGCCTGTTCCTTGCGCTCGTTGAACTCCTCCTCGATCTCCTGCGCGCGTGCGTGGAATTCGTCGCTCTCGAAGATGGCAGGGATGGTCGCGTGCAGATCCTCGATGAGCTGGTTCATGTCGCGCTTGAGCCTGCCGCCCCGCGTCGGTGGCAGGCGCAGGCGGCAGGGCTTGTGCGGATCACGGAAATTGTTGACGTAGCACCAGTCCGATGGCAGCGGCTCGGTGGCCGCGCGCGCCTGGGCGTAGCGCTGCACCAGGGCGTGTTTGCCGGTGCCGGTCGGGCCGAGAGCGAACAGGTTGTAGCCCTTGTGCCGGATGCCCATGCCGAAGCGCACGGCATCGACGGCGCGCGGCTGGCCGATGACCTCGGCCAGGTCTTCCAGTTCGGCGGTGGTCCGGAAACTGAACTGCTCCGGATCGCAGCGGTGAATCAGCGCATCGGCTTCGAGTCGTCTGACGGTCATGTATCTTTCCGTTGGCGAATGCTGGTGGTACGCAGGAGCCAGCCCGTGCCCGCGGGCGCTGGGTCACCGGGACTTTAGCACGAGTGCTGCCTATTCGGACGGCGGTGGGATTTCCTGCGGTGCGGGGGGCGGGATTTCCGCGGGTGGACCGGGCACCTCGGCCGGGTTGCCGGGCGGGATCTCCGCCGGTGGAGCGGCCGGCGGTAGCTCGGGTGGTACGCCGGGCGGTAATTCCGGATCGCCGTTCGACATCTTGTTGGGACTCCTGCTGCTGTAGGGTGGATTCCATTCTCCCGGCGGATCGGGATGCCGCCTTGATCACGGTCAAGGCGGCCGCCATGCGGCGCGCGGGCGTATGCTGTGATGTGCTGCCATGATACCGCATCGGCGCCTGTCCGTGCCGGTCGCGTCCTCTGCTACACTGGCCGGCAGGCCCGGAGCGTAGGAGCTGCATGCAGACCGAGACCGACTGGTTCAGGACACCCATCGCCCGTCACATCTGGGAGACCCGTTATCGTCTCGTCCCGGACCACGCGGCGGCGGAAGCCTCCATCGAGCAGACCTGGCAGCGTGTGGCGCGTACCCTGGCCGCGATCGAGCACACGCGCACCGCCGACCGGGAGCGGCAGTTTCTCGAACTGCTGCGCGGGTTCCGCTTCCTGCCCGGCGGCCGCATCCTCGCCGGTGCCGGCAGCGGCCAGCGCGTCACCCTGTTCAACTGTTTCGTGATGGGGCACATCCGCGACGACCTGGACGGCATCTTCGACGCGCTGCGGGAAGGGGCGCTCACCATGCAGGCCGGCGGCGGGATCGGCTACGATTTCTCGACCCTGCGGCCGGCCGGCAGTGCGGCCCGCGCCAGCGGCCGTATCGCTTCCGGGCCGGTGGCCTTCATGCGCGTGTGGGATGCCATGTGCGACACGGTGCTGTCCACCGGCGCGCGCCGCGGCGCCATGATGGCCAGCCTGCGCTGCGACCATCCCGACATCGAGGCCTTCATCGATGCCAAGCGCGCCGCGGGCCAGCTCCGGCATTTCAACCTGTCCGTCCAGGTCAGCGACGCCTTCATGCAGGCCGTCGCCGACGCCGCCGACTGGCCGCTGCTGTTCCCGCTGGAACCCGGGGAAGGCGCAGACTGCCACAGCGTGTTGCGCGAATGGCCGGGATACGAAGCGCCGGTGGCGTGCCGGGTCCATGCCAGCCTGCCGGCGCGCGAGCTGTGGGAGCGGCTGATGCGCGCCGCCTACGAAACTGCGGAACCGGGCGTGCTGTTCGTCGACCGGATCAATGCCGGGAACAACCTGGCGTGGCGCGAGACGATTCATACCACCAATCCGTGCGGCGAGATCCCGCTGCCCCCCTACGGCGCCTGCAATCTGGGTTCCCTCAACCTGACCGCCTTCGTGCAAGCGCCGTTCACCGCGGGCGCAGCGCTCGATCTCGACGCGCTCGCCGCCGCTACCCGCGTCGCCACGCGCCTGCTCGACAACGTGATCGACTGCTCCGGTTTCCCGCTGCCGCAGCAGGCCGAACAGGCGCGCGGCAGCCGGCGCCTGGGTCTCGGCATCACCGGGCTGGCGGATGCCCTGATCATGCTGGACCTGCACTATGCCAGTGCCGCGGCCAGGGAGACCGCGGTCGCGGCGCTGCGGACGATCTGTCACACGGCCTACCGCACCTCGATCGCGCTGGCGCGCGAGAAGGGGTCCTTCCCGTACTTCGAACGGGATGCCTATCTCGCCGGGCGCTTCGTCCGGACACTGCCGGACGACATCCGCAGCGGGATCGCGCGTTACGGCATGCGCAACAGTCACCTGACGGCGATAGCGCCGACCGGCACCATCAGTCTGCTTGCCAACAACGTCTCCAGCGGCGTCGAACCCGTATTCGCGCTGCGCTATGACCGCCGGGTGCTGGACCGTGACGGCAGCTACCGGCAGTTCCAGGTCGAGGATCATGCCTGGCAGGTGTACCGCGCTGCCGGCGGCGATACCCGGGCGCTGCCGGCGGCATTCGTCTCGGCGCACGCACTGCCGCCGCAGGCCCACCTGGACATGCAGGCGGCCTTGCAGCCCTATGTCGACAATGCGATCTCCAAGACCATCAACGTGCCGGAAGACTATCCATTCGCTGCGTTCCGCGAGCTCTACGGCGAGGCGTTCCGGCGCGGCCTGAAGGGATGTACCCTGTTTCGGCCGAACCCGGTGCGCGGCGCGGTGCTGGATCTGCAAACACCGGGTACGGCCGCCGACCTGCACTGCTGTTCGATCGAGCGCGAGGGCGGTTGATCGAGCAACGCGCATCGGCGCGCTGTTGATCCGTGTCAAGGTGGCCGTGCCTGGCCGGGTCTTAACATGAAGGCGTGCCGGCCCCCCCGCAGCCGGGCCATGCCGTATCACATCGATCAGGAGCGTACATGAAGCAGCCAATCATCACCCTGGAATTCGGTGCGTGTGCAGAAGGCACGGATTACCAGGAAGAGAGTGTGCCGATCCACAGCCCGGAAGAACTGTTCGCATTCATCGCCCCCGGCGGCGGTTGCGAGCGCATCCCGGACGAGGTCAACGAAATCCAGATGGTGTTCCTGCGACCCGAACACCCGAACCGCGCCAATCCGGCGGCCGATGTCCACGCGACCCTGCAGATCGGCATGGTGTATCTCAGCGGCCCGCTGGCGGAACTCACCCGCACCGCCCAGGAGCTGCTCGACCGCTATGGCCGGGGCGAGCTGTCGGCGGCGTTCCTGCGGGTTGCCGGTCTCGAGCGCGCGGCCTGATGCCGACCGTGTGCGGCTGTCCGGCGCGGCGGCTGTCCCCGACGCCATGACGGCTGCGCCCGCCGGCGCCGCGGCCCTGGTCACGGCCCTGCTGCGGCCGGAGGCCTACGGTCATCCCGCGGCCGCGATCGAACTGATCGAAACCCATATTTCCTGGGTCATCCTGACCGGCGACTACGCCTACAAGATCAAGAAACCCGTCGACCTCGGCTTCCTCGATTTCTCCACGCTCGAATTGCGCCGCCAGTGCTGTCACGAAGAGGTGCGACTGAACCGGCGCCTGGCGCCGGAAATCTATCTCGATGTGGTGCCCGTCACCGGGACAACGGCGCAGCCGCGCGTGGGCGGGGCGGGACCCGCCATCGAGTATGCCGTGCGCATGCGGCAGTTCCCGCAGCAGGCCCAGTTCGACCGCATGCTCGGACGCGGCGAGCTCGGTGCAGCGCAGATCGATGCCGTGGCGCGGCTGATCGCGGAATTCCACCGGCAGGCGGACGTCGCCGGGGCGGACACGGACTACGGCGGCCCTGCGCTCGTGCTGCAGCCGGTCGAGGAAAACTTTCGCCAGGTGCGCGCATGCATCGGGCAGGATGTGCCGGCGCAGGCGCAGGTGGAACTGCTGGCACGCTGGAGCCGGCAGGCGTTCGCACGCCTGCAAGACACCATCGCGGCGCGCAAGGCTGCGGGCTGCGTGCGCGAGTGTCACGGCGACCTGCATCTGCGCAACCTGGCCTGGCTCGATGACCGGCCGCTGGCCTTCGACTGCATCGAGTTCAATCCCGCACTGCGCTGGATCGATGTGATCAGCGAGGTGGCCTTCCTGATCATGGATCTGGAGGATCACGACCAGCCCAGCCTGGCCCGGCGTTTCCTGAACGGCTATCTCGAGCACAGCGGTGACTACGCGGGCGCGCGCGTGCTGCCGTTCTATCTGGCATACCGTGCCATGGTGCGGGCCAAGGTCGAAGCGATCCGGGCCGCGCAACCGGACCTGGCCGCGGCGGATCGGCAGACGGTGCTGGCGGCATTCCACGGCTACCTGGTGCTGGCGCAGGGCTATACCGCCCCGACCCGGCCGGCGCTGCTCGTCACCCGCGGCCTGTCGGCCTCCGGCAAGACCACCCTGACGCAACCCTTGCTGGAGCGGCTCGGTGCGGTGCGCATCCGTTCCGACGTGGAGCGCAAGCGCCTGTTCGGTCTGACGGCGCTGGCCGCTGCGGGGGCGGACGCAGGGCAGGGGATCTACACGGAGGCGGCCGGTCGCAGGACCTACGACCGGCTGGCCGAGCTGGCGGATTCTGTGCTGGCGGCCGGTATGCCGGTGATTGTGGATGCCGCCTGTCTGCGACTGGAACAGGTTGCGCGCTTCCGCGCACTGGCCGCGGCGCGGGGAGTGGCCTGCGCCGTGCTCGAGTTCCATGCGCCAGCCGCGGTGTTGCGCGAACGAATCGTGTCGCGCGAGAGAGGCGCCTCCGATGCGGACCTGGTCATCCTCGAACACCAGTTGTCCCGCTGGGAGCCGTTACCCGAGACCGCGGGTGAGATTTGCCTGCGCATCGACACCTGCCAGCCCTTCGCTGCCGCGGACGTGCAGGCGCGACTGGCGGCGTGCGGTATCACCCTCACATCCCCGATCTAGAACCTATTCCACCATCCCCCGCGGGCGCAGGGGTTCGCATCAGGCATGCAGGAAATCGATATGCCAGCTGACGCCGCCGGCGACCGCCTCCGGGTGATGCCGGTGCACCAGTGATTCCACCCAGGAGACGTGCCGTAGCGGGACATCGATGGTCAGCAGCAGCTCGCCGTGATGGATCGCATCGGCGAACCCGGACAGCTGCACGCTGGGTACGTGTGCCGTGAACAGGACGCCTGCCGCGGAACTGATCAGCATGAGCGCGGCGGGCAGCAGCAGCCAGGACCAGTGCAGCTGTAGCAGGAACATGGCTATGCCCGCGAGCAGGGCAAGCAGGAAGACCAGCAGATTGCCGTCCCACAGGATCGTTTCCAGCCGGCCGGCGCTGTCGCCGAGACGCGGGTAGACGGTGACGGGCAGATGACGGGTGTCGAGGCCCGGCTTCGCGACCACGTGCAGGGCATCGCGACGGATGCCGCTGGCGAGCAGTTCCTTGATTACCGCATGGGTGTGCGCGATATCCGGCAGCAGGAAGAACAGTCGTCTTTTCATGGTGCACTCCCGACCGGCGCACAGGTCCGGTCAATGCATGATGGTTCGGGTTTCCTCGCCCCGGGCGGGCAGTCCGGCAAGGTGCCGGGACGGACTTGCGCAGCGCAACGAACCTTGCGCTGAGCGTCCGCCCGGCCGGCGCCGGCGGCAACGGGCCAAACCGTGCGCGAGCAGCAAGCGGATTCGCGCGGGCGGGGCAGCGGCGTGCCGGCACAGGGTTTGCCGTGGCGGACGGGTTGGTACGGTCATGCGATTCTGCAGCGCCTTCCACTGGCTCTGAGTCCCGGGAAGGCCTGCCTCCGGGTCTGAGGTCTAGCCATAACACTAGGCCATGCCCCCATGTTGTCAAGCCGGCGCCGCCATCCGGTGCCGGGTGGCGGCCGCAGGCGGGATGAAAAATTTTCGTCACGCCTAACCCCGTTCGCGCCCGCGCGACGTTTACAGGTAGACCAGCCACTCACCAAGGAGCGTGTCATGACCTGGAGCAAACCCAATCTCGCGTTGTTTACCGCACTCGCTGTCGTACTGGCCGCCGCCTGCAGCGTCGAAACCGCCGACCGCGTCACCGTACCCCCGCCACCCGCGGCGACAGCGCAGGCGCAGCCAGAGGCGATTACTGCCGTGCAGCCGCAGGCGGCGGAAGCCACGGCCCCCGACAGCGCTGCCGGGCGGCTGGCGCCGGCGCCGGAGGCACGGGCCGACCTCGCCGCCGCATTGAAGCAGTCCGCTGCCTATGCGCAGCCCGCTGCGGATTACCGCCAGGCGCTGGAACCGCTGCAGCGCGAGACCTACGCGCACTTCAACGACAACCCCCTGAGACGCGTCACCGAGCAGCCCTTCTCGACCTTCAGCATCGATGTCGATACCGGGTCCTACAGCAACATGCGCCGCATGCTCAATGCCGGCAGCCGGCCACTGCGCGATGCGATCCGCACCGAGGAGCTGATCAATTACTTCAGCTACGATTACCCGCGACCCGTTCGGCGCAGTACGCCGTTCTCGATCACCACCGAGGTCGGACCCACGCCGTGGAATCCCGCAACCCGCTTGTTGCACATCGGCATCCAGGGTTACGACGTGCCCCGGCAGGAACTGCCGCCGGCCAACCTGGTGTTCCTGGTCGATGTGTCGGGTTCCATGCAGTCTCCCGACAAGCTGGAGCTGCTGAAGTCGGGGCTGAAGCTGCTCGCCCGGCAGCTCGACCAGGATGACAGGGTGTCGCTCGTGGTGTACGCCGGTGCCTCCGGCGTCGTGCTGGAACCGACGCCGGGCGACCGGACCGCGACGATCACGGCAGCGCTCGACGCGCTTACCGCCGGCGGTTCCACGAACGGGGCCGCCGGCATCCGGCTCGCGTATGCCGTCGCGCGCCAGGCCTATATCAAGGACGGCATCAATCGCGTGATCCTGGCCACGGATGGGGATTTCAATGTCGGTACCGTCAATTTCGAGGCGTTGCAACAGCTGGTCGAGGAACAGCGCGCCAGTGGTATCGGACTGACCACGCTCGGCTTCGGCAGCGGCAACTACAATGACCGCCTGATGGAACAGCTGGCCGATGCCGGCAATGGCAATTATGCCTATATCGACACCCTGAGCGAGGCCAACAAATCACTGGTGGACGAGTTGTCGTCGACGCTGTTCACCATTGCGAAGGATGTCAAGATCCAGGTCGAATTCAATCCCGCGACAGTCGCGGAATACCGCCTGATCGGCTACGAGAACCGGATGCTGGCGCGAGCCGACTTCGAGAATGACCGCGTCGATGCCGGCGAGATCGGCGCCGGGCACGCGGTGACCGCCGTCTATGAGCTGGCACTGACCGGCAGCAAGGGCGAGCGCCTGGGCGGCGGTCGCTACCAGCCGGCGGCTGCCGGTGGGGCTGTGCACAGCGACGAACTGGCCATGGTACGGGTGCGTTACAAACTGCCGCAGGGTGACACCAGCACACTGGTCGAGGCAGCGGTGCTGGCATCCGCCACGATCGGCGATATCGCCCGCACCAGTGACCGTTACCGCTTCGCCGCTGCGGTGGCCGGCTTCGGCCAGTTGCTGCGCGACGGCAAATACACCGGGGCCTTCGATTACGACGATGTGCTGGCGCTGGCGCGCGCCGCCCGCGGGGATGATCCGTTCGGTTATCGCGGCGAATTCCTGCAACTGGTGAACCTGGCGGCATCGCTGTAAGCTTGCACGGCGTGGCGCGATGACGGGGAGACATGCATGAGGGGTGACAGACCGGTAGCGGGCAGCGACGAGGATCTCATGCTGCGCTATGGTCGAGGTGACCTCGAGGCCTTCCACAGTCTCTACAACCGGCATCGCGCCGGCCTGTACCGCTACTTCCTGCGCCAGACCGGGCGGGGCATGGCGGAGGAACTGTTCCAGGATGTCTGGGCGCGCGTGATCCAGGCACGCCGCCGTTACCGGCCGCATGCCGCCTTTCGCACCTGGCTCTACACCCTGGCGCGCAACCGCCTCGTCGACTACTGGCGCGCCCAGGGACGGGCGCCGGACATGGATGCGCTGTCCGAACCTGACGCGCTGCCGGATGCGCGGCAGCCGGCGCCCGGTCCGCTGCAGCTGGCGGATCTGCGCGACTGCATCGAGCACCTGCTGGCACAGGTGGCGGCACTGCCGGATGCACAGCGCGAAACCTTCCTGCTGCGCCACGAGGCCGGTCTGTCGCTGGCGCAGATCGCCGAGGCGATGAAGACCGGCACCGAGACGGCCCGCAGCCGGCTGCGTTATGCCATGGACCGCCTGCGCCTGTTGCTGCCCGAGGAATGCCTGGAAGAGGTTTGATCGCGATGGACGAACAGGACGACAGTATCGCCCAGCTGTACCGGCGCTCCTCGCGCGAGGAACCGCCGGCGCAGCTCGATCTCGCCGTGCTGGAACTCGCGCGCCGTGCGCTGCGGCGGCGGGCGTGGTCGCCGTTCGGCGGCAACTGGCTGGCCACCGGTGGCGTCGCCGCCGTGGCGCTGCTCAGCGTGGTGTTGGTGGTACTGATGCAGGAACAGGCCGATATCAGCGCCCCGCCGCAGGCGCCGGCCGAGCGCGAAGTCCCGCAGGCGCCGGCATCCGCCGGCACGACAACTGCGCACGAGGCCGGGCGCATCAGGCTGCCCCTGCCACCGGCCTCGGCACGGCGCGAGGCGGCCGATGCCGAGCCGCTGCCGGATGCTGCGCCGAAGGCGGATGCAGCGGCCGCTGGTAGCACTGCGGCCGTGCCGGGGCGACCGGCGGCGCAGGCGTCAGCACCGCCTGGGGCTGCCGGGCCGCCGCGGCCGCGTTTCGACTTTTACCGGACCTTGCCGGAAATGCAGGTGGAGGTGCCCGAACGTGCGCCGCCAGCGACGGCGCGGCCGGTGCCGCCAGCGGCGCCGGTCACGTCCGCTCCCGCTGCCGCTGCACCAGCATCGGAACCGTCCGCTGCAACGGTGCCGGCCGTCGCGGCGGATGCCGCGCGGCAGCCCGTGTCCGCCCCGGCCGCCGCGCCGCAGCGGCAGGAAGCGGGCGCAGCACCGGTC
Source organism: Pseudomonadota bacterium (assembly GCA_041395565.1). Classification (NCBI taxonomy): domain Bacteria; kingdom Pseudomonadati; phylum Pseudomonadota; species Pseudomonadota bacterium. The sequence goes on along the minus strand of JAWLAI010000002.1, from coordinate 583,254 downwards.
GCGCCGGCACCGGCAGCCGCGTCCGCCGGGCAGATGGCGGATAAGGCCACCGGCAGGACGCTACCGCCGGCCGCACCGACCACCGGTTACTATCTGCAGGTGGGGGCCTTCCGTGCCGCCGATTATGCGGGGCGCTTCAAGGCCCGGCTCGAGGCCCTGCAGCTGCCGGCCGGTGTCGAGGCCATCCGGCTGGCCAACGGGGAAACCTGGCACCGTGTCCGGGTGGGACCGTACCAGGACATGACAGCCGTGGAAGGCGTGCGCGCGCGTCTCAAGGCCGCGGGCATCGACAGCATGCTGGTGCGTGTCGACGAGAACGACTAGCGGGCTTGACCGGGGCGGCCTGTGCCGTGGAATGCACGCGCGATGCGGCTGCGGTCGTGACGCGGCCACAGGCCACCCTTGCGCAGGCCGGAATCGCCTCCATGGTGGTAATCAGCAGGCAACTATCAGCTCAACCTGTCGATCTGTCAGGTTGCGGTGATCTCCTGCCTGTGCGATCTTAGCAATGCAGTAACAGAGAATAAAAAACAGGATTGGTGATCGACCACGTAGTCCGGCTGGCAGGGCGCTTGCATTTTCCGGTGGTATTGGCGGCCGGTCGCAATCCCTATGGATCGCGATGCGGCGCTTGTCTCTTTATAACCTAGTCTTTGCCCTGGCCTGTGTCTGGAGTGGCACTCTGCACGCCGCGGCGGTCATCGACCCGCAGTTACAGGCCGTGCTCGCTGCGGGCCAGTCGGAAACCACTTATCCGATCATCGTGACCCTGGCGGACCGGGTCGATCTCAGCCAGTTCCGCGAGCGCGATCGCGGCCTGCGCCGTAACCGGCTCGTCACCGCGCTCAAGCAGCAGGCACGTTCAGACCAGGCGCTGCTGGAGTCGCAGGTCAGGTCGCAGGGGGCTGGCGCTGTCAGGCGGTTGTGGCTGATCAACGGCCTTGCCATGACGCTGCCTGCACGCGCCATCCGTCAGCTGGAACGGTTCCCCGGTATTGCGCGGATCAGCCTGGACGAGCGGATCAGCCTGCAGACGGCTGCCGCCGCCGTGCCGGAACTGGCGATCAACGACGTCAGTGTGACCGAGGCCGCGGGTAGCGCCGTGTTCACGGTGACGCTGTCAGCACCCACCGGTGCCGTCGTGACGGTCGACTACGCCACCGCCAACGGCACCGCGTTCAGCATCCAGGATTACACGGCAGGCAGCGGTGTGCTTACCTTCCAGCCCGGCGAAACGAGCCGGGCCATCGTCGTGCCGATCGTTAACGACGGCGCGATCGAGAACGACGAGACCTTCAGCGTGGTGCTTGCCAATCCGGTCAACGCGACACTGTTGGACGGCACGGGTACCGCCACCATCATCGATGACGATTTCCCGCGGCTCAGCGTGGCGGATATCAGCGTCGATGAAGGGGCAGGCAGCATGGCGGTCACTGTGACGCGCAGTGGTTCCACCGCGCCGATCGTGCTCGTGAGCTACGCCACTCAGGATGGCACGGCCGTGGCGGGCAGCGACTACACGGCCGTCGCGGGACAGTTGACCTTCCTGGCCGGCGCCGTGGTGCAGACCGTAAACGTCCCGATCGCCGAGGATACACTGGCCGAAGGCGACGAGACCTTTACCTTCGCCTTGAGCAGTCCCTTCGGCGCCGTCCTGGCGCAGGGTTCGGCGCTGGCCACGATCCTGGATAACGACACGCCGGTGCTGTCGATCAGCGATGCGAACGTGACCGAACCGGCCGGCAGTGCCGTGTTCTTGGTGACCCGCAGCGGAGATATCGATGCCGTCGCCAGTGTCGACTATGCCAGTCAGGACGGTAGTGCACTCGCTGCAAGCGATTACGTGGCGGTGAGTGGTCAACTGGTCTTCGCCGCCGGCACGACCAGTCTGCCGATCGCGGTGCCGATCATCGACGACGGCGTTGTGGAAGCGGATGAATCGTTCAGCGTGATCCTGGGCACCCCGGTCAACGCGGTCCTGGCTGACGCTGAGGGTACCGGTACCATCCTGGGCGATGCGCCGCCGACCGGGCCGCCGTTATGGAATCTGGTGGACATCCATGTGCCGGAGGTCTGGGCCGGCGGTTTCCTCGGTCAGGGCGTGATCGTCGCCAGCCTGGATACGGGTGTCGACGCCGGCCATCCCGACCTGGCGCCGCGTTGGCGCGGTGGCAGCAACAGCTGGTTCGATCCGCATGGCCAGCACCCCCTGGTACCGTTCGATGCCGTAGGGCACGGGACGCGCACCCTGGGCCTGCTGCTGGGCGGCGATGCCAGTGGCAACACCATCGGCGTGGCGCCGGGCGCCCGCTGGATCGCGGCCAAGATCTTCGATGACAACGGCGACGCCCTGCTCAGCGATGTCCATGCCGGCCTGCAGTGGCTGCTCGACCCCGACGGTGACCCGTTGACTGACGATGCGCCGGACGTGGTCAACAACTCCTGGGGGCTGCAGAATCTGGTGGACGTCTGTTCGCCCGAATTCCAGGTAGATATCCAGACGCTGCGGGCGGCCGGGATCGCCGTGGTCTTTTCGTCCGGCAATACCGGTCCGGCTCCGGCCACCAGCATCAGCCCGGCGAACAATCCCGGAGGCTACGCGGTCGGTTCAGTCAATGCCAACCGGGAGATCTCCGGCTTCAGCGGTCGGGGTCCCGCCACCTGCGATGCGACGATATATCCGGAACTGGTCGCGCCGGGGGAGGCGCTGTTCACCGCCAATCCGGTCGCCGGCGGCCAGCCTTGGATTGCACCGGTGTCCGGCACCTCGTTCGCGGCGCCGCACGTAACCGGCGCCATGGCCGTGCTGCTCAGCGCCTTTCCCGACACCGCCGTGGACGATCTGGAGACAGCGCTGCTGCAGAGTGCCGTGGACCTCGGTGTCGGCGGCCCGGATGCGGATTACGGCTACGGCCTGCTCGACGTGCAGGCGGCCTATGCCTGGCTGGCGACGGACAGCGATGGTGACGGGGTGCGTGATGTGCAGGACAATTGCAGCGCCGTTGCCAACGGGCCCCTGTTGCCCGATGCGGGCGGTAACAGTCAGCGCGATAGCGATGGCGACGGGTTCGGTAACGTCTGCGATGCCGACCTGAACAACAGCGGTACGGTCGATCTGCTCGATTTCATCGCCTTCCGCAGCGTGTACGGGCAGTCAGCGCCGGGTACCGGCAGCCTGGCCGATCATGCGGATTTCAACGGTGACGCGGGTGTCAGCCTGCTCGATTTCATCATCCTCCGCAACGCCTATGGCAACCCGCCCGGCCCGGCGGGCACGGTTCAGTGAGTTGCGGGATCCACGCCCCGTGCCCTGGCGGGCGATTGCAGCGGTATCCTGCCTGCGATGGTGGGATTGACCCAGGCTCTTGAGGTGCTGGTGCAGTGCCTGCACGGGTGGGGTTTGGAAATGTCCCACCTACTGCCGGTAAGCTGACGAAAGTGTCAGATTTTCCGAACATTCTTACAATTCTTGTCTGAATCTTCCAACTCGCTGAATTGTTGGTATTTTGTTTAGAGTAGCGTTGTGCGGCGTCAGAGGTGCCGTCAGCAAATTTGACAAAAAAATCCATCGTAATTCGGCGCCATCCATTTTTGTAATTTAATACAACGGGTTATGTGTACGGCATATTTTTTGCAAAATATTCTCAGGTGTAAGGTGTGAAAAGCCGCCGGGCAGGCGTGCATATTGCGAAGAACAACACTCATGACAGAAATCGACCCTGAGATCGAAGGTGAAGTCGCCGAAGCAACCGCAGGCACATCACTCAGGATCTACACACTTGGCCGCTTTTCGCTGGTACGCGAAGGCACTGTGCTGCGCTACACCCGCAAGGCGCCAAGCAAGCCGCTCCTGCTACTCAAGGTACTGATCGCTTGCGGCGGGCGCCAGGTGGGTGCCGCAAACATCGCCGCCATTCTCTGGCCCGACAAGGATGGCGACCTGGCCCAGCAGTCATTCGAAACCACGCTGCACCGGCTGCGCAAGTTTCTCGGGCGTGACGATTTCCTGCTGCTGGAAGACGGTCGTGTCACACTCAACAGTGAACAGGTGTGGGTCGATGCCTGGGCTTTCGAGCGCCATCTGTCAGAGTTACGGCTGCTCATGACCCGGCCCGCCGGGGACGGTACCGCGGCCAGCCGCTTCGACATGCTCGCGAGCAGCGTGTTGCGGATGTACCAGGGTCATTTCCTTGCCCGTGACGACGCAGCCTGCTGGATGGTGTCGATCCAGGAGCGCCTGCGCAACAAGTATGTGCATTGCCTGCTCGACTTCGGCCACTACTGGGAAGTCCGTGGCCAGGTCCACAAGGCAGTTGCGTGTTACCGCAAGGGCATCGAGGTCGATGACCTGATCGAAACCTTCTACCAGCGCCTGATGTTCTGTCTGCAGCAGACCGGGCGCGAACCGGAGGCGATCGCGACCTACCGTCAGTGCCGCCACGTCCTCTCCGTCGTACTCGGTCTGCAGCCGACCGAGCACACCAACCGGCTCTACCGCAATCTGCTTGACCGCCAGGCCCGGCGCGCCTGAGCCCCTTTCCAAGAACCCGTCTGGTACGCCGTCGCGTGCAGTAAAGCTGTACGCAAGGTGTATGGCGGCCGCTCCCGGCTTGGCCCAGGCCAGTCTCTCGACCGCTCTGCGGACTCACCTGCTCCTGCCTCCCGCGGCGCTGGACACGACTGCAGGGATACAGGAGGTAGAGCAGTGCCTGGAGCAATTGCCGAGTCTGTCCGAGTGTCGCGCAGCGCAGAGAAGTGCGAGAGCGACAGCCTCTTCCCGCTAAGGGGTACGGCGGTGGCGTGGTGGTCCTGCAGGTGCAAGCCCGTAACACCCCGGGCGCGTTATCCGGACGAATCCCCGGGTGGGTGATCTCGGTTCCCGCTGTATTGCGGTGTGCCCGTAGCGCTGCGGTGCTGCTACGCGCCGCGCCTTGCCTCGATCCCGCATTGCCACGGTCGCGGTTGCGGGCAATACCACGATAGGTCCTGGTCCTGCAACGGCGCGGACAGCACCGCGCCGGTATCATCCCGTGTGCATGGCATCATTCAAGTGCGCGCTTCCACACCCGTTGATTTCGCCGCAGTCGCATTCAAGCCGGCGTGAAATTTTGAATCTGTAAGTTATCTGTAAGCCGCTCCAGGTTACGTTTATCCATGCTGAATAAAGGCAACCGGCAACTTAAACATAATAACCAAGCAGGCGTGACTATGGATTGCTTCATCATCAGGGTGTACCGGCACACAGCCCAGGAAAATGGCCAACCCGGAGAAATCGCGGGACTTGTCGAGCGTGTCGGCCGTATGGGTAACGGCAAGCCTTTCACCAGTTACACCAGCCTGGTGAGCGCATTGCGCGAAACGTACACCACTGAAGCCGCCAACTTGACCGAAAACGATAACGGGCCTTTGCGGCTGGTACACACGGCAAAACAGCGCTAGCCGGAACAGGATTTATACCAACACAAACCATCCAGGACAACGGCAATGAACGTCAGGAAAATTATCACAGCTTGTTCCGCAGCCCTACTGCTGACAGCCCTGTCAGGCAGCAGCTCCGGGTCAATGATCCACAACGTGTTCGATGACTCTTATGGTGATGCCGGTGGCCATGACGGGCCGGGCAAGGGCAACCATGAGGGCATGGGTGGCTGGAATGGGCACGATGGCGATGACGGCCATGAAGACGACGGTCATGGTGACGGGTTTTCCGGGCATATGGGCGGCTTTCGCCACGGTCGCGATATTTGCGCCGAGCACGGCAGTGAATGCGGGCCTTTCCCGCCGGGCGATATGCACGGTCATCATCATTATGGTGATCATCACCATGGCGATGATCATACCGTGGTACCCCTGCCGGCATCGGCTTGGCTGTTCGGTAGCGGTCTGATCGGTATGGCCAGCATCATGCGTCGCCGCAATCGCAAGGGCAAACAGGATTGAACGACTCCGTAAATAACCCCCGGGACCGCATCGCGACCGGGGGGATTTTTTGGAAGGTGAATTGACAGGTTTCCATCTCCGTAAATAACCCCCGGCACCGCGCTGCGACCGGGGGGATTTTTCGGAAAGTGAATAGACAGGTTTCCATCTCCGTAAATAACCCCTGGTACGCTCCGCGAACCAGGGGCGTTTTTTTTGATTACCCGATCCCGCCACGCAGCGCGTGCCCAAGTTCAGCCCGTGATTCACAGCTGGTGTGTTCGGCCCGGTCTGACGGCAGACGGATGCCTATGAACGCAGTGGCAGCCAGGACGCTGGTCAGCGCAGGGCGGGTGTATCCAGGGTGGCGGGTCCTGTCCGACTGCCGGTTTTGTGCTACCTTCCTGGGTGGCCCTGTGGTTCCGCCGGATCCGGATGCATATCCTGACCCCGCCGGGAGGGCAGAATCGATTGAAAACACCGTTTCGCGGAGGCATGCCATGAATAAGAAAGCGTATCTGCCAGCCACCCTGGTTGCCGCGCTGCTGATCAGCAGCACATTGCACGCCGGGCTCTCGGACCTGCTCGGAACGCTGAAGGAAGGCATGTCCGGCAAGGGGAGTTCCGGTACGAGCGGCGTCAGTGCACTGAGCGAGGCCGAGACGGCCTCCGGCCTGAAGGAGGCGCTGAGTCAGGGTACGCGATTCGCGGTCGAACAACTCGGCAAGGACGGTGGCTTCCTCAACGATGCCAGGGTGCGGATACCCATGCCGAAGAGCCTGGCCTGGGTTGAGAAATCGCTGCGCACCCTGCGTCAGGACAAACTGGCGGACGAATTCGTGGCATCGATGAACCATGCGGCAGAGCGTGCCGTACCCGAGGCCGCGGCGGTGTTCGGCGACGCCATCCAGCAGATGACGCTGGACGATGCGCGCGGGATCCTGACCGGCCCGAATGATGCCGCCACGCAGTATTTCCGCAGGACCACGGCGGAAACGCTGACCGCCAGGATGCGCCCCATCGTGGCGGAAGCGACGGCGCGCGCCGGCGTCACTTCCTCGTACAAGAACATGGTGTCGAAGGCGGGCGGTCTGTCCAGCCTACTGTCCAGCGATGCCACTGATCTGGACGGCTACGTGACCGAAAGGACACTCGACGGCCTGTTCCTGATGGTGGCGGAGGAAGAAAAGCGCATACGCCAGAACCCGCTGGCCCGTTCCAGCGATCTGCTCAAAAAGGTCTTCGGCAGTCAGTAGTCAGACGTTCGCGCGGATGCCGACACGCCGTATCGACGGCGTAAATGCAGCCGCAGTGGGCGCCGTACGCGCGCGGCGATCCGGCACAGTGTCACTGCGGGGTGGCGATAGGCGTACCCGCCTGGATCGGTTAAACTAGCCCACTTCCGTTCTGCCGTGATCGCGGTGCGTGCACCGCGTTCCTGACCAGCGAAGGCCCTTTTCCATGACCCGACGTCGCCCGCGCCGGCGCAAGTCGTCCCGGCGCAAGCGCAGCCACAAGTCGTTTCCCTGGTTCAAGCTGTCGCTGGCTTTACTGCTGGTGGGCGCGGCGTATGTCGCGTGGCTGGACATTCGCGTTAACGCGCAGTTCACCGGCAAGCGCTGGTCGCTCCCGGCCCGGGTGTATGCCCGTTCGCTCGATCTGTATGTTGGTCAGGAACTGACACCGGAGCAACTGGTCGGCGAACTGAACGCACTGAATTACCGACCGGTGCGTTCACCACAGCAGCCCGGGCAGTATTCGCGCAACCGCGAGGTCTTCCATATCATGACCCGGCCGTTCGCCTTCTGGGACGGTATGGAGCCGTCCCGGAACCTGCGTGTGTCATTCGCGGGCGGGGCGGTGGCGCAGCTAGCAGACCGCAGCAGCGGCAGCGCCGTCGCGCTGGCACGGCTCGATCCGGTACTGGTCGGCAGTTTCTACCCCGCACACAACGAGGACCGGGTGCTGCTGCAGCTCGCCCAGGTGCCGGTCGGGCTGATCAATGCGCTGATTGCCGTCGAGGATCGCAGCTTCTATCAGCATCACGGCGTCGCGCCGCTTGCCATCCTGCGTGCACTGTGGGTCAACATGCGTGCCGGCGGCGTCGTGCAGGGCGGCAGTACCCTGACGCAGCAGCTGGTGAAGAACTTTTTCCTCAGCAGCGAACGGTCGCTGGTGCGCAAGATCAACGAGGCGATCATGGCCTTGCTGCTGGAGTTGCACTACAGCAAGGACGAGATCCTCGAGGCCTACCTGAACGAGGTCTATCTGGCACAGGACGGCAGCCGTTCCATCAACGGTTTCGGTCTGGCCAGCTATTTCTATTTCGATCGGCCGCTCGCGGAGCTCACGGTCGACCAGTATGCGCTGCTGGTCGGACTGGTAAAGGGGCCTTCCTATTACAATCCCTGGAAACACCCCGAGCGTGCGCGTGCGCGGCGCAATCTGGTGCTGGACGTGATGGCTGAACTCAAGCTCATCGACAAGGAGGCTGCCGCACGCGCCAAGTCCCAGAAGCTGGGTGTCGGTTCGGTAGGGCGCAAGGCGATCAACGCGTTTCCCGCCTTCCTGGACCTGGTGCGGCGCCAGTTGCAGTCCGATTACCGTGACGAGGACATCACCTCGGAGGGCCTGACCATCTTCACCACGCTGGATCCGCAGGCCCAGTGGCAGCTCGAGCGTGTGCTGTCCAGGCGTCTGGACGAACTCGAGCGCGGTCTTGGCATGGAGCGCGGCAAGCTGGAGGGCGCAGCGGTCGTGACCTCGGTCCAGAGTGGCGAGGTGCTGGCCATGGCGGGTGGGCGCGACCCCAAGTTCGCGGGCTTCAACCGGGCGCTGGATGCCTACCGCCAGGTAGGCTCGCTGCTCAAGCCCGCGGTGTACCTGACAGCGCTCGAACAGCCGCAGCACTATACGCTGGCCACCTTGCTCGATGACAGTCCGCTGACCTGGACCGCCCGTAACGGTGATACCTGGGAACCCGCCAACTACGACAAGCAGAATCACGGCATGGTGCCGCTCTACCAGGCACTGGCGCATTCCTACAACATCAGCACGGCACGCCTCGGTCTGACACTGGGAATCGACAAGGTCATAAACACCCTGCGCCGGCTGGGGGTGGAACAGCGTCTCAATGCCTATCCGTCGCTGCTGCTGGGTGCCGTTGAAATGTCCCCCTACCAGGTGACGCGCATGTACCAGACCTTCGCCAACGGCGGGTTCGCCACGCCGCTGCGCGCCATCACGGCGGTTCTCGCCGCGGACAAGACGCCTTTGCAGCGGTATCCGCTCAATGTCCAGGCGGCGATCTCACCGGGACCGGACTACCTGATCACCACCGCGCTGCTCTACGTGGTGCGGGAAGGCACCGGACAGGCGGTCTACCAGTCCCTGCCGGCGGACCGCAATGTCGCCGGCAAGACCGGTACCACCGACGACCTGCGCGACAGCTGGTTCGCCGGCTTCACCGGTGACCGGCTCGGCGTCGTCTGGGTGGGACGCGACGACAATCAGTCTACCGGTCTCAGCGGCTCCACCGGGGCATTGCGCATCTGGCGCGATGTGTTCGCCGGCTTCAACGACTCGGGCTGGCACCAGACCCTGATCGACGGCATCGAATATCAGTGGATCGATCCGGCTACCGGTTTGCTGGCTGATGCCGGCTGCCCCGATGCCGTACAATTGCCGTTTATCAGCGGCAGCGCACCGACCCAGCCCGCACCCTGTATGCGCGGCATCGGCAACCTGCCGGAGGCGGTTGACTGGTTCAAGGAGCTGTTTCAGTGAGATCGATCGACACGACATACCCCGGCCTGGCCGTGCTGGCGCTGTTGTTGCTGCTGTCGGGCTGCGCGCCGACCTACTACCCACCGCGCGGCGAGCGCCAGCCCCCACCGGTCGGTGGACAATGGCCGGATTCGGGCGGCTTGCCGCAGCCGGCACCGCCCGTGAGCGGCATGCCGCAACCGCAGCAGCCGGCAGCGCCCGTGGCGCGGCCGCAGCCGCCGGCCGTGGTGGCACTGCTCGATACCGCGGAACGGCAGGCGAACAGCGGCGATCTGGAGGCCGCTGCCGCCTCGCTCGAACGCGCGATCCGCATCGATCCACGCAACCCGGTGCTCTGGTATCACCTGGCAACGGTACGCTTGTCGCAGGGTGATTCGCAGGCCGCGGAACAGCTCGCCGCCAAGTCCAACAGCCTGGCCAGCGGTAATGCCGCGCAGCAGGCGCGCAATTGGCAGCTCATCGCACGTGCCCGGCACGCCCAGCGCGACGACGCGGGGGCCGCGGCCGCGGAACAGCGGGCCCGCGAGCTGGCGGGACGGTGACAGCCTGCCGACGCCGTGCCGCAGACTGTAGGCGCGCTGCGCCTGCACGCGCTTTGTCTGGGCGAGACGCGCGCGGACGCGGCCAGACCTGCAGCTATATCGCATCACCCCATGGCGCTTGCGCATGATCGAGAGACCTCGGGCTGCGAGGCGCGCTCGCGTCCCGGCCGGTAACCGACGATGACCGAGATCTCCGAGCTGCTGAGTGATGCTGGTCCGCTGGCCGTGCACGTGCACGGATTCGCGCCGCGCGCGGAACAGCAGCAGATGGCCGAGGCGGTCGCCGCGGCGATAGACGGGCGTTCCCGTCTGATCGTCGAGGCAGGTACCGGTACCGGCAAGACCTTCGCTTACCTGCTGCCGGCGCTACGCGCCGGGCGCAAGGTCATCATCTCGACCGGTACTCGCCACCTGCAGGACCAGCTCTACGGCAGGGATCTCCCGGTCGTGCGCGCGGCCCTCGGCTTGCCGGTGCGCAGCGCGCTGCTCAAGGGCCGTGCCAACTACCTGTGCCTGCACCGGCTGGCAACGGCGGGCGGCGATGGCCGCCACTTCAACGGCAGGCAGCTGCATGAATTCGAACAGGTCCGGGCCTGGGCCGGACTCACCACGCTGGGCGATATCGCCGAACTCGGCGCGGTCCCGGAAGACTCGCCGGTATGGCCGCGCGTGACCTCGACGGTGGAAAACTGTCTGGGCCAGGAATGCGAATATTTCCAGGACTGCTTTGTCATCCGGGCGCGTCGTAACGCGCTCGAGTCCGATGTGGTGGTGATCAACCATCACCTGCTGTTCGCGGACATGGTGCTGAAAGAGGAGGGGTTCGGCGAACTGCTGCCGGGCGCCGATGCCTTCGTCATCGACGAGGCACATCAGCTGCCCGAGGTCGCCTCGGTCTTCTTCGGGATCACGCTGAGCAGCCACCAGCTGCGCGACCTCGCGCGTGACGTGCGCATGGAGCATCTGCGCGAGGCCGGCGACATGCAGGACCTGCCGGAGGCGGCGGAGCACCTCGAAGGGCTGGTGCACCGGCTGCGCCTGGCGCTCGGTCAGCAGGACCGGCGCGCGGCGTGGTCGGAAGTCGCCGCAGACGCGCGCGTGCGCGCGGTGCTGGAGGACCTGGCGGGGGCGTTGCTGCGGCTGGAAGACTGGCTGGTGCCGGCGGCCGAGCGCGGCAAGGGGCTGGATAACTGCCGCCAGCGCGCGCTGCAGCTGCGCCAGCGGCTGGCGCAGCTCATGGCAGGCGAATCCGGCGGCTATATCCAGTGGTTCGAGACGCAGCGTACCGCGTTCCGGCTCAACCTGACACCGCTCGAGGTGGCGCCGGTATTTCGCAATTGTCTCGACAACCTCGCCTGCGCCTGGGTGTTCACCTCGGCGACCCTCGCGGTGGGTGACAGCTTCGCGCATTTCGCCAGCCGGCTCGGACTGGAAGATGCGAAGACCCTGAAGCTGGACAGCCCGTTCGATTATGCCGGCAACGCGCTGCTCTATCTGCCGGATGCGATGCCGGACCCGAACGGACCGGATTACACGGACGCCGTGGTTGCCTGCGCGCGCGACGTGCTGGCTGCCAGTGACGGACGCGCCTTCCTGCTGTTCACCAGCCACCATGCCCTGCGCACGGCGGCCCGCCAACTGGAGGCGGACTGTCCTTGGCCGCTGCTGGTGCAGGGCGAGGCGCCCCGGCGGGCGCTGCTGGATCGTTTCCGGGCGCTCGGCAATGCCGTGCTGCTGGGTACCAGCAGTTTCTGGGAAGGTGTCGATGTGCGCGGCGAGGCACTGTCCTGTGTCATCATCGACAAGCTGCCATTCGGATCGCCCGGCGACCCGGTGTTGCAGGCGCGCATCGAGGCGCTGCGTGAACAGGGCGTGAATCCGTTCATGGCCTATCAGCTGCCGCATGCGGTGATCGCGCTCAAGCAGGGTATCGGGCGCCTGATCCGCGACCATGCCGACCGCGGGGTGCTAGTGTTGTGCGATCCGCGCCTGCGCAGCAAATCCTACGGCCGGGTGTTCCTGAACAGCCTGCCGGCCATGCCGCGTACGCATGCCGTGGCCGACGTGCAGGATTTCTTCGCCGCTGCAGGCGCCGCGCCGCTGGAACTCGGCTGATATGGCGACGCACATCCTCGCGATCGAGACCGCGACCGCGGCTTGCTCCGCCGCACTGACGGTCAACGGGGACGTGCTGGAACGCTACGCGCTGGCGCCGCGCCAGCACGCCACGCTGATCCTGCCCATGATCGAAGCGCTGCTGGTGGAGGCCGGCCTGGCGGTGACGGCGCTCGATGCCATCGCCTTCGGGCGTGGTCCCGGCTCCTTCACGGGGGTGCGCATCGCCGCCAGCATCGTGCAGGGTATCGCCTTTGCCGCGCAACGCCCGGTGGTGCCTGTATCCACGCTGGCGGCCCTGGCCCTCGGTGCGCAGCGCGCCAGCGGCGGCACGGCCATCCTGGCCGCGCTGGACGCGCGCAAGCACGAGGTGTACTGGTGCGCCTACCGCTATCGTGACGGCCGACTGCAGGCGGAGACGGCCGAGGTGGTACGGGCGCCGGCAGCGGTCGCGGTCCCGGCGCACGGCGACTGGATCGCCGCGGGCAGCGGCTGGGCGGCCTACGGGGACAGCCTCATGCCGCGCCTGGGCGAACGCGTGGTGCGGGTCCTGCCGGATCTGGAGCCGAGTGCCGGTGACGTCGCGCGACTCGCGCTGCCGGCGTTCGCGGACGGCGCTGCGGTCGCGCCGGAACAGGCCCTGCCGGTCTACCTGCGCAACGACGTGGCCGACGCGCGGCGGGCCTGACGGCATGACCGCGGCGGGCGCCACCCGCCGCGGCCGCGTCGGCGGCTGGATTGATGCCCGTCAAGGCGGCTCTTCCACAAATTGCCAGCCTTGCGTATAAACATAGCGATAGTGCACCGCACAGACAGGAGCCCGGGACGTGAAGAATTTGCTCGTCGCCATCGACGATATCGATACCACAACCATCGCCGCGCCGCTCATCGAGCATGCCCTGGAACTGGCGCGTGCGCTCGGGGGCAGGGTCTGGCTGGTGCATGTCGTGCCGCATACGAGCTCGAACGGGGTCTACAACGTCGACAGTACGGTGCTGCGCCGCGAGGGTGCCGCCGAACTGGGTGCCGAGCACGAGTTCCTGCAGACGCTCGCGCGCTGCATGCGCGAGCGCGGCGTCGAGACGAAGGCGCTGCTGATCGAAGGCGCGACCGTACGGACGATCCTGAAGGAAAGCGAGCGCTTGGCGATCGACCTGATCATCATGGGCTGCCACCGGCATCGCGTACCCTACGGCGTACTCACGGAATTCACGGAAGAGGGCGTGCTGGGTCACTGCATCTGTCCGATCATGTATGTGCCGACAGCGTGAGACATGCGACCAGCAACTGACTCGATATCCGAACCGGGGACATGCCAACGGATATTCAATACGCGTCCGTCCCGGTGCCGCGCAGGCCTGATTCCATAACAGTCACACTTTCCCCGCGGTGGTTGCTGTCCCGCGCTGTCAGTCGATGGCGCCGCTGTCTTCGAGCAGGGCGTAGATCGCCTCGGCGATATGCCGGTAGCCCGCGGCGTTGGGATGGATGCGATCCGACTTCAGTCGCGCATCGCCTTCAACCGCGGCGATGACGGCGTTCTCGTAGGCTAGTCCGTACTGCTCGGCCAGTTCTCCATACAGCTTGGCGGCTGATAGACCGAACAGCGTCGGCTCCGGCACGCCGAGCAGTACCACTGGTATGCCGCGGGATTCCGCTGCCCGGATCATCGCCTCCAGGTTTGCGCGCAAGGCGTGCGGGTCGAGGCGCCGCAACAGATCATTGCCGCCATGGCATAGCAGGAGCAGTGCCGGCCGGTAGCGTTCCAGCAGCTCGGGCAGGCGTGCGCGGCCCGCGGCGCTGACCTCGCCGGGCACGCCGGCGTTGATTACCTCGCGCCCGAGCAGGCGCGCGAGCGCGGCGGGATAGCTTGCTTCCCGCGCGGCGCCGCTGCCGCGCGTCAGGCTGTCGCCGAAGGCGAGAATGACCGCATCGACCGGCAATGCCGGCAGGCGTGGCGGGCGTTCGCCGCAGGCTGCGAGCAGGAGACAGGTTGCGAGGCAGACGCCGGCCAGCAGGTTCCGGTAAGGGAACCGGACTAAGACGGCCGGATTGCGCATCGTCACGCCGGGTTCAGCAGCCGTTATGGCGTATTCACAAGACGCCGTTGCGCGCGCAGGGAGTTGCAGTACTGCCGGCAGACGCCGCGGCTAGCGCCACCACAATGTGAACGCCGGTACGTAGGTGATGATCACCAGCCACAGCAGCATGAGCAGCAGGAACGGCAGTGCGGAATTGAACAGCAGCAGCACGGGACGCCGGAAGCGCTGGCTGGCGATGAACAGGTTGATGCCGACGGGCGGCGTGCTGTAACCGATCTCCAGGTTGGCCAGGAAGATGATGCCCAGGTGGATCGGGTCGATGCCGTAGTTGCGTGCGATGGGCAGGATCAGCGGCACCACCACCACGGTGGCTGAAAAGATGTCCATCATGCAGCCGACGACCAGCAGGAACACGTTGAGCAGTACCAGGAACTGCAGCTTCGAGTCGATGTGCGTTTCCATCCACCCCAGCAGCTGCATCGGGATCTGCGCATCGATCAGCAGGTTGGTGAGACCCATGGCCACGCTGAGGATGATCAGGATGCTGCCGACCAGGATGGCGGCGTCCCGCAGCAGGCCCGGCAGGTCCCGGCGCAGGCTGAGTTCGCGGTGGATCAAGCATTCCAGTAGCAGTACATAGGCCGCGGTGCAGGCCGAGGCCTCGCTGATGGTGACGAAGCCGCCGAAGATGCCGAGCAGGACCCCGACCGGCAGCAGGATGTCCCAGATGCCCGCGCGCGCCGCGCGCGCCAGGGTACGCAGCGAGAAGCGCTGGCGCTGTGCGCCGCTCTTGTTGCACGCGTACAGGCAGTACATGCCCAGGATCAGCATCAGCAGCAGGCCCGGCACGATGCCGGCCAGGAACAGCTGGTCGATGCTGACTCCGGCGACGATGCCGTACAACAGGATCGCGAGACTGGGTGGAAACAGCAGGCCGAGCGAGCCCGAGGTGGTGAGCAGGCCGAGGTTGAAACGTTCGCGATAGCCGGCGTGCAGCAGCAGCGGCATCATCAGGCCGCCGAGTGCGAGGATGGTGACGCCCGAGGCGCCCGAGAAGGCGGTGAAGAAGGCACAGGAGGTGAGTGTGACGGCGGCGATGCCGCCGGGCAGCCAGCCGACCAGGGCGTTGAACAACCCGATCATGCGCTGCGGGGCGCCGCCGGCGGCCAGCACCACGCCGCTGAAGGTGAACAGCGGGATGGCGGCCAGGTAGGGCGAAGATGCGAGCCGGTTCAGCTCCACCGCGAGCAGCGCGGGATCGAGGCCGGCATTCCAGGTCGCGAGCAGACTGCCGCCGGCCAGGGCGACGAACAGCGGCATGCCGACCAGCGCCAGTGCGACCAGCAGCACGACCAGCACGACGGTCATCGCCGTTCGTCCAGGGGGGGCAGGTACAGGCCGCCGATCAGGAAGTGCACGGTGAGCAGGCAGAAGCCGAACGGCGTGATCAGGGCCAGGATCGAGGACCAGCGTTCGTGGGCGGCCACGAACTGCCAGTCGTCATACCAGAAACGCATGGCGGCCCATGCCATCACGGCACAGATCATGGCCGAGAGCAGGTACAGCGGCGGCGTGATCCGGCGCAGCCGTTCCTGCGTGAGGAAGGCGGCAACGATGTCGATGCGGATGTGGCGGTGACGCTCGATGGCCAGCGCGGCGCCGAAGAAGGCGATATACAGCACCAGGTAGCGGGCCAGCACGTCCGCGTTGGGAACGCCGGAATCCAGCAGGTTGCGCAGCAGGACCTGTCCCAGGATCAGTGCCAGCAGCAGCATGAGCGACAGCCCGGCCATGAAACCGTCGAGACGGATCAGGGTGTGGCGCAGGGCGCTGATCCAGGCCGGCTCAGTGCGCAGCATCGGTGCTGACGTCTGCCTTGTGGGCGCGGAATTCGGTCAGCCAGCCGTTGACCCTGGTCAACACGGCTTCCGGTATGTAGCCGGTCGCCATCAGTTCCCGCCCGGCCTGCTGGCTGATTTTTTCGATGTCACCCGAGACCAGCGAGGCATCGGCATCGACCAGGATCATGCCGCGTTCCTTCATCAGCGCCAGCGCCTCGAGATTGTCCGCGCGCGTCGCCGCAATCAGCCGGTTCCCGGTTTCCGCGCCGGTACGCCTGAGCAGTGTCTGCAGATCCTGCGGCAGGTTCTGGAAGAAGCGGCGCGAGACGACCAGCGAACCGATGCCGTTGGCCATGGGCACGTTGGTGATGTACTGCGTCTTGGTGAACCATTGCAGCGCGATGGCGCCGAGCGGGGGCGCGTACACCGTGTCGATCATGCCGGTCGAGAGGCTGGTGTAGACGTCGATGATGGACAACGGCACCGGCGCCAGGCCGGCGGCGTCGAAGAATGCCTTGCCGAGCGGGTCACCCTGCCAGAACCAGATGCGGCGCTGCCTGAGGTTGTCGAGTGTGGCGATCGGTTCCTTGGAGAAGAAATAGATATAGCCGACCTCCATCCAGCCCACGAGTTCGTAACCGCTGTCGCGGTAGCCCTGCTCGATGGAAGGCATCAGCCGTTCGCGCACGTAGTCGATTTCATCGATGCCCTCGAACAGGAACGGCAGCTCCAGCACGCGCGCGGGCGAGTAGATCTGGCCGATACCGTAGCCGGTGAAGGCGCCGCCCTGCAGCTGCCCGAAGCGGATCTTCCGCAGCACGTCCGGTTCGTCGCCCTGCACGCCGCCCGGGTAGATCTTGAAGACCAGGCGGCCGCCGCTCGCGGCCTTGACCTGTTCGCCCCAGTCCTCCAGCAGCTTGACCCAGGTGGTGCCTGCCGGTGCCAGGGTCGCGAATTTCAGCTCCCAGGTCCGCTCCGCGAAGGCGGGTGCGGTGCTGCAGGCCGTCAGCAGCAGCGCGGTCAACCAGCGTTTCAGTGCGTGCATGTTCATCAGAACCATTCGTGCTCCAGGGTCAGCAGGCGCGCGGCATGCTGCTTGGCGATGCCGTTGATCAGCGCGAGGTCGGGATCGAGGTCGTCCGGCGCGTCGAGCACGTGTTGCAGGCGTGCGTGGAATGCGTCCCGGTCGAGCTGCTGGCGGTGCAGGTACTGCGACTGCAGCACATCGACCAGCAGCAGCCGGTCGGCGTTCAGCTGTGCCGCGCGTTTGAAATGATGCGCAGAACGCTCGAAATCACCGCCCAGCAAGGGCGAGCGGCCGCCGTAGTAGACCCCGAAGAACAGGTGCGGCCCGGCGTGGTAGAAACCTTCGTCCAGATCCAGCGCGCGCTGCATGAGGGCGGCGGCATTCGCCAGGCTGGCGATCACCGTGATCGTGTCGCGGTTCAGGTCGATCCATTTGCCGAGGCACGAAGCCGTCCAGAACAGGGCGGGAACGGCACGCGCATCCAGGCCGGCGGCGGCCGCGGTCAGTTCGTCCGCGCTGGCGCTTTCCGGATCCAGCGACAGTCCGGCCGCCTGCAGCGCGCTGCGGGCATGGGTGTAGCAGCGCCGGTAGAGCACGGCGGCACGCGCCGGGTCCTCCGCCTCGATGAAACCGAAGCCGTAACCGTAGAAGCCCTCGGCGGCATACAGACGCAGGGTGCTGTTACCCGGGTCCTCGACCAACATGCCTTCCAGCATTTTCAGGTTCGCGGGCATCGCCGCGCGTGCGAGTTCGAGGTCGGTCTCGCGGTTCATGGCCGTGATGCCGCTGTCGAGGATCGCGGTCGAGCCGCGCACCACCAGCTGGCCCATGGAGCAGGCGGATAGCAGCGTGACGCCGGCCAGCAGGCCGGCGCGGCGCAGCAGGCGGGCCGCGCGGTGTGGACGAAGCGCTGATTTCATGCCGTCTCCTTTCCTAGCAGCAGTTCCAGGATTCTCTCATAGATTACGGATATCTGGTCAATTTCCGCGATCTCCACGCATTCGTTGACCTTGTGTATGGTCGCATTGAGCGGACCGAGTTCGACCACTTGTGCGCCGGTGGGTGCGATGAAACGGCCGTCCGATGTGCCGCCGCTGGTGGAGAGTTCGGTCTGGCGGCCGGTGACGTCCGCAATGGCCCGGCAGGTGGCATCGACCAGCGCCCCGGACGGGGTCAGGAACGGCGACCCGGACAGGTGCCAGTCGAGGGTGTAGCGCAGGCCGTGCCGCTCGAGGATCTCTTCCACCCGTGACTTGATGCCGGCCGCGGTCGAGGCGGTGGAAAAGCGCAGATTGAACAGCACCTCCAGCGTCCCCGGGATGATGTTCACGGTGCCATCGCCGGCATGGATGTTGGAAATCTGGAAGCTGGTCGGCGGGAAATGCGCGTTGCCGCGATCCCATTCCACCGCCGCCAGTTCGGCCAGCGCCTGCAGGGCGCGGTGAATGGGATTGTCCGCGCGCTGCGGATAGGCGACATGGCCCTGCTGGCCGTGTACCCGCAAGCGGCCGTTGAGCGAGCCGCGCCGGCCGTTCTTGATCACGTCCGCGGTCCGGTCCACGCTGGAGGGTTCGCCGACCAGGCACCAGTCGATGTGTTCGTTGCGTGCGGCCAGGTGCTCGACGACCTTGACCGTGCCGTCCACCGACGGGCCTTCCTCGTCGCTGGTGATCAGGAAGGCGATCGAACCCGCATGGTCGGGATGCGCCGTGACGAAGCGCTCGCAGGCCGTGACCATGGCCGCGATACTGCCTTTCATGTCGGCCGCGCCGCGACCGTAGAGCATGCCGTCGCGGATGACGGGCGTGAACGGATCGGTGTCCCACTGGCTGCGGTCGCCGGGCGGCACCACGTCGGTGTGACCGGCGAAGACGAACAGCGGCGCGTCGTGGCCGCGCCGCGCCCACAGGTTGTCGACCGGCCCGAAGCGCAGGTGCTCGATGCCGAAGCCGGCCTGCGCCAGGCGTTGCGCGAGCAGTTGCTGGCAGCCGGCGTCATCCGGCGTGATGGAGGGACGCGCGATCAGCGCCTGCGCCAGGTCCAGCGTGGCGCTCATGACCGGGCCGCTCCGCCGAACAGTGCCTGATAACTGTCGGCATCGAAGCCCACCTGCAGCCGCCGGCCCCGGGCCAGCACCGGACGCCGGATGAGGGTCGGCTGCTCCAGCATGAGACGGGCGGCGTTGCCCCGGTCGATACTCGCGCGCGCCGCTTCCGGTAGCCGGCGCCAGGTGGTGCCGCGGCGGTTCAGGAGCGACTCCCAACCCACCGCATCGATCCATGCCGCGAGCCGGTCGTCGTCCAGCCCGTCCCTGCGCAGGTCATGGAAGCGGTAGGCGATACCATGGTCGTCCAGCCAGCGCCGTGCCCGCTTCACCGTGTCGCAGTTGGGGATGCCGTAGAGCGTGATCATCAGGGGCGGTGTCCGGGAGTCAAGAGATACCCCCTCATTACGAGGCGCGTAGCGACGCGGCAATGACGGGGAATAGTCGCATGGCTGTCACTAGATATCCCGCAGCAGCGCATTGATGCCGACCTTGGAGCGGGTCTTCTCGTCGACACGCTTGACGATCACCGCGCAGTAGAGGCTGTACTTGCCGTCCTTCGAGGGCAGGTTGCCGGATACCACCACGGAGCCGGCGGGTATGCGGCCATAGAGTATCTCGCCCGATTCGCGGTCGTAGATGCGGGTGCTCTGTCCGATGTAGACGCCCATGGAGATGACCGAGCCTTCCTCGACGATGACGCCCTCGACCACCTCGGAACGGGCGCCGATGAAGCAGTTGTCCTCGATGATCGTGGGTGCGGCCTGCACCGGTTCGAGCACGCCGCCGATACCGACGCCGCCGGAGAGGTGCACGTTCTTGCCGATCTGGGCGCAGGAGCCGACGGTGGCCCAGGTGTCCACCATGGTGCCGGAATCGACGTAGGCGCCGATGTTGACGTAGGAGGGCATCAGGACCGCGCCCGGCGCGATGTAGGCACCCTTGCGCGCGGTGGCGGGGGGTACCACACGCACGCCACCCTCGCGGAACTCGCGCGAGTTGGTGTCGGCATACTTCGAAGGCACCTTGTCGTAGTAGTTGGTGAAGCCGCCCTTGATGAAAGCGTTGTCCTCGATGCGGAACGACAGCAGCACGGCCTTTTTCAACCAGTCGTTGACCACCCAGGTACCGTTTTTCTTTTCCGCCACGCGTGCCACGCCGCGGTCGAGCATGTTGATGGCCTCCAGGGTGGCCTCCTTGACATGGGTTTCCACGCTGCGCGGGGTGATATCGGCGCGTCGTTCGAAGGCCTCTTCGATGGTTGCCTGCAGGTCGCTCATGGCTGGTATTCTCCGGTATGGCTGTAAAATTATGCGATTGTACCCGTTAGACCGCCTGAAGGTACGTCCTGATGCGCTGCGCCGCCTCGATGCAGTCCTCCGGCGGGGCGACCAACGCCATCCGCACATAGCCCTGACCGGGGTTGAAGCCCGCGACCGGCCGCGACAGGAAGCTGCCGGGCAGCACGATGACGTTGCAGTGCTGCCGCAGCGCGCGCGCGAAGGCCGCATCATCCCCGGGGGTGCGCGCCCACAGGTAAAAGCCGGCCGCGGGTCGCTGCACGTCCAGTACGTCCGCCAGCAGCGGCAGGACCGCGTCGAACTTCTGCGTGTACAGGCGCCGGTTCTCCTCCACGTGCCGCTCGTCAGCCCAGGCGCGCTGGCTGGCCGCCTGCGTGGCCGGCGGCATGGCGCAGCCGTGGTAGGTGCGGTAGCGCAGGAAATTCGCGATGAGCGCGGCATCGCCGGCCACGAAACCGGAGCGCAGCCCGGGCGCGTTGGAGCGCTTGGACAGGCTGTGGAACACCATACAGCGCCGGTAGTCGGTACGGCCCAGGGCGGCGGCGGCGGCGAGCAGGCCGACCGGCGCCGCGCTACCGTCGGGGTAGATTTCCGAATAGCATTCGTCCGAGGCGATCACGAAGTCGTATTCGTCGGCCAGCCCGATCAGCTGCTGCAACTGCGCGCTGGGCATGACCGCGCCGGTCGGGTTGCCCGGTGTGCAGATGTAGATCAGCTGGCAGCGCGCCCATACCGCCGGCGGCACGCTGTCGAGGTCGGGGAGATAGCCGGTCGCCCGCGTGGTGTTGAGGAAATAGGGTTCCGCCCCGGCCAGCAGCGCGGCGCCCTCGTAGATCTGGTAGAACGGGTTGGGCATGAGCAACAGCGGCGCCTTGCTGCGGTCGATCGTGCATTGGGCGAAGGCGAACAGCGCCTCACGCGTGCCGTTGACCGGCAGCACCATGGTTTCGGGATCGATGCTGCCGGCGGGCAGCGCGAAGCGGGCGCAGAGCCAGTCGGCGATGGTCGTGCGCAGCCCGGCTGCGCCCCGTGTCAGCGGATAATGCGCCAACCCGTGCAGGTGGGTGATCACTTCTTCCGCGATGAAACCCGGTGTAGCATGACGCGGTTCGCCGATCGACAACGAGATCTCCTGCAGGCCGGCCGCCGGGGTGAGTCCACTGAACAGCCTGCCCAGTCGTTCGAACGGGTAGGGCTGCAACCTTGCCATGTCGGGATTCATACTGTGGTGGGGCGGCTGCGCGCGCTGCACCCGGGCAGGCGCGGCTCTGGTCGGTCCGGTGGTTCGAGGAGGTGCCAGTATAATGGATTCCCCGAACGACATTAAACCGGCGCGTAATGCTGCGGTGCGACCCGAGGAATAACCGGAAAGTGAACAAGCGGATACCAGCAACCGGCCGCGGATTTCCCGCTCCCCCGCCGCCGGCAGCGAGCGGCCGGCGCGGCACGGCAGCTGGCGGCGGCGAGCCCCTGGCATGAACGGCACGCGTTCCGAGCACCATCTATTGCCCGTCTTCAGCCTGCTGCTGACGGCCACCCTGTGGGGTCTCGTGTGGTATCCGCTGCGCCTGCTGGAGGCGTCCGGCCTGCCCGGCTTGTGGAGTTCCCTGGTCAGCTACGCGGCCGTACTCGCGGTGTTCGGGTGGCTGTTCGTGCGCGAGCGCGGGCAACTTGCCGCGCACCTGCCCGGGTTGGTGATGCTCGCCCTGGGGGCGGGCTGGTGCAATGTCGCCTTCATCCTGGCGGTGCTCGACGGCAATGTCGTGCGGGTGCTGCTGTTGTTCTACCTGTCGCCGTTCTGGGCGGTGGTGCTCGGCTGGATCATGCTCGACGAGCGTCCCGACCGCCGTTCGCTGCAGGTGTTCGTGCTGGCGGTGGTGGGTGCCCTCATCATGCTGTGGAACGAGGAGGTCGGCGTGCCATGGCCGCGTGACAGCGCCGACTGGCTGGCAGTGTCGGCGGGTTTCGGTTTCGCCCTCAGCAACGTCTACGTGCGGCGCCTGCAGGGTGCGAAGGTCGTGCTGAAGTCGGCCGCCAGCTGTGCCGGCGTGGTGGTCGTGGCCGCACTGTGGATCCTGGTCGAGCGCGCCGGTGTGCCTGCGGTGGCCGCAGGCACCTGGCTGGGCGCGGTCGCGCTGGGACTGTTCGGATTCCTGGTGATGACGCTGGCCGTGCAGTACGGCGTGACACGCATGCCGGTACACCGGTCGGCGGTGATCCTGCTGTTCGAGCTGGTGGTCGGGGCGGTATCCGCGTTGTTGCTCACCGACGAGGCGGTGCTGCCGCGCGAATGGGCGGGCGGCTGCATGATCGTGCTGGCCGCCTGGCTGGCGGCGCGTAGCCATGCCGGA
This sequence comes from Pseudomonadota bacterium, assembly GCA_041395565.1. Taxonomy (NCBI): domain Bacteria; kingdom Pseudomonadati; phylum Pseudomonadota; species Pseudomonadota bacterium. The sequence continues at coordinate 560,286 of JAWLAI010000002.1, read as the reverse complement.
GACGTGGCATGATTCGCGTCACCGGCCTGCACCATGCCAGTATACTGGTCGGCGATACCGCGCGGGCGCTGCGTTTCTATCGCGACGTACTGGGCCTGCCGCCGGCGTCACAGCGACCGGCGCTGGGTTACCCGGGCGCCTGGCTGGAAACGGGGCAGGGGCAGCAACTGCACCTGCTGGAACTGCCCGGGGCGGGCCGGGGCGGCGCCGCCGGCCACGGCGGCCGCGACTACCATCTGGCCTTCGCCGTGGCGGATCTCGATGCGGCAGTCGCCGCGCTGCAGGCGGCAGGCATAGATTTCACGTTGAGCCGGTCCGGCCGGCGTGCGCTGTTCTGCCGCGACCCGGACGGCAACGCCCTCGAGCTGGTGGAGCTGGCGTGACGCGCGGCTGGGACGACCCGGCGGGTGAACCCCGCCACAGGCCGCCGCCGGTGCCGGGATGCATGCTGTCACCGTGCGCGCTATGAGCCGTTGCGGCAGAATGGCCTTGCCGCGGCACGAAACGATCCTCAACCTTGCTAACTGGAGTGTGACTATGAACAGACTGATCGTCATGACCTTGCTGCTCGCCGGCGCGAGCGCCGGACTGGCCGATACGGCAGACCCGCGTCTCGCTGCCAGCCGTGCCGCGGCGCAGGAGCTGGGCGGCGCGCTCAAATCGGTACTGCTGAGCGCCATGCAGGCGGGCGGGCCGGTCGCCGCGATCGGCGTCTGCAACACGAAGGCGGCGCAGATCGCCGGCGCGATCTCCACCCGGCGCGGTATCGACGTCGGCCGCACCGCGCTCAAGGTGCGCAACCCGGCCAATGCGCCCGACAGCTGGGAACGCGGCGTGCTGGAACGTTTCGCGCAGGAGCAGGCATCCGGCGTGGCCGTCGACAAGCTGGAATACGCCGAGACCGTGACGACGGACAACGGCAGCGTGTATCGCTACATGAAGGCGATACCGACCGCTGAGATGTGTCTCGCCTGCCATGGCAGCAACCTGGCGCCCGCACTCACGGAGCGGCTCGCCGAGCTGTATCCGCAGGATCAAGCCACCGGCTTCGCGGTCGGCGATATCCGCGGCGCCTTCACGATCTCGTTCCCGGAACAGTCCGACACCATCGCGGCTGAATGAATCAGGCCGGGCGACCGCGGCAGCATTGCCGCGGTCGCATCGGTGCGCCGGTCAAGGCTGGCCGTGGAACACCGACTGCCGGTGCGTGTCGTGGTCCAGGTAACGGTGCAGTGCCTGTTCCAGGCAGGACATCTGTGCCGGATCGGACAGCGGCCGATTGTCCAGGTCGGTGATGTAGTAGACATCCTCGGCGCGTGCGCCGAGGGTGGCGATCTTCGCGTTTAACAGGCGCACCTTGCAGTCGGAGAAGGCGCGGCCGACCCGTGACAGCAGGCCGGGGCGGTCCGCGGTGATTAGTGTCATCACGGTGCGCTGATCATACTCGTCGAGCTTGAAGTCGACGTGGGTCCTGATGGGAAAGTGCTTGTACTGGCGCGGCATGCGCCGTGCGACATGCCAGGTGTCGCTGCTGCCGTGATCGATCTCGGCGAGCAGGGCGGCGCGAATCTCGTCGCTGCGCCCCTGTTCCACCACCGCTGCACCGGATTCCTCCAGAACGTGGTAGGTGTGCAGGCCGAAATTGTCGTCGGTGGTGACGATGCCGGCGTCGACCACGTTCAGGCCGAGTTGGTCCAGTACCGCGGTAATGCGGCTGAACAGGTCGTCGGTGGGGCCGGCATAGATGAAGATTTCCGTACCGCCGCGTTCGGTCAGCGGCTGGATGTCGACCAGGGCGGCGGCTGGATCCAGGCGTCCCAGCAGCAGCCGGGTGTGGTGTGCCACCTGCCAGGGTATGTGGCGCAGGAAATACTCGTCACCGAGCCGGGCCCAGATGGCGGCATAGTCCGGGGCATCCGCGCCGAGCAGCTCGCGCGCGGCTTCCTGTACCTTCTGGATGTGCTCGGAACGCTCCATCGGATCTTCCAGCCCGCGGTGCAGCGCGCGCCGGGTGCTGTAATAGAGCTGCTTGAGCAGGGCGTCCTTCCAGCTGTTCCACATCTCCGGGTTGGTGCCGCGGATGTCGGCCACCGTCAGCAGGTAAAGGTAGTCGAGATGCATGGGATCGCGCACCTGCTTCGCGAAGCGGTTGACGACGACCGGATCGCTGATGTCCTGGCGCTGGGCGGTGGACGACATGATCAGGTGCTTTTGCACCAGCCAGGTGACCAGTTCGGTGTCATAGTCGCTGAGATCGTGGCGCAGGCAGAAATCGCGCGCGTCCTGCGCCCCCAGATCCGAATGGTCGCCGCCGCGCCCCTTGGCGATATCGTGGAACAGTCCCGCCAGGTAGAGCAGCTCCGGTTTGGGTATGGTGGCCACGACATGGCTGCAGAGCGGAAACTCGAGCGCGAATTCCTGTACGGTGAACCGGCGCAGGTTGCGAACCACGGTGAGGATGTGCTCGTCGACCGTGTAGATGTGGAACAAGTCGTACTGCATCAACCCCACGATATTGCCGAATACCGGCAGGTAATGGGCGAGCACGCCGTAGTTGTTCATGCGATGCAGCGCGCGGGTCACCCCGTGCGGCTGGCGCAGAATTTCCATGAACAGGCTGCGCACCCGGATGTCATGACGGAAGCTGTCGTCGATGAGATGACGGTGTTCGCGTATGGCGCGGATGGTGTCGGCGCGCACGCCCTTCAGCTCCGGGTGCTGCTGCAGCAGCAGGAACACCTCGAGCAATGCGTAAGGGTAGTGCTTGAAGACGGTCGGGTAGGCGATCTCGAGGAAGCCATGCCGTGACTGGAACCGCTTGTTGAGCGCGACCGGCTGGCCCGGGCCTTCCGGGAACAGGATCTCCTCGTGGAACAGCTGCAGCAGCATCTCGTTGAGCCGGCTCAGCGTCATGATGGTGCGGTAGTACTGCCGCATGAACGCCTCGACACCGAGCCGGGTCGCGTCGTTCTCGTAGCCGAACTGCTCGGCCAGGGTGCGCTGGTAATCGAACAGCAGGCGGTCCTCGCCGCGTCCGGTGAGCATGTGCAGTGCGAAGCGGATCCGCCACAGCTGTTCGCGGCCCTCGACCAGGGTGCGGTACTCGGCAGCGGTCAGGAATTTGCGCTCGACGAGTTTCTCCAGCGAGTCGGTGCCGAAATGGCGGTTCGCGACCCAGGCGATCATCTGGATGTCGCGCAATCCGCCCGGCCCCTCTTTGATGTTGGGTTCCAGGTTGTAGGCCGTATTGTTGTACTTGTGGTAGCGGGCGCGCTGTTCGTCGCGCTTGGCCCGGAAGAAGTCGCTGCTGCTCCAGATGCGGGCCGGCTCGGTGGCGTCCTGCATTTCGAAGAACAGCTCCAGCGACCCCGCCAGCCAGCGTGCTTCCATCAGGTTGGTGATGACGGTGACGTCGGCGAGCGCCTGCTCCACGCACTCGTCGACGGTGCGCACGCTGTGCCCGACCTCCAGGCCGATATCCCAGAGGAAGGTGAGGAGCGCTTCCAGACGTGCGTTGTAGCGGTCGCCGGCCACATCCGGCAGTAGTAGCAGCAGGTCGATGTCCGAACCGGGCATGAGTTCGCTGCGACCGTAGCCGCCGACCGCGGCCAGCGCCAACAGCTCCGCCGCATCGGCCAGATGCAGGTGCCATGCATGTGCCAGCACCTGGTCGACCAGCCAGGAGCGGCCCTGCAGCAGGGTGTGGGTGTCGCGGCCGGCATCGAACTGCTGTTTGAGTACCGCGCGGCCGTGACCGAGGCAGCCCTTGTAGGCTGCGAGCAACGCCGCGGCGGTCCCGTGGCGGACGCCGAGCGGCGCCAGGTTGAACCATGCCTCGAAGTCCTGCGGGCCTGCCGTGGCGTCAAGATGGGCGGTCATGGATCGGTTCAGATCTCGTCGCCCGCCAGGCAGGTCAGCACCTCGTGGCCGTCCGGCGTGACCAGGATGGTATGCTCCCATTGCGCCGACAGGCTATGGTCCTTGGTGACCACGGTCCAGCCGTCGGGCAGCAGCCGGGTAAAGCGCTTGCCGGCATTTACCATGGGCTCGATGGTGAAGGTCATGCCCGCCTCCAGCCGCAGCCCGGTCCCCGGTTTGCCGTAATGCAGGACCTGCGGGTCCTCGTGGAACTCGCGGCCGATGCCGTGACCGCAGTACTCGCGCACGATGGAACAGTGCTGCGACTCGGCATGCGTCTGGATGGCGTGGCCGATGTCGCCGAGCTGCACGCCCGGCCGCACCATGTCGATACCGATGCGCATGCATTCGTGGCTGATGCGCGCCAGCCGCTGCGCGGCCACGGTCGGCTCGCCGGCGAAGAAAATCTTGCTGGTGTCGCCGTGGAAACCGTCCTTGATCACGGTGATGTCTACATTCACCATGTCGCCCTTCTTCAGTTTCTTGTCGCCCGGGATCCCGTGGCATACGACATGATTGACCGAGGTGCAGATCGACTTCGGGAAGCCGCGGTAGTTGAGCGGCGCCGGGATGGCCTGCTGCACGTCGACGATGTAGTCATGGCAGATGCGGTCCAGCTCGTCGGTGGTGACGCCGGGCTGGACGTACGGCCGGATCATGCGCAGGACCTCGCCGGCGAGGCGTCCGGCGACGCGCATCTTCTCGATCTCGTCCGGGGTCTTGATGGTGACGGGCATCCAGGGTCCTGATTCGTTGGCGGAAACCGCTCGGCACGGCACGGCGGCTGTTTGCCGGGACCCTGAGTGTATGGTATAAAGGCGGGCTTGTTAAGTGGCCCGTCAGGTGCCACCGGACAAAATCCACGCAGGTACCGGAACATGACCGCCGGGTGCCCGGGAAGCCAGTGCTGGCGCCGGGTTGCGGTCGTGGGGTATCGGCAAGATCAACCCTAAAATACGGAGAAGTAAACGATGGCAGACGTCACGATGCGCCAGATGCTTGAGGCTGGCGTGCATTTTGGTCACCAGACCCGCTACTGGAACCCGAAGATGGCCCCCTATATCTTCGGCGAGCGCGGCAAGATCCATATCATCAATCTCGAGAAAACCCTGCCGCTGTTCAACGACGCGATGAATTTCGTCAGCAGTCTGGTCGCCAACGGCGGCACCATGCTGTTCGTGGGTACCAAGCGCTCGGCACAGGCGACGGTGCTGGAAAACGCGATCCGCTGCGGCATGCCCTATGTCAACCACCGCTGGCTCGGCGGCATGCTCACCAACTTCAAGACCGTGCGCCAGTCGATCAGGCGCCTGAAGGAACTGGAGACCATGTCCACCGACGGCTCCTTCGACCGCCTCAGCAAGAAAGAGGCGCTGATGCTGACGCGCGAACTGGAGAAACTGGAGCGCAGCCTGGGCGGCATCAAGGACATGCGCGGCATACCCGATGCCATGTTCGTCGTCGACGTCGGTTATGAAAAGATCGCCGTCAGCGAGGCGCGCAAGCTGGGTATCCCGGTCGTCGGCGTGGTCGACACCAACAACTCGATCGACGGCATCGACTATGTCATTCCGGGCAACGACGACGCCATCCGTGCCGTCCAGCTCTACGTGCAGAGTGCAGCCGATGCGGTCAGCACCGGCAAGCTCAGCGTGGCCCATGCGGTGTCCGAGTCCACTGACGAGTTCGTCGAGCTCGACGAGGAGAGTGCCGACAAGCCGAACCGCAAGAAGACCCGCGCTGCGGCGCCGAAGAAGGCCAGCAAGGTGACGGTCAAGAAGAAGGCGCCGGTCAAGCCGGCCGAGACCGAGGAGACCGAGGCCGAGGAAACCGGGGAATAATGCCCCGTGCCGGCCGGCCTGGAACTGAACAGATCTGACAGAGGAATTTGACATGGCTATTACTGCAGCGCAGGTGAAGGAACTGCGCGAACGAACCGGCTCCGGCATGATGGAGTGCAAGAAGGCGCTGGTCGACGCCAACGGCGACATGGAGGCAGCGATCGAGGCCCTGCGCAAGGCCGGCATCGCCAAGGCCGACAAGAAGGCCAGCCGCGTGGCCGCGGAAGGCCTGGTCGTGATCGAGCTGTCCGGCGATGCAAAGACGGCGGCGCTGGTCGAGGTCAATTGCGAAACCGACTTTGTCGCCAAGAAGGATGAGTTCCGGGACTTTGCCGAGGCGATCGCAAAGCGCGTGCTGGCCAGCGATCCGGCCGACATCGACGCGCTGCTGGCCATGCCGCTCGCGGACGCCGGCACCACCTCGATCGAGGATGCGCGCAAGACGATGATCGCCAAGATCGGCGAGAACATCACCGTACGCCGGTTCGTGCGCATCGAGAGCAGCAACCCGCTGGCCACCTACAGCCACGGCGGCCGCATCGGCGTGGTGGTCGACTTTACCGGTGGCGACGAGGTGCTCGGCAAGGATCTGGCGATGCACATCGCCGCCCACGACCCACGTCCGGTCTGCGTGTCCGAGACGGAAGTCCCGGCCGAACTGGTCGCCAGCGAGCGCGAAATCTTCACCGCCCAGGCGCGCGAAAGCGGCAAGCCGGACAACATTATCGAGAAGATGATCGAGGGTCGTATCCGCAAGTTCCTGTCCGAGATCACCCTGCTGGGTCAGGGTTTCGTCAAGGATCCGGATATGACCGTGGGCAAGCTGCTGCAGCAGGCGGACGCGACGGTTGCGCGCTTTCAGCGTATGGAACTCGGCGAGGGAATCGAAAAGAAGACCGAGAATTTCGCCGACGAGGTGATGGCGCAGGTCAAGGGCGGCTGACAGCAGGGCCGGCGCCTGCCGGGGTGAGAACTTGTCAGCGTGGACGGGGCCGGAGATCGGCCCCGTTTTGTTATGGCATTCCGCGCTAAAAAGTAAGACAATGCCGGCCGGGACGCCGGCAGAAAAGCCCCGTTATCTGGCTGAAATAAAAGGTAAACGACATGAGATACCAGCGCATACTGCTCAAGCTCAGCGGGGAAGCGCTGATGGGCGAGGATTCCTACGGTATCGATCCCGGGATTCTCGGCCGCCTGGCCGGGGAAATTCGCGCCGAGGTCGAGCGCGGCGTGCAGCTCGGTCTGGTGATTGGCGGCGGCAATATCCTGCGCGGCGCCGGGTTGGCCGCGCGCGGCATGAACCGGGTCACCGGCGACCACATGGGCATGCTGGCCACGGTGATCAATGCGCTGGCGATGCAGGATGCGCTCGAGCGGATCGACGTCGACTGCCGGGTCATGTCGGCGCTGACGATGGATCAGGTGTGTGAATCCTATACGGCGCGCCGGGCCATACGTCACCTGGAGGCGGGCCGGGTGGTCATCTTCGCCGCCGGCACCGGCAATCCGTTCTTCACCACCGACTCGGCGGCCAGCCTGCGTGCGATCGAGATCAGCGCCGACCTGCTGCTCAAGGCAACCAAGGTCAACGGGGTGTATTCGGCCGACCCCGTCACCCATCCCCATGCGATTCTGTACGAGCGCATCAGCTATGCCGCGGCGCTGGAGCAGAAACTCGGGGTGATGGACGCGACTGCGCTGGTACTGTGCAGCGAGCACGGTATGCCGCTGCGGGTATTCAACGTGTTCGAGGCCGGCCAGCTCGGCAGGATCGTCGCCGGCGAGGACATCGGCACACTGGTTGAGTCAAAGGGGTAGGGCAATGATCGAGGAAATCGTCAAGGATGCAGGCGTCCGCATGGCCAAGAGTATCGATGCGCTCAGGCAGTCGCTGGGCAAGGTGCGCACCGGGCGTGCGCACCCCAGCCTGCTGGATCACCTGCGGGTCGAGTACTACGGCTCGGAGGTGCCGATCTCGCAGGTCGCCAACATCGGCGTCGAGGATGCGCGCACACTGACCGTCACGCCGTGGGAAAAGCCGATGGTGCAGGTGGTCGAGAAGGCGATCCTGAAATCCGATCTCGGCCTGAACCCGGCCACGGCCGGCACCGTCATCCGCATCCCGATGCCGCCGCTGACCGAGGAGACGCGCCGCGACCTGGTCAAGGTGGTGCGCCACGAGGGCGAGGCGGCCAAGGTGGCGATCCGCAACATCCGGCGCGATGCCAATGGCGACTTCAAGGAACTGCTCAAGGACAAGGAGATTTCCGAGGACGAGGAGCGCCGTGCGGAGGAGCAGATCCAGCGGCTGACCGACCAGCACATCGCCGAGGTCGACAAGGTGCTGGAGAAGAAGGAAGCCGAACTGATGGTCATCTAGGGTCGGAACGCGCGTGCCGGCAGCATGCCCGACGCGATCCTGCCGGTGCTGACCGGAGCCGCGGGTCGGGCGGCGAAGCACGTGACTAAGGCCGAACATGGAGCCGAATTGAACGCAGCGCAAGACAACCCGGGCAGCCTGCCGCGCCATATCGCCATCATCATGGACGGTAATGGGCGCTGGGCGCGGGCGCGGCTGCTGCCGCGCGCGATCGGCCATCGCGAGGGTGTCAAGGCGGTGCGCCGGGTGGTCGAGGCCTGCATCGACCGCGCGGTCGGGGCGCTGACGCTGTTCGCCTTCAGCAGCGAGAACTGGCGGCGGCCCAGTGACGAGGTCGGCATGATCATGGACCTGTTCGTCAACACGCTCAAGAAGGAGGTGGCCGCCCTCGACCGCAACGGCGTCCGTCTGCGGTTCATCGGCGAGCGCAGCGCATTCTCCGACAACCTGCGCCGGCTGATCGCCGGCGCGGAGGAACAGACCGCGTCCAACGACCGCCTCGAACTCGCGATCGCAGCCAACTATGGCGGACAGTGGGATATCACCGAGGCCTGCCGGACAGTGGTGCGGCGCGTGGCCAGCGGGGAACTCCAGCCGCAGGATGTCTGCAGCAGCGACATCTCCGCCGCGCTCTCGCTCGCGGACCTGCCCGCGCCGGACCTGTTCATCCGCACCGGCGGCGAGCAGCGCATCAGCAATTTCCTGCTCTGGCAGCTCGCCTATACCGAGCTCTACTTTACCGGATCTGCTGTGGCCGGAGTTCGATGCCGGCGAATCCCGAGCGGGCGCTGCGCTGGTATGCCAATCGGCGGCGTCTGGGCGCACCGGGGAGCAGGTGGAGCAGCTCAAGGCGCTTAAGTGGCGCATTCCGCGGCCGTGCTGGTGCCGCTGGTCGTCTGTGGCGTCTCTGTACCCGCCGACGCCGGCCTCGCAGCGGTCTTCGCGCTCATCCTGCTGGCCGGCATCTGGGAATTGAGCCGGCTGGTGCCGCTGGTGGCTATCCCGCACGCATGCTTTACGCCCTGGCGATCGCCGTAGCTGCTGGTGCTCGTCTGGCTCGGCGGTTCCGCTGAACTGGCCGTTCCCTGTGCTGGCCGCGGCCGTGTGCTGGTGGCTGTTCGCGCCTTCTGCTCGGCTGATTCATCCGCAGTACTGCGGCGGTATCGAACGGCTGCCGTGCCATGAAGCTGCTGGCCGGTGCACTCGTCAGCGTGCCGCCGTGGACGCACTGGTCGTCCTGCACGCGCGCGCCACGGACGGTCCGGTGCCGACGCTGCTGCTGCTGGTCATGGTCTGGCTGGCTGATACCGGTGCCTGATGCTGGCCGCCAGCGTACGCCGCGCTGCGGATCAGCCCGGGCAAGACCCGCGAGGGTGTTCTTACGGCGGCCTGGCTGCGAGCTTGCTGCCTGCGGCCGGCGCCGGCTGGTACTACAGCTCGTACGCCGGCCTGGACCCTGAGCTTCAGGCTGGCGGCGCTGCCGGCGCTGTTGTTTTCCGTGGTCGGCGACCTGTTGAGCCGACAGGCCAGAGCGGCATCAAGGACAGCGGCGCAGTATCATCCCCGGTCACGGCGGCGGCGTGCTCGACCGCATCGACAGCCTGTTGGCCGCCGCCCCGGTCTTCGTCGCCGGGCTGCTGTACGAGCAGACGATGGCCGCAGGCGCAGCAACCGGCCGGTATCGTCGTGCTCGAGTTCGACCGGGTCCATCGGTATGAACACGCTGGACGTGGTTGCGGCTCACCCGCAGCGCTTTCGGGTCGCGGCGCTGACCGCCGGCGGCAACGTCGAGCGGCTGGTCGAGCAGTGCCGGCGTTTCCGTCCGACCCGCCGTCATGGCGGATCCGGTCGCGGCGCAGCAGCTGGCGCGCACGCTGCAGCGCCGTCCCGACCAGGTACCGAGCGGTGCCGAGAACATGGCTCGTGTCGCGGCACTGGAGCACGTCACCTATGTCATGGCCGCGATCGGGCTGCTACCCGTTGCCGGCGCGCTGGCCGCCGCCCGGCACGCAGCGTGCTGTTGGCGGACAAGGAAGCCCTGGTGAGTCCGGCGACCTGTTCATGCAGGCGGTGCGCAGGCACGGCGCCACGCTGTTGCCGATCGGACAGCGAACACAACGCGATACTGCGTGTCTGCCCGACGCCTACGTCGCGGGCAGCGGAGCCGGTCGGCGTGCGCCGTGCTGCTTACCGCCCTCGGGTGTGGACCGGTTCCAGGACGCGGCTACCGCGCAGCTCGCTGCGCGGGTGACGCCGGAACAGGCCTGCGCCCATCCCAACTGGGTGATGGGGCGCAAGATCTCGGTGGATTCCGCCACCATGATGAACAAGGGGCTCGAGGTCATCGAGGCCCAGCGCCTGTTCGGCCTGCCGCTGGCGCGCATCGAGGTCGTGCTGCACCCGCAGTCGGTGGTGCATTCACTGGTCGAATACCATGACGGTTCGGTGTTGGCGCAGCTCGGCAACCCCGATATGCGCATCCCGATCAGCCATGCACTGGGCTGGCCCGAGCGCATCGAGTCGGGCGCCGCCAGTCTCGACCTGACGGCGGTCGGTTCCCTGCAGTTCGAGGCGCCGGAACCGGCGCGCTATCCCTGCCTGGAACTCGCCTATCAGGCGCTGCGCAGCGGCGGTACGGCGCCCGCCCTGCTGAACGCGGCCAACGAGGTCGCCGTGCAGGCCTTCCTCGACCAGCGCATCGCCTTCACCGCCATCGCGCAGGTGATCGACGACACCCTGCAGCGCTGCCCGGCGCACGCGGCCGACAGCCTCGAGGCGATCCTGGCCGACGATGCCGCCGCGCGCGCCTGTGCCGCCGAACTCATCGACGACGGCAGGGTCACACAGGCACGATGAACAGTATCCTGTCCTCACTGCTGGCATTTATCCTCGCCATCGGCGTGCTGGTCACGGTGCACGAATTCGGTCACTTCTGGGTGGCGCGGCGGCTGGGTATCAAGGTGCTGCGGTTTTCCATCGGTTTCGGCACGCCGTTGTGGAAGCGGACCTTCGGCGCCGACTGCAGCGAGTTCGTCGTGGCGGCCCTGCCGCTGGGCGGCTATGTCCGGATGCTCGACGAGCGCGAGGGCGAGGTGGCAGCGGAGGAACTGCCGCGTGCCTTCAACCGCCAGCCGCTGGCAACCCGGATCGCCGTGGTGGTGGCCGGTCCGCTGTTCAATTTCCTGTTCGCGATCCTGGCCTACTGGCTGATGTTCGTGGCCGGCATACCCGGCCTGCGCCCGGTGGTGGGCGATGTCGTGCCGGGCTCGCTCGCGGCCACTGCCGGCATCGTGGCCGGCGACGAGATCGTCGCCATCCAGGGCAAGACCACGCCGACCTGGGAAAACGCGGTCATGGCGCTGCTGGCCGCCGGTCTCGACGAGCGCGACAGCATCGTCCTGGATTTGCGTTCCCCGGACGGTGCCGTGCGCACGCTGCAGGCGCCGCTGACGCAATCCGAGCAGCTGCTGGAGCAGGGCGGGGTGCTGCACAATTTCGGCCTCGAACCCTGGCAGCTGCCCGCCGTGATCGACGCGGTCGTGGCCGGGGAACCCGCGCAACAGGCCGGTCTGCTGCATGGCGACCGTATCGTTGCCGCCGACGCTACACCGATCAACGGCTGGAACGACTGGGTGGAGTACGTGCGCGCGCGGCCGGGGCAGACGATCGCGGTCGAGGTGCGGCGCGACGGGGCTGCGTTGACGCTGCAACTCGTGCCCCGGCGCGTCACCGAGGACGGCGCCACGCACGGTTTTATCGGTGCCTCGGTCCAACTACCGGCGGCAGATCAGCATGCTACAATGCGCGTCGTCGTGCACCGCGGTCCGCTGGAGGCGGTCCCCGCAGCGCTCGACAAGACCTGGGAAGTCACCACCCTGACCTTGCGCACCTTGTGGAAGATGCTGACCGGCAAGGCCTCGGTCGAGAACCTGAGCGGTCCGATCAGCATTGCCAGGTACGCAGGTGAATCCGCGGCGGTCGGCCTGACGACGTTCCTGGCGTTCCTGGGCATCGTCAGTGTCAGTCTCGGTGTGCTGAACCTGCTGCCCATACCGGTGCTGGACGGCGGGCACCTGCTGTATTACCTGGTGGAGCTGGTCAAGGGCAGTCCGCTCTCGGAGGCGGCGCAGCTCGCGGGGCAGAAGATCGGGATCTTGCTGTTGCTCATGCTGATGACGGTGGCCTTCTACAACGATTTGGTACGGCTGATTGACTGAATGGGTACAGGGAGTCTGTCTGTGAAGCGTCTGCTGCCGGCGTGCCGGATCCTGCTTTTGTCACTGCTGCTCAACGGCGCCGCATATGCCTTCGAGCCATTCACCGTCGAGGACATCCGCGTCGAGGGCCTGCAGCGCATCTCTTCGGGTACGGTATTCAACTACCTGCCGCTCAAGATCGGGCAGACCCTGGATGAGAGCGGCAGCGTGGATGCGATCAACGCCCTGTTCAAGACCGGGTTCTTCGACGATGTGCGGCTGGAACGCGATGGCAACGTCCTGGTCGTGTTCGTGCGCGAGCGCGCTGCCATCAGCAGCATCAAGATCGAGGGCAACCAGGATCTGGACAGCAAGGAGCTGCTCGACGGTCTCAAGCAGATCGGGTTGGCGGAAGGCCGCGTGTTCGACCGCTCGTTGCTGGAGAAGGTCGAGCAGGAACTGCAGCGGCAGTATTTCAGCCGTGGCAAGTACGCGGTCAAGATAAGTACCACGATCACGCCGCTGGAACGCAACCGCGTCGGCATCCTGATCGATATCTCCGAAGGCCGGGTGGCGCGCATCCGGCAGATCAACATCATCGGCAACCATCGTTACAGCGACGCGGAGCTGCTCGACGAGTTCAGCCTGACCACGCCGCGGCTGTTTTCCGCCTTCACCAAGAGCGACCAGTATTCCAAACAAGCCCTGTCGGCGGACCTCGAGAAGCTGCGCACCTGGTATCTGGACCGGGGTTATCTGAAGTTCAACATCAACTCCACCCAGGTGTCGATCACGCCCGACAAGAAGGATATCTACATCACCATCAACATCACCGAGGGGGACCAGTTCACCATCAAGGTGGTGACGCTGTCCGGCGACCTGGTCGTACCCGCCGAGCAGATCTTCCCGCTCATTAACATCAATCCCGGCGACGTGTTCTCGCGCAAGCGCGTGACCGAATCGGTCGACAAGATCAGTTCCCTGCTCGGCAACGAGGGCTATGCCTTCGCCAATGTCAACACCGTGCCGGAGGTGGACGAGGAACAGCGCCAGGTGACACTCGGCTTTTTCGTCGATCCCGGCAAGCGGGTATACGTCAGGCGGATCAATTTCGCGGGTAACAACAGCACGCGCGACGAGGTGTTGCGCCGCGAGATGCGCCAGATGGAAGGTGGCTGGTATTCGGCGGAGAAGGTGGAGCGTTCCCGCACGCGCCTGGACCGGCTCGGTTTCTTCGAGAAGGTCAACGTCGAAACCCCGGCAGTGCCCGGTACCGCCGACCAGCTGGATGTCAACTATTCGGTGACCGAAACCTCTTCCGGCAGTATCACGGCCGGTGTCGGTTATGCCCAGAGTTCAGGCTTCCTATTCAATGCCAGCATCCAGGAGAACAATTTCCTCGGTACCGGCAACCGGCTCGCGCTGGCGTTCGACAACAGCCGTGTCAACACCGTCTACAGCTTCAGCTACGTCAATCCGTACTGGACTGTCGACGGCATCAGCCGCGGTTTCGGTGCCTACCTGCGCAAAACCAATGCCAGTGAGGCCAATATCGCCGACTACACCACCGACACCCGCGGCCTCGACATGAATTTCGGTATTCCGATCAACGAGTACGATACCATCCGCTTCAGTATCGGTTACAAGGGGCTGGACCTGACATCGAACGTCCTGTCGCCGGTGGAGGTGACCGATTTCGAGGATACCTACGGCAACAGTTTCGGTGACCTGGTACTGTCGGCCAGCTGGAGCCACGACTCGCGCAACAAGGTCCTGTTCCCGGACAAGGGCGGACTGCAGAGCATCGCGCTCGAGACCACCGTGCCGGGCTCCGGCCTGGAGTACTACAAGCTGGATTACACCCAGCAGCATTTCTTCCCGCTCACCAGCACCCTGACGCTCGGGTTGAAAGGGCGCGTCGGTTATGGCGATGGTTACGGCGACTTCGACAACCTGCCGTTTTTCGAGAATTTTTTCGCGGGCGGTATTCGATCGGTGCGCGGCTTCGATGACAACACGCTGGGTCCGCGGGACTCCAACAACAACTCCATCGGTGGTGCCTTTCTCACCGTATTCAACATGGAGCTGATGTTTCCGGTGCCGTACCTCGGTACCAGCAGCGGCACCCGCTTGAGCGCCTTCCTCGACGGCGGTAACGTGTTCCAGGATGTCAATGCCTTCGACACCAAGGAATTCAGGTATTCTGTCGGCCTGGCGGGCCTGTGGTCGTCGCCGCTCGGCCCGATATCGGTAAGTTTCGGTTTCCCGCTGAACGCCAAAGACGGTGACCAGGAGCAGAACTTCCAGTTCACGGTGGGGACCTTTTTCTGATCACGCCACAATCGTATGGAGAATTGATGTGACTAACCGCAAGCATACTGTACTCGCCCTGTTGTCGATTTCCGCCCTGCTGTTGTGCAGCGGCGCTGCCAGGGCCGAATTGAAGATCGGTTTCGTCGACCTCGCCAAGCTGAGCGAGAACGCGCCGCAGATCATATCCGCCCAGGGCAAGATCGATGCCGAGTTCTCCTCGCGGGAGAAGGAGCTGGTCGCGCTGCAGCGCAAGATCTCCAAGATGGAGGAGGACCTTGCCACCAACGCCACGGTGATGAGCGACTCGGAACGCAGCAACAAGGAGCGCGACATCCTCAGCAAGCGTCGCGATCTGAAACGCTCGCAGGATGAATTCCGCGACGATCTCAATATCCGCAAGAACGAGATACTCAAGCAGGTCAATGTCGAGATCGGCAACGTGATCGAGAAGCTGGCCAAGGACGAGCACTACGACCTGATCATCGCGCAGGGTGTGATGTTCGCGAGCCCGCAGGTTGACATCACCGACCTCATCCTGAAGAAACTCGAGTCGGCCAAGTAAGCACGGCCGATCCGCTGCGGAGAGCGCCCATGGTCATGACACTGGGAGAGCTGGCGCAGCGGCTCGGTGCCACGCTCAAGGGCGGGGACCCGGCGCAGCGGCTGACGTCGGTGGCGACCCTGCAGCACGCCGGCGCGGAGGATCTCAGCTTTCTTGCCAACAAGGGCTACCGTAAATTCCTCCCCGCCACACGCGCCGGCGCCGTGATCCTGGCTGCCGAGCATGCCGGCGAGTGCCCGGTTGCCGCGTTGATCGCGGCGCAACCCTACGTCGCCTATGCGCGTGCGGCGGCACTGCTCGTGCCGCCGCCCCCGGCGCGCCAGGGGGTCCATCCGACAGCCGTGCTGGAGGACGGCTGCCAGGTCGATCCCGGCGCTTGGGTGGGGCCGCACTGCGTCATCGAGCGCGCGGCCGTGATCGCGGCCGGGGTCCAGCTTGCCGCCGGGTGTTGCGTCGGCAGCGGCAGCCGGATCGGGGCCAACAGCCGCCTGGCGGCGAATGTCGTGATCTGCCACGGTGTCGTCATCGGCGAGCGGGTCACCATACACCCCGGCGCGGTCATCGGCAGTGACGGTTTCGGTCTGGCCAACGACCGCGGCAACTGGCTGAACGTGCCGCAGCTCGGCGGCGTACGCATCGGCAATGACGTCGAGATCGGTGCCAACACCACGGTAGATCGCGGCGCGCTCGACGACACCGTGCTGGAGGACGATGTCCGGCTCGATAACCAGATCCAGGTCGCGCACAATGTGCACATCGGCGCGCATACCGCGATCGCCGGCTGCGTCGGCATATCGGGCAGCGCGCGGATCGGCCGGCACTGCATGATCGGCGGGGGTGCGGGTATCGTCGGGCACCTGGAAATCGCGGATCACGTGATCATCACCGGCATGACCATGGTAACCAAGTCAATCACCGAACCGGGCGTGTACTCGTCCGGTGTGCCGGCCCAGGACAACGACAGCTGGAACAGGAACTACGCCAGATTCCGGCAGCTGGACCGGCTCGCGCGCAGGGTGCAGGCGCTCGAGCGTGGCATTGGCGCTCGTGACGGCGATGGCGGCAAGCGCGGCTGATTGCGCGCCGCGGCAACAGGACAATCACACAAGACTTCATCCGGGGATACCTCAACATGGACATCAACGACATACTCCAGCACCTGCCGCACAGGTATCCATTTCTGCTGATTGACCGCGTCACCGAGTTCAATGCCGGTGAATCGCTGGTGGGTTACAAGAACGTGACCTACAACGAGCCTTTCTTCCAGGGGCATTTCCCCGAGCGCCCGATCATGCCCGGGGTACTGATACTCGAGGCCATGGCGCAGGCGACCGGGCTGCTCGCGTTCAAGACCGTGGAGCGCGGCGCCAGGCGCGAGAGCCTGTATTTCCTGGTAGGCATGGACAAGGCGCGGTTCAAGCGGCCGGTGGAACCCGGGGACCGGCTGGTGTTGCACGCCAAACTGCTGCGCTCCCGCCGGGGTATCTGGGTGTTCGATTGCGCTGCCAGCGTCGATGGCAACCTGGTCGCCAGCGCGGAAATCATGTGCACCGAACAGGATATCGAGCCTTGATCGATCCGCGTGCCGTCATCGATCCGCAGGCGGAACTGGCCGCTGACGTCAGCGTCGGCCCGTACAGCGTGATCGGGCCCGGCGTGAGCATCGGCGCTGGCACGGTAATCGGCCCCCATGTCGTCATCGAGGGGCCGACCAAGATCGGCAGGGACAACCGCATCTTCCAGTTCGCCTCGCTTGGGGCGGCGCCGCAGGACAAGAAATACGGCGGCGAGGAGACCTGGCTGGAGATCGGGGACCGCAACACCATCCGCGAGTTCGTCACCTGCAACCGGGGCACGGTGCAGGATGCCGGCGTCACCCGCATCGGCGACGACAACTGGATCATGGCCTACTGCCACATCGCCCACGACTGCATCGTGGGCAGCCATACCATCTTCGCCAACAACGCCTCCCTGGCGGGGCATGTGCACATCCACGATTACGTCATACTCGGCGGCTATACGCTGGTGTACCAGTTCTGCTCGATCGGCGCCCACGCGCTCACCGCGTTCAGCAGCGGTGTCAGCCTCGACATACCGCCTTATGTGACGGTCGGCGGCAATCCCGCACAGCCGCACGGCCTGAATATGGAGGGCCTGCGCCGCCGCGGTTTCGCGCCGGAGACGCGCAACGCGCTGAAGCAGGCCTACAAGATCCTCTATCGCCAGAATCTGCCGTTGCAGGAAGCGTTGCAGCGACTGCAGGAATTGCGCGCGCAATGCCCCGAAGTCGGACTGCTGACGGATTTCCTGGAAAATCGCAGGCGCGGTATCGTCAGGTAATGCTGCACGCGCCGAGGCAACGGCCGCGCGGGGCGGCATGAGCGCGGCGGCGCGTCCGCTGCGCATCGGCATCGTCGCGGGCGAGCCATCCGGCGACGCCCTCGCGGCAGGGCTCATCGGCGCCATTCGCGCGCAGGCGCCGGACGCGGTGTTCGAGGGCGTGGCCGGTCCGCGCATGCAGGCCGCCGGCTGTACGAGCCTGTTCCCGATGGAGCGCTTGTCCGTCATGGGGCTGACCGAGGTGCTGCGGCACCTGCCGGGACTGTTGCGGATGCGCCGTGCCCTGCGCCGGCATTTCACGGCCACGCCGCCCGACCTGTTCATCGGTGTGGACGCGCCGGATTTCAACCTGGGGCTGGAACGCGCACTGAAGCGGTCCGGCATCGGGACGCTGCATTACGTCAGCCCTTCGGTGTGGGCCTGGCGCCGCTACCGGGTACGCAAGATCGCGGCCAGCGCGGACTGCGTGCTGACCCTGTTTCCCTTCGAGGCGCGGTTCTATCGCGAGCAGGGCGTGCCGGCACGGTTTGTCGGTCACCCGCTGGCGGACCTGATCGCGGATGACGTCGATGCCGCCGCGGCGCGCGACCGGCTGGCGCTGGCGCAGGACGGGCCGGTGGTGGCACTGCTGCCGGGCAGCCGGGTGAGCGAGGTCGGACGGCTGGCGCGCCCGATGCTCGAGGCCGCGGCCTGGTGCCATGCGCGCCGGCCCGGGCTGCGCTTCGTGGTGCCGCTGGCGAACGGCCGCTGCCGCACGGCGTTCGAGCGGGCACTGGCCGCGCTGGCGCACCCGCTGCCGCTGATCCTGCTCGACGGCCAGGGCCTGGAGGCAATGGCCGCGGCCGATGTGGTGCTGCTGGCCTCCGGTACCGCCACGCTCGAATGCATGCTGCTGAAGCGGCCGATGGTGGTGGCCTACCGGCTCTCCGCGCTGACCTACCGGCTGGCCAGGCTGCTGGTGCGGACACCGTATATCGCGTTGCCCAACCTGCTGGCAGGCGCGCCGCTGGTAGCGGAACTGGTCCAGCACGAAGTCACGCCCGAGCGGCTTGGCGGGGAGCTGCTGCGGCTGCTCGACGACGCGGACCTGGCCGGGCGGCTGCAACGCACCTTCACCGACTTGCATGCCGGGCTGCGGCGTAATGCGAGTCGCGGCGCGGCGGAAGCCGTGTTCAAACTGATAGCCACGGGACATTGCGATGGCGACTGAATTGCAACTGCCGCAGGGTCGGGTTGCCGGCGTGGACGAAGCCGGGCGCGGTCCGCTGGCCGGGCCGGTGGTGGCCGCCGCGGTGATCCTCGATCCCTTGCAGCCGATTGCCGGTCTGCGCGATTCCAAGCAGCTGAGTCCCGCGCGCCGGGAGCGGCTCTACGACGAGATCATCCGCCATGCCTTGGCCTGGGCCGTGGGACGCGCGGAGGCGGCCGAGATCGACCGGATCAACATCCTGCAGGCGACACTCCTGGCGATGCAGCGCGCGGTCGAGGCGTTGCAGCCCGGTGCCGAGTACGTGCTGGTTGACGGCAATCGCTGTCCCCGGCTGCCTTGTCCGGCGCAGGCCATCGTCCGGGGCGACAGCCGGGTGGCCGCGATCAGCGCGGCATCGATTCTCGCCAAGGTGACCCGGGACCGGGAAATGATTGTCCTGGATGCGCGCTATCCCGGTTATGGGCTCGCCCGGCACAAGGGCTATCCGAGCAAGGCACACCTGGAGGCGCTGGCGGCGCTGGGCCCGACGCCGCAGCACCGGCTGTCGTTCGCGCCCGTGCGGCGGGTGGCCGAGCGGTGCCGGGATTAGAACCTATCCCATGATCCCGCGCGGCCGCGGGATCATGGGATAGGTTCTAGGCGCAGACCAGTCCGCTCTCCAGCTCCTTGGCGTAATTGGTTACCCGGTTGCGGCCGCACTGCTTGCTGTTGTAGAGCGCAAGGTCGGCCTTGTCGAGCACCTCGGCCGGCTCGCTCACGCCCTCCGGGTAGCTGGCCAGGCCGATGCTCGCGCTGGGGGCGATGCATTGTCCTCGGACGCTCAGCGTGGTGTTGCTGATGGTGTTGCGGATGCGTTCCGCGCAGGCACGCGCGTTGTCCAGTGTGGTGCGGGACATCAGGATGACGAATTCGTCGCCGCCGTAGCGCGCGATAACGTCGGAGGCGCGTACACAATGCTGCAGCGCCTGCGCCGCGGCCTGGATCATGTGGCTGCCGGTCGCGTGACCGTACAGGTCATTGACCTGTTTCAGGCCGTCGATATCGATCATCACCAGGCTCAGCGACTCGTCGTGGCGTCGTGCGCGCTCGATCTCGCGCTTGAGGATGTTGTTGAAGGCGCGCATGTTGAGCAGGCCGGTCAGTTCATCGGTCTGCGACAGCAGCGTGATCTTGCGCTTGGCGGCGAGGATGTCCGCGGCCAGCATGGAGGTCACGCCGGCAACCAGCAGGAAGGGCGAGAACTTCGCCGCCAGCAGGGTCAGGGTCTGCGCGGTGAACATCTCCTCGGCATACTGCTGATAGCCCGTCAACACGTAGCAGCTGGCGACCAGCACCACCTCGAGCGTGGTCATGGCCTTGCCCAGTGCGATCGCGCAGGCGATGATCACCAGCAGGTAGAGGTTGATCAGCGGACTGTCGATGTGTCCGGTCAGCTGCAGCACCACCGTGATGTAGATGACCATGGACCAGGTTTCGATTGCCAGCTTCAACCGGGTGTTGGGCGCCAGGATGTTCAGGTAACGGAAGATGAGGATGAACACCGTGTACAGCACGCTGGCCAGGACGATCGCATCCGGTGCCGTCACCGCGGTGCCGGGGATGAAGAAATATGCCAGGACGAGGATCAGCAGCAGCCAGTGCAGATCCGCCATGCTGCGCGAGAAGCCCCTGAGTTCCTCGGCTTCGAAGATACCGGCTAGATGTACGCTGTGGGGCGGGTGCATGGGTCGGGACGTCCACGGGCAGCTGCGCTACAGCCTGTATCGACCAGAAGACGTCGAAAATTAATATGAGCGCTCTCGCACTTCAGGCAAATTCCCGCTGCCGGTGCCGCGGCCCCTGGGGGTGGCCGTGTCCATGATCTGTTACTGTTTATATTCAAATATATATAATATTTATCTAATCTTTTTTCTGGGTGTTGGCCGGCTTGCAACCGGGCAGTGAAAATCGGACACTTTTTGCCATGCCGGCCACCTTCGTTCACCTGCACGTCCATACCGAATACTCGCTGGTCAACGGCACCGTGCGCATCAAGCCGCTGGTCCGGCAGGTCGCCGAAGCCGGCATGCCGGCCGTGGCGGTGACCGACCAGTGCAACATGTTTTCCATGGTGAAGTTCTACCGTGCCGCGATGGCCGCGGGGGTGAAACCGATCATCGGCGTGGATGTGTGGGTGGCAGACCCTGCCGCGGGCGACCCGCCCGCCCGCCTGGTCCTGCTGTGCCGGTCGCGCACGGGCTACCTGAATCTCACCCGCCTGGTCTCGCGTGCCTATACGCAGGGACAGCAGCGCGGGATACCGGTACTGGAGCCGGACTGGTTCGAGGGCGGCGCGGAGGGTCTGATTGCGCTGTCCGGCGGCATGGCCGGCAATATCGGCCGGGCCCTGCTGGCCAACCGGGAGGACCTGGCCGGGCAGGCGCTGGCAACGTGGCAGCGTCTGTTCCCGGACAGTTTCTACCTCGAGCTGACACGCGCCGGCCGGCCCGGGGAGGAGGATTACCTGCACCGGGCGGTCGCGCTGGCCGCGCGCCACGACGTGCCCGTGGTGGCTACCAACGACGTCCATTTCCTCGCGCCGGCAGACTTCATCGCGCACGAGGCGCGGGTCTGCATCAACGAGGGCCGCACGCTCGACGATCCGCGCCGTACGCGCCAGTTCACCGAGCAGCAGTACCTGCGCACGCCGCAGGAGATGCAGGCGCTGTTCGCGGATATACCGGAGGCGCTGGAAAACAGCGTCGAGATCGCGTGCCGCTGCAACCTGGAGCTGGAACTGGGCCGCAACTACCTCCCGGATTTCCCGCTGCCGGCGGGGACCGGTATCGAGGCGTATTTCCGTGCCCAGGCAGAGGAGGGGCTGGAGCAGCGCTTCGCGCAGCTGTACGATCCCGCGCCACCCGACATCGACGCAATCCGCGCGCGCTATCGCGAGCGGCTCGCGGTCGAGATCGACGTGATCCTGAAGATGGGGTTCCCCGGCTACTTTCTCATCGTTGCCGATTTCATCAAGTGGGCCAAGGTCAATGACATTCCGGTCGGGCCGGGGCGTGGTTCCGGTGCCGGTTCCTTGGTCGCCTACGCGCTGACCATCACCGACCTCGATCCGCTGCGCTACGACCTGCTGTTCGAACGCTTCCTGAATCCGGAACGCGTGTCCATGCCGGACTTCGACGTGGACTTCTGCATGGAGGGGCGCGACCGCGTCATCGAGTACGTCGCCGAGCGCTATGGGCGCGAGAAGGTGTCGCAGATCATCACCTACGGCTCGATGGCCGCGAAAGCGGTGGTGCGCGATGTCGGCCGGGTGCTGGGGCATCCGTACGGATTCACCGACCGCATCGCCAAGTTGATCCCGTTCGAGATCGGCATGACGCTGGACAAGGCGCTCGAGCAGGAGCCGCAGCTGGCCGAGCTGTACGACGGCGACGAGGAGGTGCAGGCGCTGATCGATCTCGCACGTGCGCTGGAGGGGCTGGCGCGCAATGCCGGCAAGCATGCCGGCGGTGTGGTGATCGCACCGTCGCAGCTGACCGATTTCACACCGCTGTACTGCGAACAGGGCAGCGAGGGGGTGGTCAGCCAGTTCGACAAGGATGACGTCGAGGCGGTCGGCCTGGTCAAGTTCGACTTCCTCGGCCTGCGCACCCTGACCATCATCGACTGGGCGTTGAAGACCATCAACGCCCGCCGCGCCACGGCCGGCGAAGCGCCGGTCGACATCGGCAAGCTGGAACTGACCGATGCGGCCGCCTTCAGCCTGCTCAAGGCGTCTGCGACGACCGCCGTATTCCAGCTCGAATCGACGGGTATGAAGGATCTGATCCGGCGCCTGCAGCCGGACACCTTCGAGGACATCGTCGCGTTGGTCGCGCTGTTCCGGCCGGGTCCGCTGCAGTCCGGCATGGTCGACGATTTCATCGCGCGCAAACACGGCGCGGAGATCAAATACCCGCACCCGGACCTCGAACCGATTCTCAAGCCGACCTACGGCATCATCCTGTATCAGGAACAGGTGATGCAGATCGCGCAGGTGTTGGCCGGCTACACCCTGGGCGGCGCGGACATGCTGCGGCGCGCTATGGGCAAGAAGAAACCAGAGGAGATGGCCAAGCAGCGCTCCATCTTCCTGGCGGGCGCCGAGCAGCGCGGCGTCGCTGCGGACGTGGCCACCTACATCTTCGACCTGATGGAGAAGTTTGCCGGCTACGGCTTCAACAAGAGCCATTCCGCCGCCTATGCACTGCTGTCCTATCAGACCGCCTGGCTGAAGGCGCACTATCCGGCCGCGTTCATGGCAGCCGTGCTGTCGGCGGACATGGACAACACCGACAAGGTGGTGCATCTGATCGCCGAATGCCGCGACATGAAACTCAGGGTCGTGCCGCCGGACGTCAACCGTTCGGACTACCGTTTCACCGTGCAGTCGGGGGATACCATCATCTACGGTCTGGGCGCCATCAAGGGCGTCGGTCAGGCCGCGATCGAGGGCATGCTGGCCGAGCGCGGACAGGGCGGCACCTTTACCGACCTGTTCGATTTCTGCCAGCGCGTGGATCGAGCCAAACTGAACCGGCGCGTGCTGGATGCGCTGATTCGTGCCGGCGCGCTCGACTCGATGGGCGAGACGCGCGCCTCGCAGACGGCGAATCTGACCCAGGCCCTGAAGCTGGCGGAGCAGCGCAGCCGCGACCTGGACACCGGCCAGAACGACCTGTTCGGGGAAACGGCGGCCGCGGTCCCGGCGCCGCCGCCCGCGCGCGTCGTCCTGCCGGAGTGGGAGGAGGAACAGCGCCTGCAGGGCGAGATGGATGCGCTCGGACTCTATCTGACCGGTCACCCGATCACGCGCTATCTGCCGGAACTGGCGCATATCGTCAGCGGCCGGCTGGCCGAGCTCGAGCAGGTGTGTGCCGCCATGCCCGCGCAGGCAGCCCGGCCCGGCCGGCCGGGGAGCGGTGAACGCGCGGTCACCGTTGCCGGGCTGGTGATGAACATGCGTATCCGCAAGACCCAGCGCGGCGGCAAGATCGCCTTCCTGTCCCTGGACGACAACAGCGCGCGCGTCGAGGTGCGCGTGTTTCCGGAGGTGTACGAGAAATACCAGGCCGTGCTCGGCAAGGACAAGGTGCTGGTGATCCAGGGCGGCTTCGGCCTGGATGACTACACCGGCGGTCACCAGGTCACCGCGCAGAGCATCTACGACATCAACCAGGCGCGCGAACTGTTCGCCCGCCGGCTGGTGGTGGGGGTCGAGTCCGCGCAGGCCGGTAACGGCTTCGCCGATGTCCTCGCCGACATCCTGCAGCCGTTTCGCCAGGGACACTGCCGGGTATGCATCGACTATACCGGCGGCGCTGCGCGCGCGCGGCTGGCACTCGGCGAGGATTGGACCGTGCATCCCACCGACGAGTTGCTGCACCGCCTGCGCGAGCTGGCCGGCCGCGACCGCGTGCAGGTGGAGTATGCCTGATCTGAACCCGCCCCCCGCTCCCGCGCGCGTCAGAGCGGTCCGTGCAGGCGGCTGGATCGAGCGGCGCCACGGTCGCGCCCGCGTGGATGTCCGGGCGGGTTCTTGTCTCGCCGGGGCGGAAACGTTACCTTAGGCGCTCCCGCGAAACCGCACCGGACCCGCTGATGAACCTCAATTTTCTCGAATTCGAGCAGCCGATCGCCGAGCTGGAGGCGAAAATCGACGAGCTGCACTATGTCAGTGGCGACACCGACATCAATATCAGCGAGGAAGTGGAGAAGCTCAAGGCCAAGAGCCGCGAACTGACCGAGTCGATCTTCAACAGCCTGACGCCCTGGCAGATCTCGCAGCTCGCGCGCCACCCGCAGCGCCCCTACACCATGGATTACATCGTGCGGCTGTTCACCGATTTCGAGGAGCTGCACGGCGACCGGCACTATGCCGACGACAATGCCATTGTCGGCGGACTCGCCCGCTTCGAGGGCACGCCGGTCATGGTCATCGGGCAGCAAAAGGGACGCGATACCAAGGAGAAGCTGCAGCGCAATTTCGGCATGCCGCGGCCCGAGGGCTATCGCAAGGCCCTGCGGCTGATGCAGCTGGCGGAACGCTTCGGCCTGCCGGTGCTGACCTTCATCGACACACCGGGCGCGTATCCCGGCATCGGCGCCGAGGAGCGCGGCCAGAGCGAGGCCATCGCCCGCAACCTGCTGGTGATGTCGCGCCTGCGCACCCCGATCGTCTGTACGGTGATCGGCGAGGGCGGTTCGGGCGGCGCGCTGGCGATCGGCGTCGGCGACGTGACCCTGATGCTGCAATACAGCACCTATTCCGTGATCTCGCCCGAGGGCTGTGCCTCGATCCTGTGGAAGAGCGCGGAGAAGGCGTCCGATGCCGCCGAGGCGCTCGGTATCACCTCGGCGCGGCTCAGCGAGCTGGGCCTGGTCGACAAGGTGATCAAGGAGCCGCTCGGCGGTGCGCACCGCGACGTGGACGGAGCGGCCGAGAACCTGCGCCAGGTGCTGCAGGAAGCGCTCGGCAAGCTGAGCGGCAAGTCGCTGGACAAGCTCATCGAGCAGCGCTACAAGCGCCTGATGGCGTACGGACAGTTCAGCGAGCGCTGACGTTCGCACGCGTGCCGCAGGTTTGTGCGCTGTCGCGCAGCCGTGCCTAGGGCCGACGTGAGCTTCACCCCGCAGTTCCTCCATGCCCGGTTGCAGGCGTTCCCGCGGCCGGCCGGCTACCAGGTGGCCTTCAGTGGCGGCATGGATTCCCACGCCCTGCTGCACGCGCTGGCGGCACTGCAGGCGCAGCTGGCGCTGCCGCTCGGCGCCGTGCACGTGAACCACGGACTGCACCCGGAGGCGGCGCGCTGGGGCGCGCATTGCCGTGCCGTCTGTACCGGGCTCGGGCTCGACTATGCCGAGCTGGATGTGGACGCACGTGCCGGCCGCGGCGATTCCCCGGAGGCCGCGGCCAGGACCGCGCGCTATGCAGCGCTGGCCGGCTGGTTGCCCGCCGGCCACTGCCTGCTCACCGCCCAGCATCGCGACGACCAGGCCGAGACCCTGCTGCTGCAGCTGCTGCGCGGCGCCGGGGTGCACGGGCTGTCCGCCATGCCGGTTCGGAGCGGCCTCGGCGCGGGCACGCGCCTGCGGCCGCTGCTGGACGTGTCGCGCGCCGCGCTGCGCGCCTATGCCGAAAGCCGGCGCCTGCGCTGGATCGACGACCCCAGCAATTTCGATACCGGCTTCGATCGCAACTACCTGCGTCATCACGTCATGCCGCTGCTCGCGGCGCGCTGGCCGGCGGTGGCGGCGAACCTGGCGCGCAGCGCCGCACATCAGGCCGAGGCGGCCGCGCTGCTGGATGCAATGGCCATGACCGATCTGCAGGCCGCGGCCGGCGCGGCAGCGGGGCAGCTGCGGCTGCCGGTCCTGGCCGGCCTGCCGCCGGCGCGCGCACGCGCGCTCCTGCGTTACTGGCTGCGACGGGCGACGGGCACGACGCCTTCGGCTGCCGTGCTTGCGCACATGCTCGACGATATCCCGCGCAGTCGCGGGGATGCGCAGCCCTGCGTAAGCTGGGGCGGGTACGAATTGCGCCGGTATCGTGACACCCTGTACCTGCTGCAGGCGCGCCCCGAGCCGGCACCGGCGGAGGCGCTGTCCTGGACGCTGGATGCGCCGCTGGTCCTGCCCGGTGCCGGCGGCGTGCTGCACGCACGGCCGACCACGGGGCGCGGGATCCGCCGCGCCGCCGTCCCGGACGGCGGCGTCCTGGTGCGCTGGCGGCACGGCGGCGAATGCTGCGCGCCGGCAGGACGCGGCCGCCATCACGCATTGAAGAAACTGTTCCAGGAACACGGCATACCGCCCTGGGAACGCACACGAATTCCCCTGATCTTCGTCGGCGAGCGGCTCGCGCTGGTAGCCGGGCTGTGGGTGTGCGAGCCGTTCCAGGCCGGTCCCGGCGAGTCCGCGTTCGAGATCACGTGGGACGCTGCGGCGCCGGCAGCAGGCGCGCCCGGCGCCGCGGGTAATTGAGGTGCCCGGCACGATCTGGTAACGTTGACGCCCGTCCTGCGGCACCCGTGTCGCACCCCGACTCCAGGAATTCAATGACCCGATTCATCTTCATCACCGGTGGTGTGGTGTCCTCTTTGGGCAAGGGCATCGCATCGGCCTCGCTGGGTACATTGCTGGAGACCCGCGGACTCAAGGTCACGCTGCTCAAGCTCGATCCCTACATCAACGTCGATCCCGGCACCATGAGCCCGTTCCAGCACGGCGAGGTCTTCGTCACCAACGACGGCGCCGAGACCGACCTCGACCTCGGGCACTACGAACGCTTCGTCCGCACCACCATGACGAAGGACAACAATTTCACCACCGGCCAGATCTACGAGAGCGTGATCCGCAAGGAGCGCCGCGGCGACTACCTCGGGGCCACCGTGCAGGTGATCCCGCACATCACCGACGAGATCAAGCACAGCATCCGCAAGGGCGCCGACGACGCGGACATCGCGATGGTCGAGATCGGCGGTACCGTCGGCGACATCGAGTCGCTGCCGTTCCTCGAGGCGATCCGCCAGATGGGCGTCGAACTCGGGCACGAGCGCGCGCTGTTCATGCACCTGACCCTGGTGCCCTACATCGCCGCATCCGGCGAGATCAAGACCAAGCCGACCCAGCACTCGGTGAAGGAACTGCGCTCCATCGGCATCCAGCCGGACATCCTGCTGTGTCGTTCCGACCGGCCGCTGCCGCCGTCCGAACGCCGCAAGGTGGCGCTGTTCACCAACGTCGAGGAGCGCGCGGTGATCTCCGCGGTCGATGTCGACAGTATCTACAAGATCCCGCTGCTGCTGCATGACCAGCAGCTCGACGACATCGTCGTCGAGAAGATGCGCATCGAGTGCGCGCCCGCGGACCTGGCGGAGTGGCAGCAGGTGGTGCGCGGCATCGAGCAGGTGGACCAGGAGGTCACCATCGCCATGGTCGGCAAGTACGTCGACCTGACCGAATCGTACAAGTCGCTGTCCGAGGCGCTGGTGCACGCCGGCATCCACACGCGCAGCAAGGTCAAGATACGCTATGTGGATTCCGAGAGCATCGAGCTGAACGGCACCGGCATACTGGCCGGGGCCGCGGCCATCCTGGTGCCGGGCGGATTCGGCGAACGCGGCGTCGAGGGCAAGATCGAGGCGGTGCGTTACGCCCGCGAGCAAAACATTCCGTATCTCGGCATCTGCCTCGGCATGCAGGTCGCGGTCATCGAGTTCGCGCGTCACGTGGCGGGGCTGGACGGCGCGCATTCCACCGAATTCCGCAAGGCCGCAGCGCATCCCGTGATCGCGTTGATCACCGAGTGGAGCCGCGAGGACGGCAGCCGCGAGACCCGCAGCGAGGATTCCGACCTCGGCGGCACCATGCGCCTGGGCGGGCAGAAATGCCGGCTCGTTCCCGACACGCTCGCGCACCGCTTGTACGGCAGGGATATCATCACCGAGCGGCATCGCCACCGCTACGAATTCAACAACCATTACCGCGAGGTCCTGGCGTCGCATGACCTGGTGCTGTCCGGCACCTCGCTGGACGGCCAGCTCGTCGAGGTGATCGAGATCGCGTCCCACCCCTGGTTCTTCGCCTGCCAGTTCCACCCCGAATTCACTTCCACCCCGCGCGACGGGCATCCCCTGTTCACCGGGTTCGTGCAGGCCGCGCTGGCCTACCAGGCCGGTACGCTCACGGCCGCCGCGGCGCCGGCGGTGGCCGAGGCCGACGCCTGAATGGCCTGCGACGCACCGACGGTCAGCGCATGAAACTGTGTCATTTCGATGCCGGTCTGGAACATCCGCTGTTCCTGATCGCCGGTCCCTGCGTCATCGAGAGCGAGCAGCTGGCCATCGACACGGCCGGTGCGCTCAGTGAGCTCACCGCCGATCTGGGCATGCCGTTCATCTACAAGTCGTCCTTCGACAAGGCGAACCGGTCCTCGCACACGAGCTTCCGCGGTCCGGGTCTGGAGGACGGCCTGCGCATCCTGGAACAGGTGAAGGCGCAGATCGGTGTGCCGGTGCTGACCGACGTGCACGAGGACACGCCGCTGGCGGAGGTTGCCGCCGTGGTGGACGTGCTGCAGACCCCGGCCTTCCTCTGCCGGCAGACCAACTTCATCCAGAACGTGGCACGCCAGGGCAGGCCGGTGAACATCAAGAAGGGGCAGTTCCTCTCGCCCTGGGACATGAAGAACGTGGCGGACAAGGCGCTGGCGACCGGCAACACCCAGATCATGATCTGCGAGCGTGGGGTATCGTTCGGCTACAACAACCTGGTCTCGGACATGCGCGCACTGGCGGTGATGCGCAATACCGGTCTGCCGGTCGTGTTCGACGCCACGCATTCGGTGCAGTTGCCCGGCGGTCAGGGCGACCGCTCCGGCGGCCAGCGCGAGTTCGTCCCGGTGCTGGCGCGTGCCGCCGTTGCCGCAGGCATCTCGGGGCTGTTCATGGAAACCCACCCCGATCCTGCGCTGGCCCTCAGCGACGGGCCGAATGCCTGGCCGCTCGGGCAGATGCGCGAACTGCTCGCCACGCTGCAGGCGCTGGATACCGCCGTCAAGGCGGGGCCGCTGCCGGAGACGGCGCTGCTGCAATAGCTGATACGGATTCTTTTAAGATCAAATAACCAACTGATATGTGGGGTTAAAATGTCGGAAATTTCAGGCGTCTTCGGGCGCGAAATCATTGATTCGCGAGGCAATCCCACGGTCGAGGCGGAAATCACCCTGGCCTCGGGCGTCGTGGGACGCGCCGCAGTGCCGTCCGGTGCCTCGACCGGCTCGCGCGAGGCCGTGGAGCTGCGCGACGGCGACAAGTCACGCTACGGGGGCAAGGGTGTCAGCAAGGCCGTGGGAAACATCAACACCGTGATTCGCGATGCCGTCACCGGGATGGAAGCCAGCGCCCAGGCCGAGCTCGACCGGGCACTGATCGACCTCGACGGCACCGACAACAAGGGCCGGCTCGGCGCCAACGCGCTGCTGGCAGTCTCGCTGGCCACGGCACAGGCCACGGCCAGCGAGCAGAAGATCGGGCTCTATCAGTTGCTGGGCGGGGATGGTCCGCTGCAGCTGCCGGTACCCATGATGAACATCATCAACGGCGGCGTGCATGCCGACAACAGCGTCGATCTGCAGGAGTTCATGATTCTGCCGGTGGGCGCAGGCAGCCTGCATGAAGCGGTGCGCTACGGTGCGGAGGTGTTCCATGCCCTCAAGAGCGTGCTGCACGGTCGCGGACTCAACACCGCGGTCGGCGACGAGGGCGGCTTCGCGCCGGACCTGGCCTCCAACGAGGCCGCGATCGAGGTGATCCTCGAGGCGATCGGCAAGGCGGGATTCAGCGCCGGCAAGGATATCTTCCTCGGCCTGGACGCGGCCAGTTCCGAATTCTACCGTGACGGCAAGTACGTGCTGGCCTCGGAAGGGCGCGAGTTCAGCTCCGCGCAGTTCACCGACTATCTGGCCGGCTGGGTCAGGCAGTATCCCATCATCACCATCGAGGACGGCCTCGACGAAAGCGACTGGGACGGCTGGAAGTACCTCACCGAGCAACTCGGCGACAAGGTCCAGCTGGTGGGTGACGACCTGTTCGTGACCAACACCAAGATCTTCCGCGAAGGCATCGACCGGGGTATCGGCAATTCCATCCTGATCAAGCTCAACCAGATCGGTACGCTCACCGAGACGCTGGAAGCGATACGCATGGCCTATGATGCCGGTTACAGCGCGGTGGTCTCGCACCGTTCCGGCGAAACCGAGGACGTCACCATCGCCGATGTCGCCGTCGGTACCACGGCAACACAGATCAAGACCGGCTCCATGTCGCGTTCCGATCGCGTGGCCAAGTACAATCAGCTGATGCGCATCGAGCAGGAACTCGGCAGCCTGGCGAGCTATGCCGGGCGCGCCGCGTTCCGTCATCTGGCCGGCTGAGTGCGTGTCGGCCTGCGGCGCGGAGGTCCGGGTACCAGGCGATGAAGAAGGTGGTCATCGTGCTGTTGCTGCTGCTGGTCTACCTCCAGTACCGCCTCTGGTTCGGTGACGGCAGCCTGCAGGAGGTCTGGTCGCTGCACCGTGAGGTGGAGTCGCAGCGCGAGGAAAACCTGCGCTTGCGCGAGCGCAACGACGCGCTCGATGCCGAGGTGCTGGATCTGCAGCAGGGACTCGACGCCATCGAGGAGCGTGCGCGCGAGGACCTCGGCATGATCAAGCAGGGCGAGACCTTCTACCAGGTCGTGGAATGACAATGGGGACAGACCACGTTTTATTACCCCTGAACGAAGCGAGCAGGCATAAAACGTGGTCTGTCCCCATTTTGCCGTCGACCGGCAACTCGCATGAGCCATGACGGCAGTACCTGCTGATGCACGTTACTGGGCGGTGGTGCCGGCCGCGGGAAGCGGTACGCGCATGGGTGCGGCATTACCCAAGCAGTACCTGCAACTGGGCGGCCGCACCGTGCTCGAACATACGCTCGATGCCCTGCTGGCCTGCGCGCCGCTCGCGGGTATCGTGCTGGTCGTGGCCGAGGGTGACGCGCACTGGGGCGACATCAGCAGCCGCTATGCCGGCCGCCCGCTGGTGAGCGTGACCGGCGGTGCGCAACGTTGCCACTCCGTTCGCAACGGCCTGCGCCACCTGGCCGGACTCGCGCAGCCGCGTGACCAGGTGCTGGTACACGATGCCGCGCGTCCCTGTCTGCGTCCGGATGACGTCAGCCGGCTGATCGCGGCCGTCGGCGCGGACGTCAACGGCGGCCTGCTCGGCATGCCGGTCGCCGATACCATGAAGCGCGTGGATGCGGATCAGCGTGTTGCCCGCACGGTCGAGCGCGCAGGCCTGTGGCACGCCTTGACGCCGCAGCTGTTCCGTATCGACCTGCTCGACGCCGCGCTGGCCGCCGCCATCGATGCGGGCGTGGCCGTTACCGACGAGGCATCCGCCATGGAACGCGCCGGATATGCGCCGCGCATGGTGCAGGGCAGTCGCGACAACATCAAGATCACCCTGCCGGCGGATCTCGCGCTGGCGGCGTTTTATCTGCACCACAGGAGCCCGTCCGTGTCATGCTGAACCAGCCGCGAGCGCACCATGTCCGGCACTTCGCGCGCTGCATCGCCGCGCGCAGTGCGTATCCGGCGCCGCCGGCGCTCGCGCAGGCCACGGCAGCGTGCCGCGTTCTCGTCTGGGCTCACATTACCCGGACAGCTTGCCGGGAGGGGGTGGCATGAGGATCGGTCAGGGCATCGACGCCCATGCCTTCAAGGCCGGCGGCACCCTGGTGCTGGGCGGCGTGATCGTGCCGTACCCGCGCAGTCTGGAGGCCCATTCGGACGGCGACGTCGTGCTGCACGCGTTGTGCGACGCCTTGCTCGGCGCGGCCGGTCTTGGCGACATCGGCCGGCATTTCCCGCCCGGAGATCCGGCCTATCGTGACATCGACAGCCGCGTGCTGCTGCGCAGGACCATGGACATGGTCGGCGAGGAGGGGTGCAGACTGGTCAATGCGGACATCACCGTGGTGGCGCAGGAGCCAAAACTCGGCCCGTATATCGCGACCATGCGCGAGGTGATCGCGGCGGATCTGAGTATCAGTGCCGACCGGGTCAACATCAAGGCGACCACGACCGAATATCTCGGCTTCACCGGGCGCGGCGAGGGTATTGCCGCCTTCGCCGTGGTGCTGGTGGAAGACTGAGCGCGATGGTGGATAGGGCACGCACGCAGCAGCAAAGGCGCCGGGAAATTCAATATAGGTTCGCCACAGAGTGATTAAGGCGAATCCAGGTTTTTGAAGCATCTGTAGGAGCGCGTTACATGCGTGAACGGCCGGGGTCACTCATGCGCGGGCACGGTCCGCTCTTACAGCTTGTGCTGTGTCCTGTCGCCATGTTTGCTCATGAGTACACTTGCTCGCGTCTCGCAACGAGGATGCAGCGGGTAGCGCGATGCAGGGGACACAGGGCACAGCATGTTGCTCTGTCAGCCGTCACTGTGGGGAGCGCTTTCCTTCCCCGTCTCGCTGCCGCATGACGACTGACTGGCTGGAACTTGCCGTGCACGGGCTCGCCCATGCCCACGGCGTGCCGCCGGCACGCGGCGTGCTGCGGCAGCAGCCGGAGGATTTCCGGGTCGTGGAACTGCCAGCGGTCGAACCCTCCGGCAGTGGCGAACATGTCTGGCTGAATATCCGCAAGCGCGATAACAACACCGAGCATGTCGCCACGTTACTGTCAAGATTCGCCGGCGTGCACCCGCGCGGCGTCGGCTATGCCGGCCTGAAGGACCGCCACGCCGTGACCGAGCAGTGGTTCTCGGTGCAGTTGCCGGGACGTGCGGAGCCGCAGTGGCAGGCGCTGGATTCGGACACGATCACGGTGCTGCGCCATGCGCGCCACACCCGCAAGCTGCAGCGTGGCGCCTTGCGCGGCAATGCCTTCGTGCTTACCGTCCGCGCCATCGCGGGTGACCGCGCCGGGCTCGAGCAGCGTCTGCGCCGCATCGACGCCGCTGGCGTGCCCAACTATTTTGGCGGCCAGCGCTTCGGTGCGGCCGGTGCCAACCTCGATACCGCCCTGCGGTTGTTCGACAATCCGCGCCTGCGCCTGTCGCGCAATCGCCGCGGACTGGCGCTGTCGGCGGCGCGGGCGCTGTTGTTCAACCGCGTGCTGTCGCGCCGGGTAGCCGCAGGCTGCTGGGATCACGCGCTGCCCGGTGATGCCATGCAGCTGGCAGGCACCCGCAGCTATTTCGTGGCGGACGCGATCGACGACGCGCTGCTGGCGCGTATCGCTGCCCGGGACATCCAGCCCACCGGGCCGCTTGCCGGTGCGGGCGACAGCCCGGTGCGCGGCGCCTGCCTTGCACTGGAGCAGGACGAGCTGGCAGCGCACGCTGCGATCGTGCAGGGACTGGCCGCAGCCGGTCTGCAGCAGGAGCGGCGTGCACTGTGCCTGATCGCGGCCGGCCTGTCCTGGCACTGGCCGGACGACACGACCCTGATACTGGAATTCTCCCTGCCGGCCGGCAGCTATGCCACCAGTGTGCTGCGCGAGCTGGTGCTGGAACAATAGGTTTGCGCTAGGCGGCCTGGAAAAGAGTCGCCGCAGCGGGCGCGGCGCCTACAGAATTCCCGTCTTTTCCGAGTCAGGTCTAACAGTGGTGGCGGCCGGCAGTCGTGATTTCCTGCAGACTAGAATATGTGCGGTAAGTGGTCCCGCAGGGACTGCAGCAGCGTACACCGCTGCGGTGTGCGCGCTCACCACAACCACTGATGTAGCCAGCAGATAGCTTTCTGTGTGCTCTGTGGCGATGCGCTCTGCTTGGCGTCTTGGCGCGAGCCGGGGTATTTGCTATTCGTGCCGCGCGCTGCGCAGCAGCACATACAGGGCGCCGGTGCCGCCGTGGCGGGCCTGGGCCGAGCTGAATGCAAGCACGTCGTGATGCTGACGTAACCAGCTGTTGAGGCGGTTTTTCAATACCGGTGCCATGCCGCTGCCAGCACCCTTGCCGTGAATGATGCGCACACAGCGGATATGGCGTTCGCCGCACAGCGCGATGAAGTCCACCAGCGCCTGGCGGGCGACCGCGCTGGTCATGCCGTGCAGGTCCAGCTCGGCGCGGGCCTCGATCTGGCCGCGCCGCAGGCGCTGCAGCTGGCGCTGCTGCACGCCGGGACGGGCGAAAAACAGCGTATCCTCCGGGGTGACGGTGCCGGGATCATAGGCATCCGAGAACGCATCGGTGCGCGCGGCATGCCAGTGCGCCGCCTGCCGGCGCGGCCGGGCCGGCGGCAGCCGCTGCGGTGGCTCGATCCGGTCGTGTGTCAGCGGCCGCACCGCGCCCGCCTCGTTGCGGAACAGGGCGACATCGTCGGCGCTGGGTTTCTTGCTGCGTGCCATGCCGGCTGGATTCCAGGGTGGGGAGGGGCAACCGTAACCGCAACACGGACAGCGCGCAAGCGGCAGCTTGCCAGTGTCCAGCCGGTGCCGGAATCCTTATACTACCGGCCATTAAATAACAAGCAGTGGTCGGGACGGGAGCGCCCATGGCAGCTAAGGCGGACGGGGCCGCAGCGATCGCCGCGCCGGCGGGTCTGCTGCCGCAATCCCGGGCGCTGCCAGCAACCCCGGTCTGCCAGAGGTGCTCAGCGACATGAACATTCTGATCAGCAATGACGACGGGTATCAGTCCCGTGGCATCCGCACCCTCGCGGATGCGCTCGCGGCGGTGGCCACGGTGCATGTCGTGGCGCCGGAACGCGACCGCAGCGGTGCCAGCAACTCGCTGACCCTGGACAGCCCGATCCGTGCCCGCAGCGCCGACAACGGCTATACCTGTGTCGATGGCACGCCCACGGATTGCGTGCATCTCGCGATCACCGGCCTGCTCGAGCAAGAGCCGGACATGGTGGTGGCCGGCATCAATGCCGGGGCCAATCTCGGCGACGATGTGCTGTATTCGGGTACCGTGGCCGCGGCCATGGAGGGTCGTTTCCTCGGTGCGCCGGCGCTTGCGGTCTCGCTGGCCGGCGACCGGCCCGTGCACTACGACACCGCTGCGCGCGTGGCGCTCGAACTCGTGCAGCGTGTGCGCGCCGGTACGCTGCCCGCCGACACCATACTCAATGTCAATGTGCCGGACCTGCCCTGGGCGCAGCTGCGGGGTATGCAGGCGACGCGGCTCGGACATCGCCACAAGTCCGAACCGGTGGTGCGGATGAAGGACCCGCGCGGGCGCACGGTATACTGGGTCGGGCCGGCCGGCAGCGAGCAGGACGCGGGACCGGGGACGGATTTCCACGCGGTGCGTTCCGGCTATGTCTCCATCACGCCGCTGGATGTGGACCTGACGCGCTACGAGGCCATGGACCGGCTGGCCAGCTGGCTGGCGGGGTGACGCGGCGATGATCACCCAGGAGCGCGGCATCGGCATGACCTCGCAGCGCACGCGCGACCGGCTGGTCGAGCGGCTGCGCGCCGAGGGCATCCGCAACGAACGGGTGCTGGAGGTGATCCGTGCCACGCCGCGCCACCTGTTCGTCGACGAGGCGCTGGCGAGTCGCGCCTACGAGGATACCGCGCTCCCGATCGGCTATAACCAGACCATCTCGCAGCCCTACGTGGTCGCCGCCATGACGGATCTCGTGATTCGCAACCAGCCCCAGACCGTGCTGGAGATCGGCACCGGTTCCGGCTACCAGGCCGCCGTGCTGGCCGCGCTCGTACCCAAGGTCTATACCGTGGAGCGCATCGAGCCGTTGGCGCGCCAGGCGCGCCAGCGCTTTCGCAAGCTGGGCCTGCGCAACATCCGCGCCAGCTATTCGGACGGTACCGCCGGCCTGCCGGAGTTCGCCCCATTCGACGCCATCATCACCACGGCCGCCGCGAACAGCATACCCGATGCGCTGCTGGAACAGCTCGCGCCAGAAGGCGGGCGCCTGGTGATACCGGTCGGTGGCCGCAACCGCCAGACCCTGACCCTGGTGACGCGCCACGGCGACGCATTTGAACGCGAGGACCTCGATCCGGTAACCTTTGTGCCATTGCTGAGCGGACAGGCCTGATGCGTATTTTCACCTGGCTCTATGACAAGACGATGCAGTGGGCGCGTCACCGTCATGCCGCCTGGTACCTGTCCGGCCTGAGCTTTGCCGAGTCTTCCTTCTTCCCCATCCCGCCGGATGTGATGCTGGCGCCGATGAGCATGGCACGGCCGCAGCATGCCCTCCGCTACGCCATGCTGACCACGCTGGCTTCCGTGGTCGGCGGACTGTTCGGTTACCTGATCGGGTACTACTTCTTCGAGCTGCTCCAGCCCTGGCTGCAGTCGTCCGCCTACTGGGACAAGTATCTGCATGCCCGCACCTGGTTCGACCACTGGGGTTTCTGGGCGATCCTGGTGGCGGGATTCTCGCCCATTCCGTACAAGGTGTTCACCATTGCCGCCGGTACGCTGGCCATGAACCTCCCGCTGTTCGCGCTCGGTTCGCTGGTGGGGCGCGGCGGACGCTTCTTCCTGGTCTCGAGCATGATGGCGTGGGGCGGTCCGCGCATGGAGGCGAAGCTGCGCCACTGGATCGAGTGGCTGGGCTGGCTGATGGTCGCGCTCGCGGTCGTGGCGTATTTCTACTTCAGAACGTGATGCTGTTGCGGAATGACATCCTGGCCTGCTGTTGCGCCGTGGTTCTGCTGTCCGGGTGTGGCACCGTCGCCAAGGCGCCGGTGTCCGCGCGCGGCACGGCACCGGCACCGCAGGCCCGGATCGTGCAGCCGCAGGGCGCCGCCGCTGTGCAGCGCAATGCGTCGGCAACGGACTACGTGGTCAGGCGCGGCGACACGCTGTATTCGATTGCCTGGCAGCATGGCCTGAAGATGAAAGAGTTGGCGCGACTCAACCGCCTGCGTTCACCCTATACCATCTATCCCGGTCAGCGCCTGCGGGTGCGGGCGGAATCCGGCTCAGACACTGCGCCGGTGGCGCGCGCGGCACCCGCGCGCCCGCCGCCGCGACCTCAACCGGTCCCGGCGCCGGGGCCGTCCGCGCCGGCAGCGACACCGGTGCCTGCACCGACACCGGCTAGCGCCCGTATGGCGGGGGATCGTCTCTACGATGGCAAATGGCAGTGGCCCACGCGCGGCAAGCTGTTGCGCGGGTATCAGGAAAATACCAATGGAAAAAAGGGTATAGACATCGGCGGCTATCATGGCCAGCCGGTCACCGCGGCCGCCGGCGGCAAGGTGGTCTATGTCGGGAGTGGACTTGTCGGATATGGCAGGCTTATCATCATCAAACACAATGACAGCCTGCTGAGTGCCTACGGCCATAACAGCAAGCTGGTCGTTGCCGAAGGTGATCAGGTCAGAGCGGGGCAGTTGATCGCAAACATGGGCAGCAGCGGTACCGACCACACTGCGCTCTATTTCGAGATACGCCGGGACGGCAAGCCGGTCGATCCCCTGCAGTTTCTGCCCAGACAATAATCCTGGCCGATCACCCGGGTCTGCGTCTGCCGCAGGTCTACAGGGAGCCAATAACAAGACGGTACAGCCCATGGCCAGACACAAGGGCATTGACGAATCGCACGATGACGAGCCCGCCGACCTCGACGCGGAGGGCGGTTCGGGCGCGCAGGACGAAGCGGCCGACGTCGATGCGGAGCCGGACGAAGTCCAGGAACGCCTTCCGGTCAGACGCCATGCCAGCGACAGCCACGATCCCACCCGGCTCTACCTGA
Organism: Pseudomonadota bacterium; assembly: GCA_041395565.1. Classification (NCBI taxonomy): domain Bacteria; kingdom Pseudomonadati; phylum Pseudomonadota; species Pseudomonadota bacterium. Next base: position 522,252 of record JAWLAI010000002.1, on the reverse strand, counting down.
ACGAGATCGGCGCCTCGCCGCTGCTCACGGCGGAAGAGGAAGTCCACTTCGCGCGTCTCGCCCAGCGCGGCGACGAGGCCGCCCGCAAGCGCATGATCGAGAGCAACCTGCGTCTGGTGGTGAAGATCGCGCGCCGCTATACCAACCGTGGACTTGCCTTTCTGGACCTGATCGAGGAGGGCAACCTCGGCCTGATCCGGGCGGTGGAGAAGTTCGATCCCGAGCGCGGTTTCCGCTTTTCCACCTACGCGACCTGGTGGATACGCCAGACCATCGAGCGCGCGATCATGAACCAGACGCGCACCATCCGCCTCCCGATCCACGTGATCAAGGAAATCAACACCTACCTGCGCGCCGCCCGCTCGCTGGCGCAGAAACTCGACCACGAACCGAGCGCGGAGGAGATCGCCAGCCTGCTGCACAAGCCGATCGCGGATGTCGAGAACATGCTCGGACTCAATGAGCGTGTCACCTCGACCGACACCAGCATCCTGAACGACCCGTCGCGCACCCTGCTCGACACCATCGCCGACGACCAGGCGCCGGATCCCTCGGACTCGATCGCCGACGAGGACATCCATGTGAACCTGGAGGAATGCCTGGCACAGCTCACCGACAAGCAGCGCGAGGTGGTGGAGCGCCGGTTCGGACTGCACGGCTACTCCGTCTCCACGCTGGAAGAGGTCGGCGCCGAGATCGGCGTCACCCGCGAACGTGTGCGCCAGATCCAGATGGACGCGCTGAAGAAGCTGAAGAAGATACTGGAGCAGGAAGGCATCTCGTTCGAGTCGCTGCTGAAATGACGCTGCATCACGACGGTGCGGGGCGGCCGATGCGCAGTTCGTCTATCGGTTTCGCTGGCGCTTGCCGGCGGATCCGGCAGCGTGCATGCGGTTTGCAGCGGGCGCGGTGTGTGCTGATTCCATGACGCTATGCTGGACGAGACGCAGCGCAAACAGCAGATAAGGAAAACCTTCGATACCGTGGCCCGGGACTATGGGCGCGGGGCCAGCCGCTTTTTTCATATGAGCGGGGAGCTGATGGCCGCATTGCTTACGCTGCGGGGCAATGAGTCCGTACTGGACGTCGCCGCGGGTACCGGTGCGACCGCCTTGCCACTGGCAAGAAGACTGCCGCAGGGCAGGGTGGTGGCAGTCGATTTCTCGTCCGGCATGCTCGAGGAGGCAACCCGGTCGGCAGCGGCGCAGGGGTTGCGCAACATCAGCTTTCATTCCCATGACATGATGCAGTTGCCATTCGCAAGGCACAGCTTCGATCATGCCACCTGTGCGTTCGGCCTGTTTTTCGCGGATGACATGGGTGCCGCGCTGAAAACCATAGCCGCAACCGTGAAACCCGGCGGCAGGGTGCTGGTCAGCGGGTTCCGTGGCGACTCATTCCAGCCGATGGCGGCGCGCTGCCTGAACCGCTTGCGTGCCTACGGCCTGGAGGTGCCGGAGACCATAGCCTGGCAGAGAATGTCCGAGGCGGTGCAATTGCAGGAGATCTTCGCACAGGCCGGGCTTGATGCCATGCGTATAGAACGGCGTTCCATCGGCTATCATATCGGCCTCGATGGCTGGTGGGACGTGGTGTGGAATGCCGGTTTCCGCGGCCTCGTCGAGCAATTGGGTGACAGGGTCGCGGAGTTTCGGCGGGAACACCTGGATGAGTTGCGACCCTTGTGCGACGACAGGGGGTTGTGGCTGGAAATCGAGATCAACTATACCAGCGGCACCCCGGCAGCATGAGCAGCATCGGCGCCGGGCACGGTGCGCCGGGTCGCGCCAGCCCGCATGCTGCGCCGGCCTTGTCGCGGGCCGCTCGCTCCGGCGGCGCGGGTTACGGGGACGTATCCGTCGGGTATTCCAGCCGGGGTGGCTTTTCCTCCAGCCAGCGATGCCGGATGTTGCCGATCAGGCCCGAGATCGGACGAATGATACCGCCGAGCACGGCGCCCTTGCCGGCATCCGAGATGATGTCATCGAGATTCGACTCGGGATTCGCCGGCGTGCCGCGGAACTGGATCTGCGGGCCCAACCAGTACCCCCACGCGTCGTGTTCCGAAGACAGCAGGCCGAGTTCGTAGAAGATGGCGGCGCCTTTTTCCCGCAGACTGAGCTGGGCGTCCAGTGACAGCGGGCTTTGCAACACGTCCGTGCCGGGCTGATAGCTGATCCCGCCGCTGGCGGTCATCAGTACCTCGGGATTCTGCACGACATACTGGCGGATCTTCACGTCGCGCGAGGTATCGCGCGCGAGTTCCACGACCACCTTGTCATAGTCGACCTCCTTGATGTAGTTGACCAGCCGCGACACGGCGCCAATACCGAACAGCCCGGTTGGTACATAGGAGACGATCTCGCCGAAACCGCCGGCCAGCCCGGTGCTGCCGCCCACCAGCGGGCTGTCGGGGTCGAGCAGGCGGAACACACCATTGCTGCTCTGCAGGCGGGCATCGAAGAGCAGATTGTTGCGGTATTGCGTCATGTTGGGCGACTGGCCGTAGGCGTCGATGCGCACATCGAACAGGCCTTCGGCCTGGGGTGTGGCCCCCGGCGTCAGTTCGCGAAAGAAGCGCGCAAGGTCGAACTGATCAACGCTGGCACTGAGATTCAGATCGTAGGGCAGCTCGCCGGCGTTGAAGTGCAGCGTGCCGTGGGCGTCGATGGGGCTGTCGTGGAAATGCGCCTCGAAGTCGCTCAGGTCGAGCCGGTGGGGCAGCGATTCCAGCTGGCCGCGAATCCCGGTGAATTCCAGGTAATCGGTGTAGAACAGCCGGTCCATGCGCATGGCAACCTGCAGGTCATAGTCGGTCAGGTCCCAGATTGCATGCCGGTCCGGTGCCGTGACGTTCGCGCCAGCGGTCGGCGTGAGCGCCGTGTCGCCCGCCGCAGGCGCCGAATCCGCCGTCTGGTCGGGATGGTGCCCGGCGATGAGCTGGAGCGTGTTCAGGATATCGTTCAGATAGAACACGGGGCTGTCGATGCTGATGGCGACATCGTGGTTGTCGCCGGGTTGCGCCCTGTGCACCGCGGTGATGCCGAGCGTGCTGCTGCCGGATCTGCCTGCCGTCGTCACCGGCGCCGTGATGGAAAAACCGCCGTCCGGATCGAGCTGGCCGTCGATCTGCCAGCGTATGGTCTGCAACGGCAATTCGCGTCCGCCCGTGAGGTCGTGTACGCGCGCAGTTGCGGACAGCCGGCCCGCGCCGTCCAGTTGCAGCTTGGCGTCCAGTACACCCGTCTCGAGCGTGTGCCCCGGCAGCAGTGCGGGCTGGTCCAGCAGGCCGGGTAACTGCAGCGCGAGCTCGGCGCGGACGGTTTCGGCGCGCGTGCCCATGTCTCCACCGCGCAATGTAAGTTCCGCCTCGCCCTGCAATGCCGCTGTGGTGGGGTCATTGTCGAAGCGGATGGCAAGGTCATTCAGGCTAGCGCGCAGCTCGTCACCGCGCAGTACCGCTGCCGTCGTGGCGGAGAACGTGAACGGACGCACCCGTGTCTTGCCCGCAGAAGTCAGCGTCAGCCCCCTGATCTGCAGCGTCTGCGGTGTGCTGACCGAGACGGCGCGGCCGTCGGTGTCCAGCACGACGCGTCCGTCCGCACTGGTGATGCTGATGCCGTTGGCGGCGAGGATGTCGGCAAACGGTTCTGGAGTCAGGTTGCTGACGGTGAAGGCGATCTTGCCGCGGCTCCCGCCGAGCGCTGAGCGCCGGGTATTGAGCACGGTTGGAATCCTGATCCCGGCGTCCGCCTGCAGGGCGATGCGCGGTTGCGCGTCGGTATAGAGCAACGCGGCTGACAGCCGGCTGATATCGATCCGGTTGCTGTCCTGCGCGAGGCGGTAATCCGCCTGGAGCCGCGCCGGTGCGCTCAGAGCCGCCTGCAGCCGGCCGGCCAGCAACGGCTGCCGTGACAGTGCTTCCAGGTTGACCTCCAGGTGTCCCGCGGCCTGCAGGGGCCGGTCCTGCGCCGGCAGCGTGAGCGAACCATCGCCACTGATCAGGATCTCGTCGCCGCCGGTCACACGCAAATTACGGTAATCGAGGGTGGTGCCATCCGCCGTGCGCTGCATACTCGGCAGCACGCTGACGCTCACGGCATCCAACAGTGCGCCAGCGCGTCCGGTCACGGTGACACCGGCAAGGCGAAACGCGCCGTCCGGTTTCAGACTCACCACGCCCGGTGTATCCGCCGCCAGCGTGAAATTCGCGCGGTACAGTCTGCCGCGCAGCGTCGTGTCGGGCACGAACGACGAGAACCAGCTCAGCGGAATGTCGCTCAACGCCAGGGTCGCCAGCGTGCCGCTGTCGTTGCCCAGCTGCAGCCCCCCGTTCGTGTCCGTCAGCAGCAGTGCCTGCTTGAGCTGCAGACTGGCGATTTTCCTGTCCTTGCCGCTCGTGATGCCGGCATCCAGTTGTTCGACTCGCATGGTACCGTGCTGGCGCAGCAGGCGGGTCTGCGCGTTCACGGCCAGCTGTTGCGGCAGGCTCTGGTTGCGGATGCGTTTGCCGGTCAGCAGCGCGGCGAGGTGATGCATGGCAAGATCGGTTTGCAAACGTGCCTGGATCGATCCGGCTGCGGTTCCGGACAAGGGCAGTCTCAGGGCGGCGTTGCCGCGTGCCAGATTGTCCCTGCCCGTGTTCAGCTCGAGCTTGTCGAGCGTGACCTGCAGGATATCCTTGTTGTAGCTGGCGCCAGCCAGCACCGACAGGTTGATGTCGCGCAGCGTCCTGCCGTCGGCCTGCCGGATCTCCAGCCCCTGGACACGCACCGGCTTGAGCGGCTTGAGATGCAGTGTCGCGTCGGCGTCGGTGGTGATGGCGAAGGCGCCGGTCAGTGTGCCGGCCGCGATCTCCTGCTCCGGCAGCAGCACGTCGAACCAGGGCAGCGGCACGACCGGCAGTTCGAATTCCAGCAGGGTCTGTTCGCGGTGCAGGAAGGCGTCGATGTCATTCAGCGGCACCTGCAGGTTGGCCGGCAGCCGGGCGGCGAGCGGGCGTGTGCTGTCTTCGTCCGTCAGGCCGCTATCGAGGGTTTCCACCAGCAGCTGCCGGTCAGGCAGCAGGGACACGCGCAGGTTGTTCTCCAGGCGCAGTCGTTCGGGCAGACGGGCGTTGTTCGCGGTCTCGCGCAGTTCGCTGACCAGCAGGTCGCTGGTGATGGTCAATTCACCGGTCACGGCGGCGAGATTGAAGTCCAGGCTGCCGGTCAGCGTCTGCTCTGCCGGTGGTACCGCCGTGGCGCCGGTATAGGGCTGGACCAGGCGTTCATTCGCGGCGACGCGATAGCGGCCGGCAAACAGGCCGGTATTGCCATCGTAATCACCCTGCAGCGCGAGCCGGGCGCGCGGTTCACCCGCGTTGTCGTCCTGACGCAGGACGAGTGTGACGGCTTCCGCCGGGTGCTGCTCGGTGGCAGCCGTGGACTGCGCCGGTTTCACGTCAAGCTCGATGTCGGCACGTTCCGGCGCCGGCAGGGCCGACAGCGCGGCCGTCAGGGTATGGAAGCTGGTCAGATCCCTGAATCTGCCGCGGTGGAGCTGGGCGAGGTAGATACGGCTGTCGATGTCGATATGGTCGGCGCCGGTGCCGGTGCGCAGGCTGGCCTGCAGGTAGAGCCCGCCGGTGGCCCCGGGGCGGATGCCGCTGCCGGTGATGCTGGCACTGACAGTGCGGTTGGCAGGCAGCACGATCTCGATGTTGCTGTCCGCCCGCAGCAGTCTGTAGCTCACCCCGTGTGCAAGCACGGCCAGCGCGCCCGGGAAGATACCGGGCGCTGTCTCCGGTGCAGTGTCCGGAGGCGAGAATTCCTGCAGATCCGCGTGTACGTCGCGCAGCAGCAGTTTGCTGACATCGAGCTCCAGCCGAAGCAGGGACGTGAGGCAGAACCGGAGTTCGCCCTGCGCGATCCGGACGCGGGCGCCACGGTATGCCACGACGAGGTGGTCGAAGGACAGTGACCAGGGGGTCAGTTGTACGTGCCCGATCTCCAGTTCATCGACCAGCGGACCGGCCTGTTCCAGCAACAGGCGCTGCTGAACATCCGGGTTGAACAACACGCTGGCGGTGACGGCCAGCAACAGGAGCACTGCGGCCGGGACGTAGAATAGCGGGCGCTGGAACCGGCTCAATTGCATGGCGGCTGCTTATTCCTTCTTCTGTGCCGGTGCTGGCAGGACACTGAACCAGAAATGATTATAGCTGCTGATGGCATGGCGTGCAGTGCTCATGCGGCGCCCCGGTAAGCCCGCAGCCGTCCGCCAGCCGCAAACCGGCGGGCCATGCAACCGCTGCCGCGCGCAGGGGGCTTACTCGGTATCGAGCAGCAGATCTTCCTCGATGAGCCGCAGCACGGATTCGTAGAGCGCCTCGCGGGGATAGGCATTCTGCTCAATCAGGGTCGCACCCGCCAGTGCGTGGCCGCGCGCGATCGGCAGCGCAACCGCCCAGTGATCTGCATTCAGGTATGCCATCAGCGCGCTGCCGGGGATGAACTGGTCGTAGAAGATCAGCTGGCTGTCATTGCGCGCATCGACGCGTGCGAGCTTGCGATAACTACCCTGCAACAGACCGGAGATGCGTGCCGGTTCGGGGTATGTGATGAGCGAGTAGTAGCGCACGCCCGGGACCAGCGCATGGCTGGCCAGCCACGCCTGGCGCGCGTCCGGGCGCAGGTCGGCAAGCGCGCCGTCCGGGTAGTTCCGGCAGGTGGCGCCGGGAAAGTAGCGCATGAGGTCGAGCTGTGCCTCGCGCATCGTATTGGCCAGCGGTGACCCCCCTACCGCACCGGCCACGCTGACCACCGCCGCGATGCGCGGACGCAGCTCGGGATACTCGGCCAGCGCCTCCAGTGTATCGACGGCGCCCTTGGAATAACCGATCAGCACCAGGTCCGGCGTCGTAGCGGCATGCGGCATGGCGATTATCAGATCACGGATGCGGCGGGCGTTGTGCGCGCTGCCGGCCAGGCCTTCGATGGCCAGTGTCTGCATGTCGTAGCCGATAGCGCGCAGGTGGGCAGGAATACTGTCCTGGGCGTTAAGCCACTGGGCAAAGCAATCCCATCCCAGGCCCGGTACGAACACGGCCTTGAGGGGACGCCGCGCCGGGCCGAGCCTGACTGGCGCACCGCTGGCGGCGGGTTCATCACCGAGCCGCGTCAGCGCATCATCGCAGGGCCTGTAGTCCGGTACGCCGTCCCGGTCCGCCGCGAGTACGGCGCAGAGGATTTCGCGGAAGCGCGCGCGCCGGTCCTGGCCCTGGTGCTGGATCGCCGGTACCCGCATCTGCGGCGTGGTCGCCGTGTTCCATGGCTGCAGCGGCGCCGCGCATCCCGCCAGCGACAGCGCTGCCAGCAGCGCGGCTCGGCCGCGGCAAGCCGCACGGCGGTGGATCGTGCGGGCGCCCCGGGGCAGGTGCATGGCAGGCATGGCGGGTTACTGGTCGAGCAGTGCCGGGATCATGTGCTGCTCGCCCTTGCCTTCAAGTATCGGATCGGCCGATTCGTTCCAGCCTAGGTCCTGGGCCAGGTGCGGCGGCAACGGCTGGCGGGAAACCCACAGCACCATGCGCATGCCATCGGTGATATACGGGTCGTCGGTGAGGTTGTGACGGGGTTGCGCCTCGGTGGCCACGCCGACCCCCTGCACGAAACCGAAGCGGCTGATCGCATCGTGGTGCAGGAGGCTGTGAAACAGGTATTCGCGTGCCTCGTCCACCACCGGATCGATTACGTGCGTGGTGAGCGAAGCGGACTTGGCGGTCATTTTGACGCCGATGTCGCGGCTCACCTGTCCGATCCAGACCGGCTCTCCCTCGCAACGGAACGGCGCCAGCCACAGGCGCATGTGATTGCGCTGCGAAATCGTCGAGCGGCCACGCTGGAGTGCGAGATCCTGCTTGCGTCCCAGGGCATACAGCGAGCTGACCGGCGCGGTGGGAAAGGCGGTTTCCTCGATCGCGGCGCCGATCATGCGGCGGATGCTGTCGATGGTGATCGCCTCGGTGAAATCCCAGCCACTTGCGGTCAGCGCGGCGACCACATCCTCGCCGCGGCCGACCAGGACGAGGTTCAGCGGATCGCCTTCGCCGGTACCGGATGCCGTCGTGGTGCAGCAGGGCAGTGTCCGCAGCTGCGCCCGCAGCTGCGCCGCGGTCAGGTCCGGCAGGGTGTCGACCTGCTCGTACAGGTTGCGCAATGCCGATTTCTCGTAGTCGAAGCTCTCCGTCGGCAGCAGCATGGCGAAGCGCATGCGCACCGCGTGCCGGTGACCTGACAGGCGCACGTCGATGAAACGGCCGCCACGCTTGTAGGAGGCATAGATATAACCCTCGTGCGTGGTGTGTGCAGGCGTGAAGAACGACAGTGCGTTGCTGCGGAAACGCAGCCGGTTTGCGCTGCGCTCGGCGCGGGGCAGTTTCGCGCCGGTCACCAGTGCGGCCTCATCCGGCGAATAGTAATCCGGATCGACCGCGATGGGCATCAGCCAGTAATCCACGTCAGTGGCGTTGTCGATACGCAGCCAGATCGGCTGGATGTCATGTCTGGCCAGCGCAACGCCGAAGAAGTGCGAGGCATCGTCGTCGGTCGGGATCGACACCTCCACGGTGACGCCGTCCTGCTCGAGGCGCTGAATACGGCCCAGCTGCATCGGCAGATTCTGGTCGGCAGCCGGGTCGTGGGCAGGGCCTGTTGCACAGCCGGACAACAGCACGGCGGCAAGCAGCAGTGCCGCCAGACACGGCAGTACCCTCAATCGGAAACCGTCCGTGGCAGCGGCCGGGGCTGGTCCGGGCAAGCCGGTACAGGCGCGGGTCGGGGCGGGGCTGGCAGCTTTCATAATGTCGAGTTTATCTCTATTCTGCCATTTTCCACAGAACCGGCGTGGTCGAACATTCATGCGGCACCCGTTTAACACTGCCCGGAACCGGGCCCTGTCCCGGTGCTGTCCGGGACGTCTACCCGCGATGCTTGCTGCCGCATGCCTGGTGGTGCTGGCCGGTTGCAGCGCCGTGCCATCGGCTCCGCCGCAGGAGCCGGCGGCGTTTATCGAGGCCACGGCCACCACCTCGGTTCTCGGTCCAGACAGCCGGTTCGCCGGCAGTGCCTATCCGGACGTCGGCCTGAGCGGCCTGTTCCCGGTGCGCGGGCCGGATGCCTGCAAGCTGGCCGTGCTGACGGGGGGCGAGGACTCCTTTGCCGTGCGCCTGGCGGCCCTGCAGGCCGCGCAAACCTCCATCCGCATCCAGGCGCTGGTGTTCAAGGGCGACGAGTCGGGGCTGCGCATCGCCGAGATACTGAAACAGAAGAAGGCCGCCGGTCTGGACGTGCGCGTCATCGTCGACGCATTCTCCAATCCCTGGCTGCAGACGCAATGGATGTACTTCGACCTGAAACAGCACGGTATCGAGGTCGAGGGCTACGAGGCCATGGCCCTGCAGTGGCTGAACGAGGTGCCGATCCCGGTACTGACCCCGCACTACGATCCCGAGCAGCTCGACAAACGGTTCCACGAGAAGATGTGGATCATCGACGGTGAAACCAGCCACGGAATCGCTGTCACCGGGGGCCTCAATATCGGAAACGAATATTTCCGCGCCAATCCCATGGATCCGGATTTCACCTGGCGCGACCAGGACGTGGTGGTGCGCGGCGACATCGTGCATGACCTGGTCGCCGCGTTCGACCGCAATTTCGACTATTTCATCGGCGTGAAGCAGCGCCGTGGCATCTTCAACACCAACCGCTACTGGGATGCCACCCGCGCCGTGCTCGACAAGACCGGTATGGTGCCGATCTCGTATACGACCGACCCTGAGATCGTGGCCAGCGTCGCGCGGCTCGAGGCCCGGCAGCCGGCAGCGGTGTTCAGACCGGCCACCTGCCGCTTCTTGCAAAGCCGGCCGCGCCTGCGGGAAAGTTACATCCAGCAGGCCTATATCAAGCTGATCGAGCAGGCCCGGCACGAGATACTGATCGCAAATGCCTATTTCGTTCCCACGCCGACGCTGTCGCGCGTGCTCAAGGCGGCGGCGCAGCGCTGTGTATCGGTACGGCTGATCTCCAACAGTCCGGATACCAACGATCTGCCCGAGATCAGCCTGGTCGGCCGCGGTTATTACAAGGAGCTGCTGGCGGTCAACGACACTGCCGCCGTGCATGCCTGTCACAATGGCGATGCCGGCATTCGCATCTGGGAATGGACCGGGCAGGGTGGGGGCGAGACGACGCGCAACCAGGGCACCATGCATTCCAAGTTCGCGGTATTCGACGGCCGGCGCAGCCTGGTCGGCTCCTACAACCTCGACCCGCGCAGCGAGAAGCTGAACAGCGAAACCGCCATGGTATTCCTGGAGCCGTTGCTGTCACAGCAGCTGCGTACGGCATTTTTCGACAACGACATGAGGTACAGCCGTGAAGTGACACCGGAACTGGCGGCCGGATTCGAGGCGCCGGAGGATATCATCCGGCGTTTGCGCAAGTCGTTCGGGGAACTGTTCGAACAGCAGCTGTGACCCGGGCCGACTGCCGCAGCAGTTGCGTGCGACGCAGTGCAGCAGCGCCGAACGGGCGGCACGCAGCACCCGGCTGCAGTCAGCGGCGCGGCAGACGTGGAAGCATGAGACAGGTGGCGGTGTCAGGCTAACCGCGTGCATGGATAAACCGGCAATCATGGACTAAGCTTGCTGCCAGGCAGGGCGCCGAACGGGTGTGCCGCCAAAACCAGTGAACGGGTTGTGCCCGTATCTGCCTGTATGTGCAGACACACGAATAAGACCAACATCTTGATTCAAGGAGGAAACATGAAATCCAGTGCGGTTGCGCTATTGCTGGGTCTGGCTCTGTGCGCGGGGCCGGGACTCGCTGACAAGAGTGCGGGCCAGGTCGTCGACGATGCCGCCGTCCAGGCGCGGGTCAAGGCCAGGCTGGTCGATGAAAATTTCTTCGGCGGCCTGAATATCAATATCGAGATTCGCCGGGGCGTGGTTCAGTTGGGCGGTTTTGTCGATGACGCCGCGAGCGCGACCAAGGCAGCGAATACCGCACGATCGGTCGAGGGTGTGGTCGCCGTCGACAACCAGCTGCACGTCAAGGAAGGCAAGGCATCCATCGGGCAGATCGTCGATGACCGGGTGATTTCGACCACGGTCAAGGGCAAGCTGGCGAACGCCGCGCTCGGTACCGGCTACAAGGTCAATGTGGACACCTACAACGGCGTCGTGCTGCTGACCGGTTTCGTCGATTCGGCCGCGACCAAGGCCAAGGCCGCTGATCTCGCGAAGGAGACCAGCAACGTCAAGCAGGTTATCAACGGCATCCATGTCATGAATTGAACCGGCGCGCTGTGCCGGCGCAATCCCGGTGCTGCAAAAGGGCGGTCTACCCGCCCTTTTGTTAGCCTGCACTCATGCTTTTCCCGATCCAAGGAATGCCGATCATGAGCAAATGGACGATGCTTCCTGGCGTGTTTGCCGCGTTCGCAGCCATGGCCGCTTCGGCTGACTCGACCGCGGCGCGCTGCGACATCTATCCGCGCGGCTCGGACAGGCTCAGCACGATGCTGGCCTGCACGTTTTCGCAGCGCCAGGGTGCGATCACCATTGCCCGCAGCGACGGTGTGACCTACGAACTTGCGCCGGTCGGGGATCAGCCTGGCAACTACCGGGACCAGGACGGCAAGCCGGCATACCGGCAAAGCGGACTCGGCGACCAGGGGCAGATATTCCGTCTTGCGCGGGAAAGCGTCTACGTCTACTGGGATACCTCAGCCTTGCACCCGCAGGACGCTGTGGACAACCCGACCGCCCCGTTCACCACCGCCGATTACGATGCCACGACACTGTTGCGTTGCCGTGCTGCCGGCGCGGGAGACTTCGGCAGCTGCCCGGCCGGAGTCCTGCGCATGGCGGACGGTCAGGCATCGATAGTCGTACTGAGCCCGGGGGGCGAGAAATTCACGATGAACTTCATGCAGGACTACGTGAATGCCAGCAACCGGGAGGTGAGCGCCGAGTTGAATGGCGATACCTGGACCGTGACGCTGAGCGACGGCGAAACCTACGAGGTGCCGCTGGCTGCCATTGTCGGTGACTGAGGCGAAAGCCTGGCCGGAGGTGTGAAAGGCAAGCGCCGCAGGTCCCGCTGATGGCACGGTGCGCGCGCAGGGCTGCCAGCGGGGCCATGGTTGAATGCGACGATAGCGTGCCATGCCGGCCGGGCATGGCACGCTATCCGCCGCTTACAGCTTCTCGAGGAATTCCTCGGGCATGTCCATGGCCAGCTGCAGGGCACCGTCCGCACCGGCATACAGCGGGTCGGTGATGCAGGTGAATTTGCACGAGCCGAACTGCTTGGTGGCCTCGGTGAGGAAGGTGTCGATGCCTTCCAACTGGCTGCCGCCGGCGATGATGATGTTGTTGCGCACGCTTTCCTGGAAATCGGGGTCGAAGCTGGCGATGAGGTCGGTGACGGTCTCGACGATGGCGGGCATCGGGCTCTCGCAGGCCTTGCGCATCTCGTTGGTGACATCGAACTCCGTGAACCTGCCGTCGACCGGGGCCTCGATCTTGACCCGGCGCTTCGGTTCGCCGGCGAAGCCGTGCTTTTCCTTGAACTTGCGCACGGTGTTGATGGAGAAGTCTGCCTCGGGGTGTTTTTCGCTGAGCTGCTTGAGCAGTTGCTCGTCAACGTAATCGCCGGCCATCAGGATGCTGCGCTGGTCCTCTTCCGTCGGGACCGTACCGTGCATGATGCAGAAATCGACCGTGCCCGCGCCGATGTCGATGATCATGGTGTTGTCCAGCGCGCCCAGGCCATAGGCTACCGAGAAGGGTTCGGATACGACCATCAGCTTCTTCGCATGCTGGGCGACGGCTTTCTTGATGGCGTTCTTGTTGACCTTGAGCGCCTCGGCCGGCACGCCGACGGCGACGCACAGTTCGTCGTCCGGGCCGGCACCGGCCAGTTCGATCAGGTGATCGATCAATTCGTGCACGGCGGCTTCGTCGCGCTCGGTGCCCTCGGTGATGATGCCATTGCGCAGCGGCCGGGTGAGGTTGAGCGCGAGCCGGTGTTCCAGGGCCTCGCTGCCAAACAGCACGCGCTTGCCGAGCATCTTCTTGGCGACGAAATCCTTCGGCCAGCCGACATAGCTTTCCACCCATTTGCGGTTGCCGTTGCTGGCCGAGACCACGGACCTGGAGGTGCCCAGATCGATACCGACGTACAGCATGTTATCTTTCTTGCTTGGCGACATGTTGCGTTCTTCCTCTGTCAATCGTTCTTCGGTTTGCTCGCTGCTCGAGGTATTCATCGATTCCCTTCTCCAGGTAGCTCGCGACGTCGTCGCGGTATTCCGGCCTGCTCAGGCGGTTTTCTTCCGCCCGGTTGCTGAGGCAGGAGACCTCCACGAGTACGCTCGGCACGTCAACACCCAACAGTACCATAAACGGCCCGGTCTTGGCCCTGGCGTTGAGCAGGTCCGGGTTCTGGCGTTTGAGATTGTTGAACAGGTGCGTGTGTATCGCGCCGGCCAGCCATTTCGATTCCTCGGTCTTGAAGGTGTCGCCGATCCTGGCGATGACCTTGCGGAAGTCGCCCATGAGATAATCGGAATCCCGGTTTTCCTTCTCTGCCAGTAGCAGCGATTGCTGGTCGGTGTGCGCTCCAAAATAGTAGGTCTCGACATAGTTGAGGTGTTCGGCGCCGGCGGGCAGGGAATTGATGTGGATCGATATGAACAGGTCTGCCCGCTGTTCGCTGGCAAAGGCCACCCGCTCCTTCAGGAAGACCTTGTGGTCGTCCTCGCGCGTGAGCAGGACGCGGTACTTGCCGGAACGGGCGAGCTTGTCCCGCAGTCGCTGGGCGATGTCCAGCACCACGTCTTTTTCCTTCAGGCCGCGCGGGCCGGTGGCGCCCGGATCGATACCGCCGTGACCCGGATCGATGACGATGGTCTGGATGCTGAGATTGAACAGGTCGGCCATGGGCATGCCGAGCCGGGCCAGCATGCTGTCGTAACGGCCGCTGGTGGCCACGGCGTCCTGAACCACCTGCAGCGGTTCCGGTGTCGTCGCCTGGCCGTCGTCGGCCAGGCTGGCATCCGCGGTACCGGCCAGGAGTGCCAGCGGCAGGGTGCGGGGATCGGGCTCCATGACCTGCATGGCCACCGGTCCGCTGCCATCGACCGTGACCAGCCGGAAATTGATGCCGAACAGGGCGATCGCACCGATGAGCAGGGCCACCAGCGCCCGGGTGCGGTAACTGGTCCTGCCGTCTGCCGCCGGCTGCGCCGTCATGCGGGCGCGACCCTTGCCATGGCTGGAGCGGGGTATGCCGGCATTGTCCTCGTAGACGCTGCGCAATACCGCCTGTTTGATCTCCGAATGACGACTCATAGTTCTGAATGGCTGGCGTCGGGGCACGGCGCGGAAACCGTTGGCTCGAGGGTTACGGCAGATAACCGGATCATTTTGCAGCAGTATCCGTGTCCACCTCAAGCACAAGTCTATTACATCTTCGTGGCCAGTGTTACGGCAGCCGGCGCTGGCATATTCAATGCCGTGTCTTTATACTGCCAAATGAATGACGCCCTCGAAATTATTCCAGATTTACAATATAAAACATAATAATAAGCGGAAAACCTCGTAATGAGTCTCATGCAAATCTGGCGTATGCTCAAGGCGCGGCTCGGCGAGCCGCGCGGCGGGCGGGCTGCCGAGCGGCAACAGCGGGACGCGCTCGACGAGGAGATTCTGGTCCTTACCTCGGAGAACCAGGCCCTGGCGCGCCGGATCGAGGTCATGCAGGCCGGTTTCGACCGGCATCTGGCGGAGCTGGCGAGCGAGCTCGAGACGCTGGCGCAGGCTGGCCGGCAGGTCGAGACCGCCCGGATGGCCGGGGTGGCGCGGCTGGAAACGCTGGAACGGCAACTCACGGCCAGCATGGAAGGTCGCACGGCGGAGCAGGCACAGATCGCCGCGCTCGAGGCCGAACTGGCCGAGTCGACGCAACGGCTCGAGGCCCGGGGCAACCAGCTCAAGTTCCTGCAGGATTCCGCACGCGAGCAGTTACAGGCACTGCGTACCGCGCTGGCTGCGGCCGTCAGCCGGCTGGAGACGCGCGATGACGAGATCCGCCAGTTGCAGGATACGGCGCAAGCGCGGGTCGCGTCGCTCGAGACAGCGCTGGCCGGCACGACCGCCCGGCTCGACGAGACGCAGCGTGCGCTGGCGCAGCTGCGGGCGCTGCAGGCGGAACAGGCGCAACAGCACGAGGCCTATCGCAGTGCCGCCAGTGCCGAACTCGAAGCGACCGGGAGCCTGGTCCGGGCGCTGGAGGAAAAACTCGAGGTCCAGCGCGGGCAGCAGCAGGCGGTGATCGAGCGGATGCTCGGGCAGCAGCGCGAGCAGACCGGACGGCTGCAGCAGGCCCGGATACTCGCCGCAGTCGCGCTGCTGGTGGCGTGCGTGACCGCTGTCGTGTATTTCTGGGCCGGCCGCTAGCACCCGTGCGCGCTCCCGCCGTGAGGGTGGTATAGTGGCGGCGCCCGCGCACCCGGAGACCGCCGGTGGACATACACCTGACCCCCAATGAAGCACGCGTCATCGGCTGCCTGCTCGAGAAGCAACGCACCACCCCTGAACAGTACCCGCTCTCCCTCAACGCGCTGACCAGTGCCTGTAACCAGAAAAGCAATCGCGATCCCGTGCTGGATCTCGACGAGGCCAGCGTGCAGGACACGGTGGATGCGCTGATGAAACGACACCTGGTGAGTGAGAAGAGCGGCTTCGGCAGCCGTGTGACGAAGTACCAGCACCGCCTCTGCAACACCGAATTCGGCACGCTGCGGTTCTCGGACCAGGAGGTCGGGATCGTCTGCGTATTGCTGCTGCGCGGCCCGCAGACACCGGGCGAACTGCGCACCCGCACCGAACGCCTGTGCAGGTTTCAGGACATCAATGCGGTCGAGGCGGTGCTCGAGCAGCTCATGCTGCGGGATGACGGGCCGTTCGTGACAAAGCTGCCGCGCGAACCGGGCAGGCGCGAGTCCCGCTATGCCCACCTGTTCGGCGACGTTCCGGAACTGCCTCCCGAGGCAACATCGGAAAGTGACGCAGCTGCAGGCGCAGGCCGCGTCGGCTCAGACCGTCTGGACCGGCTCGAGCAGCAGCTGGGTGAGTTGCGCGCGGAAGTGGCAAGCCTCAGGGCGCGGCTGGAGAGGCTTGCCGGCGTAGGGGATGTTGACTGACGGGGACGGAGCAGCGGGTGCGGTATCTTTGGCCGTTTGCGCGGCGCCTGCTGCGAGCCTGATGCACTGCAGCGCGGCATCGAAGTGCTAGTGTGGTGTCGCGAACACCTGGGTCCAGTAGATGGGATAATCGGAGCCGCTCACGGTGTAGCTCGCCGCGCCGAACTCGGTGAATGCGGTCTGCATGACGTTCGCGCAGTGACCGGGGCTGTTCAGCCAGGCACTCATCACGGCCGCGAGATCCGGCTGGCCGGCGGCGATGTTCTCGCCTACGGCGGACCAGTCGTAGCCGGCATTGGTGAGCCGGTCCGCCGCCAGCAGGCCATCCGAACCGGTATGGCTGAAGAAATTGACATCGCCCATGTCGCGACTGTGTGCCAGCGCGACGTCCTCCAGGGTGCAGTGCCAGCTGAGCGCGGGGCTTGCCGGATAGTCCACCGTACCACAGCTGCGGGCGCTGGCGCGGGTGTCGTTTACCACCGTTAGCATCGCCTTGTCCGCGTCCGTCATGCACTGGTCGATGACGGCTTGGGGTGTACTGCCCAGGTTGTAGCTGTTGCTGGATGGCGCCGGACTGGCTGGCGGCAGGGGTGGCGTGCCGGAGCCGCTGCCATTGTTGAGTGTCTGGCTGCCCGAGACTGCCTCCGGCCCGGAGGCGCCGCCGCAGGCGGTCAGCAGCAGGCTGCAGAGGCAGGCCCGGAGCACGGCCGCTGCCGGCGGTACCGGGCGTCGTTGCGCCGCAGCGGCTGCGACGGGAAGGCGGTTCTGGCTGTTGCTGTCTGTATCCATCCCGAATTCAATGCGTTCCGGGTCCAGTGAAACAGAAATCCCTGTGCGCGGGTGTGATGCATGTCCGCGTTCGCGCCGGGCGGTCACGCGCGCATCCCGGACGACGCGCTGCAGGTGGCGCTGGCAGGCAACAAGACATACGGTCGTCGTTCCCCCCGAATCCGGCGCCGCTATCGGGTCAGTATACCTGTTCCGATGGCGCTCCGACCCGGACGCCTCGGTCGGCCGGGACAAGCTTGTTATCGTACCCGGGCGCGCAAACCTGAATGCCGGGTTCGGAATGATGCGCCGCCGCGACCGGCGCGCGGCTGCAGTGCCGCCGGGGCGCGATGAGAAGTGCGCGTCCGATTCAGTGCGCCTGCTGGTTCATGCGGTCCACCAGCGCCATACCCAGCGCCGAGAGCACGAAGGTCAGGTGGATGATCACAAACCACATCAGCTTGTCATTGCTGATGTTCTGCGCATTCATGAAGGCCTTGAGCAGGTGGATGGAGGAGATCGCCACGATCGATGCGGCGACCTTCTGCTTCAGCGAGCCCGAGTCCAGCTTGCCCAGCCAGGACAGTTTTTCGGTATTTTCCGCCACGTCGATGCGCGAGACGAAGTTCTCGTACCCGCTCAGCATCACCATCACCAGCAAGCCGCCGACCAGTGCCATGTCGACCAGCGACAGCGTGACCAGTACCAGGTCCGCCTCCTTCAGCCCCAGCACCAGCGGCAGGGTATGCACCGCCTCCTGGAAGAATTTGATGCCCACCAGCAGGAGGGCGATGCTCAGTCCCAGGTAGATCGGCGCGAGTATCCAGCGGCTGGCATACATGAGGCGTTCGAAGGTGTGTTCCATAGTCGATCATCCGCTGGCAGGCAAAGGGCGCTATTGTAGACGAATCGGTGCTGCTGTGCGGGCCGGGGCCGCTGGATGTCCGCCGCTTGTGACTTTCCATCCCGCACGGGCAGATCAGTCGATCCGGATCCCGGCCTGGCTTGCTGTCGCTGGCATTAACCCTGCAGCAACGCCAGCAGCACCGGGCGGTCTTCCGAGAGCAGCACATTGAAGGTGCGTACGGCAGCGGCGTTCGCCATCACCTCGACGCCGATCCCGTGCTGCTGGATGCCGGCCAGCAGCCGCGGGGCGGGGAAGACGAGGCGTGCGCCGGTGCCCAGGATGACGATACCGGGCTGGTGTGCGAGCAGCGGTGCGAGGTGGGACTCGTCCAGATCGGCGATCGTGCCCGGGGTCCAGGTCTCGACCTGCAGTGCGGTGACCAGCACGCTGCTGGCGTACACCCGGTCGCTGATGACGACCCCCTGATCGC
This sequence comes from Pseudomonadota bacterium, assembly GCA_041395565.1. Lineage (NCBI taxonomy): Bacteria > Pseudomonadati > Pseudomonadota > Pseudomonadota bacterium. The sequence goes on along the minus strand of JAWLAI010000002.1, from coordinate 503,896 downwards.
TGTAGGACTGGATGCTGTTGCCGCCGCCGGTGTCCAGGGAGAAGCGCATGGGCCAACCATAGCACAGCGCCGCGCCGGGCGCGGCGGCGCCGAAATCCTGCGCTGCCCCTGTACATCCCCTTGTTTCCCCCCGCGCTTTTGAGTACCGTAGGCACTCTCAAAGAGAGCGCAGTAATTACTTCATAAACAAGGAAATAACCGGTTACCAGCGTGATTGAGGATTTTGCCCGCATCAAGCGGCTGCCCCCGTACGTTTTCAATATAGTCAATGAGTTGAAGGCGCAGGCACGGGCGCGCGGCGAGGATATCATCGACTTCGGCATGGGCAATCCGGATCAGCCCACGCCGCAGCATATCGTCGACAAGCTGATCGAGACCGCGCAGCGCGGCGATACGCATCGCTATTCGCTCTCGCGCGGGATACCGCGCCTGCGCAAGGCGATCTGCGACTGGTACCGGCGGCGCTACGACGTCGTGCTCGATCCGGAACGCAACGCCATCGTCACCATCGGTTCCAAGGAGGGTCTGGCGCATCTGGCGCTGGCCGTGGTGGGGCCGGGCGATGCCGTGCTGGTGCCGAATCCGGCCTATCCCATTCACCCCTACGGCTTCGCCATCGCCGGGGCGGATATCCGCCACGTACCGCTCGGGCCGCATCTGGACCATTTCTTCGAGGAGCTGGAGAAGGCCATCAAGGACTCGTGGCCCAAACCGAAGATGCTGGTGCTGAATTTTCCCGGCAACCCGACCGCGCAGTGCGTCGAACTCGACTTCTACGAGAAGGTGGTCGCGATCGCGCGCGAGCACGAGATCTGGGTGATCCAGGACCTGGCCTATGCCGACCTGGTGTTCGACGGTTACAAGGCGCCATCCATCCTGCAGGTGCCGGGTGCCAAGGATATCGCGGTGGAATTCTTCTCGCTGTCCAAGAGCTACAACATGCCGGGCTGGCGCGTCGGTTTCATGTGCGGCAACGAAACGCTGGTTGCCGCGCTGGCGCGCATCAAGTCCTACCTTGACTACGGTATGTTCACGCCCATCCAGGTTGCAGCCATCGCCGCACTGGAAGGTCCGCAGGACTGTGTGCGCGAGATCTGCGAGATGTATCAGGAGCGGCGTGACGTGCTCTGTGACGGCCTCAATGCCGCCGGCTGGGCAGTGGAGAAACCGATGGCGACCATGTTCGTGTGGGCACGCATTCCCGAACAGTACCGCGCGCTGGGCTCGCTGGAGTTTTCCAAGAAACTCCTGAGCGAGGCCAAGGTGGCGGTCTCGCCCGGCATCGGCTTCGGTGAATACGGCGACGAGTTCGTGCGCTTCGGTCTGATCGAGAATCTGCACCGTACACGCCAGGCGATACGTTGCATCAAGGACATGTTCCGCCGCGACCAGGGACAGGCCGCGCAAGCCTCTGGAGGATAATCTGTGAAACCGGTGAATGTCGGCCTGCTGGGTCTGGGCACAGTGGGCGGGGGCACGTTCAATGTGCTCAATCGCAATGCTGCGGAAATCACCCGGCGTGCCGGTCGCGGCATCCGCATCACGCACGCGGCCGCACGCGAATACGATCCGGCCCGACTGCCGGGAATCGACGGCATCCAGGTGACCGGCGACGCCTTCGCCGTGGTGGACAATCCCGAAATCCAGATCGTGGTGGAATTGATCGGCGGTTACGAGCCGGCGCGGGAGCTGGTGCTCAAGGCCATTGCCAACGGCAAGCACGTGGTCACCGCCAACAAGGCGCTGATCGCCAAACACGGCAACGAGATCTTCAGCGCCGCGCAGGACCGGGGCGTGATGGTGGCCTTCGAGGCGGCGGTAGCCGGCGGCATCCCGATCATCAAGGCGATCCGCGAGGGCCTGGCGGCGAACCAGATCAACTGGCTGGCCGGCATCATCAACGGCACCGGCAACTTCATCTTGACCGAGATGCGCGACAAGGGCCGCGATTTCGGCGATGTGCTGAAGGAGGCGCAGGCACTCGGTTACGCCGAGGCCGATCCCACTTTTGACGTCGAAGGTATCGATGCCGCGCACAAGCTCACCATTCTGGCTTCGATCGCGTTCGGCATCCCGTTGCAGTTCGAGAAGGTCTATACCGAGGGCATCAGCCGCATCACGCGCGAGGACGTCGGCTATGCCGAGGAATTCGGCTACCGCATCAAGCATCTCGGCTTCACGCGCCGTACCGGGCGCGGCATCGAGATGCGCGTGCATCCGACGCTCATCCCGGAACGGCGCCTGATCGCCAACGTGGACGGTGTGATGAACGCGGTGCTGGTCAATGCCGACGCCGTCGGTCCGACCCTGTATTACGGGGCGGGCGCCGGATCCGAGCCGACCGCATCCGCGGTGGTCGCGGATATCATCGACGTCACCCGCACCCTCACGGTGGATTCGAAGAACCGCGTGCCGCACCTGGCCTTCCAGCCGGGTGCGATCGCGGACATGCCGGTGCTGGCCATGGAGGACGTGGAGACGGCCTATTACCTGCGCATGCAGGTGACCGACAAGCCGGGCGTCATGGCCGATGTCGCGCGCATCCTCGGGGATGCCGGCATCAGCATCGAGGCGATCCTGCAAAAGGAGCCGGCCCCGGAAGCGGACAGAGCCTCGATCATCCTGCTTACGCACGTCGTGCAGGAACGCCAGATGAACGCGGCGATCACCAGGATCGAGGCGCTGGACAGCATCCACGGCAGCGTCACGCGCATCCGCCTTGAGCATTTGAGCGTGAAGAATTAGCAAGCTGAGAACCACCTCGCGCAAAGACGCCAAGGCGCAAAGGTATTAAAAACCAGCCACAGAGGGCACAGAGATCGCAGCGGAAAACAGGCCGGACAGCATTGCTGTCACTGCTGTGAATCCGGCACTACCGGTAGTGTCCGTATCTGACTTTCAGATTCCGCCACACCAGAAGCAAATTTTCTCTGTGCGCTCTGTGCCCCCTGTGGCAATGAATATTTTCTTCGCATCATGGCGTCTTTGCGCGCGATATTTCTGAAAGGTAAACAACATGCCAGAATCGAAACGCTACACCGGGCTGATCGAACGCTACCGCGACCGGCTGCCGGTCACCGCCGACACGCGCGTCATCAGCCTCGGCGAGGGCAACACGCCGCTGATACGGCTGGAAAACATCCCCGCCACGTTGGGCCGCGATGTCGAGATCTACGTGAAATACGAAGGGCTCAATCCCACCGGCTCGTTCAAGGACCGCGGCATGACCATGGCCGTGACGCAGGCGGTGGCGGAGGGCAGCCGCGCCATCATCTGCGCGTCGACCGGCAATACCTCCGCGGCGGCTGCGGCCTACGCGGCACGCGCCGGCATCACTGCATTCGTCCTCATCCCCGAGGGCAAGATCGCGCTCGGCAAGCTGGCCCAGGCCATGATTCATGGTGCAGTGGTGATCCAGATCCGCGGCAACTTCGATGCCGGGATGGCGCTGGTCAAACAGGTTGCCGAGGAGGCGCCGGTGACGATCGTGAATTCCATCAATCCCTACCGCCTGCAGGGGCAGAAGACCGCTGCATTCGAGATCGTGGATGCGCTCGGCCGGGCACCGGATTACCACTGTCTGCCGGTCGGCAACGCCGGCAATATCACCGCGCACTGGATCGGCTACAGCGAGTATGCCGGCATTGAGACCCGGGCCTGTGCCTTCTGCGACGGCAGCTGCAGATTCACGCGGCCGGCAATGACCGCCAAGCGTCCGGTCATGGTCGGCTACCAGGCCGCCGGCGCCGCACCGTTCCTGCGCGGGCACATGGTCGACAATCCCGAAACCGTGGCCACCGCCATCCGCATCGGTCACCCGCAGTCCTGGGATCGTGCCTGGACGACGCAACGCGAATCCGGCGGCTGGTTCGACGAGTGCACCGACGAACTGATCCTCGAGACACAGAAGCTGCTTACCGAGAGCGAGGGCATTTTCTGTGAACCGGCTTCCGCCGCTTCCGTGGCCGGCGCCCTGCGCGATATCCGCAGCGGCCGCATTCCCGCAGGCAGTAGCGTGGTGTGCACCCTGACCGGCCATGGCCTCAAGGATCCGGATACCGCCATCAAACAGTGCCAGGGTGGCATGCTGACCGTGGACGCCGAACTCGGTGCAGTCAAGGCCGCGATCATGAACAACATGGCCTGATCCGGTTTTGGCTGCCGCGCTCGACCAGCTCGTCGTGCTGTTGCCGGGCCTGGCCGGTCCGGACTGCGACCGGCGCATCACTGGCCACATCAGGCAACGGCCGGCCGCGCTGGATCGCCTGCTGACGCGGGGCGAGCCCGGCGCCGTCACCTACCGCGGATGGGACGCGGCGCTGGGACACCAGTTCGGCGTGCCCGCCACTGCGACCTTGCCGGCCGCGGCGCTGAGCTACCTGGCCGACAGCGGCCGGCCGCCGGCGCGCTACGTGCTGCGGGCCGACCCCGTGCACCTGCGCGCAGACCAGAGCCGGCTGCACCTGTTCGAAGGGCACAGTTTCTTCATCACGCAGGACGAGGCGGACGCGCTGGTGGCCGGCATCAACGCACTGCAGACCGGGCAGGACTGGAGTCTGCGCGCGCCGCATCCGCAGCGCTGGTATCTGGAGCTCGCGACGGCGCCGCGCATGCATACCACTGCCCCGGCACAGGCCGCCGGGCGCAACATAGACGATTTCCTCCCGCGCGGCGAGGATGCGGCGCGCTGGCAGGCCGTACTCACTGAATTGCAGATGCTGTTGCACGATCACCCGGTCAACCGCGCGCGCGAGCTGCGTGGCGAACCCGTCATCAACAGCCTGTGGTTGTGGGGTGGCGGCGTGCTGCCGCTCACGCTCGCGGCACAAGTGGATGCGGTATACGCGGACGATGCACTGGCCTTGGGGCTGGCGCGCCATGCCGGTATTCCCCGTGGCCGCGTGCCGTCCGCGGTGGAGACGCTGCTGCCGGTTGCGCCGGCCGGCCAGCGCGCGCTCCTGGTGCTGGATTCGCTGGCATGGCCTGCACACTACAACGATATCGAGGGCTGGCTGACCCAGCTCGACCAGCTGGAGACATGCTGGTTCGCACCACTGCTGGCGGCGCTGGGCGCAGGCCGCATCGGCACGCTGGTGATCGAGCCGTGTAACGGCGTACGCATCCAGGCCACCCGGGCACGCCTGCGCGGTTTCTGGCGACGGACGCGCCCGTTCGAGGAGAGACTGAAGGCATGAGCCGGCGCATCATCCGGAGGAATATCGCGGCGCTGCCGGACGGTTTGCCGGACGACCTGCCCGCGATCCTGCGGCGGGTCTACAGCGCGCGCGCCGTCGCCTCGGGCGCCGAACTCGATTACAGCCTGGAACGGCTGATCCCGCCGCAGCGCCTCGGCGGTGCAGGGGCCGCCGCGGCGCTGCTCGCACAGGTCATGGCGGCCCGGCAGCGCATCCTGGTCGTCGGCGATTTCGATGCCGACGGCGCCACCAGCTGTGCGCTGGTCCTGCGTGCGCTGCGGGCCATGGGCGCCGCTGACGTGCGCTATCTGGTGCCGAACCGGTTCGAGTACGGCTACGGGCTGACGCCGGAGATCGTCGCGGACGCGTGCCGCCTGCAGCCGGCGCTGATCATGACCGTGGACAACGGCATCTCCAGCGTGGCCGGGGTGGCGGCGGCGCGGCAGGCCGGCATCCGCGTACTTATCACCGATCATCACCTGCCCGGCGCCGACTTGCCTGCAGCCGATGTCATCGTCAATCCGAACCAGCCGGGCGAGGCGTTTCCGAGCAAGGCGCTGGCCGGTGTCGGTGTGGCGTTCTATGTCATGCTCGCATTACGCGCCCACCTGCGCGAGCGTGGCTGGTTCACGCCGCAGCGGCCGCAGCCCAACCTGGCGCAATGGCTGGACCTGGTCGCGCTCGGCACGGTGGCCGACGTGGTGCCGCTGGACCGCAACAACCGCGTCCTGGTGCAGCAGGGCCTGGCGCGGATCCGCGCCGGCCTCTGCGTGCCGGGTATGCGCGCCCTGCTGGAGGCGGGTGGCCGCAATTCCGCCCGTGCGGTGGCGGCCGATCTCGGTTTTGCGGTGGGACCGCGGCTGAATGCGGCCGGGCGCCTGGACGACATGTCGCTGGGGATCGAGTGCCTGCTGGCCGATGACATGCCGCGTGCGCGCGAAATGGCCGCCCGGCTTGACGCCCTTAACTGCGACCGCAAGGAAATCGAGTCGGACATGCAGGCACAGGCACTGGCTGCGCTTGCGGATCTCGAATTGCGGGACAGGCAGCTGCCGACCGGGTTGTGCCTGTTCGACCCGGACTGGCACCAGGGCGTGATCGGCATCCTCGCCGCGCGTATCAAGGAGCGAGTGCACCGGCCGGTGATCGCCTTCGCGCGCAGTGCGGCAGGCGAGATCAAGGGGTCGGCACGCTCGATCCCCGGCCTGCACATCCGCGATGCGCTCGATGCCGTGGCGGCGCGCCACCCGGCGCTGATCCGGCGTTTCGGCGGTCATGCGATGGCGGCCGGGCTGACGCTGGCGGAGCGGGACTTCACGGCGTTCGCCGCGGCCTTCGATGCCGAGGTCTCGCGCCATCTCGGCGCGGATGATCTGGATTGCGTGCTCTATTCGGACGGGACGCTCACGGAGGAGGAGTTCTCGCTGACCACGGCGCAGACCCTGCGCGATGCCGGTCCCTGGGGGCAGGGGTTTCCGGAGCCGCTGTTCGACGGCGAATTCACGATTCTCGAGCAGCGCGTGGTCGGTGAGCGGCACCTGAAACTGGTGCTGCGCGCCGGTGCCGGTCGCCTCGAGGCGATCGCGTTCAATACCGACCCGGTGCCCGCGAGCTGCCGGCAGGCGCGGCTGGCCTACCGGCTGGATGTCAATGAATTCCGTGGCCGACTCGGTCCGCAACTGCGTGTCGAATACCTGGAGCCGCTGCCCGGCGGTGGCCGCGAGGTGTTATCCGGTGTATCATCACGCGCCTGATTTTCACGCTCATTTAGTGTCGCACCATGGCTGATCTGACCACCATCCGCAATCACATCAAGGACCTTGACGGGCGTACGGCCAGCCTTAGGGGGTATCTTTGACCTCGATGCCAAGTCGGAGCGGCTGACCGAGGTCGTCCGCGAACTCGAGGTCCCCGATGTCTGGAACAAGCCGGAGCGCGCGCAGGAACTGGGGCGCGAGCGCGCGCGGCTCGAGGAGGTGGTGCTGACGCTCAACCGGCTCAGCCAGGGCGTGAGCGATGCGCGTGAGCTGCTGGAGGTGGCGGCGGAGGAGAACGACCAGGAGACGCTCGATATCATCGAGCAGGACCTGGATGCCCTGGAGACGGAGATCGGCGACCTGGAGTTCCGCCGCATGTTCTCGGGCGAGATGGACGAGGCCAGCGCCTTCCTTGACATCCAGGCCGGTTCCGGCGGTACCGAGGCCCAGGACTGGGCCGAGATGCTGCTGCGGATGTACCTGCGCTGGGGCGAGCGGCACGGCTTCGACGCCGAGCTGATCGAGGTGTCTCCCGGCGAGGTCGCCGGCATCAAGAGCGCGACCGTGAAATTCGACGGCCCCTACGCCTTCGGCTGGCTGCGAACCGAGATCGGCGTGCACCGGCTGGTGCGCAAGTCACCGTTCGATTCCGGCAACCGCCGCCACACCTCGTTCGCCGCGGTGTTCGTTGCGCCCGAGATCGACGACGACATCGAGATCGACATCAATCCGGCCGACCTGCGCATCGATGTCTACCGCGCCAGCGGCGCCGGCGGCCAGCACGTCAACCGTACGGAGTCGGCGGTGCGTATCACGCATGCACCCAGCGGCATCGTGGTGCAGTGCCAGAGCGACCGCTCGCAGCACAAGAACAAGGCCACGGCGATGAAGCAGCTCAAGTCCAAGCTCTACGAAATGGAGATTCAGAAACGCACCGCCGACCAGCAGACCCTGGAGGACAGCAAGTCCGATATCGGCTGGGGCAGCCAGATCCGCTCCTATGTCCTGGACCAGTCGCGCATCAAGGACCTGCGCACCGGCGTGGAAGTGGGCAATACCCAGGCAGTGCTGGACGGCGATCTCGACCCTTTTATCGAAGCCAGCCTGAAAAGCGGTTTATAGGTGGTATGCGACCATGACCGATCAGGACGAGAACAAGCTCATCGCGCAGCGGCGCGCCAAGCTGCAGGCGTTGCGCGAGGAAGGGGCCGCCTTTCCGAACGATTTCCGCCGCAATGCCATGGCCGGAGAGCTGCACGCGGAATACGGCAGCAAGGACGACGCGGCGCTCGAGGCCAGCCCGGTGCGCGTCAAGGTGGCGGGCCGGCTCATGGCCAAGCGTGTCATGGGCAAGGCCGCGTTCGCCCAGCTGCAGGACATGACCGGGCGCATCCAGCTGTTCCTGCAGCGCGACGAGTTGCCAGACGGCGTATACCAGGCCTTCAAGGGCTGGGATATCGGTGACATCCTCGCGGCCGAGGGCGTGATGTTCAGGACCAAGACGGGTGAGCTGTCGGTACGGGTGGAGGTACTGCGCCTGCTGACCAAGTCGCTGCGACCGCTGCCGGAAAAATTCCACGGGCTGGCCGACCAGGAGACGCGCTACCGGCAGCGTTATCTCGACCTGATCATGAACGAGGCCTCGCGTGAAACCTTCCGCATGCGCAGCCGCATTATCCAGTACATCCGCGACTACCTGAACCGACAGGGATACCTGGAGGTCGAGACGCCGATGATGCAGGTGATACCGGGCGGCGCCACGGCACGGCCGTTCACGACCTTTCACAACGCCCTGGACATGGATCTGTTCCTGCGCATTGCCCCGGAGCTGTACCTGAAACGCCTGGTGGTGGGCGGTTACGAGAAGGTGTACGAGATCAACCGCAATTTCCGCAACGAGGGGCTGTCAACGCGCCACAATCCCGAATTCACCATGCTCGAGTTCTACCAGGCCTATGCGGACTACCACGACCTCATGGACCTGACCGAAACACTGTTGCGCGGGATGGCGCAGCAATTGCTTGGCAGCACGTCACTCGAATACCAGGGTGTCCGCTACGATTTCGGCAAACCGTTCCGGCGCATGACGGTGCGCGATTCCATCCTGCATTTCAACCCGCAGCTCACCGCGGCGGATATCGATGAGCTGGCGCGGGCGCGGGCCGCGGCGACTGCGCTCGAGATACCGCTCAAGGACAGCTACGGGCTGGGCAAGATCCAGATCGAGATCTTCGAGAAGACCGTGGAGGGTAAGCTCGACGACCCGACCTTCATCACCGCCTATCCCACCGAGGTTTCGCCGCTGGCGCGGCGCAACGACCATGATCCGTTCGTGACCGATCGCTTCGAGTTCTTTGTCGGCGGGCGCGAGCTTGCCAACGGTTTCTCGGAGCTGAACGATGCGGAGGATCAGGCGGAACGTTTTCGCCGGCAGGTGGCGGAGAAGGATGCCGGGGACCTCGAGGCCATGCACTTCGACGCGGATTACATCCGTGCGCTGGAACACGGCATGCCGCCGACGGCGGGCGAGGGGATCGGTATCGACCGCCTGGTCATGCTGTTCACCGATTCACCATCGATCCGGGATGTGCTGCTGTTTCCGCACATGCGGCCGGAATAGGGCGCCTCAGGCACTGCGGAAAGTTAATGCCGGTGGCGCAGGCTTGGCGCGCGTTCAGCTGTTCTGCGCGACGTCGGTGATGTCGATATAGAGCTTGAGGCGCTGACCTGGCTGCAGGTACTTGCCCTCGGGCAGGTCATTCCAGCGGCGCAGGTCGCTGACGGCCACGTTGTACTTTCTGGAGATGCCGTACAGCGAGTCGCCGTTGCGCACGGTGTAGCGGATGGTGCGGATCTGCTTGCCGGAGGGCACGGCGGCGGCGCCGCCGTATAGAACCAGCTGCTGCCCCGGTCTGATGGCGCCGCCGCTGTCGAGCCGGTTCCAGCGGATGATCTGGTTTACCTGCACGCCGTGACGCCGCGCGATCGACCACAGACTCTCACCGGTGCTGACGACGTGATTGACCGCGCCGCTGCTGCGCTGCGCCCGTACCTGCCTGGCAGCCAGGGAGGCGCGGTAGTCCTCGGGATCGTGCGCCGCCACCGGAACCAGCAGATGCTGCCCGATCCTGATGTTGCTGCCTTGCAGCCGGTTGGTGGTGCGCAGCACCGCGATCGTGGTGTCATAGCGCTGCGCGATCTGTGACAACGTGTCGCCGCGCTTGACGTCGTGCCGCACCCACTTCAGGCGCTGCTCTGCGGGCAGTTCCTGCAGGCCCTGCAGGAAGGCTTCGGTCTTCTCGCTGGGGATCGCCAGGCGGTGCGGTCCGTCGGGATGCGTAGCCCAGCGGTTGAAGCCGGGGTTGAACTGATAGAGTTCCTCGGTGTCGATGCCGGCCAGTTCGGCGGCGATGCCGATATCCAACTGGCCGCGCGTGTCGACCACCTCGAAGGCAGGTTCCGGATCGACCGGCGCCAGTGCGACGGCATAACGTTCGGGGTGACCGACAATGGCGCTGATCGCCAGCAGGCGCGGGACGTAACTCGCAGTTTCGCTGGGCAGCTTCAGGTGCCAGAAATCGGTGGGCTTGCCGGCCCTTTCATTGCGGCGGATGGCGGCACGAACGGTGCCGCTGCCGGAATTGTAGGCCGCCAGCGCCAGTAGCCAGTCGCCTTCGAATTCCGCATGCAACTGGTCCAGGTAATCCAGCGCGGCATCCGTGGAGGCGATCACGTCGCGGCGACCGTCATACCACCAGTCCTGTTCCAGGCCGTAGAGCTTGGCGGTGCCGGGGATGAACTGCCAGAGACCGGCGGCGCGTCCGTGCGAATAGGCAAAGGGGTCGTACGCGCTCTCCACGAATGGCAGCAGTGCGATCTCGTGCGGATGGCCGCGCTTTTCGACCTCGCGCAGGATATAGGCCATGTACGGCGTGCCGCGTTCGAAGATCTTTTCCACCTGGCGCGGGTTCCTGCTGTAGGTGCCGATCTGGCGCTGCACGGCCTGCTGCTGTGCGCCGGGGAGATCGAAACCGCTGCGCATCTGCTCCCAGAAGTCGTCGTCGGTATAGCGCGCCTGTGCGATGGCATTGCCGGCAGCCGGTCCCTGGTCCGCTTGCTGCAGGGTCGGGATGCGCTCCGCAGCTCGAGGTGGTGGCTCCCGGTACGCAGCGGAATCGTGCTGCGCGGTGGCACAGCCGACCAGCAGCAGGATCATCGTGACGGTCAGTGTCAGGCGCGTTGGTTTCATGACTGTTTGTATCGTCTGGGCTAAAAACGGGCTTGAACGCAAACTGTGACGCAGTTCACGCTCGGGCCGTCAGTGCTGCCGATGTGCGGGGGGATGCCGTGCGGGTATGCTGACAGTCCTGCCGGTTCAGGTCAACCGCTTGCGCCGGTTGCAGTTTTATGACGCGCCGGTGCGGCAGTTGCGCTAGAATGTCACCGATGAATGCTGTCGTTTCCATGCCCTCCCGCGCCATGTCCCTGCGCGACTGGTACCGGCGCCCGCTGGGCCGGCAGCTGGCCGCTGTCGAGCAGGCGGCGCTCGCGGCGCAGCTGCAGACGCTGTTCGGTTATCACATGGTGGTGATCGATCCGCCGTGGGGCGAGTGTCCGCTGGATGACAGCCGTATCCCGCATCATGTCATCCAGAGCGTCGGGCCGTTGACGCAGCCGGGGGTGGGATTGTCCGGACACACGGACAACTGGCCGATCCTGACCGATTCGGTCGACGCCATCGTCCTGCCGCATACCCTCGAACTCAGCACCAATCCCCACCAGGTGCTGCGCGAGGCCGACCGCAGCTTGATCCCGGACGGACATCTCGTGATCATCGGATTCAACCCGTTCAGCCTGTGGGGCCTGCGCCGCAAGCTGACGCGGCGCAGCAACCGCATGCCGTGGGGCGCGCGCTTCCAGAGCCTGCACCGCATCCAGGACTGGCTCGGCCTGCTCGGCTTCGATACCCTGCACAGTCATTATCTGTTCCAGCGGCCGCCGGTGCGCAGCCGGCGCGTGCTGGCACGGCTGGGTTTCATGGAGCCGGCCAGCGGGCAGGGCACGATGTTGCTGTCGGCGGCCTATATCCTGGTCGCGCGCAAGCGCACCGTCGTCATGACCCCGCTGCGCGAGAACGTCCGTCCGCAACCGCGCCTGTTCCCGGTCGGCATACCGTCCTCGAGCCAGGGCAATGTCCGACGCAGCAGCTGAAACCGAAATATTCACCGACGGTGCCTGCCGCGGCAATCCGGGTCCGGGGGGGTGGGGCGTGCTGTTGCGCCACAATGGCCATGAGAAGACGCTGTCCGGGGCCGAAGCGCATACCACCAACAACCGCATGGAACTGATGGCGGCGATCGTCGGCCTGGAAAGCCTGAAACGGCCCTGCCGAGTCCACGTGGTCACCGATTCCCAGTACGTCCAGAAGGGCATCGAGGAGTGGCTGCAGGGTTGGAAGCGGCGCGGCTGGAAAACGGCGGACCGCAAACCCGTGAAGAACATGGACCTGTGGCAGCGCCTGGACCAGGCCGCGAACGGACACCGGGTCCGCTGGAGCTGGGTGCGTGGTCACAGCGGCCATCCGGAAAACGAACTCGCCGACCGCCTCGCGAACCAGGCGATCGATGCGATGCTGCGCGCGGGTTGATCCCGCTCGCGCAACCCGACCATCCTGGAGCATCAGTCATGCGGCAAATCGTGCTCGATACCGAAACCACCGGTCTGGAACCCGCCGAAGGGCACCGCATCATCGAAATCGGCTGCGTGGAAGTGGTCGACCGTCGCCTGACCGGGAATACCTATCACCGTTATATTCAGCCGGATCGGGAGATCGATCCCGGGGCCATCGAGGTACACGGGATCACCAATGAGTACCTGCTCGACAAGCCGCGTTTTGCCGATATCGCGGATGAGTTCCTCGACTTCATCCGTGGTGCCGAGCTGGTCATCCACAATGCGCCGTTCGACGTCGGCTTCATCAACCACGAGTACCGGCTGCTAGGCGCGGCGACCGACATCCTGGCACAGCACTGCAGCGTGCTGGACACGCTGCAGTTGGCGCGGCGCCTGCATCCAGGGCAGCGGAACAGCCTGGACGCGCTATGCCGGCGTTACGGCATCGACAACTCCCAGCGCGACCTGCACGGGGCCTTGCTGGATGCCGAGATTCTTGCCGATGTCTACCTGGCCATGACCGGCGGCCAGGTCAGTCTTTCGCTGGAGGCGGATGGTGCCCAGGAACTGCGCGGCAGGAGTACCGATGCCGCGATTCGCCGCCTGCCTGTCGGCCGGCCGGCACTGCGCGTGATCCGGGCCAGCGACGAGGAACTCGCCCTGCATGAGACGCGGCTGGATGCCATTGCCGGCAAATGCGATGGCAACGTCGTCTGGCGCAATTTGGAGAACTGAACGCTGTGTGTATTCGCACCGGGCCGTAGCGGCGCGCGCCTTCGTGGAAGGCGCGCTTGGCTGCGTCAGAACACCGTGTCCAGCAGCAGGTAGGCGCCCAGCACCACTGCGATCCAGAGCACCATGCTGCCGGTCGGCCAGAAATCCTCCAGGTGAAAGTTCGCCAGCGATGTCCGGCAGTACGCATTGAGTACGCTGCGGCGATAGAAGCGTCCCACACCCGCCAGCACCTGCCGGGCATGCCGCAGGCTGACAAAGACACGCCGGCCGCCGGCCGGCAACAGCCGGCGATAGAGCCAGTCGGCGTCGAGATTCACCGCGCGCAGTTCCGGCGGATAGATGCCCTGCTTGTTGAGCCAGACGAAGGCCAGCGCAGCCCAGCACAACAGCTGCAGCTGCGCGAGTACGTGGCTGGTTTCGTAGGGCCAATAGTCGACATCCCAGGGCAGCAGGGCATAGAGGTATTGCGGCTGGCAGCCGATGCAGATGCAAAGCACCGCGGCCAGTCCCATCGCAAGCAGCATATTGCCCGGCGCCTCCGCGGTGCGGATTCCGGCATCGCGCGCGAAGAACGCGAAGTAGGGTATCTTGATGCCGGCATGGTGAAAGACACCGGCCGAAGCGAACAGCAGCGCCAGCCACAGTACCTCATGACCTTGTTCGAGCATGGCGCTCATGATCAAGGACTTGCTGACGAAACCGCTGAACAGGGGGAAGGCGGAGATCGAGGCGGCGCCGATGCTGCAGAGCAGTGCGGTCTTGGGCATCGACTTGTACATTCCACCCAGGTCGGACCCGTTCATACGGCCGGTGCGGAACAGCACCGCGCCCATGCTCATGAACAGCAATCCCTTGAAAATGACGTCATTGAAGGCATGTGCAACGGCGCCGTTCAGTGCCAGCGCGGTACCGATACCCACGCCGCACACCATGAAGCCGAGCTGGTTGATCATGCTGTAAGCAAGGACGCGCCGCAGGTCGTTCTCAATGACCGCGTAGAAGATCGGGAAGCAGGTCATGACGGCGCCGATGTAGATCAGCAGCTCGGTCCCCGGGAAGCCGCGCGCTAGGGCATAGACCGCGACCTTGGTGGTGAAGGCGGACAGGAAGACGGTGCCGGTGGGCGTCGCCTCGGGGTAGGCATCGATCAGCCAGTTGTGCAGCAGCGGGAAGGCGCACTTGATACCGAAGGCGATGAAGATCAGCCAGCCGCCGCTGCCTGCGAGACCGATCAGTCCGAATTCCAGCGTGCCGCTCTGGCGGTAGTGCACCAGCACACCGGCCAGCAGCAACAGCCCGGATGTCACCTGGACCAGCAGGTAGCGCATGCCGGCGGCGCGAGCCCGGGCACTGCGCCGGGCCCAGATCAGGAAGGTGGAACTGAACGCAAGCAGTTCCCAGAAGATGAACAGCGTGACGAGATCGCCGGCGAACACCGCGCCTAGGGCGCTGCCTGCATAGAGCAGGCCGGCGACGCACTGGGTGGTATCGCGCACGTGCAGCGCGAACAGGAAGGCGAAGGTTGCCGCGATGTGGAACAGATAGCCGAACAGCAGGCTGAGACGGTCGACGCGCAGCAGCACCAGCTCGAATTCCAGTAGCGGCACGGCGACCACGGTACCGGGGTGCACGTCGAGCCAGAGGTGTACGCCGCCCAGGATCGGTGTCGCCAGCATGAGTGCGGCGCGCAGCCGGCCACGCGTCACCAGTGCCAGCAGGGCGGCGACTAGAAACGGGACGAACGGTGGCAGCTCAGGCATCCACATCGTAGTAGTCTTCCGCTCGCCGGAGCAGTCGGCGCAGCAGTTTCGCGATCAGCACCAGCGACACGCAGGCGCTGAAGCCGAACAGGCCGTAGAAGCCCGGGAGTCTGTCCCAGGCATGCAGCGCATGGCGTTGCAGGATGAAATCCAGCGCGAGCAGGATGCCGCAGGCGGCGTAGAGCGTGCCCAGCAGACGGCGCACATTGCGCGGCCGGTCGAACAGATGCTCGCGTTGGTCGGGATTGGTGCGCATGTCAGCGGCCGCCGCTGGCCTCCAGTGCGAGCCGGTACACCGGGTCGGGATAGAAAAACAGTGCCACGCAGGCGCCTGCGGTGACGATCATCGCCGCCTGGCAGGTCAGCGGTGCGGCGCGGATGTCCTGGCCGCTGCTGCCTGCGTTGGCGCTGCCGAAGAAGGCCCGCACCGGGATCGCCAGCAGGTAGGCGACATTGAGCAGGGAGCTGAGCAGTAACACACCGAGCAGCGGCCAGTGGCCGGCTTCGAGGGTACCCATACCGAGGTACCATTTGCTCCACAGGCCACCGAACGGCGGCAGGCCGATGATGCTCAAGCTGCCGATGAAAAACGCCCCGAAGGTGACCGGCATGGCGCGGCCGAGCCCGGCCATCGTGCTGATCTCGGTGCGCTGCGTGGCCACCAGGATGGCGCCGGCGGCGAAGAACAGTGTGATCTTGGCACAGGCATGCATCGCGATCTGCAACGCGCTGCCGATGACCCCGGCCTGTGTCGCCAGCAGTGCGCCGAGCACGACATAACCCAGCTGGCTGATGGTGGAGTAAGCCAGCCGTGCCTTGAGATTATCGCGTGTCATGGCGACCAGGGAGGCCAGCAGAATGGTCGCGGCGGCGCACCACAGCAACAGGTCGGCGGCGCCGCTGGAGGTGATATAGCCGGTACCGAAGACGTACAGCGTGACCTTGAGGATACTGAATACACCCGCCTTGACGACGGCAACCGCGTGCAGCAGCGCGCTGACCGGTGTGGGCGCGACCATCGCCGCCGGCAGCCAGCGGTGCAAGGGCATCATCGCCGCCTTGCCGATGCCGAACACGAACAGCGCGAGCAGTACTCCCGCCCAGCCCGGATCGAGTCGCCCGGCCAGGATGCCGCCGCTGCGGAAGGCCAGGGTGCCGGCGACGCTGTAGGTGGCGAGGATGGCGAGCAGGAACAGACCGATGGAAGTGCCGAGCAGGATACCGAGATACGTGCGGGCGCCGCGCCGCGCCGCATCGGTGCCGGCATGACCGACCAGCGGGAAGGTAGCCAGCGTGAGCAATTCGTACCACAGAAACAGCGTCAGCAGATTGCCGGCGAAGGCCACGCCGAAGGTGCAGCCGAGGGCGACGGCAAACAGCGCATAGAAACGGGTCTGGTTCCGTTCCCTGTGGCTGCGCATGTAACCGATGGCGTAGATCGTGGTTACCGGCCAGAGCAGGCTCGCCACCAGCGCGAACAACATGCCGAGCGGCTCGATCGTGAATTCGAGGGGGAGGCCGGGCAGCGGTTCGGCAAAGCGGAGCGAGACCACCGCGCCGTCGCGGATCTGCGGGTACAGGGCCAGCGCGCACCCCGCGACGATTACGGAAACCGCCAGCGACAGCGCTTCGCGCAGATCTGGATGGCGATCGAGCATGAGAATGCCCGTTGCCCCCAGCAGCGGCAAGAATGGCAGCGCCAGCATCAACCACTCAGCCGTCATGGGCCCGTACCCGTAAGCAGCTGCACGGCAGTGGTAGTCGTGCCCAGGGTCAGGCGGGTATCCAGGCCGAACCAGATATTGGCCAGCACCAGCAGCCATAGCGGAACCAGCATCGATAGCGGCGCCTCGCGTACCGATATCGCGTTCTCGGCCGGGGTCCGGAAATACATCGCATCGACCAGCCGCCACACATAGACGACAGCCAGCAGGGAACCGGCCAGTATCATCAGCGCGATCAGCCAGTCGTGCTGTTCCAGCGCGGCCAGTACCAGATACCACTTGCTGATGAAGCCGGCGGTGCCCGGGACGCCGATGATGCTGAGCCCGGCGATGACGAGGGCGCCGAAGGTCCAGGGCATCTGGCGCGCGGTACCGCGCAGATCCTTGAGCTGGCTCGAACCGGTGCGGTATACCAGTGCGCCGACCGCCATGAACAGTGCGGCCTTTATCATGGCATGGTTGAACACGTGCACGATGGTCGCGGTCAGTCCGAGCACCGTGCCATAGGAGATGCCCAGCACCATGTAGCCGATCTGGGCGATGCTGGAGTAGGCCAGCAGGCGGCGTGCATCCCGCTGGTAATTGGCGGCGATCGAGGCGAACAGTATGCCCCCTACACCCGTCAACAGGAATACCAGCCCGGTGGGCGTGAGTGCCACCAGGCTATCCGGAAATACGGTGAACAGCATGCGCAGCATGATGTAGACGGCAACCTTGGTAGCCGTCGCCGCCAGGAATACCGTTATCGCCAGGGGGGCGTAGCTGTAGACATTGGGCAGCCAGAGGTGCAGCGGGAACATCGCCAGTTTCAGCCCGACGCCAACCACGATAAAGGCGAAACCGGTATGTACCGTGCGGTGTGCGTACAGCGCGTGCAGCCGGTGGTGCAGATCCTGCATATTGAGTGTGCCGGTCTCGGCATAGACCAGCCCGATGCCGATGAGCAGGAAGGTCGCGCCGATGGTGCCCATGATGAGGTACTGGTAGGCGGCGGTCAGTGCGCGGCGGCGCTGCCCGAGACTGATCAGCGCGTAGGACGACAAGGAGGAGATTTCCAGGAACACGAACAGGTTGAAGACATCACCGGTTTGGCTGATTCCCAGCAGCCCATCGAGACAGAGCAGGTAGGCGGCATAGCACAGCGAGAGCTGGTGGCGTGGTATCTCCTGGGCAAGACTCCGGTACGCGAACGGCAGGACGACGGCACCGATGCCGGTCACGATCAGCGCCACCAGCGCATTCAGCGCATCGACGCGGTATTCGATCCCCCAGGGTGGTGCCCAGCCGCCAAGCTCGTAGCTGATTACGCTGCCGTCGGATACCAGCCACAACTGCCAGGCGGCAAGCAGCATGACGCTCCAGGTTACACCCAGGGCCAGCAGCCAGGGTGCCCGTCCCGCCGGCAGCAGTGCCGTGACCGGCGCGGCCAGCAGCGGAATGGCGACCAGCAGCAGGCTCAGATTGGATTCGATCACAAAGAGGCGTCCTGCCTGTGAATATCATCTTCCTCGATGCTGCCGTAGGCCTCGCGTATGCGCACGACCAGCGCCAGGCCGAGCGCGGTGGTGGAAATGCCGACCACGATCGCCGTCAGGATCAGTACATAGGGCAGGGGGTTTGAGTGGCGCGTGACGCCATCCGTGATGATCGGCGTGGTGCCGCCGCTGACATTGCCGAGGCTGATGTAGAGCAGGAACACCGAGGTCTGGAAGATATTGAGGCCGGCGATCTTCTTGATCAGGTTGCCGCAACTGATCACGGTATAGAAGCCGGTCATCATCAGCAGTATCACGATCCAGTAGTTGTAATGGCCAAGTATGAAATCGGTCATGGCCGGTGGCGCCCCGCGAAGGTGAAGAAGATCAGCAGCATGACGGCGGCGACGGTCATGCCGACGCCCGCTTCGATCACCAGGATGCCAAGGTGCTGGCCCGCCACCGGCGTGGCGGCAAGCACGCTGTAGTCGAGGAAGCGACCGCCCCCGAGCAGGGTGGCGAATCCGGTGCCCGTATAGAGCAGTACGCCCATGCTGGCAAGTACGCGCAGCAGCCATGCGGGGATGATGCGCTCGGCGGCGTCGAGGCCGAATACCAGGGTGTAGAGGATGAAGGCGGCGCTGAATATGACGCCGGCCTGAAAGCCGCCGCCGGGGCCGAAATCGCCGTGAAACTGCACGTACAGTGCGAACAGCAGGATCACCGGCACGATGAACTTGGCGATGACCTTGAGAATGAGATTGTGTTTCATTCCGCATCCTCGCGGTCTGCGTGCCGCCGAGGCCGGCCCAGCAACAGCAGCACGCCGATTCCCGCGGTGAAGATCACGGACACTTCGCCGAGCGTGTCGAAACCGCGGTAACTGGCCAGCACCGCCGTCACCACGTTGGGCACGCCGGTCTCGGTCAGGCTCTGTTCGAGGTAGCGCGGGGCCACGTGCAGGTGCGCCGGTGCTGCAGGGTCGCCGAATGCGGGGATGTCGAGGGTGCCGTAGACCAGCGCGAGCCCGGTGACCGCCACCACGACGAGCGGCAGCCAGGGCTGGCGCGGTGACGCCTTTTCCTCACGCATGCCGGTCAGCGCCAGCGTGGCCAGCATCAGTACGGTGGCGATACCGGCCCCCACGGAAGCCTCGGTGAAGGCGACATCGGCGGCATCCATGACGGTGAACAGTCCGGCCGAGAGCAGGCTGTAGATCCCGAACAGCATGACGATGGCGAACAGGCTGCGCAGGTGCAGGATGGCAATGGCAGTGAGCGCCAGGAATGCCAGCAGGGTGACATCGATCAGGGTCTCGATCATGGGTCTGCGCTCTCGTTGTCGGCGAGCAGCGGCCTGAGCTGGGCCTCGGTCGCGGTGTTTGCCAGCGCATGCGCTGCGGTAGGGCTGGTGAGGAACAGGAAGGTGAATATAAGGAACAGCTTGAAACTCGCCAGTGAAAGTCCCGCCTGCAGGCCGAGGCCGAGCAGGAACAGCGCGGCGCACAGCGTGTCTGTGGTGCCGGCAGCATGCACGCGCGTGTAGAAATCCGGGAAGCGGTGCATGCCGATGCCACCGATCACGCTGAGTGCGGCGCCGCCCAGTACGCAGATCCAGCTTGCGACATCGCTAATCATTGATCTGCTCGCAGGTCCGGTTTTCCTCTTCGCCGGACGTGAAGAAATTGCCCTGCTCGACCAGTTTCAAAACGGCGACCACGCCGATGAAGTTGATCAGGGCATAGATCAGGGCGATATCGATGATGTCGGTCCGGCCAGACATGAACGCGAGTACCGCAATCAGCAGTACCGTCTTGGTGCCGAACATATTGACGGCGAGGATGCGGTCGCACACCGTCGGTCCCAGCAGTGCGCGGGCCAGTGCCAGTCCCATGGTCACCAGGATCGCTGCTGCGGCTACGGCATAGATCACGGGGTGTCCTCCGGCGGGAAGTCCGGCACCTTCCTGGCCATCGTGCCGTCCTGGAGCTTGCGGGCCGCCTGCCGGGTGAGGGCATGCACCAGCAGGCAGTCAGGGCTGACGCGCAGGGTCAGCGTGCCCGGGGTGAGGGTGACCGAGTTGGCGTAGATCACCCGGCCGAGATCCGAACGCTGCGGCAACGGCACGGTGAACAGCTGCGGGCTGATGGACTTGCCGGGCGTGACGATGCAGCGGATGACGTGGAAGTTGGCGGCGATCACCTTGCCGATCAGGTACAACCAGAAGCGCAGCAGCCGCAGCGGCACATGTGCGCTGTGATGTTCGCGGTCCACCTGGTCCATGCGTCGCGCGATGGTAACGGCAAGTGCGGTCGACGCCAGGCCCAGCACCAGCAGCAGGGGCTCCAGGTGACCGGACAGTCCGAGCCACAGGCCGAACAGCAGGGTGGCGAGCCGGATGGTATGCATCATGGCAACTCCGGAATTCGCTTGTGTTGATCCGGGCATGATTATGCCACAGGGACAGGGTTTGTTTCCCTGCCTGTCCGGCTGGGACGGTGTGCTGCGCCGACGGCGCTGCCGCCGGCGTGGGCTAGCGGGCGGGGCGCGCCGGGTTCAGGTGAAGCTGCCGGCGTTGACCAGGAAGTGTACCCAGATGCTGGCCGCGTAGCCGAGCAGGATGGCCCACGTCCATTTCAGGTGTGTGAAAAAGGTGTAGATTCCGCGGGCCTGGCCCATGACCGCGACGCCGGCGGCGGAGCCCACCGACAGCATCGAGCCGCCGACGCCTGCGGTGAGTGTGACCAGCAGCCACTGGCCGAGATCCATGTCGGGCAGCATGGCCAGCACCGCGAACATCACCGGGATATTGTCGATCAGTGACGACAGGAAGCCGACCAGGATGTTGGCAGTGGTCGCGCCGAGCTTGCCGTACATCAGCTCCGAGCCCAGTGACAGGTAGCCCATGGTGCCGAGGCCGCCGACGCACAGGATGATGCCGTAGAAGAACATCAGCGTGTCCCATTCGGCGCGTTCCAGCGACTTGAAGATGTTGTACTGGGTAGCGGCGTCGCCGTCATGTGCCGGGGATTCCGCCTTCTCCATGGCCAGTGCCGTACTGCCAAGGTCGCCCTCGGCGGGACGGGGGAAGAACGATTTGCGCCGCTTGAGATAGTAGCCATAGAGTTTGAGCAGGCCGAGACCCGTCATCATGCCCATGACCGGCGGCAGGTGCAGGAAGTTGTGCGCGCTGACCGCCATGGTGATGGTGAGCAGGAACAGGCCGGTGATGACCCAGGCGCCGTGGTGCAGTCTGGCCTGCTCCTCGATCGCCGCGGGCGTGCCCGTGCCGACCGCCAGGCTCATGATGGCGGCCGGAACCAGCCAGTTGACCACGGCCGGGATGAACAACAGGAAGAACTGGCCGAATTCGACGATGCCTTTCTGCCATACCATGAGCGTGGTGATGTCGCCGAAGGGCGAAAAGGCCCCGCCGGCATTGGCGGCAACCACGATATTTATGCAGGCAAGGGCGATGAACCGGGTATTGTCGCCGCCGACCGCGCTCACCACCGTGGCCAGCAGCAGTGCGGTGGTCAGATTGTCGGCGACAGGTGAAATCGAGAATGCCAGCGCGCCGGTGATCCAGAAGATGGTGCGCAGCGAATAGCCCTGCGAAACCAGTTTCGCGCGCAGGACATCGAAAATGCCGCGCTCGTCCATGGCGTTGATATAGGTCATCGCCGCGAGCAGGAACAAAAACAACTCGGCGAATTCGAGCAGGTTGTGACGCACCGCGGTCTCGGCCGTATGGGTGTCGCCGTGCTGGGCGTAGACCACGGCGACCAGCGTCCAGATGATGCCGGCCGCGACCATGACCGGCTTGGACTTGCGCAGGTGCAGGGTTTCCTCGGCGATGACGAGCGCATAGGCCAGGAAGAAAACAGCCAGGGCGAGGAAACCGGACCAGTGCGTGGTGAGATCCAGGACGTGGTGCTGCTGGCCATCGGCCGCAGCCGCAGCCAGTGGCATGAGGCAGACGGCGCTGGCCGGTAGTATCCGGGTTGTCAGGCGAATCATCCACACCTCCCTGTAATTGCGATGATTTTCTGCGGTCTAGTGCATGTCGGCAGGGTTGGCGCGTTGCTGAAATGACACCTCAGGGCACCTGCGGAATGCTTGCGCCAACCCGGACTGCCCGGGCGCAGGCTGCCAGTTACTGCCGCGCTGATGATAACCCATGTATTAACAGGCACATAATCCGCTGCCGGCAGCAGCGCCACCATGACGGTGCGCAGTGCCCGCTCTGATCTGCGCGAGACCGCAGGGGGCCGCTGCGGCCTACCACAGCCTCCAGGGCGGATGCTGTACGCCGATCGCCCCGCCGTCGGCGGCGAACAGAACCGAGCCACTGCCCACCCCCGGGTAGTCGTAGTACCACACCGGCTTGCCATCGATGGTAAACCGGCGCGAAGGGTCACCCAGGCGCTCGTGGATCTGGGCTTGGTCCATGCCGGTGCTGACGCCATGCCAGGCCGCCTTGAGCCGGCCGAGACTTTGCAGGGCGGGGTCGAGGTTCGATACCGGCGCGGGAATGGCGGAGTCGTCTGGCGCGGCTGTTGGCGCCACTGCGGTGGTCACCGCGGCCTGGCCTGCTGCATCGCCGGCACACGGCATGCCTTCCAGTTGCCTGACGCGGTTCGCAAGATCGTGCACTTCCTGCTGCAGCTGTTCCAGCTGCGCCGCAATCGAGGTATCGGGTGCGGCTGCGGCATGCAGACAGTAAAGCAGTCCGGTTCCGGCGAGGATGAGAGGTGCGCGTGCGCGGCTGTGACGCTTCATGTCGCTATCCTGTGCAGCGCTGACGAGTGCCGCTTCGGTTCGGTAACGGTATGAACCGGTGCCGGCCGATCGTGAATCCGACCGGCACCGCTGTGCGGGTCACCAGACCAGCCAGGCATGCAGGAACAGGGCATTGTTGTCCGAGGCGTTCCGGCCGGCACCGTCGTAATTGTTGCCGCCGCCGTTGAATTTCGTATACCCCGTGTATTGCAAGGCAAACTGCGTGTTCTGCCAGGGCAGGAAGGTTGCCTGCAGGATATAACCGCGACTATCGGGACTGCCGTTGGCGCTGCCATCGAGCGGGTTGGGTGCATACAGGCCGGTGTCGGTATCGCCGGTCGTGGAGAAATAGCCCAGTGAGAAGGCTGCCGTGCTGCCCAGATGGTAGGTGCCGTTCAGATTGAGCGCGTCCAGGCTGTTTGAGGGATTGGCGGAAATGCTGTCAGCGAAGCTGCGGTTCAGGTCCTGTTTCTCATGGATATAGCTGCCACGCAGGGTCAGCATGTCGGTGCCCATGGGATGTTCGTACTGCGCATCCAGCGCCGTGTCCGTGTACTTGTCGGTCAGTCCGGACACGCCGTCGGGGTAGAGCCTGGTTTGCATGCCGAAGGTGCCGATTTCGAGATTGTCCGCACCGAGGTTCTGCTGCCACGCGACCCGCCAGTATGGCGCCAGCCCCTTGATTGTCATGGTGCTGGCAGCGTTGGGCAGGATATCGGGTCCGTGATGCGCGGAACGGTAGAGGGACAGGTCGCCATAGAGATGGTTGTTCCAGAGGCTATAGGCGCCGAAACCGGCGACATCCTGTCCCAGTTCCGCGATCAGCGGGCTGGCCGCCGGTGTGGGTGCAACCGGTGAGGAAGCGAACGGGAAGCCCCACGTCGGCGTGCTGTTCCAGGGGTCCTCCACGGTAGGGCTGTTGTTTACGGTGACGCCGTATACCGTGTCGGCACCGCCTATCGTGGCATGATTGGCATAGCGGATGTCCGTGTTGTCCACATCGAAACTGTCGCTGTCCTGCGCATAGGTCACCTGCACGAACGAGCCGATGTGCGGGGTGATCTCGCCGGCGAAGAATACGCTGAATTCCTGCGGCAGGGCGACATCGCCATTCTGCGTGCCGGGTTGTGTCTTCGCGGTTTGGGTGACGGAGGCGGTCAGCATGGCAGAGATGGGCAGGACTTCGTTGATCTTGACGCCGGCTGCGGTACCCGTGCGCGTGGACTCGATCTGCTGGATGCCGGTCAGGGTGTAGCCATTGAGTTTGAAGTCGCGCCCGAATGCCGTGAGTTCGGGGTAGGTGGTGTGGCAGGCGGTGCAGGCCAGGCCGGTCTGGCGCGCATAGCTCGGAACGGCCTGGCTGATCTGTGGCGGCAGTGATAGGAACGCCAGAAGCATGATGCAGGTACCGCTTGCTGATCGAAGTCTGTCCCTGTAGTTCATGATGATTTACCTGTGCTGGGTGTAAGGGAAGGAGAATGCCGGTTGGTTGACGGTGGACAGGATCCCTTGCTGTTGCGGATGTGCGCTGGCGCGACCGCGAATCCGCCGCCGTTGCCTAACACGAGCAGCGCACTCTTGCACAGTTTGCTTAAGGGGTGATTAAGCGCTGCGCCGGCGGGACACGGCGCGGTGCTGTCTGGCGCGTGGGGTTCGGCCATGCGGCAGGGAAGTCACCGCAGACGGGCATGCGACCGGCCGCGGGGCCGGCACGGCTGCCGGGGTGCGGCTCAGGCCTCCTGGCGGCCGGTCCGGTCGCCGAGCAGCCAGCGCACCACCACGAAGAAAACCGGCACGAACAGCACGCCGAGCACCGTGGCGCCGACCATGCCGCCCATCACACCCGTGCCGATGGCGTGCCGGCTGTTGGCGCCGGCGCCGGTGGAAACCGCGAGCGGCAGTACGCCGAGGATGAACGCGATCGAGGTCATCAGGATCGGCCGGAACCGCAGCCGGCAGGCCTCGAGCGTGGCGTCCAGCACGCTGCGGCCCTGCCTGTGCAGGGTGTTGGCGAATTCGATGATCAGGATCGCGTTCTTGGCGGACAGGCCGATGACTGCGATCAGGCCGACCTTGAAGTAGACGTCATTCTCGAGTCCGCGCAGCCAGGTAAAGCTGAGTGCCCCGAGCACACCGAGTGGCACCACCAGCATGACCGCCATGGGTATCGACCAGCTTTCGTACAGCGCCGCCAGCGCCAGGAACACCACCAGCAGCGAGAGCGCGAACAGCACCGGCGCCTGCTGGCCGGAAATGATTTCCTGCAGCGACTGGCCCGACCACTCGTAGCCGATGCCGGCAGGCAGGTCCGCGCGCACGATCTGCTGCATGGCCGCCATCGCCTGGCCCGAGCTGTGGCCAGGCGCCGCGGCACCGTTGATCTGGACTGCGGGACTGCCGTTGTAGTGGTCGATCGCCGGCGGCGCGATGGACCAGCTCGGCGTCACCAGGCTGGACAGCGGCACCATGTTGTCGATATCGCCGTCGCTGCCCGGGATGTAGAAGTGGTTCAGGTCGTCGATGCGGCTGCGGTACGCCGCATCCGCCTGCAACAGTACCTTGAGCACGCGGCCCTTGTAGTTGAAGTCATTGGCGTATACCGGTGCGAGCATCAGCCGGATGGATTCGTAGACATCCTGCAGGTCGAGTCCCATGGACTGCGCCTGCACACGATCCACCTCGAGGTGCAGCTCGGGCGCCTCTTCCAGCTGGTTGGGCCGCACCCCGAAGAGACGCGGATCCTGCGCGGCCTTGCCGAGCAGGGTGTTGCGTGCCGCCAACAGCTGCGCGTGTCCGAGTCCGGCACGGTCCTCGAGCCGGAAATCGAAGCCGCCGAAGCGGCCCAGCCCGCGTATGGTGGGCAGGTTGATCACGAACATGCGCGCGCCCTTGATGGCAGACAGCGCACCGTTCGCCCACTGGATGAAGGCGTTTACCTGGTCGCCGGCCGCACGGCGCTCGTCCCAGTGCTTGAGGCGGATGAATCCGAGGCCTACGTTCTCGCCCTGGCCGACGAAGCTGAAACCCGCCACGTCGAATACCTTGTCGACGGCGGGGTGTCCCTGCAGGATCCGCTCCATTTCACGCAGGACGCCCCCCGTGCGCTCCATGCTGGCGCCGGGCGGCAGCTGCACGATGACGAGCACATAGCCCTGGTCTTCCTCGGGCAGGAAGCTGGTCGGCAGGCGGGTGAACAGCAGCACCGCGATGCCCACCAGCAGCACGAACGCGACCATCCAGCGCGGTGTGTGGCGGATGGCGCGTGTCACGCGTGCCAGGTACATGCCGGTCAGGCCGTTGTAGAGCCGGTTGAAGCCGCGCAGCAACCGGTTCGGCTCCCCGTGCACCGGCTTGAGCAGCGCGGCGCATAGTGCCGGGGTGAAACTGAGCGCCATCAGCGCCGAGATCGCCATGGAGATCGCGATGGTCAGCGAGAACTGACGGTAGATCACCCCCACGCTGCCGCCGACCAGCGCCATGGGGATGAATACCGCGGCCAGCACCGTGGTCATGGCGATCACCGCACCGGTGATCTGGTCCATCGCCTTGCGCGTGGCTTCCTTCGGTGGCAGCCCTTCCTCGGTCATGATGCGTTCCACGTTCTCCACCACCACGATCGCATCGTCCACCACCAGGCCGATGGCCAGGACCAGGCCGAACAGGGTGAGCACATTGATGGAGAAACCGGCCAGGTACATGCCGGCAAACGCGCTGGTCAGCGCCACCGGCACTACCAGGGTGGGGATCAGGGTCGCGCGCAGGTTCTGCAGGAACAGGAGGATGACGAGGAATACCAGTATCACCGCCTCGAACAGGGTGTAGATCACCTCCTGGATGGAGATGCTGATGAACTGCGTGCTGTCGTAGGGCACCAGCCAGCTCACGCCGGGGGGGAAGTAGTCGTCGAGTTCATCCATTTTGGTGCGGATCGCGGCGGCAACCTGCAGGGCGTTGGCCTCGGGTGCCAGCAGGATCGCGAATCCGGCGATCGGGTCGCCGTCGAGATGCACGTCGTGACCGTAGGATTCCGCGCCCAGTGTCACCCGTGCCACGTCCTTCAGGCGCACGCTGCTGCCGTCGAGATTGGTGCGCAGAATGATGTCGCCGAACTGTTCCTGCGAGGTGAAGCGGCTGGCGGCATTGACCGCTGCGGTGAAGCCCTGGCCGGGCGGGGCCGGCTCGGCGCCGATGCTGCCGGCGGCGATCTGCACGTTCTGCGCGCGTACCGCTGCCAGCACCTGCGCGGCGCTCAGGCCGTAACCATGCAACTGGTCCGGGTTGAGCCAGATGCGCATGGCATAGGCGGCGCCGAACAGATTGGCATCGCCAACACCCGGCAGCCGCCGCACCGGATCGAGCACCTGGGCCGCGATCAGGTTGTTCAGGGCGTAGGTATCCATGGCCGGATCGGTGGAGTGCAACGCAACCACCATGAGGAAGTCGTTGTTGGCTTTGGACACGGTAAGGCCGTTCTGTATCACTTCCTGCGGCAGGCGTGGCTGCGCCACGCTGAGACGGTTCTGCACCTGTACCTGGGCGATATCCGGATCGGTGCCGCTCTCGAAGGTCAGCGTGATCTGTGCCGTGCCGTTGGAACGCGAGGTCGATTCGAAGTAGAGCAGGTTGTCGACCCCGGTCAGCTGTTGTTCGATCACCGAGGTCACGGTTTTCTCGATCACCTCCGCGCTGGCACCGGGGTAGACGGCGTTGATGCTGATTTGGGGCGGGGCGATCGGCGGGTAGGCCGACACCGGCAGGTTGAAGATGGCGGCTGCGCCAGCCAATGTGATCAGAATGGCGATCACCCAGGCGAAGATCGGCCGGTCGATGAAAAAGCGTGGCATGATGCGCCGGCCTCAGTGGGTATTCGCGGGTGCGGCGGCCTGCGGCGCCGCTACCGGCTTGGCGCTGCCGCCCGGCTGGACTTTCTGCAGGCCCTCGACGATCACCTGTTCACCCGTGCCCAGCTCGCCCGTTACGATCCAGCCGCTCGTGGTCATGCCATGGGTCTGGAGGCGACGCTGCGCAACCTTGCCAGCGGCATCCACGGTCAGCGCATAGGCGCCCGCGCTGTCGCGGGTGACCGCGGACTGCGGCAGGATGTAGGCGGCGTCGAGCGTGCCGGTGGTCAGACGCAGGTTCACGAACATGCCCGGCAGCAGGGCATGTTCCGGGTTGGGCAGGACGGCGCGCAGGGAGAGTGCGCCGGTGCCGGGATCGACGGCGAGGTCGGAGAAATCGAGTGTGCCGGGATGCCCGTAGGCCGTGCCGTCCGGCAGCTGCACCTCCACCGGGGCGGCAGCCTGCGGCGCCCTGATGCCGCCCTGGAGCTCGCGCAACTCCGCGACGGACAGGCTGAAATTGACGTACAGCGGATCGATCTGTTCGATGCTGGTGAGCCGGGTTGCCTCACCCTGGCCGACGAGGGCACCCTCGGTTACCAGCGAACGCCCGGCGCGCCCGGCGATCGGTGCGGTGACGGTGGCATAGCCCAAATCCAGGCGTGCGCTTTCCACGTCGGCCTGGGCCTGCTTGACGGCCGCTGCAGTGCTGCGCTCGGCGGCCAGCGCATCATCCAGATCCTGGGTGGAGATCAGCTGTTTTTCTGCCAGTTCCCGGAAGCGTTTGGCCGTCGCCGCGGCGTTGGCGGCATCTGCGCGCGCGCGGGCCAGGGCGGCCTCGCGCGCATGCAGGGCCGTCTCGAGCGGGGCGGGATCGATGCGATAGAGAACCGTGCCCTGTGCGACGTCAGTGCCTTCCCGGTAACTGCGCTCGAGGATGATGCCCGCGACCCGGGCCCGGACCTCTGCGACCCGGGTGGGCGCCAGCCGGCCGACCAGTTCCCGGGTGAGCGGTATGGCGCCCGGTGTCACCTCGATCACGGCAACCTCCGCCGGCGGCGGTGCGCTCGCGGGGGGCTTGGGTGTGGCCTGCTCGCAGGCGGCCAGCAGCGGGACGAGGGCGGTCAGCTGTACGAGAAGTGCGAGGTTTTTCATAGGGCGTCCTGGCTGGAATGCGCGGCGGCAGGCACAGCTTGCGTATTGTAGTCCACGGTGCTGGCTTGCATGTACCGCCCGTCGGCGGATTCCCGTGCGCGACAGATCCAGATCATAACCCGGATTTTACTTTAGTGCGGATCCCAGGCGTGCCAGCCGCGCCGGCGCAGCTCGTGCACGGGAATGAGGCGCGCATGGTTCTGTGATCTGCGAAGGTAATTTGAGATCGATCAATGTCATGTCCATTCACTATGGATAGACTCCCTCCAGTATTTGTACTGAACCGCCACCGGTGGAGGTGAGGTTTGCCGGTACGTTGTACCTGGCATAGGACCGGTGGCTTGGCCGTGCGGTTCAATCCTTGCGGTAGCCGCCATGTCTGCATTCAGTGCTCACTATCCAGCAACCTGATTGAGTCAATTGATTCGAGGGGAATACAAAATGAGATCGATTCAAAGCAAGCCCTGGCGCCTACGTGCCCTGCAGGCCGCCGTCGCCGTTGCGCTCGGCACGGTCGGTACCGCACAGGCAGTCGTGGTGCAGCACATCGCAGGACACACCTTCACGGCCGACGACCTGGTGGCGGACTTTACCGGTCGTACCTTCGGCCCCGCAGGCAACGGGCGCTATCAGGCCACCCTGTGCGGTCTGCCGGGTTTGCCCGTCTGTGATGCCGACCATGCGCCCATACCCGGCTCCGAAGCGGTCACGCTGTTTCCGATCGATAGCGAGTTCGGCTTCAACGTGGTTCCTTTCGCCGCGGCTTTCACCAAGGTGATCGGCGACGGTGTCTGGGGCGAGGGCTGGATCGGCAACATCAAGGATCTCAGTAACAAGAAGATCGGTCTGGAGTTCTCCGATGCCGAAACGGATTTCTTCAAGGTGCCGGCGCCGCTGGGTACCTGGTGCGCCGGCATCGGCGAGACGGCGGTGAAGTGCTCGACCGAGCGCTACGTGGTGATGGAGCACGTCCTGACCTGCCACGAGACCGTGGCCTATATGGAAAACGATCCGGAGCGGGCGGATCCGGTCGATGGCACGCAGCCGATACTGCTGAGCCCGGAGGACGGCACCCCGCTGGTCGACTGCGCGACCAAGAAGCTCGACAATGACCCGTACGTTATCAATGCCAACGGCCCGTTTACCGGCATGCTGCTCAGCGACGCGGTGCTGGCCGGTTTTACCACACCGGAAGATCCGCTGACCTACCTCGATCCCAACGAATCGACGATCCTGGAGGACATTGCCTACACGGCCGATTATTCCATCACCGCCAAGGATGACGGCAAGCCGCTGTATCGCTGGGGCACGCTGATCAAGAAACCCAACGATATTCGCATCTACGCGCGCATGAAACTCCCGGACGCCTGGAAGAGCGGTGGCGCCTGTGAAAGCCTGAATGGTGGACTCGGCTGCCGCGTGACCAAGGCGACCCTGTACATCTATCACAACATCACCAACAACCCGAACGACCAGGTACGTCCCGAGGACATGGAGAACGAGGGCGCCACCGGCCGCCTGCCGGGCTACGATATCGATGTCAACGTGGCGGACTACGGCGCCGGGTCCTGGACCTCGGATGTCGATTGCTACGAGGCGGATGGTCACTTCATGCCCGCAGGTACGGTACTGAAGAATACCGACATGGCACTCGGCGGCGTGGATGCCATTGTCGGCACCGATCCCTATGCCTGGTCGACCGACCTGGAAGAGGGCTACAGCAATGCCTGGGCCACCACCGTGGACCGTGAGCCCTTCGAGTGGTCCTACGACACCGACGGGGACGGTGCGGCGGACTACAGCGTACGCGAACCCGTGCTGGCAACCCCGGGTGATACGCTGCTGTCCGGGCCGCGCTGGCGCCTGACGGCGGGCAAGTTCGGGCAGGACGTTCCTGGCCTGGATATCCCGAACGTGAACTGTGCGCCGCCGCCCTACCAGAAGGACCTCATCAAGTACACGGTTGGCGACTCAGTGCCACCGAACGGGCGGGATGTCTTTGACATGCTGAGCTGGAATCCTGCCGATGTGCGCAGCGTGACCGACCCGGATACCAGTGACCCGGTCTCGCCGCTGACGTTCACCAGCGGCTGGGTCGATCACACGGCGAATGAAGGCACGATCATCAACCCCGCCGTGGCAGTGGTCAATCCAAACCTCGACGCGGTCACTATCAATGGCGCGCCGGTATCGAGTGACTTCGACCTGTCGATCTACGTCAAGGGTGACCGCAAGCCGACCCAGCTATACACGGCGTGGCTGATCGTCGAATACGATGACGGTAACCCGTAACTATCGGAGCATCTCAGTCAAGTGAAGCGAGGGACCCGCCAGACGGGTCCCGAGCGGAACAAAACCGGTTTGTTGATACTCTACAAGAGGGGGCGATTGCTCCCTCTTTTTTTTAGCCGGCTGTTTCCGGCAATTTACAATCCCCAACCTTGTGAAACAGGAAGACCATGTTCAAACGCTTGGCATTACCAGACACCTTGCATATCCGACGCTCGTGCTGTGCCGTGATGATCGCCATCCTCGCAACTCCGGCTATAGCCGCCGAACCGACCGGTCCTGTCGACTTCGGTAATGAGACGGATGTCACTATTACCCGCACCCTGGACCCGAATCACCCCCTGCCTCCGGCAGAGTCGCTGCTTCCTCCGCTACCGGTCCCGAAGTCAACGAATGCCATACCCGGTACGACAGCCCTGGCGCGCGCGGCAATCCGCGGCGACCTCGATGCCATCAGGGATGAGCTGGAAAACGGTGCCGATATCAACGAACAGGATCCCGACGGGACAACAGCCCTGGCCCATGCGGCCGCGGCCGGCCAGGTTGCCGCCATCAGGCTGCTGCTCGCCCGGGGTGCCGCCGTTGATCGCTCCGATAACTCCGGTGCCACGCCCTTGATGCAGACCGTTGCTGGCGGACATCTCGAGGCTGCAGCCGCGCTTGTCGAGCATGGCGCGAATGTCAACGCGCGGTTGAGCAAGAGCAAGAGCACCGTGCTCATTCTGGCCGCCTGGCACGGCAGGACCGCGATCGCCCGGTTGCTGCTCGACAAGGGCGCCGACATGAATGCAGTCAATACCGGTCATGTCAGCGCCCTGATGACTGCACTTGAACGTCGACAGTCGGAGATTGCCAGTCTTTTGCTGGAGCGCGGTGCACGTATCGACGCCGTCAGCCGCAGCGGGATGACCGTGCTGGATATTGCCGCCATGGCTGATGACAGTACGACGGTGGAAACACTCCTGAAACGGGGGCTGGAAGTGAATCGCCAGGACAGGAGCGGACGTACCGCCCTGATGCGGGCCGCCATGCGGGGCGCTACCGGCGCCATGCAGGCGCTGATCAAAGCCGGCGCCAGCGTGAACGCCGTCACCGGCAACGGGACGACAGCCCTGATCATTGCAATCGTGAACAGCGAGGCGGGATCCGCACAGCTGTTGCTGGAGAAGGGTGCCGATGTAAACGCCCGGACCACCGATCTGGGTGCTAGCGCCCTGCTGTGGGCTGCCGGCAGAAACAACCCGGACTTGATACGCCTGCTCCTGGAACACAAGGCCGATCCGAACCTGGCCGACAAGAGCGGCCGGACTGCACTGATGATTGCCGCCGACCACGGTAACAGGGCGATCGTTGAACTGCTGCTGGCAGCCAAAGCCGATCCGTCCCTGAAAAGCAAGGGTGGCATGTCTGCAGCTGACTATGCCAATCGCAAGCGGCACGAACAGCTGCTGCCGCTGCTTGTCAAGGGCAGTTCACAGGCCGATACCGTGACGGTGCCGAATGCCGGCGCGGGTGCCGAGTAGTGGGCCAGCAGTATTTGATCCGATCGTAAAATACCCACGGCCGAGAGGATTTATGCGTTAGTCGCGCCCGCTGAGGGACAGGGTCTGGAAATTGCCGCCGATGGACGCCTGTTCGCGCGTGCGGTTATAGACCTCCTGGCCGACATTGACCGCTAGCAATGACCATTCCGCCGGATCGTCCCAGTGTGCGCCGAACTCGGTGCGCAGATCGGTGTCGGTTATGTCGGTCGCAACCTTGTCCAGCCGTGCCGCGGTGGCTGCACGCACCGCGTGCAGCAGCTGCGGGAACGTAATACGGACAGTAAATGTCCGGCCGCTGAACGGGGCATGCTGCGTGGGTGTGCCAGCAGAACTGTACAGCGCATAACCGGTGCGGGCCTCATGTGCCGTCTCGCCGCTGGCGGGTATCGGACCATGTACCACGGGCATGCCACCCTGGGCAGGATCAGCGCGTACCGCCGCATCCCTGAACCAGTCGACGGCATCCCAGTCTTCGATGCCGCTGCGGTAGACGGCGATATTGAGCAGGTACTGGATCTGGCACAGCCTGCCGGGGCCGCCCAGGGTATGCAGGCAGTGCCGGTTGAGTAGCGTGAAGGCGAGTTGCTGCTTGGCCTGGGCTGATGTCTCAGACGCCTGGGAATCGGCTGCAGGGAGTAGGACCCGCGCGACCGACTGGGTGCTGCGGATCTCGAGCAGTGGTTCGAGTCCGTTCGCGGACCGCTGCCAGGGCAGGATGCCGAAGGCAGTGCCGGTGCCGAAGCGGAATGCGACGAAGGTGCCGGTGATAAAGGCATTGTTACCGGTGCCGTTACGGCCCGTGGCCGGGAAGGGTTGCAGGAACGGCGTACGTCCCGTGGCGTCACGTCCGTTAGTGGTGAACAGCGCTACGCCACCGTTTGCGGCAGCGGGGTTCAGATGTACGAAGGCGTCTCCCGCCATGCGGTGTGCTGCCGGGTCGCATGCGGCGAGATCCCCGACGGGTGTCCAGGTCATGCCGAGTTCCGGGGTGTAGTCGATGCCGGTCAGTTCATGCGACCGCTGCACATACGGATTGCCGTGCGCGGCGGTCGGACCGTTCGCGGCCGTCCGGTCGCAACCGGTGCCCTCGCCGAAGAACAGGACCTTGAGTCCTGGCGCCAGTAATTCCTGGTCGTTGCGCGGATTCCAGGCTGAATAGACGCGCTGCGTGCCGGGAAAGTCCGGCGTGCCACCCTCGTAACGGTAACCGTTGACCGTCAAGACGTCGGCATGCAGGCAATTGCAGGCGATCGCGAGTCCGAAGCAAAAGATCCGGCCAAGAGGATGGGGCATGTCGGCAGCGCTCGGTTGAAGCAGATGCCGTTATGACAGCAGCCAGATTGAATGATTCCTGCGCGGTGCTGGCGTCAGGTGGGCGGGATTCGACGACCCTCGGCGCTGCCGGTCCGTGACGACCGGACGACGGCCAGTCATGTGGTATCACGCTTGCACGGATGCTAAATGGGCGCGCTGCATGACGCCGGCGTTTCGCGGGACCGGTGCCGCAATCATGTCGTCCCCGGGGTCAGGCCGACTGGCGCGCCTCGGCATAGTGGTGCAAGATGCTGTAGAGTGATTCCGGATCGACCGGCTTCTGCAGGAATTCCACGGCACCCAAGTCGGTCATTTCGTTATACAGGAACGGATTTGTGCTGCCGGAGAATGCGATGACCGGTATCGCCCGTGTCTGCCGCGACTTTTTCAGGTTGAGAAGGGCGTTGCGGCCGGTGCCTGCCGGCATCTCCACATCCAGTAGTATCACATCCGGCTGATGTTTCACGCTGAAGCTCATCGCCTGCATGGCATCGACGGCGGTGATGACGTCGCAGCCCATCGCGGCGAGCCAGGTTTCGAAATAACAGTTCAGTTCTCGGTCATCGTCTGCAATCAGGATCTTCATGGTCTATACCTCCCGGTTGGGTTTGTCGGTGGTGTCGGTTGCGGCGTGCAGCGTGGTTGCCACTGTGCTGTCGATCACATGCTGCAGTTGTTCGAAAAGTATTTCCAGCGTGCGCATGTCGGTACGGTTCGGGCTGTGCGACGGGTCGAGCTGGCTGAGGAATGCATCGTATTCGCGTGCTGCGACGCTGATGTCCCGGCAACCGAAACTTCCGGCAGAGCCGGCCAGCTGATGCGTGAGCTTGTGCAATTCACCTAGTGCCTGCGGTGCATCTGCATCCGTTCTCAGGCGGTCGAATTCATGCATGATCGCGCCCAGCTTGCCGGGCAGATTGCAGACATAGCTATACTGCAATGCGGCCAGCTTCTGCCTGGCCTGTAGACTAGGTGCTGACATGGGAACGCTCCCAGATGGATCTGATATTGTCGGCGAGCAGCATGGGGTCGAAGGGCTTGGGTATGACATCGAGCGCACCCATCGCCTTGTACTCGTTGATTTCGCTGCGTTGTGCCTTCGCCGTCATGAAGATTACCGGGGTGTCCTGTGTTGCCTGCAGCGAACGCAGTGCGCTCAGCGTCGAGGGGCCGTCCATATCCGGCATCATGACATCGAGCAGGATGAGATCGGGTTCGAAGGTCGTCGCCCGTTCCAGCGCCTCCTTGCCGGAATCGCAAACCTCCAGCGTGAAGCCGCCGACCATCTCGAGTGCGATACGGGCGATGGTCTGGATATCCGTTTCATCTTCCACGTACAGTATGCGTTGTGGTGTGTTCATGGCACATCTCCCGTTGGAGTCGCTGCCCGGGGTCGCGGTTTCATGCAGCCTCGGTCAGGTCCAGTACTGTTTTGAGCAGCGTCGCGCTGCTGGTATAGGATTTGACCAGCTTGGCGTCGAAGCTGAACATGGCGCTCTCGATGGAGTCCTCCTCCGAGAACAGCATGACTGGGTATTCGCGCTGCCTGATATCAGGTAGCAGATCAAGTCCGGAGCCATCAGGTAAGCCGATATCCAGCATGACCAGGTCATAGTCATGTTCGATAAGCAGCTTGCGCGCCTCCGCCAGTGACCGTGCCGGTATGATTTGCCAGGTGTCGGCCAGTATGGCCTGGACCAGCGCCAGCATGTCCGGGTCATCTTCGATATGGAGGATACGGCGGACCTGACAGCCATGTTGTACACACTGCAGTACGGCATCGACCAGTACTTCACCATCGATCGGCCTGTACAACTGCCTGATTGTGTCAGTTGTCACGGTCTGAACCGCATTGTCGTCCGCAGCATCGCAGAGCATGATTACCGGTATACCCACGTCCTGGACGCTCGGGGTGCTGGCAAAGGCCATGGCATCCCGAGCAGGCAGATCAAGTATCATGGCATCATAGTGTTGTTCATCCAGCAGGCGTACAGCAGCGGCGGTGTCGCTGCTCTTGTCGATGTCGAATCCGGCGTTGCGCAGCAGGAAATCGCAGTGCTCGGCAACAGCATCGTCCGCATTGCAGAGCAGGATCCGGAGCCGCCCTGGCAGCGCCACTGCAGTCGCTGGTGTGGTCGCGGGCAGTTCGAAGTAGAAGGTGGTGCCCTGTCCCGGCATGGTGTCGAAGCCGATTTTGCCACCGTGCCCCTCGATGATCGACTTGCATATGCTCAGACCGAGACCGGTGCCGCCGAGTTTGCGGCTGTCGGAAGAATCGGACTGACAGAATTTCTTAAACACGCTGTCCTGAAACTCGGACGGGATTCCCGTGCCATGGTCCGTGACCGAGACCCGCAACTGGTTGCCGTTGAGTCCTGCCGTGATCTCCACCACGCTGTTCTCAGGCGAGAACTTGACCGCGTTCGACAGCAGATTGACCATGACCTGGATGATCCTGTCGCGGTCGATATTGGCCTCGATATCGTCGGGGATCGCCGCGCATGCCAACGTAACATCGTGTTCCTGTGCATAGCCGGAACTTTCCCGGATGGCATATTCGAGCACGTCCCTGATCCCCATGGGTTCGAGCTGGTAGGAGTACTTGCCTGCCTCCATTTTCTCGATATCCAGCAAGTCATTGATGAGGCGAATGAGCCGCTCGACATTCTTGTTGGCGAGCCTGACGAGTTCCGTGCAATTGCGCGATATCTTGCCGGCCATTCCGCCTTCGATCAGCCGCAGTGAGCCGTGGATCGAGGTCAAGGGTGTGCGCAGTTCGTGACTAACGACGGAAATGAATTCGTTCTTGATGCGGTCGGCTGCCTTGCGCTCGGTGATATCACGCACCACGCCGGTGAACATGCGGGCGCCGCCGGCATACATCTCGCTGACAGCGAGGTCCATCGGGAAGACGCTGCCGTCGCGGCGCAGACCCTCAACCTCGCGGCCGATGCCGATAACCTTGCGTTCGCCGGTCAAGCAATAGTTTTCGAGATAGCCGTTATGCGCATGGCGGTATGACTCCGGCATCAGCAGGCTGACGTTTTTGCCGGCGACCTCCTCGGACCGGTAGCCGAATATCATCTCGGCAGCCGGGTTGAAGGATTCGATGATGCCTTTCTCGTTGATGGTGATGATGCCGTCAACCACGGTGTCGACGATGGCCTTGATATGTTCCACCTTGTCCTCGAGTTCGGCGGCTACCCGTGCGCGTTCGCGCTCATTCTTGGTGGCCTCGACCAGACTGGTGCAGGTGCTGGCAATCGGTTGCAGCGAATCAATAAGCTCAGCGTCGTAACCCTGCTTCCTGTTGGCCAGGCACAGCATGCCGATGACCTTGGCGCCACGCATGAACGGGATTCCGATGTAGGTGTTGGGTAGCGGCAGATAGTTGTCCAGTCCGGCAACATCCTGGATGACGGCGGCCGAGTCCAGCGTGACAATGCCTGCCTGATTGATGACTCTGCCGGTCAGCGTGTCCTGGCGAATCGACATGGCGCTGCCCTGCAACTCGTCGAAGGCGGCGTCATACAGTCCGTTGTTCTTCAGCGCGATTACGCGCAGGTAGCGGCTGCCATCCGGGTGATAGAGGATTTCGCCAAGATAACCGAACTCGCTGTCGGTAAGATCCAGCAGGTCGCCGATGATATTGAAGAAGATGTCGCCCGGTTCGATATCGCGAATGAAGTTCAGCTGTGACTTGCGGATGATCTCGAGCACGCGATGACGCTGCTCGATCTCGATCTGGCATCTGATTAGCTCGGAATGCAGGAAGGTCAGCACCTGGGTCAGTTTGCCGAGTTCGTTGATCATGCGCATCGGCTGCGTCGTGTGACTAACGGAGTGCATGAGCCGTTCCGCGGTGCGGGAAAGCGCCAGCAGCGGTTTGCGCACGCTGTTTTCATGGAGATAGTAACCGCCCAGCGCCGCCAGCACGATACTCGTCACCAGCAGCAGCTCGAAGATCCGCAGCTGCATCAGACCGCCGAAATGGTGGCTGCTGAAGTCGATGCCGGCGGAAAGGGTGAGCGGCAGATCGTCGCGCAGCCCCAGCGGCAGGCTGATATAGGTCTGGGTCGTGCTGGCGGGGATATGCTCCTGCTGCACGTGAATGCTGTTCTCGAGTGAGCCGTCCAGTTCGATGGACATCCAAGCGGGGTGCTGCTCCAGGGCCTGTTGCAACAGGTGAGAGGCCGCTGCCGCGTCTTCTTGTTCCAGGACACCCTGAACACGCTGGCCAAGAATCTGCAGGTAGTCGGCTTCGGCGCGCTGGCTGTTCTCGAGTACCTCGGAATAGACGCCGGGGAACCAGACCATATGCAGGTAGCCTGCAGAGAGCAACATCAGTGCGATCGGCAACAACAGCCTGTTGCGGTAACTGAATGCGCAGTCTGCGATCTTCTTCAGGCTGACCATATGTCGCGCCTCATGCCGGTTGTCATTCCCTGACTGCGCAGCAGCACCGCTTTGCCTCAGGCCAGTACCGACTGACGCTGCGCGTCCATTCTCGGATCGGGTTGCATTACAGCGACCGGCTCCTGTCCAACACCTACGGCGCAGTAAATGAATACTTGAGCAAAACACTCGGGTAAAGTGGAAAAAATAATCAATTAAAACAGACTGGTAGAAGAGTGGTAAAAGGATTGAATGCTGAATCTGTGCGGCAGTGCGCATTGCGGACGCCGAGTGGGGTCAGGTTGTATTCAGCGTACCGCGGACGGCGTTGCGCTGCAGCCGGCGAAGCAGATGCTTGCCGCAATCCCGTGGTTGCGAAGGAGGGAAATTGCCGTCGGTGTGAGGGTGACAACCGGACAAGCGCTTTGCGCCGGGCCCGTGGAGATCGCAGTGTTCCGGTGACTACGTTCTCACAACAATCCTAGCCGGAATGGCGTTCCAGCAGTGTCCGTTCCTGGTGTGCGATCGCCGCCAGTCCAATACGCTGCTGCTTGGGCACCCGCTGCAGCGCCAGTACCCGTTCGCCGAAATCCGCGGTCGCATCGAGTGCAGCCCTGATGCACCGGTCCGTTGCCTCGGCAGTCAGCCCGAAGGATTCTCCCAGGTCCGCATAGTAGGCGCCGTGGTCTGAATAGCCGGACGGGTCGAAGGGAATGGCGCTGACCAGGTTGTGGCGTGGCCAGGCACGCATGGGTGCCGGATCGTAGACCGGTGCCAGCCGGCAGTCGGACAATCCACCCAGCAGTGCGATGTTGTCCAGGTGCAGGTCGCCGTTACCAGTCAGCAAGGCCAGCAGCAGACGCCGATACAGCTGCGCTGCGGCATCCCTGTGCAGCGTGGCCACCTCGGTCAGACGTTCCAGGATGGTGCCGAGTTCGTCTAGCACGATATCGCCGGTTTCACGGAAACGGTGGTCACCGGTGGCGATTACCGAAAACAGGGATTCCATCGGTACCGGCCTGCCTTCGACGCGGTCGAAACGTTCCACCGCCAGGAAGTGCAGTTCGCTGTCGTCGAAGCGGTGCCAGGCGGGCACCTCGAAACCGGCCTCGCGATGGATCTCGAGGCACAGGGCCTCCAGGTCCAGCAGGCCGGCGTACTCCGGCGGTTCGATCTTCAGCACCACGTCGCGCTGTTGTGGCGTCTCGGGCGGGAGGAAATCGGGAGTCGATGAACCCGGGGTCAGGGAAACCAGCAGTTTCGGGATCATGCCGCCGACCGAAGGCGTCGGTCCGAGCGTCGCTTCGATGAGGCGCACATCGAATTCGACGTTTTCATCCAGTACTTCGCGCTTGAGCATGCGCCAGAGTTGGGAGCGTCGGTCGAGGGGCGGGCGTGTTGCGCCGGCCGCGGACGGCGTGTCGCTGCCGTGGTACCAGCGTTCGGCGGCGATGTCATCCGCGAAAACGTCGATGTGGCCGATACCGCCATGGCCACCCAACACCAGTAGCTGCCATTCCGTCTCCAGGCCGGGCGGCGGTTCCTGGCCCGATCGCATCCGCAGGATATCGAGGTAGTGTCGGCGCTGCAGGTTGCGCGGGTTGTTGCCCGGGATCAGGCTGAGCAGGCGGGGAAAGACCGGTATCCGTTCACTGACGGGGTAGGTCACGGTATCCGTGCCCCAGATCCTGCCGTCGCCGAGCAGGCAGAAACCGGGTTGGCCGGTTGCCAGATACTCCCTGGTATAGGTAAAGGCGGCCAGATCGCCCGACAGCACCAGATGCCCCATCTTCTCGGGGGTCCCCGTCAACCGGGTCCAGATCACGGCATGCTGGTCGCGCGCCATGCCTAGGTATCTCCCTGATCGCCATTACCGGGGAGACGGAAGAAGGTCCCGGACTTGATCGCTGCTGTCGCCTTTTCCCTGGCGCGACGCGGTACGAGCGCAAGTTCGAGATCCAATTGTGCGGCGAGCGCTTCGAGCGTGGAGGCGCGTATGTCGCCCCGGCGTTTGGCCTTGCTCAGGCCGACCGCGGTCATGCCGGCCATTTCCGCCAGCCTGGCCTGCGACAGGCCACGCGTCCTGGCAACGGCCACCAGCTGTTTGATCAGTTGCATGATATGACTGGACATATAACGATAGTATAATTATCGGCAGAAAAAGACCATACCTGTAAAATAATTATACTGAAGTATAATATTCTGTGCCAAATAATGAAGTGCGCTTCAGCAAATGTCGGGCCGGCCTGGCGCATGGTGAAGAACCGCGCCGTGGGGGCCTCGGATGCTCATCGGGCGCCACCAGAGGGGCGGGTGCGGAATGGGGTTGGCGCCAGGTCGCGCGCGTAGCCCCTGCCCAGTGGCAGCGGCAGTCTGCCGTTACGGGTACGCGGGGAGGCTCGCCGGACGTTGGCAGGCAGCGATGGTGGCTAACGGATGCGATGTCAGCCGCAGGCGCGAATTCGCGGATCGATACAGTACAGCAGCGCCTGTATCAGGATGGCCACATCACGCTGTTTTCTGGTATCGACTTCGAAAACCGGGTACAGCTGCGCCTGCTTGCGCAGGTAATTGTTGTACTCGACCAGGCTGGGGGTTTCCCCGATATCCATTTTCGTTACGCCGATCACGAGCCCGGAACGGTCGATGAAATCGCCAAATACATCGAGATGGAAATCCAACTCGGCGAAAGGGTTTGCCAGGGTGTTGTCCAGCAGCAGCACCAGCCCGAGGGCATTCGCGGATGGTATGACCTGTGCGTGCTCGCTGTAATACCGACCACTGATACCGTAACAATGGATACGTTCCGTCCGGCTGAGTTGCAGGACGCCGTGGTCCATGGTGTCAGGAGCAAGCGCCGGACGTTGCCGTTGTGGCGATTTCAGGTCGAGTGCTGCAAGCGCGCTGGTCTTGCCGGCGCCTGCGGGTCCGCTGAAGATGATCGTGTGCTCAAGCATTGCGTCTGCGCTCATCGAATTCAGTCCCGCGCACCCAGATGGATCAGCAAGCGCCCAAGGATGCCGCGCTGTCCGGCAGGTGTATATTCCCGGCTATCGTACGTGCCACTATTCGCCTGGGCCACCGCACCGATTGCAATTGCGGCACTGTAGAAGCTGAAAACGTAGCGGTAATCGATATCGAGTATTGCGGCTGTTTCGAGTAACGTTGCCGGACGTTGCGACCACAGGGATGCGATCTGGATGCCGTAGTGCGGAATGAGTATGCGGGTGAAATTTGGCCAGTAGACCAGCTGCACGGGGTGTTCAGGCCGGGTTCCCTTCGGGACGCGGCCGATTGCGGTCCATAGCGCAACCTTCCACAGCAGGCCAATTCTGCTTTGCAGGCGTAACTCACCCACCGCCGGCGCGGGCTGGGTGCCGGGCGGTAACAGCTCCGTGGTGACCGTTCTGCCACTACCTTTCACCATGGACATGCTGCGCAGGAAATGTTCTTTCACGTCGCTCTGTACCCGGTCGCCGTCCGGAAAGATGGTCAGGCATTTCTCCGATCCGTTCATGCGCACGAGCAACGGCTGGTTGCTGTCCAATGCTGCTGCCATGGCAGCCTGCAATTTGCCCTGAAAGTATTCAGCAGGGTCATAGAAGAACAGCTGACTTCGCTCGGGATCCGCATATGCATCATTACTCAGGTTGCCGTACGATGGGTGTCTGCGGCGTTCGGTCTTCGCCAGGCCGGCGGCCCAGGTCGTCGCAAGCGGATCGGCTGCCTCAGCCGGGCGGGTAAATGTTGTCGCTGCGGGATGCGGCTCCGCTGCGACCATGATGTCTGCATCCGCCGTTTGTGTCTGCCCCGGCTCCGAAGTTGCGGACTGCGCCGCGTCTGGCGCGTCGTTTGCAGGCGCACAGGATCGCTCTGGCATGTCCGTTGCGACGTCCTCGATCGTGTTCAGATTCGAGACATTCGGCTGCGGGGATGAGGCAGGCACGCGTGGCGCCGGGGTGCGCGGCGCGAGTCCGGCCAGGGCGGAAAGCAGGGATGACGGCTTGATCGGCCTCGGCAGCCAGATGACGTCGTCCATATCGGGATCATGCGCCGACAATACCAGCACCTGGCCATGCAGGCGCCGGCGGAAATCCTGGAACAGCTCTCTGGCCTGGGGGGCGTCCAGATCCACGATGCCGATGCCGGCATCCTCGAACCGCTCAACGAACACGTAAGCCGCATCCTCGCGGCTGGCGAACAGCCGCTCGAGTGCCGCGCGTGCCTGGCTGCCCAGGCCGAGCGTGATAATCGTCTGCGGATGGATAGATGTGCGAGTGTCTGCGTGCATGGCATCATATCCGGTTGGCTGCGCTGGTTCCCGGCTGGTGTGCGCGTTGTTATCCCTGTTCATGTCTGTCTCGGATCCAGACGGTGGACGTCGCGCGGTTTCCCGGGCGTGCGCAGTGTCGGGCGTCCGTTCCCTGGCTTCGCTCAACACAGGCTATCGGCGCCGGCCGGCAGTGTCTTTAAGGGGCCAGCCGACGCAGCGGGGCCCTGCACTCGATACGCCGCGGTCGTTGCGGTGCACGTGGGCACGGTAGATCGTTCAGGCGCCCGGGTTTGTCGTGCGTTGTCCCAGCAGTGCCAGGAGTTGGTCATAGGGCTTGATGAATTTGTCCACCCCTTCCTGTTCGAGCCGCTTGGCTGCGGCTGTCAGGTCGATGCCGGCAGCCGGCAATCTCTGCAGGATATCCCGGGCAGCGGCCACGTCCGACTCCAGCCGTGCCGCGGGTTGACCGTGATCACGATAGGCTGCGAGGGTTTCCGGCGGGAGGGTGTTGACGGTATCCGCGCCGATCAGGGCATCGACATATTTCACGTCGCTGTAGGCCGGATCCTTGGTCGAGGTGCTTGCCCAAAGCAGACGTTGCGGCCGGCCGCCGCGCTGTGCCAGCCGCCGCCAGCGTGCATCCTGAAACAGCTGCTTGAAGTCCTGATAGGCCAGTTTCGCGCAGGCCACGGCAACCTGGCCGCGCAGAGCGGCATCGTGCCTGCCCAGTTCCGGATCCTGTGCAAGCCGACGGTCCAGGTCTGCATCGATCAGTACATCGATACGACTGAGGAAGAAGCTGGCCACCGAGGCGATGCGGTCGATCGGCAGGCCGCCGTCCAGGCGCCATTCAAGTCCCTGCAGGTAGGCATCGGCCACCTCGCGGTAACGCGGGAGACTGAACAGCAGGGTGGCATTGATATTGATCCCATCGGCCACGAGTGTGGCGATGGCCGGGATGCCGGCGCGGGTAGCCGGCACCTTGATCATGGCGTTGTCGCGCCCGAACAGTTGCCACAGGCGACGGGCCTCGCCTATCGTTCCTGCAGTATCGTGCGCCAGATGTGGCGACACTTCGAGGCTGACATAGCCGTCGCGCGCGCCGCTATGCTCATACACCTGCCGGAAGCAGTCGGCCGCAGCCTGAACGTCTGCCAGCACCAGTGCTTCGTACAGCGCGGGCGCGCC
This sequence comes from Pseudomonadota bacterium, assembly GCA_041395565.1. NCBI lineage: Bacteria > Pseudomonadati > Pseudomonadota > Pseudomonadota bacterium. The sequence goes on along the minus strand of JAWLAI010000002.1, from coordinate 459,797 downwards.
TGTGCCGTGCCGTACCGCCTCCGCAATGGCGTCGTCGTATTCATGGTGGTCACCGATCGCCTTGGCGAGTATGGCCGGGTTGGAAGTGATGCCACTGATACCGTCGTCGCGGATCAGGCGCTGCAACTCGCCGTTCTCGAGCATGTCACGCTGGATGTAGTCCAGCCAGAGGCTCTGGCCGAGTTCGCAGACGCGGGTGAGTGGATTCGATTTCATATTGATGGCTCCTGCGCTGCTCATGGTCCAGGGGGCAAACATGACGGCATGCCCGCAGTCAAACAGCAGGTACCGGCACAGCGTGCCTGGATGGCATTGTTGAACAGATCCCTGCCAGTCTATAGACCGGATCCGCGGGGTATGGTTTCAGCTGACGGGCATGATCGTGATGCCGGATGCTGCAGGCAATGTTTCAATGTCTGCCGGTTCCGCAACTGGCACTGTGCCGCCGTCGGGATGTCGTGCCTTCGCCGTACCGATGCTGGACAGGCGGATGACGGAGATGGTAGGGCGGCAGTGCAACCGATGCCGGCTAATACACGTTAGTGGCGGTTAAGCGGCAGTCAGGGAAAACACCGCGGTTCGATTGCCGGGTGCTGACATATGCATGCCAGGAGGGAATCCAGCGCTATTCGCAGTGCCGGTGCTTGCGCTTTACCCCGGTGACTTCGGGCCGAATTTGGCGCCCAGCGCCTCACCAGTGCGCTTGGCCAGTTCAACCAGGCATTCCAGCAGCTGGTCTTCTGACAAGCGGTCAATATCGGAATGCTGTAACTCCACGGGCCGCTCGGCGTAGCCGACCCGCACCCGCAGAGTCGAGGTGCCCGCGTCCCATACCCAGTGGCAGATCTTATAGCCACAGTCGATGGCGAAATAACCGCTCTGACGATCATCGTTGAGGTGATGTGTGACCATTTGCATGCTGTTGTCTCGCTACCTGTCAATCGACCGTGGACGCGCAATTGCAGGGGTCCGGTGCACCTGTGCGGTGCTGGATCGCGCTGTCGGTCGTTCTGTGCAGATGCATGCACCGTCCGCTCCGCCGACATCTGCTGCAAGCTAGTGAGACTTCCGGTGTCCGCGCAAAATCAACGGCTCGCTTCAACCGGCGAGAAGGATTTCGATCTCCTTTTCCGCCTCGAGCCAGTCTTCCACTTCAGCGCCACGCGCAAAGCCCCGTTGTTGCGCCCGGTGATAGGCGGCGACAGCGATCATCTGCCGGCGTTCTTCCGGCGTCATGCCGGGCGGGTTGCTGTCTGCCTTGGATTGCTCGGTCGTTTTGATCGCTGCTTTGTCGATTGCTGGCTGCGACGTTCCGGCTAGCCGTGGTTTGCCGGTCTTATAGCCATCCTGGGTCGTTTTCTCCCTCGCGGCTTTGCTCCGGGCGGGTTGCCTTGCAGATGTCTTGCGTGTGCTTGTGGGTGCCATTGTGCGTTCCGGATTAAGTAAAAATAATCAAATAGATATAACTCTAATGTAAGAAAGATTGTTACTACTGATCACCCTGTGGGAGACAGTAAAGTCCTCGAACTGGCTCGAGATTCTCATTTGGTAGTGCAGACTACTGGAGTAAGAACCGGTAAAAAATACGTAAAATTACGTACGGCAATCCCGGTCCGCCTGATCCGTCTGCGCGGCACCCGCCACAAGATGCCGGTGAGTCTGCTATGCCAGGCGGTTGACATGGCCTGCCGAGCAGGGGGGTGTGCAACGGAGTGTTGCTGTGCGTGTACGCGGTCAGCAAACCGGAACCGGTCGGCATAGGTCGCACGGGGTTGATTGCATTCCCTGCAATGCAGGTCGGATGATTGACTGGTGCGATTTGTTGATCGACGTTCAGGTTGTGTGAGTCGGTTAGCTCTTGGATGTATGCCTCGATTTGTCGGCACAAACCCTTAGCTTGATCTGATCAGTCAAGGCAGTGCACTTGTCTTCATATCCAGCAACGCTGTCATACAACACTGACGTATCGTGCAGTATTCAGAGTAGAGCACCGGAAGTAGCAACTGGTCGCTGGGTCGCTAGCACACAACCATTGTCGAAACGGTCTCACATACCGACTGTTGCTGGCACCATCCCGCATGCATGCGACTGAACTGCAAGGCATGATTGTCGGCGGTCTGACCGAGTGTGAACTGGAAATTGCCGGGGCGGTCGCACTGGTACCTCAGGCCAATAGGCAGCCGGCTGTCACGCCGATACTCTGTTAACCAGTGACTCGCTAATAACAATAATTCACAGCCTCCCTGGTCACTCACACACCCTGACCTGACGCGGGGTGTGTGCTTTTGTTTTCTGCTGGAATTCCGCATTATCGCTGCACCTTTCCCGGAGCGGGTTTCGCTGGCTGGAAGTTGAGCGGTGTGTGTAGTAACTTTTTATTTCGTTTGGTGGATATGCTGGAATTGTACCAGTGACCTCCTGCCGTCCGCTGTTAGGCGTTCACGCGACACGGGTTTTCGGTTGCCGCATGCCGCTCCGGATACGCCTGCAGCGGATGCCACTGCGTCTGGTTACCTATCGATCGGTGGGATATCGTTGCTATAGCCCGGGGCTCACAGCATAAGATGGCAGAGAGATGACAAATCCGGCAAAGTCAATCATCAGGCTGCCTGATGGAACCCGGACACGTGCAACTGATGCCCTGACCAAGGCCATGGGCCAGTTACAAGCCGGACACCTGCAGCAGGCGAACAACCTGCTCAGCGTCATCGTCCAGGCACTGCCGAAAAATGCCGATGCCCTGCATCTGTTCGGTCTCTGCCGAATGGAGCTGGGTGATCCGGAGCAGGCACAGAACCTCATTCGGCGCGCGATCCGCATCGTTCCCACAGCAGCGATGTTTCATGCCAATCTGGGTAACATCCTGTTGAAAACAGGCGATCCCGAGGGTGCCTGTCAGTCGCTACTGCGCGCCTGCGAACTACAACCCGATCTGCTCGATGCCTGCATCAATCTCGGTACAGCCTACCTGCAACTGAATCGTATCAGCAAGGCCAGGGCGGCTTTCGAACAAGCCCTGCAACTGTCACCGGGGCACTTTCTCGCTCTCGCCGGGCTGGGAGATGTTTCGCTAGCCTGCAATGCGCCGTTGCGTGCCCTTGAACTGTTCCGGGAGATGAGTCCGCAGCATGTCGATGCGCCGGACATGCAATTGCGAATCGGCGTTGCACTCAGGAAATCCGGCAATGAGGAAGGTGCGATCGCGCATTATCGCAGCGCACTGGCGCGTTACCCCGACTGCACCGACATGCACCACAATCTCGCATTGATCCTGCAGGGTCGTGGCGACTATGACGAGGCACGTCTGCACTTTGAGGCCGTACTGAAGCTGGTGCCCGATGACGCCACGGCACGTCATATGCTGAGCGCACTGAGCGGTGATAACAGCGTGACGGCACCGGCCGAGTACGTCAGAAGCACCTTCGACTATTATGCCGATACGTTTGAAGACCATCTCGTCAGCACGCTGAATTACCGCACCCCGCAATGTATCGCCCGGGCAATTGGTATAGTGGGGCCGGACACTGTCTCGACCATCCTGGACCTGGGCTGCGGCACGGGTCTGATGGCTGACTCGCTCAAGGGCTACCAACGTCTCGTCGGCATCGATCTCTCGCCCAGGATGCTGGAAAGAGCGGCTGCCAGAAAGGCCTACACGGAACTCGTCGAGGCAGATGTCGATGGTTACCTGCAAGACCAACCCGATGCGACGTTTGACCTGATTACCTCGGCCGATGTCTTCGTCTACATGGGCGATCTCGAGACGACCTTCATCGAGGTCGTTCGCGTGTTAACCCTGGGCGGGGTCTTCGCCTTTTCAGTCGAGGCCTTGCTCAATGAGCAAGGCGATTATCGTCTGCAACCCACCGGTCGATACCAGCATCATATCGAGTACATCAGACACATGGCCCGTGTCGCCGGCCTGCGCGAGCGCTATCTCGAAAAATTGTCGATACGGGAACAGCAAGGCAAGGCGGTTGAAGGTTACGTCTGCGTCTACAGCAAGGACGCGAAAACAGGCCCTGACGATCTGCAGGTGTAATCGCGACGGGCTGGCCGGCGCTGCAGCAGCGGCAAGACAGCGTCGAAGTGATCTCCGTTTGAAATTCAAGGAAATTACTGACCTGGCCGTGTCATCAGCCGGCGGAATGCCCCCTGATAACCCCTGCAGCGGATGCCGCTGCGTCGGGTTGTTTATTGATCCGTGGGTAATTATGTATACACTGTGATAAAGATTTTAATAAATGCCGGTGGCATGACGCCTCAAGGATTCGGGATCCAGGGACCAGAAGCCCCTTAGATCCCCATGCGTTGCATCACCGCAATCAGGAGGAGCTTTCCATGACGGCACACAAGACCCCCTTGTCAATAGCCCTTTTTGCCCTGCTGGGTACCGGCGCCCTGACCGCCCAGGCCAGTCACCTGTTATTGCAGAACGGCGACCGGCTGACGGTCGATGCCGGCGTAGCCGTTACGGACCAGTTTGGATCTCCTGTGGATGTTTCATCCGGATCATTCTTCTTATTCGATACATTCGGCGATGGCAAGATACGAGGACCTGAAAAAGTTCCCATAGCCATGGGCACAACAGGTTTTATCGTGGGCTTGACCAGCCTGCCCGGCGAGATTGATGCACTCTGGCAGTTCCCAGGTGGTGGCCAAGGTCAAGACTATATCACCATCCCGTTTTCGCCCCTGGCCGCGGGTATGGACATGTCAGGCTGGACCATGTCTTTTGAAAGGCATCGACTACGCGATGGGTACTGGCGCCTGGGCACCCAACACCCCCTCCAATTGCAATCCGCCCACGGGCTGTGGCATGACCTATGCCGATGGTATTGGCAACCTGACGTGGAGTGGCATATACGGAGACACCTTCACCCTCGACTACACTGCTACGGCACCCGCTGAATTAACGGGACTCATTGAGGTTTCCCGGTATTACCTGCATATCGAAGGTGTCGTGAACCATGTGCCGGTACCGGCTGCGGCGTGGCTGTTCGGTTCCGGCCTGCTCGGCCTGCTGGGTGTGGCACGGCGCAAACGCACTGCATAGTCGTATGCGGTGACGTTACAACATGCATACTGACCGCATTATCACGACTGTGCCATCATGCAAGGGGACAGAGGGATTAACGAGCAGCCGCCGTGGGTCGGCGATTTTCAATCAATCCCTCCATCCCGTATCTAATCCGCCTGCTGCGTTATTGTGTTGACTTGCGCTGGATTCGGAGCAGTTCGCCGCAACCGATGACCGTGTCCGGTGCCGGAATCCCTGCCACTGCCGGGCCCGCAGCACCATGGAACTCGTTCTGAACTGTCTGCGGCAGCGTGCCCACGACCACGCTCGCGCAGAGCAGCACAGCGCCACCATCGACCCCGCCATTTTCTTTGCGCCACCGTCGCCGCGATGGCTCGCGGTATTTGCCGGTCCGCTGCCGTAGGGAGCGCCAGATTGAGTTTGACGGTGGACGGTCTGACCTTGCACAGCCGTCTTGTCGGAAGCAGGCAATGTCCATGCCGCGGATGCCGGCGACGTAGCGCCGGGCGAGCGGCAGACGCATCAGGGCGCGCAGGCGGTTGGCCTCGGAGGCCGCGCCTTTGTTGCGGGGCGTGATCTCGGCCAGGTGGCGTTCGAACAGTTCCTTGAGCGTGGTCGTCTCGGCCTCGGCGCGCGAGACGAACACGCCCGGGTCCATTTCGACCTCGATGGCGCACGCCCACTGCTCGGCCTCACTACGGGTCTCGAAGGTTTTGCTGTGCAGCGGCTGGCCCTTCTTGCGGACCTGTGCCTGCCATTGCTATGCGCCGCGTTTGCGGAAGGACGCCATTGTCACACTCGCAGACGTTCGAGTGGACAACGCTGTGACAAATAATCAGTTAAGACCCAGATCAGGTGGTAATGGGGTTTCCAACTGATTGATTTGATTGGTGGGCGATACTGGGATTGAACCAGTGACCCCTGCCGTGTGAAGGCAGTGCTCTCCCGCTGAGCTAATCGCCCGATTTGCTGCGAGGAGATAGGGTAGTGATTTGGCGCCGGGTGGTCAACTCGCAGCGCTACCGGACCGGCCGGCAACTGCCGTCCCAGCCGTCCCCCCATTCGTTTGCGCGTTCCTGTTAACATGCGCGGCAGGGGGAGCCATTCTTCATGCCGGAACCATGCGCCAGCTGACACCCGAGCAACGCAGCGATGCGCAGGTCTGCCTGCGCCGCTGTGTGCTGTTCGCACGTTTGCCGGAGGACCAGTTCGACCAGATTCTCGACCATACCCGCCTCGTCATCCTGCAGGAGGGCGAAGTCCTGTTCGAGCAGCGCCAGCCGGCGAAGGACATCTTCTTGCAGCGTAGCGGTCAGGTCAAACTGGCGCTGGTTTCCCCCGAGGGCCACGAGAAGGTCATCGACCTGATCTCTCCCGGCGGCTCCTTCGCCGAGGCGCTCATGTTTGCCGGTGCGCCCATCTACCCGGTCTCGGCAACGGCGCTGGTCAGCAGTTCGGTCTGGGGTGTCAACGCAGCCACCTACGCGAGCATCCTGCGCCAGTCGACCGATGCCTGTTTCGGAGTGATGACCCAGATGAGCCGGCGCCTGCACTGGCAGATCGCCGAGATCGACCGTCTCACCCTGCACAACGCCGCCTTTCGCCTTATCGCCTACCTGCTGGACCAGGTGCCGAGCACCGATCTCGGCACCAGTACCATACATCTCGACACGCCAAAGCACGTGATCGCCTCGCGCCTGTCCATCACGCCGGAGACCCTGTCGCGCACCTTCGCCAAGCTCGCCAAGGAAGGCTTCCTGGAGATCCAGGACAATGCAGTGGATATCCACGACATCGAGCGCCTGCGCGAATACGTGCGCAGCGGTGGCGTGATAGCCTAGCCCGTCAGGCGGGCGTACAGCTGCGGCAGCTTGCCCGGCAACTCGCCGGCATTGCGCACCAGCATCCAGCCGTTGCTGCCGAACAGATAGGGCAGGTATTCGCGCGCCTTGCGATCGATGGTCACGCAGAAGGGCCGCACGCCGCAGCGTTGCGCTGTCTGGATCGCGTGGCGTGTGTCCTCGATGCCGTAGCGTCCCTCGTAGTGATCCAGGTCGTTGGGCTTGCCATCGGTGAGCAGCAGCAGCAGCCGGTCGGCGGAAGGCTCCTTCTGCAACAGGTGCGTGGCATGCCGGATAGCGGCACCCATGCGTGTGTAGTAGCCGGGACGCAGTGCGTTGATGCGTCCGCGCACGGTGTCCGAGTGCGGCTCGGTGAACGCCTTCAGGGTATGGAAACGCACGTGGCTGCGGTGCCGCGAGGAAAAGCCGTACAGCGCGCAGCGGTCGCCGGTGGCGGCGAGCGCCTCGGAGAACAGGAACAGGCTGTCGCGGATGACGTCGATGACGCGCTGCCGGTCGCTGATGAAGGCGTCCGTCGACAGCGAGAGATCGGCCAGCAGCAGGCAGGACAGATCGCGCGCCCCGTTGCGCAGGTCGCGGAACAGGCCGGCATCGTCCGGTTCCCGGCCCTGCAGGCGCTCCGCGGCGTGCGCGATCACGGCGTTGATATCCAGTTCGCAGCCGTCCGGCTGGTCATGCTGCCAGACCCGGGCCGGCTTCAGGTGCTCGAACAGGGCGCGCAGGCGCCGTGCATGCTGGCGCAGGTGGACGGGCAGCGGCTGCGGCGGCGCATCGCGCGCGAGCATGGGTTGCAGGCGGCAATGCGCGTCGAGCAGCCGCCCGTGGCGATAATCCCACTCCGGCAGTGCGATGCCGGCGCCGAGCCGGATGTCGTCGTGTGCCTCGGGCGGCAGGTCGAGGTCGAAGCGCAGACGTGCGGCAGTGCGTTTGCGCGCGCGCGCCAGGCTCAGGACATCGAGGTCCTCGAGCGCCGCGCGCGCGTCCGGATCGGCGCTTTCCTCCGTGCTGCGGTCCACGCTGGCATATTCCGCGCGGGTGAACAGGCTTTCCAGGCGGAAGGCCAGCAGACCGCCGCGGCCTTTGGGGGCGTCCACGCGTTCGCCGCGCCGGCGTTTGGCATTCTCCACATCGGTGCTGTCACCGCCGGTGGCCTCTGCGTCCTCCGGATCGTCCGGCGCGGATCGGGGCGTGTTCGAAACGGGCGGGGCCGGATGCAGCCACAGCGGCACCGGGGCGGGTGCGGTGGAGGCCGCAGGCAGGGGCGCGGCCCGCACATCCGGGTGCTCCAGCGCGGCGCGGAGCGCCCGTTCACGGGCCGCCTCCGCTGCACCCATGCCGTCCGCTGCCGGCCGGTCGGCCAGGTGGGCCTGCACCAGCCGCCGGTAGCGCGGACACAGGCCGGGGCAGCGCGCGAGCACAGCGGCGGTCGCTGCGGCGTTGCGCTGCAACCAGTCGCCGCCGGCCGCCTGCGGCATGGCGGCGAGCGCCGCCAGCCACAGGTACAGATCCCGGTTGAGGTCGCGCTCCGCAAACCAGGCGAGGCGTGCCGGCAGGCGCAGGGTTTCCGCGTCGCGCCAGGCGAGCTCGACGCGCCGGCCCTGTCCGGCGATGCGCTCGAGCAGCGGGCGGCGCGCACCGTGCGTGGTCTCGGTGGCGGGTTTCACCTGCAGGCCCGGTGCGCCGCCCAGCGCCCGGAACAGCAGCGCCGCCGGCAGACGCACCTCGGCGAGTTCCACCGCGGCTGCGGGATGATCGCGGCGCGCGGCGCGCGTGATCAGACGATGCCAGAGTGCCCCGACCTGTTCTTCCATGTCAGTGCGGCTTTCCTGCAGGGGTTGCCACCGGGCGCCGGTGGGCGGAGGCAGCGGTATGGAGCGCGTCGTCACCGGTGACCATGCGCAGTACGCCGGGCTGGCCGAGTGGCCGGTTGACCCGGTCGCAGGCCTGGATGCATTGCTGGCATTGGGTGCAGGTGAACATGCGGCGCTTGATGCGGCGCGGCTGCAGCCGCATCGGACAGGCATGTTCGCAGGAGGCGTCACAGCCCGCGCACAGCGCCGCGCGCTGCGTATCGAAGCCGACCACCAGCGCGCGCGGATTGCCCATCCAGATCAGGCTCTGGAACAGCCCGACCGCGCAGCCGAAGCGGCAGAACAGGTGGCGCGCCAGGGTGAATTCCAGCAGCAGCAGCAGGGTGGCCACGCCGATGAACAGTGCCTGGTTGCGCGTGGGTGTGCCGTGTGCCAGGTTGCCCCAGACCTCGGCCGGCGGCAGCAGGTAGGTCAGCAGGGTGATGGCCCAGAGCAGGGCACAGCCGAGCGCGACCGCGCCCACCGCCAGCCACCAGACCGCGCGCGGTGCGATGTGCGTGCCGTCGGACTGACGTTCGGGCAGGGGATCGCGTTCCCATAGCGAGGGTTTGCCGCAGGCACGCCGCATCAGGGCATTGATGAGTTCGACCACGCTGAAGTGCGGGCACAACCAGCCGCAGTAGAGCCGACCATAGCGCCAGGCGACCCAGATGCCGAAACCCAGCACGATCAGCAGCGGCAGCAGGCCGCGCAGCAGGATGTTGAGACCGACCGGCAGCGCACCGGCCGCGTCGATGCCCAGCGTCCACGGCTGCCCGAACAGGATGAAATGGCCGCGGGTCAGGTCGTAGCGGAACAGGTCGAGCGGCGCTGCCAGCAGGAACAGTGCGAAGAAGCCGGTGCGCCAGGCCAGCCGCAGACGCTGGGTGCGGTTCATGAGCGGAAGTAGCGTCCCAGCAGGGGATAGCGGTAGTGCTCGCCGGCCATGGCGCGCACCAGACCCAGCACCCCGAGCAGGATCAGGGTACTGTGCACGAAGGTGAAATAGAGGATCGCCACCACCCAGGTCCAGGCGGTATCGAGCGCGCCGAGCAGGACGATGGCCAGAAGCACCGTGACGATCAGGGCGCCGCCGATGATGCTGACGCCGGTGGTCTGCGACAGGTGATTGGCGGCCAGGGGTGCGGCCGTGTGTCGGCGGCTCAGGTACAGCACCAGCAGCGCCAGGAAGGCCAGGCCCGGCAACAGCAGCAGGTTGACCAGGTACAGCGTCTCGGCTGCAATCGCCAGCCCGCGGCCGGGGGGGTCCTGGCCGGTCCTGTGTTCTGCCCGGGGTGCGTTCATCTCGATTTCACTATAGTCAATGCCATGCCGGGGCGGATCAGGCGTCGCGGGCGCCCAGGTGTGCCTGCACGACCTCCATCAAGGCCGCGACGGTGGTCTCGTCGTCGGAGAGCGGCTCGATGAGCGCGGCGCGGGCGGCCTCCAGCGGGTCGAAGCCGTCGCGCATGAGACGTGCGCAGTAGATCAGCAGGCGCGTCGAGGCGGACTCCTCGAGGTCGTGGTCCTCGAGCGCGCGCAAATCGCCGGCCAGCCGCACCAGCTGCAAGGCGGACGGCGGGTCGATGCCGGTCTCCGCGCAGACGATCTCGGTTTCCAGCGCGGGTGCCGGGTAAGCGAAGCGCAGCGCGACGAAACGCTGCCGGGTGGACGGCTTCATGCCCTTGAGCATGTTCTGGTAACCCGGGTTGTACGACACCACCAGCATGAATTCCGGCGGGGCCTGCAGGATCTCGCCGGTGCGCTCGAGCGGCAGGATGCGGCGGTCGTCGGACAGCGGGTGCAGCACGACGGTGGTGTCTTTGCGCGCCTCGACGACCTCGTCGAGATAGCAGATGGCGCCCTCGCGTACCGCGCGTGTGAGCGGGCCGTCATGCCAGACGGTGGCGCCGTCGCCGAGCAGATGCCGCCCGACCAGGTCGGCGGCGGTCAGGTCGTCATGGCAGGCGACGGTGTACAGCGGCCGGCCCAGGCGGGCGGCCATGTGCTCGATGAACCGGGTCTTGCCGCAACCGGTCGGTCCCTTCAGCAGTACGGGCAGCTGGTTGTGCCAGGCATAGCTGAACAGTTCCACCTCGTTGCGCTGTGGCAGGTAGTAGGGCGTGTCCGGCGCGGATGCGTGCATGGCGGCGTATGTGCGTGTCATGTCATTCTGCTCCCATCCAGTATGCCACACTGATGAGTCCGACGATTGCCAGCAGCCAGACCGTCACGACCCAGCGCCAGGGCGAACGCACGTGCTTGAGGCCCATGAAATGGCTGGCCAGCAACTGGCCCTTGACGATCACGGTGCCGAGCAATACCGGGACCACGGCCGGGCCGACCAGGCCGAACCGACCCAGCAGGTAGGTCGCGGCGGTGAGTAGTATCAGCACCAGCCAGACGTACAGTGCGATGCGGTCGGCGTGCGTCATGATCAGCGGATGAGGTAGACCAGCGGGAACAGCACGATCCACACCAGGTCGACCATGTGCCAGTAGGAGGCGCCGGTTTCCACGCCGGTGTGCGCAGCGGCGGAATAGCCGCCACGCAGCGCCTTGGTGCCGACCGCGCCAAGGATGACCATGCCCATCAGCACGTGCATGAAATGGAAGAAGGTCAGCGACAGGTAGAACATGTAGAAGGTGTTGGTGCTGAGCGAGATGCCGGCCGCGTACTTCGCCTTGAACTCCAGCGACTTGATCACCACGAAGGCCGCGCCGCACAGGATGGCCAGCCCCAGCCAGCGGGCGCAGGCGCGTCCCCGGTCGGCGCGGATCGCGTTGAGCGCGCGCACCACGAACCAGCTGGAGGTGATCAGCAAGATCGTGTTGAGAGCGCCGCTCTCGCGGTCAAGGAACTGCTGATGGATGTTGAACAGGTCCGGATTGCCGGCGCGGGCGAAGGCATAGGACAGGAAGAAGATGCCGAACACCAGCAGCTCCGCGTAGATGAAGATCCAGATCGCGAAGTCCCCCGGCAGGTGACGCTGCCCTGTCGCTGCCGGGGAACCCACGCCCGCTCACGGCTCAGGCCGGGGCCAGGGCGTGGCGAGCGCCGCCCTTGACGAAGAACGAGAGCACGTACATGACCAGGCCGATCATGAACACAACGCCGGCCAGTTCACGCAGCCAGTAGAACATCTCGATCTTCTCCTGCACCGTCATGAACGCCTGCGGGGCGTCCGAGTAGCGCTGCAGGTAGACCTGCAGGATGCCGGCCGCGGTCAGGAACAGCGTGATGAACACCATGGACACGGTCATGAACCAGAACGACCACATCTCCAGCACCTGCGAGCGCTCGCTGCTGGCTTCCTCGCCGCGCAGCTTGGGCATGGCGTAGGAGATGATGGTCAGCACGACCATGACATAGGCGCCGTAGAAGGCCATGTGGCCGTGCGCCGCGGTGATCTGCGTGCCATGCGTGTAGTAGTTGACCGGGGCCAGGGTGTGCAGAAAGCCCCACACACCGGCGCCGAGGAAGGCCATCACGGCGGTGCCCAGGGCCCACAGCACGGCGGCCTTGTTGGGATGCTCGCGGCGGCGCTGGTTGACCATGTTGAAGGCGAACACCGTCATCATGAAGAACGGGATCGGTTCCATGGCGGAGAAGATGGAACCCCACCACTGCCAGTATTCCGGGGTGCCGATCCAGTAGTAATGGTGGCCGGTGCCGACGATACCGGTGATGAGCGTCATGGCGATGATCACGTACAGCCATTTCTCGATGACCTCGCGGTCGACGCCGGTGACCTTGATCAATACGAAGGCGAGGATCGAGCCGAGGATCAGTTCCCAGACGCCCTCGACCCACAGATGCACGACCCACCACCAGTAGAACTTGTCCTTGACCAGGTTGTCCGGGTTGTAGAACGCGAACAGGAAGAGCAGGGCAAGGCCGGTCAGACCGGTCAGCAGGACCAGGTTGACGACGGTCTTGCGCCCGCCGAGGATGGTCATGCCGATGTTGAACAGAAAGCCCAGCGCGACGACCACGATGCCGAGCTTGGTGATGGTCGGCTGCTCCAGGAATTCGCGGCCCATGGTCGGCAGCAGCTGGTTGCCGGTCAGCTTGGCCAGGCCCGCGTAGGGAACCAGCAGGTAGCCCAGCACGGTCAGGGCGCCGGCGACCAGGAATACCCAGAACAGCAGCAGGGCCAGCCCCGGGCTGTGCAGCTCGCGTTCGGATTCCTCGGGCACCAGATAGTAGGCGGCGCCCATGAAGCCGAACAGCAGCCACACGATCAGCAGGTTGGTGTGCACCATGCGTGCCACGTTGAACGGGATCTCCGGGAACAGGAAATCACCCCACACGTACTGCAGGCCCATGACGAGGCCGAACAGGATCTGGCCGACGAACAGGCCGATCGCGGCGATGAAATAGGGTTTGGCAACCGCTTGTGATCTGTATTGCATGACGAGTCCCTCAGCCCTGGAGGTTGGGCGGCCAGTTGGCGCTGTTGATTTCGCTGGTGTACTTCAGGAAGGCCGCGACCGCTGCCAGCTCCTCGTCGGTGAGGTTGAACTGCGGCATGCTGCGGCGACCCGGAATCCCGTCGGCGGGGCGGCTCTTGATGAAGGCGACGATGGCGTCCGTGGAGTTGCCGAAGCGCTGGTATACATTGCCGAGCTCCGGCGCGAAGTAGGCGCCTTCGCCGAGCAGGGTATGACAGCCGATGCAGTTGTTTTCCTCCCACACCCGTTTGCCGAGCGCGACCTGCGCGTTCATTGCGGCGTGATTGTCGCGATCCGGCGTCTTGCCGGCGGTGTCGAAGGTCAGGGCGAGAAACAGCAGGATGAAGAAGATACTTCCCCCGTAATAGATGTTTCTCGCCATGCTCTTGGTAAACACAGTGCTCATGACGCGTCCTCTCTCGTTGGCTGTCACCGTGTGACGATTAGAATGGGTGCCACGCCGGGGTGTCCTTGATGTACATCAAGACGGTTTTCCGGCATCTTCTGGCGGTGGTGAGCAGGAATCCTACCGCGGCGAAGTTACTGCCACGCCTGGAAGCGATCGCTTCATGCACCGCGGCCGCGCGCGCTGCCGAACCCGGTTTTGTCGCTGTGTGAGCGTGGCCCGAAGCTGCCGACATTCCCGGGCGGTGAGCCTGCACGCGCCGATCCCGCCGCCGTGATCGTGTCCCACCTGGCTGCGCGAACCGGCTGTTGCCGCTGGCCGAGGTGGCTGTACGTCATTCCCGGCTGTGTCGATATCCTAGTCGCCGGCTGGTGCGGCACCGCGGACGTCCGGTGTCGGTCGCATGCAGTCGCCGGGTATGAACAGATTGCCGGCGCCCACCCTGGCGCCGGGCGCCGTCGTACAGGCGGGCCTGGCCACGGATACCGGGCATTCCCCGCCGCTACGCGCAGCTTTGTGCATGCGAGTTGGCATTCCCGGCACGCTTGTCGCCACGTCGGGTGCGCGGGTAACCGACATGGCAGGAGATGATCTTAAGGTGTAGTGTATGAACCGCCGGAGGCGATGGAACTTGTCAGCGGTAAGACTAATCCAATAGCCCGGTAGCACGCTGTTGAAGTTTGGCCATGCTGTCGTCATGAGGCGACGCAAGGAGATGGCACGATATGGAATATTCTTTACGGGACAACATTTACCTGCAGCGGGAACAGCTCGCACGCCTGTTGCACGAACCGCTGGCGGCACTCGCCGGCCGCTGCGCACCGGTGTGGGGCGACCGCGCCCTGTTGAATGGCGTGCTCATGGAAGGCTTCGACACCATCCCGCACTGCGGTTACCTCTATTGCGTCGGCACCAACGGTGTGCAGGTCTGCGACAACGTCGGCGCCGAAGGGGTGCGCAGCGACTATTTCGGACGTGACCGTTCCCAGCGCCCGTACATGAAGGAGGCGGTCCCGAACTGGGGCTTCCTGCTGTCGGATGCCTATATCAGCCTGGCTGAAAACCGGCCCTCGCTGACCGCCCTGCAGGTCGTGTACGACGGTAACGGCACGCGGGGTTATCTCGGTGCGGATTTCGACCTGCGCAACCTGCCGGCGACACCGCGACTCTACGAAGAGCCGAGGAACTGGCGCCAGATCAAGGGTGACCCGGCGATACGCGGGGCCGTCTTCCAGCAGTGCCGCATCGAAAGCCCGATGGACCGCAATCTCGATCAGACGCTGTCCATCCTCGAGGAACTGCTGACCACGCGCGGGGTGTTCCAGTGCCAGATCCACTTCTCCAGCAGCCAGGCGACGATCTGGACCGCGGACGATCCGTTCCGTTACCGCATCCTCGACAGCGAGGCGCTGAGCGATCCGGACATCTGCCTGGTCTATCCATCGCGCATCTATCCTGCCAACGCCGTGATCCCGCAGCCTGCCATCCGGCAGATTCTGGCGACCCTGCAGCCGCTGCGCACGACCGACGAGAACCTGTACCTGCGCATGTCTTCGATCAATATCTTCAACGGCATGATCAGCCTGACGTTTTCCTGCGACGGTTCGCATTACATGCGCTACGACGAGTTCCTGGCGAAGAACACCGCCTTCTGGTTCGGCAGCGCGGCCTGAAATGCCTGGGGTGCGGACCGCGTCCGCGCAGGCTGCAGTCTAGCCGGACGGGACCTAGTGGCTCGTGCCTTCCGAGCGAGTGATCTTGTTCCACACGTTGTATTTGCCGACCGGCTTGTTCATCGGGATGCGCTTTACCTCGTCCAGGGTGGCGGCGTCGTAGACCACGAGCGCGCCATCGGGCGCCGGTTCCTGGATACTGAGCAGCGCGTATCTGCCGTCGCGGGTGAATTCGATGTGGGCCGCGGTCTTGCCGGGTGCCGGGCGCAGCGTCTTGGCGATCTCGAGCGTCTGCTTGTCGATGACATGTACCGCGTCCTTGTCTTTGCCGAAAAACACGTCGACCCAGGCATAGCGCGAGTTTTCGTGGCTGCGCATGAAGAATCCCGGCCCCAGGGTCTGGAGCCTTTTCACCGTTTTCCAGTCCTTCATGTCGATGAACGTGACCTCGGACTCCTTCAGGTTGGGTGTGGCGAGCAGGGTGGTGTCACGCCAGGGCCAGGTGATACCCGAACCCAGATGGGGCATGCCGGTCAGGTCCACGTCGGCGATCTTGCGGCCGACGATCAGGTTCACCACCTGGCCGTTGTTGCCGTTGCGGGCCGTGCCGATCAGGTGCTGATAGGACTGGTCGAAGAAGAAGTCGTCCAGGTAGTCGTCCAGCCGGATGCGCCGTACCGGGAAGCTGCCGGTCACGGGCATGCCCTCGCCCATGCGGTAGTCGTGCATCAGGCCGCTGTAGACCGGTTCCGGGTCGCGTGCGTAACTGATCTCCCAGACCTCCTTCAGATCCTTCAGTGCCGCGATGAAACTCTCGCGCGGCGGTGCGGTGTACACCGCGCTGACCCGTGAGCCGTGGCCGAAATCATCCTGCACCGGGATCACCTTGATCAGGCTGAGGTCGCGCGCGTCCAGCATGACCAGTGTGTGCGGCAGGTAGTTGCCGACCAGTACGAAGCGGTCGTCGGCGGAGACCGCGGCATTGCGGGTGTTGATGCCGGCGCGGATCTCGGCGACGGTCTCCAGCCGGTACAGGTCGTACTTGCTGATCCAGCCGTCGCGCGAGGCGAAGTAGACGTAACGCCCGGTCGAGGAGAACTTGGGGCCACCATGCAGTGCGTAACGTGACTTGAAGCGGTGGATGGGTTCCAGCCGGTCGCCATCGAGCACGCTGACATGGTGATCGCCGGCTTCGACCACCACGAACAGGTTGAGCGGATCGGCGTCGTAGCGCGGCTTGAGATTGGCCGCCGCGGGAGTCAGCAATTCCGGCTTGTGGATGACGTGGCTGGCGCGGATCTCGGCCGCGCCCCACACCGGCGGCTGGGCGGGTGCGGTATAGATCCAGTCAACCAGGTCCTCGATCTGTGCCGTTGCGAGCCGATCGCCGAAGCCGGGCATCTGCGAGGCGGGCAGGCCGCCGGCGATGACCGACGCGGCATCGTTCCGGCGCAGCCGTTGCAGGTTGTCCGGCAGCAGGGCCGGACCGGTTCCGCCCAGGCGGTCGGCGCCGTGGCAGCCGGCACAGTGCTGCGCGAAGAGTGCGGCGCCGTCCGCTGTCACAGCGGCGGCAGGATGGTGGAGGAGAGCGCAGATGCCTGCAACGAATACGGTCAGAACTGCCATTGCCGGATGGTTCATATATTTTCACTGGCCTGACAGGCAGGGTGCACAGCGCGCATCCTGCCTGAACTAAAGGAAGCTGTTCAAATTAATTATGAGTCATCCCGGCGCATGCCGGGATCCAGGAAATACAACCACATGGATTCCGGCTTCCGCCGGAATGACGTATCAATCAGATTCCTACGAGTATCTTGGTTGTATACATGTAGGTGCGCTGTGCGCAACACCTGGTGCAATTCAGCCCGCGCGGCGGATGGTGCGTACCTGCAGCGGCAGGGGCTGCGGCCGTGCGTCCGCGTAGTCCGCCGCCTCGATATCCAGTTCCCGGTCGGTGAGGTAACAGGCCGGGTCTTCCCACCACGGGTCTCCGGTCAGCTGGAAGGCGCGCACGCGGGTGTTGCCGCCGCAGACATCCCGGTAACCACAGGCTGCGCAGCGGCCGCGCAGGGGGCGCGGCGTCGCCTTCAGGCCCGCCATCAGCGGGTCGCGCGTGTCAGGCCAGATGGCGGAGAACGGCCGCTCCCTGACGTTGCCGAGGTTGTAGTTCCACCAGAACGTGTCCGGGTGGACGTTGCCCAGGTTGTCGATGTTGGCGATGTTGACACCGGAGGCATTGCCGCCCCAGCGGCGCAGCCGTGCGTGCATCTCGGCGTAGCGATCCGGCAGCTTGCGTGCCACCCAGTGCAGCAGGTAGACGCCGTCGGCATCGTTGTTGCCGGTGACGAACTCGCGCCGGCCGCCGGCTTGCGCGTCGGCCCAGGCGGCTTCGAACAGCTGATCCATGACCTGCCGGGTGGCCGCATGGACGGCATCGGCGCCGCGATGACGGTTGCCACGGCCGCCGTAGTTCAGGTGCGACACGTACAGCTTGTCCACGTCCTCGGTTTCCATCAGGTGCAGGATGGCCGGCAGTTCCCGGGCGCTGTCCCGGGTCGGCGTGAAGCGCATGCCGACCTTGATACCGGCAGCGCGGCACAGGCGGAGTGCTGCCAGCGAGGCGTCGAATGCGCCCGCTTTCTGCCGGAAACGGTCGTGTGTCGCGCGCATGCCGTCAATGCTGATGCCGACATAGTCGTAGCCGACGGCGGCGATGCGGGCGATGTTGTCCCGGTCGATCAGGGTGCCGTTGGTCGACAGGCCGACGTAGAACCCCATTTCCCTGGCGCGAGTCGAGATTTCGAAGATGTCCGGTCGCAGCAGTGGTTCGCCGCCCGACAGGATCAGCACGGGAACACCGAAACGCCTGAGGTCGTCCATGACTGCATAGATCTCGGCCGTGCTCAGCTCGCCGGGGAAGTCGATGTCAGCGGAGATCGAGTAGCAGTGTTTGCAGGTCAGGTTGCAGCGCCGGATGAGGTTCCAGATCACCACCGGGCCGGACGGCCGGCGCGCGGGCGGCAGGGGGTCTTGGGCCGGCTGTGCCAGCAACTGCATGTATTGCGAGATACGGAACATGTCAGCCTCCCAGGCGCAGACCGGTTTTTTTCAGAATGCGGCTGCTGAACAGGATATCATGTGCGCGTTGGCGCGGGCCGAGCAGTGCAGCCATGCGCTCCACCAGGACGGCCACCTCGGGCCGGCTGCGGGCATGTACCATCGCGAACAGGTTGTACGGCCAGTCCGGCAACCGGCGCGGGCGGTGATAACAGTGGCTGACGAAGTCGAGTGCGCCGACCTCGCGGCCCGCCGCTGCGATATGTTCATCCGGTATGTCCCACACCGTCATGCCGTTGGCCGTGTAACCCAGGCGATAGTGGTTGGGCACAGCGCCGATACGGCGGATACGACCGTCGGCGAGCATGGCGTTGATGCGCGCCATCACCAGCGCGGGCGACACGTCCAGCTCCGCCGCCAGCCATTCGTAGGGGCGCGCATCCAGCGGCAGGCCGGCCTGCGTGGCCAGCACCAGGCGCCGGTCGAAGTCGGCGAGCGACTCCGCCGTTCCGGCGCGGGTACAGGTATTCACGCGCTAGACCTCGAGGTGCAGGCCGACATAGAACTCCTCCAGCTTCGGCAGGTTCAGCACCGGCAGGCCGGTGGCTTGCTCGATACGGGTGATGGCCGCATCCAGGGCCTGCGGTGTGCCGGTGGCCAGCACGAACCACATGTTCATGTGATGGTCGCGCCGGTAGTTGTGCGCGACTTCGGGCAGGTCGTTCACGGTTCGCGCCACCGCCTCGAAACGTTCTTCCGGCACGTGCATGGCGCACAGACTGAGCGCCCCGCCCATGTGCTCGGCGTGGAACAGCGGGCCGAAACGGGTCAGCAGGCCGTCGTCGAGCATGCAGCCGATGCGCGTGATCAGTTCGCTCTCCGTGCTGCCGAGGCGTTCCGCGACTTCCCGGAAGGGGCGTTCGCAGACCGGAAATCCGATCTGCAGTTCGTTGACGATGCGGCGGTCGAGCGCGTCCATCAGTCTCTGATCCGGTAGCGGGCGCCGCGCTGGCGGAAGCGCCGGCCGCTGAACAGGACCGCATGCGGTATGCCGTTCAGGTCGAGCGCGGCGCGCATGCGTGCGATACAGGCCAGCACCTCGGCGCGCTCCTGGCCATGAACCATGCAGAACAGGTTGTAGCGCCAGTCCGGCGGGTGGCGCGGGCGCTGGTAGCACAGCGTAACGCAGTCCTGGTCTCCCAGCAGGCGGCCGACACGGTCGACGCGATCATCCGGCACGTCCCATACCGCCATCGCGTTGGCGCGATAACCCAGTTCATGGTGGCGCACGACCACGCCGAGCCGCTTGATCACCCCGCGCTCCAGCATGTCCCGCAGTTGCGCGATGACGGTCGCCTCGTTCGTGCCGATTCGCTCGGCGATGGCCAGGTAGGGCCGCGGCACCAGCGGCAGGCCGGCCTGGATCGCCTCGATCAGGTCTTCGGTGCAGACTGCGGGCAAGCCCTGCGGCGCCGCCACGCATGGCGCGACGGCATCGGGGATGCGCGTCAGGTCTGCGGCGGGGTCGAAGTGCAGGTGGAAGCCGAGATCGATATGGTAATCACGCACCAGCGGCAGTGACATGACCGCGTACCCGGTGCGTCGCCGGATCGCCGTCAGCGTCGCGTCGATGGCCGTGCGGTCAGCGGCGGTGAGCACGAACCACAGGTTGTATCGGTGTTCACGCTCGTAGTTGTGGTTCACCTGCGGGTATTCGTTCACGAGGGCGGCGACGTGCGCCAGTTGCGCCGGCGCCACCGCCATCGCGGCCAGGGTGCTGGCGCCGATGGTGTTGGGCCGGAAGACCGGACCGACCCGGCTGACCACACCCTGCACCTGCAGTTCGCGCAAGTGGTCGAGCAGGGCATCGGTGCCGGTATCCAGCGCGTGCGCGATGTGGTCGAACGGCTGCGGTTCGAGGGGAAACTCCCTCTGGTAGTCGTTCAGCAGGCGGCGGGTGAGTGCCTCCATGACTACAATCCTATGCGCTGCGCGCGGTCGGTGAAGAAGATGCCGCTCGGTTTGTGCGCCGGCAGCGTGGCCGTGCGTTCCAGCGTGGCGGTGTCATACACGTCGATGCGGTCATCGTCCCGCACCGACAGCCACAACTTCTCGCCGCGCGGCGTGAATTCCATGTGCAGCACAGCCTTGCCGGGTTTCAGGGTGCGTATGATCCGGCGCGACTCGACGTCGATGACCTGCACCGTGTCGTTGTCGGGGTGGGCGAAGTTCACCCACACCTGGCGGCCGTCGGGGCGGGCCATGACGAATACCGGCTGGCCGTGTACTTCGATCGCCGTCTCCGGCAGCCAGGTGTCGGTGTTCACCACCAGCACCTTGTGCTGGCCGACGGCAGGGACGAAGGCCGTGCGACCGGCCAGCGCCCAGCCCTCGAGGTGCGGCATCTTGTAGACGGGCAGCTGCTCGTCGTGCGCGGCATAGCCCGCGAGGATCTTGTGCACGCCGCGTTCCGGGTGCCACAGGTCGAGCAGCGCCAGGCTGTCCTCGCCGAAGAGGCCGGCGATGTAGTAACGTCCGTCCGGCGTGATCAGCGCGTCGTAGGGCGCCCGCCCGATGTTCTCGAAACGGGTGAGCGCGGGTCGGTGCGGGTCGCTCAGATCGGCGATCCAGATCTGATCGGCGTCGTACAGGCTGAACACGAAGCGGTTCCCGGGCGCGTCGACCAGGCCGACGACCTTGGAGCGTTTGCCCGGCGCGTACTCGGCGGGGATGTCGGCGACCGGCTCGAGCGTGTCCGCGTCGAACACGCGCACGCCGCCCGGTTCGTAGTTCGATACCGCCACCAGGCGGCCATCCTGCGAGATCGCACCGCCGATACTGTTGCCCGACTGCAGGATGCGCTTCTCGATACAGTCCCCGAGCAGGTCGACCTTCGTGAGGCCGCCGTCGCGTCCGAACACGTAGGCGTAGCGGGCGTCGCGCGAGAAGACGACCGAGGCATGCGACAGGTCGCCGAGCCCGTCGATCTCCGCCAGCCGGGTGTCATGGCTGTGCTCGACGATCAAGAGCTGGCCCGAGGCGCGTTCGACGACCACGCCGAGGTCGCCGCTGCCGCGCGGTTGTGCGGGCGCGGACAGGCTGAACAGGCAGAGGCACACGAACAGCAGGGGCTTCACGGGTGTGTCTCCGCGGCGAGCAGGGTGTCGACCAGCCAGGCGATGTCGTCCTCGCCGAGCAGCCCCTTCCAGGGCGGCATGGGTGTGCCGGCACGGCCGTCGCGAATGGTGGCGAGCAGCAGGTCGCGCGGTTTGCCGGCCAAGGCCTGCGGTGTCAGCGCCGGACCCAGGCCGCCGGTCAGGCGCATGCCGTGGCAGGAGCCGCAGTCCTGGTACAGCAGGTTGTGCAGTTCCTGTTCCCGCGCGGGCGTGAGCGGAGCGGCCGCGAGCGCGAGCGGTATGCAGGCGAGGACAGCGGACAGCAATGCCGAACGTCTACGCATACTGCAGTGCGTCGCCGTCCGCGGCGGGTGCCATGCGGCCCAGCTCCGCGGCCAGTGCAACCACGTCGCCGACCACCAGCAGCGACGGGGGTTCGACATGATTTTCGGCAGCCACGGACTCCAGGCCGCCGATCGTGGTGATGATAGTGCGCTGGCGCGGGGTCGTGCCGCGCTCGATGATCGCGGCCGGCGTGTCGCAGTCGCGTCCCGCGGCGATCAGCGCCGCGACGATCAGTCCAAGATTCGCCAGCCCCATGTAAATGACCAGCGTCTGGTCGCGATCGGCCAGGGTCTGCCGGTCGAGTGCCAGGGCGGTGTCGTCGTGCCGGTGGCCGGTGATGAAACGCACGCCGCTGGCGAGGCCGCGGTGGGTGAGCGGGATGCCGGCATAGGCCGTACAGGCCTGGCCGGCGGTGATGCCGGGGACGATCTCGAAGTCGACGCCGGCACGCACCAGCGCCAGCGCCTCTTCGCTGCCGCGCCCGAAGACATAGGGATCGCCGCCCTTGAGCCGGACGATGATCTTGCGGGCGTGCGCCTGCTCGATCAGCAGGGTGTTGATCTCGGTCTGGCTCAAGGCATGGCGACCGCTTGCCTTGCCGACGTAGATGCGTGCCGCTTGGGGCGGTACCAGGCGCAGGATCTCGCCGGAGACCAGCCGGTCATAGATGACGGTGTCGGCCTGCTGCAGCAGGCGCAGGGCCTTGACGGTCAGCAGGTCCGGATCGCCGGGACCGGCGCCCACGAGATAGATCCTGGCGTGTTGAGACATGGCGAGCGGGCTCCGCGGGTCGGGTGCCGGGCATGGAGGCCTGTAGCGGTGCCGCCATGCCCGGCGACTTCCCTAGTAGATGTCGTGCATGGTGTTGTGGAGGTTGAACTTGCCGGTCGGCGTCACCAACCGCTTGTCCTTGATCACCGTCTTCAGCTTGCGGGTCTTGTCATCCACCACAACGATGGCGGATTCCTGATCCTTGCCGCTCCAGACAGAGAACCAGACCTCGTCGCCGGCCGCGTTGTACTCCGGCTGCACGACGCGCTTCGGACCCTCGCTCAGTCCGGCCCACTCGGCGATCGGCAGCACCTCGAAGCCCTTGTCGAGGTTGTTGACGTTGTAGACGGCGACCGACTGGCTGATCTTCCCGTCCGGATTGAGCGGGCTGTCCACCCACAGGTTGCTGGAGGCGGGATGCGACTTGACGAACAGCGAGCCGCCACCCTGGCCCTTGAGGGTACGGACCACCTTCCAGGCATTGTCCTTGTGCTGTGCCGGGTCGGTGCCGATTACGGTGACGTTCTCGTTGCCGAGCGCGCTGGTCACCCACACCGGACCGTACTTGGGATCGGTCAGATTGGCGCCACGGCCCGGATGCGGGATCTTGGTGACGTCGACCAGTGCCGCGAGCTTGTCTTCGCGGGAGTCGATCACGGCAATCTTGTCGGACTGGTTCGCCGCCGTCAGGAAGTAGCGGTGGGTGCTGTCCCAGCCGCCGTCATGCAGGAAACGCGCCGCGGGGATCGTGGTCACCTTCAGGTTGTCCACGTCCTCGTAGTTGACCATCAGGACCTTGCCGGTCTCCTTGACGTTGACGATGAATTCCGGGTGCTCGTGCGACGCCACGATCGCGGCCACGCGCGGTTCCGGGTGATATTCCTGGGTATCGACGGTCATGCCGCGGGTCGACACGATCTGCAGCGGTTCCAGGGTCGCGCCATCCATGATCACGTACTGCGGCGGCCAGTAGGAGCCGGCGATCGCGAACTTGTCCTCGTAACCCTTGTACTTCGAGGTTTCGACGGAGCGCGCTTCCAGGCCGATCTTGATCTCGGCCACGTTGTCCGGCTTCTTCATCCACAGGTCGATCATGTTGACCTTGGCGTCGCGCCCGATGACGAACAGATAGCGGCCGGAGGTGGAGTAGCGCGAGATGTGCACAGCATAACCGGTGTTGACGACATTGATGATCTTCTTGGTATCACCGTCGATCAGGGCGATCTGGCCCGTGTCGCGCAGCGTTACCGAGAAGACATTGTCCAGGTTGTACCTGTTTTCCTGCTTCTTGGGGCGCTGCTCCGGCGGGATCAGCACCTTCCAGGTCGCCTTCATCTCCTTCATGCCGAACTCCGGCGGGATGGGCGGTTCGTTCATCAGGTACTTCGCCATCAGCGTGACTTCCTCGTCACTGAGCTGGCCCGAGGTGCCCCAGTTCGGCATACCGGCCGGCGAGCCGAAGTTGATGAACACCTTCAGGTAGTCCAGTCCCCGCTCGTTGGTGATGTCCGGCGTGAGCGGCTTGCCGGTGGCGCCCTTGCGCAGCACGCCGTGACAGCCGGCGCAACGTTCGAAGTAGATCTGCTTGGCCTTGGCGAACTCGGCCTCGGTCAGGGCCGGTGCGCCCGGCGTGATCACGTCCACGGAACCCTCCTGCAGAGGCACCGGTGCGCCCTTGTAGCGCATCTCACCCGGGGTCGTGCCCGGATGTTCGGATTCGGCGGCGAACGTGCCGGTCGCCGCGAGTGCGAGCGCGCCGGCCATGGCCAGGCGCACCGCGCGGTAAACTGCTGCTGTTTTCATCATGATCTCCTCGGTTAGGCTGGTACCCGGATTGCATACTCACAATTGCGCGCAGGCTTATCCTTGATATACATCAAGGGTGCTCTGGCGTCAGTTTTCAGTCAGGCCAGGCGCCACATGCGCGTGCTTGATCCGGTCCAGCGCGGCCTTGCTCTTCTCGCGCCGGATGCGCTTTTCCGCGAGCGGCGGGCAGCGGTGATCGTCCCAGTAGGTCACCTGGCAATCCAGGCAGTAATGACACTCGTTCGGATTGATCTCTCCGGTCGGGCGGATCGCCTGCACCTCGCACTGCGTGGCGCAGATCTGGCACGGCCGGCCGCATTCCTTGCGCCGCCGCAGCCACTGGAAGATGCGCAGCGGTGCCGGTATCGCCAGTGCGGCGCCGAGCGGGCACAGGTACTTGCAGAAGAACTTGCGGTTGAACAGGCCGATGAGCAGCAGCGCGAACGCATACCACACGAATACGCCTTCGCGCTGGAAATGCAGGACGATCGCTGTCTTGAAGGGTTCCACCTCGGCGGCGCGTGCCGCATAGCCGATAGACTGCAGTGACAGGCCGAACAGCGCCACGAAGATGACGTACTTCAGCGCCGCCAGCCGTTCGTGCACGACATCCGGAATGTTGACGGCGGGAAGCCTCGTGAGACGGGCCAGCTGGTAGAGCAGCTCCTGCAGCGCGCCGAACGGGCACAGCCAGCCGCAGTACACGCCACGTCCCCACAGCAGCAGGGTCAGGGCCACGAAGCCCCACAGGATGAAGATCAGCGGATCGACCAGGAAGGATTCCCAGCTGAACTGGTGCAGCACGGCATTGATGAAGGTCAGCACGTGGATGACCGACAGCTGGGCCAGCGCGTACCAGCCGATGAAGAACAGGGTGAACAGCAGGTAGCCGTCGCGCACGACCTGCAGCAGACGCGGTCGGCGGGTCAGCCAGTCCTGGAACAGCAGGATCAGCGTCAGCACGCCTAGGGCGCAGGACAGCACGGCGATCTGCCACCAGCGCTCCTGCCACACGCTGAGCCAGAAGGGTGCGTCGGTGCCGTCACGCCACCAGGCTGTCGTCGTGGCGACAGCGACGTCGCTAGCGGCGGTCTTGCCTGCGGGGGCGGCCGCCGCGTCCGTGACGTCAGCGGCGCCGGCCGTTGTTGCCGGGAGCTTGCGCGCCGCGGCGACCTGCGTGATCGACTTCATGACCGTCGCGTTCATCACCATGGCCGTGATGGTGGCCCCGGAGATACCGTCGACGGTGACATAGCCGTCGCGCTCCGCTCCGCCGAGCTTGACGCGGTCGCGTGCCGAGACCCCCCGATACTGGTCGACGTAGTGCTTCAGGTCCTGCTCGGAGATGCCCACCACGAGTATGGGCTCGGCGTGCTCCAGGATATGCAGGCCGGCGATCCGCCCCTGCAGGTCCAGTCCGACCAGCAGCGTAATCGGCTTGCCGGAATAGGCCGGGATCGGGGCGATATCCGTGGTGCGGATGACATAGCCGAGCAGGCGGCCGTCCCCGTACACCGGGGCGGCCAGCGGCTCGCCGCTGAAGTCATCGACCCGGTCCGCGCCAGGGAAGTAGCGGGTGGCTAGATCGAACACCGGATCGGCCGCGGCCGCGGCATGGCTGGCGGCCGCCAGCAGCAGACACAGGTACAGCCAGCGCAGCGAGCGGCGGGCGTGCCACGGCAGGGAGTGCGGATGTGGTGACATGCAGGCATTATCGATGCCGTGCATCAGCCGGCCTTGATCTTTATCAATGCAGGCAGGCGCGTATCACGGGCGCCATGCCGTGGGGAGCGGGTGAAGTGTTCCCAGGCGGTATTGCGGCGCGGTCATGTGGCTACGGTGACGCCGTGCCCGTCACGCCGCAAGGCGAACCAAATTTGACACGGTCGCGACCGCGTGGATTGACGAGACGGGTGCTAGGCCGGCTGCTGGCAGGTGTTCTCGAGCCAGCTCCGGTACCGGCCTGGCTTGGGGCGATAGAGACCGCGGGCGAGACGCAGCGCCTGGGTCATGAGTGCGATCCGGCGGCTTTCGACCAAGGCCTGCAGGAGCTCCCGGCGAACCGCGTCCGGGCAGAGCTGAGGCCGGCTGCCGAGTGCCTCTCCCAGCAGCGCCAGGTCGTGATCCTTGCCGAGGGTATCCTCGAGCCGGTGAAAGTTCTCGACCAGGGCGTGCAGCAGCTGCGCGTTCCAGCCGGCCAGCATGCGCAACTGGTAGTACTGGTACTTCGCCTGCCGGCGCAGGCTGTGGCTGTTTTCGGTATCCGGTGCCGCCTCCATCTGGGCCAGTGCGCGCCGTCCGCGTCGATAGCTCTGTTCCAGGCCGGCGAGCAGGGTGTCGGCACCGATCGGACGGAAATCGAGCTGGCCGGCCGCGGCCACGATCTCCGTCAAATGCGTTTGCAGGACTGCGGCGTCCGCCGTTACGGCCGCCGCCCCGGCGCTTTTCGCGCTGCCCTGTTCAAGCGCCGCCACCACCGGTGCCAGGGCCTGTTCGTGCAGTACGGGCGCGAAATGCCGGCCGAGCAGATCGAGCGTGTCGCGCATGACCCGGGTATCGCGCAGGCCGGCCAGCTGGCGCGCGAAATCACGGATCAGGCGGTCCAGGGTGCGGAACCGGTCCAAATCCAGCGCCGGGCGTATCAGGCGCAGGACGGCGCGCAGCTTTTTGCATGTCTTGCGTATTTCGTGGATATTGCTGTCAGACAGGTGGGTCTGCCCGGCGAGCCGGTCGCCGATGCTGTCGAGCAGACCGGTCAGGATCCGGTTCGCGCCGGCTGCCGGGGTTTCAATGACAGGCTTATGAAATTGCATGTATTTTCCCACATTTTAACGACAATCATACCGGTGTGGCAGGCGCCGGTTTTTGCTGAAAATCAATAAATCGGCAGTGAGCAGGCGTACTTCCGCCGGTTGTGGTGGCGGAGACGGGCGATTGCCGCGCCTGCCGGCCGGAGGAGGACAGATGGCAAAGCACGTGAAGGAAGGGCGCAGGAAGCAGGCGCGGAGCTTGGCGCAGAGCGCCGACCGGCACCGCTTGTACGAGCAGGCGGTGCAGGATGCGCCGCTGGAGTGCCGCTTCATTCGCCGGACCTTCCGCGCGCTGCGCGGGCGTCCGCCCCGGTTGCTGCGCGAGGACTTCTGCGGTACCGCGGCAGTCTGTTGCGCATGGGTCCGGCATCATGTCAAGAACAGCGCCATCGGCGTGGACCTCGATGCGGAGGTCCTGGATTGGGCGCGGCAGCACAACCTGGCGCGGCTCGAACCGGACGTGCGCATGCGCGTGCAGCTGCTGCAGGCGGACGTATGCAGCGTACAGACGCCGGCGCCGGCCGATGTGATACTCGCCATGAATTTCAGCTACCAGGTCTTCAAGACCCGGGCCAGCCTGGGCAGCTACTTTCGCCAGGTGCATGCCGGGCTCGGCGCGGACGGCGTGTTCTTCCTCGACGCCTTCGGTGGTTACGAGGCATACCAGGAGCTGCGGGAGAAAACCCGCCACAAGCGCTTCGACTATATCTGGGAGCATGCACGCTACAATCCCATCAACGGCGACATCCTCTGTCACATCCATTTCCATTTCCCCGACGGCTCGAAACTGAAGCGTGCCTTCACCTACGACTGGCGGCTGTGGAGCCTGCCGGAGTTGCAGGAACTCCTGATCGAGGCCGGATTCGCGCGGGTCACGGTGTACTGGGAGGAGGTGGACGAGGAGACGGGGGAGGGGACGGGCGTCTACGCACCTGCCACGGTGGGAAGCGCCGATCCCGGCTGGGTGTGCTTCATCGTCGCCGAGAAATGACCCATGGCCGTGGAAATCGAACGCAAGTTCCTGATCGATCCCGCCTGGCAGCCTGCCGGTGAGGGCGTGCGCTATCGCCAGGGTTACCTGTCCACCGACCCGGCGTGCAGCGTGCGGGTCAGGCTGGCGGGCGTGACCGGCTGGCTGACCATCAAGGGCGCCACCGTCGGCATAACGCGCGAGGAGTACGAATACCCCATACCCGCGGCCGATGCGGACGCCATGCTCGACCGCCTGTGCCGGCAGCCCCTGATCGAGAAGACGCGCTACAAGGTCGAGCTGGACGGCCTGCTGTGGGAGATCGATGTATTCGAGGGTGCGAACGCGGGATTGCGCATCGCCGAGGTGGAACTCAGCGACGAACGGCAGCGGCTGCAACTTCCGCCCTGGGTGCGGCGCGAGGTAACCGACGATGTGCGCTACTACAATGCCAGCCTGGCGGAGCGGCCGTACCGGGACTGGGCGGATGCCGATCATTGAGATAGCGCAGCGCCGTCCAGACCACTCTGCTAGAATGCGCCAACTTCAGGACGGGCGGCCGGTGCCGACTGATTCCTGTCACGGTAACGGATGTGGATATGTCAGATCTCAAGTCAGCAAAAATTGGCATCATCGGGCTGGGCTATGTGGGATTGCCACTGGCCATCGAATTCGGCAGGCGCTATCCGACCGTGGGGCTGGATATCAAGCGCGACCGCATCGCGGAACTCAAGGCTGGACATGACTCCACCCGCGAGGTCACCGGGGAGGAACTGGCGAGCGCGCAGCAGCTCGTGTTCACGTCCGAACCGCAGGATCTCGCCGACTGCAATACCTATATCGTGACCGTGCCGACGCCGGTCGACGCGTACAAGCGTCCCGACCTGTCGCTGCTGGAACGCGCGAGCGAGACCGTGGGCCGGTTGCTGCAGCGCGGTGACGTAGTGGTCTACGAATCGACGGTCTATCCGGGCGCGACCGAGGAGGTCTGTGTCCCGGTACTCGAGGCCGTCTCCGGACTGACGTTCAACCGCGATTTCTTCGCCGGCTATTCACCCGAGCGCATCAATCCCGGTGACAAGCAGCACCGCGTTACCGACATCCTCAAGGTGACTTCCGGTTCGACCCCTGCCACGGCGGATTACGTCGACGCCCTCTACCGCAGCATCATCACCGCCGGCACCCACCGGGCCAGCAGCCTGAAGGTCGCCGAGGCCGCCAAGGTGATAGAGAACACCCAGCGCGATCTCAACATCGCGCTGATCAACGAGCTGGCGCTGATCTTCGAGCGCATCGGCATCGATACCCAGGAAGTGCTCGAGGCCGCCGGCACCAAGTGGAATTTCCTGCCGTTCCGGCCCGGCCTGGTGGGCGGCCACTGCATCGGTGTCGATCCCTATTACCTGACCCACAAGGCCCAGGAGATCGGCTATCACCCGGAAGTGATCCTCGCCGGGCGCCGCATCAACGACCGCATGGGCAGTTACGTGGCCGAGCAGGTGATCAAGCTGATGATGAAACGCCGCATCCAGGTGTCGGGTTCACGCGCCCTGATCCTCGGGCTGACCTTCAAGGAGAACTGCCCGGACCTGCGCAACTCGCGCGTGATCGATGTCATCCGCGAACTGCAGGGCTACAGCGTCGAGGTCGATGTCCACGATCCATGGGTCAGCGCAGAGGAGGCCCGTGCGGAGTACGGGATCGATCTGATCGAACAGCCGCAGCCGGGCCGGTATGATGCGGTCATTGTCGCCGTGGCGCACCGCGATTTCACCGCGCTGGGGGCGGCCGGGCTGCGCGCCTTGTGCAAGCCGGAAGGCGTGCTCTACGACGTCAAGTACGTGCTGCCGGCGGACGCGGTCGACGGCCGGCTCTAGCTTTGCTTTCAACTGACCAAGGACTGCAACACCCATGAAGGTATTGATCACAGGTTCCGCCGGCTTCATCGGGTCGGCACTGGCGCTGCGCCTGCTGGCGCGCGGCGACGAGGTTATCGGTATCGACAACCTCAACGACTACTATGACGTCGAGCTGAAAAAGGCCCGGCTGGCGCGGACCGCGGACCATGCCAACTACACCGACGTGCGTATTGACCTGGAGGATCGTGCCGGCATCGCGGAACTGTTCAGCAAGCACCGTCCACAACGTGTCGTCAATCTTGCCGCCCAGGCCGGGGTGCGCTATTCGCTGATCAATCCGCACGCCTACGTAGATACCAACCTGGTCGGCTTCGTGAATATCCTGGAGGGCTGCCGGCACAACGACGTCGAGCACCTGGTCTATGCCTCCAGCAGTTCCGTGTACGGCTCGAACACGAACATGCCGTTCTCGGTGCACGACAACGTGGATCACCCGGTCAGCCTGTACGCAGCCAGCAAGAAGGCCAACGAGCTGATGGCGCACACCTACAGCCACCTGTATCGCCTGCCGACCACCGGCCTGCGTTTCTTCACCGTGTACGGCCCCTGGGGCCGCCCCGACATGGCCCTGTTCATGTTCACGCGCAACATCCTCGAGGACAGGCCGATCGATGTCTTCAACTACGGCAATCACCGGCGCGATTTCACCTACATCGACGACATCGTCGAAGGCGTCATCCGCGTACTCGACAAGGTGCCCGATCCCAACCCCGACTGGTCTGGCGATCAGCCGGATTCCGCCACCAGCACGGCTCCCTACCGTCTTTACAACATCGGCAACAATCAGCCGGTCGAGCTGATGCACTACATCGAGGTGCTGGAGGAGTGCCTCGGCAAGCAGGCGCAGAAGAACATGCTGCCGCTGCAGCCGGGCGATGTGCCGGCCACCTACGCCAATGTCGACGACCTGGTGCGCGACATCGGCTACAAGCCGGCCATGAGCGTGGAGCAGGGTATCGCGAATTTCGTGGCCTGGTACCGCGACTACTACGCCGTCTGAGCGCCCCGGCGGGGCCGTAAAAAACCCTGCATACTGCAAGAGATAATCATTGTAACTTGTTGTTACAATGAAGCTATTGTCAATCTACTGCGGCGGGGAGGGTGCCGGAATGCAGGAAAACAGTTGCGGGCGCGAGCCCTTTGCGCTGCAGGTCCTCGGCGACAGCATGCTGCCGGAATTCGCCGACGGCGCCATCATCATCGTCGATCCCGAGGGCGTGATCAGCGACGGATCCTACGTCATGGCGCGGCACGGCGATTCCTATATCTTCCGCCAGCTGGTCTACGGGGAAGGCCGCTATTACCTCAAGGCCCTGCAGGACGGTCACGAGGTCATCGAGCTGCCGGATCTATCCGCCATCGAGGGCGTGATCACCCAGCAGGGCATGCGGCGCAAACACCGCAAATACTACACCTGAGCGGCGTGCGCCTACCGGGCGGCCGGGTCGCGCTGGTCCGGGCGCAGGCGGGTGGTGAAGAACTCGTCGGCGTCCTCGATCGGCACCATTCTACCGGCCGCGTCGACGAGCGGCAGCTCGTAGTCGTTCCAGCCCCGCAGACCGGTTTTCATTGAGCTCACCCGGCTGTAACCGAGCAGTTGCAGGGTGTGGGCGGCCAGCGCGCTGCGGTTGCCGGAACGGCACACCACGACCAGCGGGCGTTCCCGCGCCTCGACCAGCTCCGGCACGGTATCCTCGTAATTGTACTCGCAGGCGGATTCGAGGATTCCGCGCGGTACGAGCAGCGAGTCGCTGATATGCATGGCGTTGTATTCCTCGGCCTCGCGCACATCCACGATCAGCGGATACGCGCTGCCTTCCAGCATGTCGGCGACATCCCAGGGGAATACCTCGGTAATTTGCGACAGGACAGCGGTGACCAGTTCGGTGAAGCGTTTCACGCCGCGCTCCGGCCTCAGGCGCTGTCGTCGCCGTCGCTGCCACGGCCCGAGCGCATGCCCTGCTCGACGGCGATGACGGCGGCCTCGACCCGGGAATGCACGCCGAGCTTGCGCAGGATTGACTTCACGTGCAGCTTGACCGTGCCGTCGGAGATGCCCAGGTTACGGGCAATGACCTTGTTGCTCTGGCCCTCGGCGAGCAGGGCGAGAATCTCGAACTCGCGTGGGGTGAGCTTGGCGAACGGACTTTCCTCGGAGGGGGTGATGCTCTCGCCCTGGACCACGCGCGCCAGCACCGGTGCCAGGTCGGGTGCCACCACCGTCTTGCCGGCCACGATGTCGCGCAGGGCCAGCACCAGCTGGTCGGGCTCCATGTCCTTGAGCAGGTAGCCCTGGGCGCCGCTGCGGAGAGATTCGACCAGGTCGCGTTCGTCGCTGCTGGTGGTGAGCATAACGACCGGGTTCTTGAAGCCGCTCTTGCGCAGCTGCCGCAGCACCTCCATGCCGTCCATTTCCGGCATGCGCATATCCAGCAGGACCACGTCGGGATTGAGTTCGTTGGCCAGGCGCAGGCCTTCCTGGCCGCTGCCGACCGCGGCCAGGATGTTGATGTTGCGCCGGCTGAGCAGTCCCTCGAGGCCCTCGCGGAACAGGGTGTGATCGTCGACCAGCAGAATATCGAGGCTCATGTTTTCGTACCGCCCGCCGCGGGATTCCTGATTTCCAGTGTGACGCGCGTGCCTTCTCCCGGTTCGCTCTCGATGCGCAGGTCACCGCCGATCTTGTTGGCGCGCTCGCGCATGATGGTCAAGCCGACGTGTTCGCCCGGCGAGCCGTACACCTGCTTGTTGATGCCGACCCCATCGTCCTCGATCAGGATATGGCAGAACTCGCTATTGGCTCCCCGCAGCAGGATGCGAACCGTCTTGGCCTGGCTGTGCTTGCGGATGTTCCACAACGCCTCCTGTATTATACGCAGGATCTGCGTCTCGGTGTCGCGCGGAAACGCGCTGGTCGAGCAGTCCTTCTGGATGTAGGTGCGGATGCGTGTCTCGTTGCGGAACTGGCTGACCATCTGCTCGATGGCCTCGACCAGGCCGCGCTGGTAGGCCGGCGCGCGGAAGTTGGCGATCAGGCCGCGCAACTCGGTATTGGCCTCGTCGAGCGTGTTTTCGATCCGCTCAAGTTGCTGCCAGGTAGTCGATTCGTCGCCCTGGTGCAGGGTCTCGTCCAGCACCCGGACCTGGAAGCGCAGGCTGGCCATGGTCTGCGCCAGCGAGTCGTGCAGCTCGTGAGCGATGCGGATGCGTTCCTCGCGGATCAGGTGGGCGCGGCTTTCCTCGTCACTGTAGTAACGCTCTATGGCGAGGCTGAGATGGTGTGCCAGGCTGTGCAGCATCGGCTTGATGTTCTCGATGCGCGCCAGCATCCCGCTGTCCAGGAACAGGTTGATCACTCCGGTTATGCGCCCGCGATAGCGCATCGGTATCGAAACGAGCCCGATGTCGTTCTGCTCGAACAGGCGCCTGCCCGCGATCTTCTCGCACTTTTCCAGGTTATGCTCGACCCAGACCTTGCCCTCGGTAGCGGCCCGCTCGTACAGGCAGCGCCGGAACTCGTGCCGGTCGGACAGCAGCAGGTCGTCATCGATGCCGCTGCTGGCGCCGAGTTCGGTCTGGTGCTGGTTGTGATCAACCCAGATCGCAGCGCCGTGTGCACGCGTGATGCGCTTGAGCGTGTACATGAAGCGCGTGAGCAGGTCGTCCAGGCTGTGCGCGGTGTTGATGCTCGACACCACCTCGTAGAGCATCCTGATGCTGTCTGCCTCGAGCTCCTTCACGCGCGGTGCGGCCGGCACGCGCTTACCCGTATCGGCGGTCAGTTGCTTGCCGATCACGCTCAGGTTTTCCGCCAGTTCTCCCCAGTAGCGATCGGGCGGTGCGGCCAGCGGATCGGCATGACGGCCGTCGCGCAGGCTGGCGGCCCAGTTGTCGAGCTCTGCCAGCGGTTCGAGCACCTGGACCTGAAGCAACCGGACGATAGACAGGACGAGCAGCAGGGCGGACGCGCAGAGCAGGGCGGCGAGCAGCAGCCGGCCCTGGCCGGACACCTGCGCCGGCCAGTCGATGGCGACACAGCATAGTGCGAGCGCGACCGCCAGCAGCAGCCCCAGGCGCAGCAACAGGCCCCTGCGCAGGGCGGTGTGCCTGCCCTGGCCGGCCTCGGACGGGGGGCTGTTCATACTCGACCCCGGTGGCGGCAGAGGGTGGGCGGGTGGTCGTGATTATTTCGCGGGCGGGACGTAATTGGCGTCATTCGGATTCAGGAAGATGAATTGCCAGGAGCCCGGTTCGAGTTCCACGTAATCCACCGTCATGCCGTCGACCAGGATCTTGCTCGCTTCCCCGATCAGTATCTCGATGCCACCGGTATGCAGGCGGATATCGTCCTCCTGCGCATTGTCATCGAAACCCATGCCGTAGTGGATGCTGCCGTCCGCCTCGCGGCGTGCGGCGATGCGCATGGCCAGCCCCTCCATGTCGCCGGCCTGGGCGGAGGCGCGAATCTGTTCGGCAGCAGCCGGGGTGATGGTGATCATGATAACTCCTTGAAGCCGAGGATCATTATACTGCATGCAGGTCGGTTTTGCCGGGCTGGCGCCGGGCCCGGACGAAATCGACGAAGCGTCGGGCCCAATGGTGCTGCGCGGTATCGCGCATGTGGCTGTAGCAGGCCACGAGATTGTTGACGAGCAGTCCGTCGTGGCGGCCGTCAATGCCGGTGCCGCGTACCACCTCGTAGGCATAGCGCAGGCCGGGTGGTACCGCCTCCAGGCTAGAGTAGTGAAATTCGTGGGCGGCGATGACGCCTGCCGGATGTGGCGCCGGCCAGGGTGCGTGCCCGGTTTCGCGCAACCGTACATAGCCGCGGCCCTGCGGGCGCTCGTGCATGACCACCTCGCCCGGGATCGCGCCGACCATCTCGCATCGGTTCCCCTGCCAGCTCAGGCCGCGCGCGAGATACATCAGTCCACCGCACTCGGCATAGGCGGGCAGGCCGCCGGCGATGGCCTCCCGGATCCGGGCCCGCAGGGCGCTGTTTGCCTGCAGCGCCTGCATGCGGCTTTCCGGGAAGCCGCCGCCAATGAACAGGCCATCGATATCCGGCAGGCGGGCATCCCGCAGTGTGTCGAACGGCACGAGTTCGGCCCCGGCGCGGCGCAGGGCCTCCAGGTCATCCGGATAGTAGAAGCCGAAGGCGGCATCGCGGGCGATCCCGATCCGTACCGGTGTGCCAGCGACCGGAGGCGGCGGCGGTTCGTACACGAGCGGTGCGCTGCCGGCCGCCGCACGCAGGGCGTCGAGATCCACCTGTGCCGCGATCAGCGTACTGATGCGCTCGATCCGTGCGCGCGCCGATGCGTCCTCGTTGCTCGGAATCAGGCCGAGATGGCGTTCGACGATCTCCAGTTCTGCGCTGCGGTGCACGCCACCCAGCACCGCCACGTCGGTGTAATGCTCGATCACCGCGCGCAGCTTGGCCTCGTGCCGGCTGCCGCCGAGCTGGTTGAGTATAACGCCGGCGATGTGCACCTGCGGGTCGAAGGCCTGGTAGCCGAGTATCAGCGGGGCGATCCCGCGGGTCATGCCACGCGCATCGAGCACCAGCACCACCGGTGTACGGGTCAGCGTGGCGAGTGCCGCGTTGCTGTTGCTGCCTTCCAGGTCCAGGCCGTCGTAGAGCCCCTTGTTGCCCTCGATCAGCGCGATGTCGGCGGCCGCCGCGTGGTGGCCCACCGCGGTGAGTATCTCCGCGTGGGTCATGGTATGGAAGTCGAGGTTGTGGCAGGGATGCCCTGCCGCCAGTCCCAGCCACATCGGATCGATATAGTCAGGGCCTTTCTTGAACGGTACTACCCGCAGGCCGCGCGCGGCGTATGCCGCGCACAGCCCGAGCGTAACGGTGGTCTTGCCGGAGGATTTGTGGGCCGCCGAGATCAGCAGGCGGGACATGATGTCAGCCGTCCCCGGGGTTGCCGATCCTGCCGGCGGCAGTCGCTAGCGCTTCAGGCAGCATCCGCAGCGTGGTGCGGATCCACCAGGTCATCGGCCAGGCTGACCGGGAGGAAGCGCAGTACCCGTGTACCCACGACGGTGGCCGCCAGCGCCAGCGCGATACCGCCGATACCCAGGACCACCTCGGGCAGGGTCGGCGCATAGTCCGCGACCACGCCGTCGTAGAAGGTGCTGCTTACCTCCATGCCCGGAAACATTTCCATGGGGTAGGCCTGGCCGCCGATGATGATCACGTACATTTGGGCGAGGCCACCGATGATGACCAGCAGGCAGGCGAGGCCGATCCACAGGCGCGAGCGGCCGGCCGGACTGTACAGCAGGGCGAGCGGCACCAGACTGCCGAGGCCGAGCTGGACGATCCAGAACAGCATGGTGTAGACGCCGCCCTCGAGCAGCAGGAACCGTTCCACGCCATGGTTCTCGGTGCCGTACAGGTTGGTGAGATGATAGGCCATCACGAAATACATGACGGCCGCTACGAACACGCCGAGCAGGTTCTTCAGTCGGAACAGGACGGCATCGCCGAGCGGACGGCCGGACCAGCGGTACAGGCCCATCAGCACGAGGATGAAGATAGCCAGGCCGAAGGAGAACGACATGATGATGAACATCGGCGCCATGATGGCCGCATCATAGGCTTGACGTGCGACCAGGAATCCGAAGATGGAGCCGGTACCGGTGGTCAGGATCAGGCGCCAGAGGAAGGCGGCCATGCCGGCGGGCTTGGTGAAGCCGTTCATCTTGCGTTCCATCATCATCCACAGATACACGGCGACGATGGCCATGAAACCGGTGTAGAGCATGATGTTCCAGGCGAAGATGGACTTGAAATTGTAGTAGGTCATGGCGACGATCAGACGGTCCGGATGCCCCAGGTCGAGCACCAGTACGGCCAGTCCGCCGACCAACAGGGTGATCGCCAGCAGGCCGGACAGGCGTGCGAGCGGTTTGTACATCGCCTTGCCGAACACCGAACTGATAGATGCCACGTTGAGCGCGCCAGAGGCGGCGACGATCAGGAACACGGCGAACACGTGCGGCGTACCCCAGACGATCTGGTTGCTCATGCCGGTGACATAGTGGCCGTAGTGTTCCATGTACAGCGCGGCGCCCAGGCCGAGGATGACGAATATACCGATTGCGCCTACCAGCAGATAGAAGGGCAGGCCGCCGTCGATTTCCTTGTAGTCGAGTGGTTTCATCAGATCCCCCGGTAACGCACGCCGGTATTGAGCTGCAGGTCGGCACGAATCTGGCGCGAGGTGTACTGCTCCAGCTGCTGCGAGATTTCACTGTCCGGATCGTTCAGGTCACCGAACACCATGGCATTGTGGTTGTTGGCGCTGCAGGCATCGACACAGGCCGGCGTCTGGCCGTTGTCGACGCGGTTGACGCAGAAATTGCACGATTCGACCGTACCCTTGCCACGCGGGGTATGCGGCTTCTGATCCTCCAGGTCCTCATGGATGAAGGAGCGTGCCTTGTACGGGCAGGCCATCATGCAGTAGCGGCAGCCGATGCAGATGTGCTTGTCGACCAGCACGATGCCATCGGCGCGCTTGAACGAGGCGCCGGTCGGGCAGACGTCCACGCAGGGCGGGAACTCGCAATGCTGACACAGCATGGGCAGTGTCTGGATATGGCCGGTCTGCTTGTCCTTCAGTTTGACCTTGCGGATCCACTGTGCGTCGGTCTGCGGTCGGCCGAAGCCGGTCAACCCGTGCTCGTCATTGCACGCAGTCACGCAGTCGTCGCAGCCCTCGGCGCATTTGTTGGAATCGATCAGCATGCCCCAGCGCACGAGATCGGTCACGGGTTCATCCAGGGGGCGTGCCGCCTGGCCGACCTCGTGCAGGAATACGCCGGGCACCACCGCCATGCCGGCCGCGGTCGCGGCGCCGCCGAGGAAGCGGCGACGGTAGATGTCGATGCCGGATTCTTCACTCATGGATATTATCCTCGCTTGCCAGGATGCGCGCATGCCCGGTACCGGAAACCACCCGGTGGGGGTCCGACTGCTCCGGTCGGTCCGCGTGACACTGGAAGCAGTCGATCTGCACCGCAGCGTAGCTGTGACAACTCTTGCAGAAATGCTCCTTGCTGGTCACGCGCGGCGCGTCCGGCGCGGCGCTGACATGGCAGTTGATGCAATCCACCAGGCTGTGCCGGCTGCTGCGGATGCCTTCGTGCATGGTCTCATCGCGCTGGTGCAGGATGTATTCCATGTGATTCTTGCGCATGTCCTCGGTCGGTTCCACGCAGCCCTGTTCCGCGCTGAAGCGGGACTGGGCCGGCGGAATCACAGGCAGCAGCGAATCATCGGCCCGGCCCGGCGCGGCAAAGGCGGCGGTGACTGCCAGCAGCATGATGATGAGACTGTGTTTTAGCATGGCCAGTATCAGTCCGGATCAGTGATCGCCCATCGCCATGTCGATGTAGCCCGTGGGGCAGACATCGGAGCAGATGTGGCAGCCGACGCACTTGGAGTAGTCGGTGTCGACGTAACGGCCGGTGGTCGCCTGGTCCTTCTTGACGCGGAAGATCGCGTCCTGGGGACAGTAGATCACGCAGTTGTCGCATTCGAAGCACAGGCCACAGCTCATGCAGCGTTCCGCCTCGTTGACGGCCTGCTCCTTGGTCAGGCCGATGCCACGTTCCTCGAAGTGGCCCAGCACCTCTTCGGCCGACGGTCCGTGGGACGAACGCTTGTTGCGCGGCGTGAAGGGGAAATGGCCCAGGAACAGGCGCTCGGAGGAGATGATCTCTGCAGAGGAGCGGTCCTCGTAGTTGTGCACTGCGTAGTTGGCGTCGCTGGTGCCACGCAGATCACCATCGCTGGCGTCGAAATGTTCCGGCGCGTGATTGGTCTCTTCCAGCTTCTTCAACAGTTCGAAATGATGCACGTCGACCTTCGGCCGCTTCTTCTGCTCTTCCTGCTTGAGGTAGTGATCGATGCTCTCGGCGGCGATCGAGGCCTGGCCGATGGCGGTGGTCAGCAGGTGCGGGCGGATGATATCGCCGCAGGCGAAGTGGCCCTTGCGGCCAGGTACCTGGTAGAAGCCGTCGGCGTCGATCAGGCCGCGGCCGTTGTCCAGGGATTCCAGACCCTGCGACAGGTCGCCGCCCTGGCCGATGGCGGACACGATCAAGTCGCACTCGACTTCGAATTCGGTGCCCGCTACCGGCAGCGGACGACCGTCCTTCATTTCGCACTTGGCCATCTTGAGCGCACGGGCGCGGCCGTCGTCCGCAAGCACGACCTCGATCGGCATCACGCCGTTGAGGATGGTGACACCCTCGCGCAGCGCGTCCTCGACCTCGTGCTCGGTCGCGGTCATTTCCTCGCGGGCGAACAGCGAGGTCAGCGTGACGTCGGCGCCTTCGCGTGCCGCCGCGAATGCCGAGTCGTGCGCGACGTAGCCGCCGATGACCTGCTCCGGGCGGTCTTCCTTGTTGATCTTGCTGATCTTGCCGAGGCGGCGGGCAACGGACACGACGTCGATCGAGGTGTCGCCACCGCCGACGCAGACCACCTTGTCGGTGGTGACCTTCAGGGTGCCCTTGTTGAAGGCCTCCAGGAAGGCGACGCCGGAGACGCAGTTCGGCGCGTCGCTGTTCGGCACCGGCAGCTTGCGGCCGGATTTGCAGCCCATTGCCCACAGGATGGCGTCGAATTCCTGCTCCAGGGCCTCGATAGCGACGTCCCTGCCGACGCGGGTATTCATGCGCAGATCGATCCCGCCCATGTCGACGATGCGCTGGCATTCGTGGTTGAGCACGTCGCGCGGCGTGCGGTAGCCCGGGATGCCGTAGCGCATCATGCCGCCCAGTTCCTCATGGTCGTCGAAGATGGTGCTGGCATAGCCCCTGCGCCGCAGCTGATAGGCTGCCGCCATGCCGGCCGGACCGCCGCCGATGATGGCGACCTTCTTGCCGTTCAGCGGGGCGGAATTGTCGAAGGTGAATTTCTGCTCGTAGGCGGAATCGCCGATGAACTGCTCGACGGAGTTGATGCCGACGAAATCCTCGACATTGTTGCGGTTGCAGCCGTCCTCGCACGGCGCCGGGCAGACGCGGCCCATCATGGCCGGGAACGGGTTGGCGTCGGTGGAGCGGCGGAACGCGTATTCCTCCATGCTCAGGCCACCGGTCGGCAGTTCGATACCGCGCACGATCTGCAGCCAGCCACGGATGTCCTCGCCGGAGGGGCAACTGCCCTGGCAGGGTGGCGTGCGGTGCACATAGGTCGGGCACTTGTAGCTGTGGTCACCCTCGAAGATGTAATCGCCCGTGCGCGCGTACTTGTGCTCACCGTCCTTGAAACGACGGAAAGACAGTTTCTGGGATTCCATGTCTTCTTTTGAAGTTGCCATGCCTATTCTCCTGTTAACCGGTCAGGTGTTACCTGAGCAAATCTCGAATTCTACTGTTTGTCCCCGAGCACGATCGCGTTGCTGACCAGCTGGTGCACGCTGACGATGCTGTCCATCCGGAAGCCGTAGTAGGGCAGAACCTTGGTGAACTGGCTCTTGCAGATCGCGCAGATCGCGGCCATGTGCGTGACGCCGTGGTTCTCGACTACGTGCTTGAGGGCCTCCATGCGCGGCATGGCGCCCTTGACGCGCAGTTCCATGAGGTCGTCTGTCAGCAGGCCGCCGCCGCCGCCGCAGCAGAAGGTGGCGTCGTGGATGGTGTCCCGGGGCATGTCGTAAAAGTGGTTGCAGCTGGCCTTGATGACCTCGCGCGGAATGGTGAACTGACCGCCCGGCTTCGGACCCATGCGCGTGGCGCGCGCCACGTTGCAGGAATCGTGGAAGGTCAGCACCATGTCGTCGTTGGCCGATTTGTCGAGCGTGATGGCGCCGCGCTGTATCAGGTCGTGCGTGAATTCAAGGATGTGCTGCGGTACCGGGTACCTCGGATCGAGGAAGTCGAACGGCCCGGCCAGCGTGTTCAGGAAGCTGTAGGCGACGCGCCAGGCGTGGCCGCATTCGCCGAAGATGATGCGCTTGACCCCGAGGTCGAGCGCGGCCTCGCGGATACGCATAGACAGCTTGCGCATGTTCTCGTAGCTGCCGATGAACATGCCGAAGTTGGCGGCCTCGCTGGCGTACGAACTCAGCGTCCAGCTGATGCCGGCCTGGTGGAAGACCTTGGCGTAGCCCATCAGGCCGTCCACGTGCGGCTCCGCGAAAAAGTCTGCCGACGGGGTCACCAACAGCACTTCGGCGCCTTTCTCGTCCAGCGGCAGGCGTACCTTCACACCGGTATCGTCCTCGATGTCCTCTTCCAGTCCTTCCAGGGTGTCGGCCAGGGCCGCCTCGGGCAGGCCGAGGTTGTTGCCGATCTTGTAGACCTTGCCGATGATTTCATTGCAGTACTTCTGGCCCACGCCGATGCTGTCCATCACTTCGCGCGCGGCCATGGAGATCTCCGCGGTATCGATACCGTACGGGCAGAACACGGAACAGCGCCGGCACTGCGAGCACTGGTGGAAGTAGCTGTACCAGTCGTCCAGCACTTCCTTGGTCAGATCGGTCGCGCCGACGAGCTTGGGAAAGTACTTGCCGGCGAAGGTGAAGTAGCGGCGGTAGACCTTGCGGTACAGGTCCTGGCGCGCGACCGGCATGTTCTTCGGATCGGTGGTGCCGAGATAGTAGTGGCACTTGTCGGTGCAGGCGCCGCACTTGACGCAGGCGTCCAGGAATACCTGCAGCGAGCGGTACTTGCCAGTCAGCTCGCCCATCTTGTCGATGGCGACCTGCTGCCAGTTGTCTACCAGTTCGCCCGGGAAACCCAGCGGCTCCTGGAAGTCGGATTTGGCGACAAACGGCTTGCTGTGAGCCATCACCCCTTCATGCAGAGTCGGGATGACGGGGTATTCTTTCAGCTCCGGGACTTCGAAATCAGCCACGCTCAGCTCCTGATACGTTCGTTACGCCGGTTATTTGTCAAGTTCCGCTGCCCACGGCGCGATGTGCCGCGAGGTGTGCGGGCGCAGGCCGGGTTCGGCGCGCGGATTGTCCACCTGGTTGCGTGTCGGGCTGAAGAACACGCCTGGCGCGTGCAGCAGCTTACTGATCGGGAAGATGATCATCAGCGTGGCCACCAGACCTAGGTGCGTCAGCAGCAGCGGATCCTCCGGCAGCGGATGCCAGTTGAAGTACATCAGGCCCAGGAAGAAGGCCTTGAGCGACACGATATCGGTATGCGTCAAGTAGTCCATGCTCATGCCGGTCAGGGCGATTGCGACCAGCAGGGCTAGCATCAGGTGATCCGACAGGGCGGAGATGTAGCGGACCCGGTCCACCAGGACTCGGCGCGCCCACAATCCGGCCAGGCCGGCGACCATGGCAAACGCGGCATATTTGCCAAACGGCTGGATCAGGTCGACCCAGGTCCAGACCGGATTGGTGAAATAGCGCAGGTGCCGGGCCAGCACCAGGAACATGCCGAAATGGAACAGGTAGCCGAAGATCCAGATCCACTTGTTCGAGCGGAACAGGCTCTCGAAGAACGCCACTTCCCGGAACATGCGCAGCACCACGCCCTGGCGCGTCACCGGTGCCGGCGTGGTCGGGATCTTCAGTGGTGCCGGTGTCTTTGCATACTTTCTGATCCGGTAAGCCAGACCGCCGATCAGCAGGGCGGTGGCGACATAGAACAGAAGTGCATACACAATGGTCCAGAACGGCATGCTTCCGGGCTCCTGTCAGAGTGAATCGAATTCCGAAGCGCTGCAGGGGATAGCCCCTGCAGCCTTCGATGCGGCGTCAGACGCAGCCGGTCGGCTTCGGCAGGCCGGCGTACTTGCAAGCCTGCTTGGCAGGACCGTACGGGAACAGTTCGTACAGGTACTTGCTGTTGCCCTTGTCCTTGCCCAGCTTCTTGCCGATGGCCTTGGTCAGCACGCGCACGGCCGGGGCGATCTGGTATTCGTCGTAGTACTCACGCAGGAAGTTGATCACTTCCCAGTGGTTCTCGGTCAGTTCGCAATCATCGGCCTTGGCCATGGCCACCGCCACGTCCTTGTCCCAGGTGTTCAGGTTGGCGAGGTAGCCTTCCTCGTCGGTTTCGTAGCTCTTGCCATTAACTTCAATAGTACCCATGTGTGGTCTCCTCGTTGGATGACGCTAATCAAAAAAACAAAACAATCAGAGCCAGGACTGGACCCTGTCGTTGGCTGTTACCAGATCGACGAACCCGCCGTAATCGATGACGTCGACGCCATCCAGCAGCTTGTCTTCCGGTATTCCGCGCGCGGCCAGATCCGGACCGAGCACCGCGACCTTGCGGCCGGCGAGCAGGCTTGCCGCCTTGCCGTCTTTCATCGCACCGTAGACACCGTCCTCGATCAGCAGCAGCTGGTCGCCGTCCTGCATGATGGTGGCGGCAGTGTTCATGCTGCAGGTGTCGTAGGGCGACTTGTTTACCAGGTGTAGCATTGCCATTGTTCCGTGCTCCCAGTGCTAGAAGTTGAACAGGACGTCCTGCTCAGCGAGCACGTCCGCCAGTTCGGCGCGGGTGACCAGGCGAATGGAATCCTTTTCGGCGTAGTCCTCGTCCTCGTCTTCCCACACCAGGTGCTGCAGGTCATCGAGCGTCAGGCCGCGTTCCTCGAGGGATTCCTTCTCCACGTAGATCTTGTTGATCTCGTAGTCGCCCAGCGCGGTGTAGGTCGGCGAGAAGTTCTTCATGCCGATACCGGTGGTTTTCTGACCCTTGGTCAGCTGGAATACGCCG
This sequence comes from Pseudomonadota bacterium, assembly GCA_041395565.1. Classification (NCBI taxonomy): domain Bacteria; kingdom Pseudomonadati; phylum Pseudomonadota; species Pseudomonadota bacterium. The sequence goes on along the minus strand of JAWLAI010000002.1, from coordinate 415,998 downwards.
TCGTCCATGAAGGCCAGGCTGACATCCTGCTCGAAGGCGGCGCCGATCAGCACGACCTCCAGCGACTCCCAGGCATAGATCGTGCCGTAGGGTGCCTTGCGGTTTACATACATCATCTTCTTGATATCGGACATTGCACTCTCCCGCTCAGTCGCCGAACACGATCAGCCGATCGCTCTGGATGCCGCCTTCGATCAGCTGCCCCAGTCCGGAGATACGGAAGCCGGGGGCGATGTTGGTCGCGTCCTTGCCGTTGCGCTGCGCCTCACCGTCGTCGACGATGCCGCGGCGCTGGGCCGCGGCCACACACACCACCATGTCGATGTTGTGCGCCTGGGCCAGCTCGGTCCAGCGGTTGACGATGTTACGATCGTCCTGTGGCGGCGTGGTCAGCCGCGTGCCGTTGTTGACGCCGTCATGGTAGAAAAAGATACGGAATATCTCGTGACCTTTTTCGATGGCCGCCTTGACGAAGTGATAGGCCGTATCCGCCGCCTGGTGCTGATAGGGCCCCTCGTTAACCTGGATCGTGAACTTCATTCATATCCCCTTGTTCGGTCAGAAACGGATATGGGTAGAAGCGTTCAGGCTCGCGCGCGCGCCACGCCAGTTGTCGATGTGGTACTTGGTGAACGGCAGCCCGGTCTTCTCGAAGAAGCGCGGCCAGCCGATGCGCTCGATCCAGTCGTTGATGCGCTCCCAGTCCTTGGCGTCTTCCTTGTAGATCTTGAGGATCTTCTTGACCACGGCGGTGGCTTCCGGCCAGCGCGGCGGGTTGTTCGGGATGCCGGAGGCGACCAGCTTCTGGAAGGTCGGCTTGCCGCGGGCGTTGGAGTGGTTGCCGCCGACCCAGATCGACAGCTTGGAATGCTCGGCGTCGTTGATCTGCATGGGCGGGCAGGGCGGGAAGCAGGCGCCGCAGCAGATGCACTTCTTCTCGTCCACTTCCAGCGACGGCTTGCCGTTCACCAGCGCGGGACGGATGGCCGCGACCGGGCAGCGCGCGACGACCGACGGGCGCTCGCAGACGTTGGACACCAGGTCATGGTTGATCTTCGGCGGCTTGGTGTGCTGCACGTTGATGGCGATGTCGCCCTGGCCGCCGCAGTTGATCTGGCAGCAGGAGGTGGTGATGTGCACCCGGTTCGGCATGTTCCAGCCTTTGAACTCGTCGATCAGCTCGTCCATCATGGATTTCACCACGCCGGAGGCGTCGGTGCCCGGGATGTCGCAGTGCAGCCAGCCCTGGGTGTGCGACAGCATGGCCACGGAGTTGCGGGTGCCGCCCACGATGAAGCCGGCGTCCGTCAGCGCCTTGATCAGCGGCTGGACCTTGGCCTCGTCGGCGACCATGTACTCGATGTTGCTGCGGATGGTGAAACGGACATAGCCATCGCCGTACTTGTCACCGATCTCGCACAGCTTGCGCAGGGTGAACAGGTCAAGGATGCGCTGGGTGCCGGCGCGCACGGTCCAGATCTTGTCGCCGTTATGGGAAACGTGCAGCAGTACGCCCGGCTGCGGATCCTCGTGATAGGCCCACTGGCCGTAGTTCTTCCGCATTACCGGATGCATGTACTGGAACCCGTCGGGGCAGCCGGATTCGATCGGCGAACGCATATCTTGTGCCATGTGATTCTCCTGAAAATCTTTTCAAGTTTTTCAACAAATCCCGGCTGTTACGCCGGGATTGTCGGATCTGTTTTAACTGTTGAGCCGGTTTAGGCGGACGCGGCCTGTTCCTCTGCCTTGCGCGTGAACCACTTCTCGGCTTCCTCGTCCCAACCATCCATGCGCACGTAGGAGCACTGGCGCGGGTTGTTGACCATGTTCGGGTCGACGTCGACGCCGATGCCCTCGAGGAAGTTAACCAGGCCGATGCGCTCGATCATCTCGCCGCAGCGCTCGTGTTCGAGGCCGTTCTCGGCCCAGAAATCGATGATTTCCTCGGCCATCTCCTGCAGGCTCTCGTAGTCTTCCTCGGTCTCCAGCTTCTTGAACGGGATCACCACGGTGCCCATCAGGTCGCCGATCTTCAGGGTGCGCTTGCCGCCGATCAGGATGGTGACACCCTTGTCGTCGCCGGGATGCAGGGCCTTCGGCATCACGTTCAGGCAGTGCATGCAGCGCACGCACTCGTGGTTGTTCACCGTGATGGTGTCGTCGTCGTTCAGGCTGATCGCCTTGGTCGGGCAACGCGTGATCACGTTGTCGATGAGGTACTGGCGGCCCTTCTTGCCGAGGTAGTACTTGACACCTTCCTGGTCGATCTTCATCTCGTCGCGCCAGGTGCCGATGATCGCGAAGTCGGCGCGCTCGATGGCGTTCTGGCAGTCGTTCGGGCAGCCCGAGACCTTGAACTTGAACTTATAGGGCAGGGCCGGACGATGCACGTCGTCGGTGAAGTTGTTCACCATCCAGCGCTGGATGCCGTGCTCATGGCAGCAGGACATCTCGCAGCGGGCAGCGCCGACGCAGGACATGGCGGTGCGCACGCAGGGGCCGGCGCCGCCGAGGTCCCAGCCATACTCGTTGATCTCGTCGAAGAAGTGCTGGGTGTTTTCGGTGGTGGCGCCGATGAACATGATGTTGCCGGTCTGGCCGTGGAAGGTGACCAGGCCCGAACCCCATTTCTCCCAGCTCTCGCCGAGCTGCAGCAGCATGTCGGTGGTGTAGAAGTTGCCGGCCGGCGGCTGTACGCGCAGGGTGTGGAATTCCTTCGACTCCGGGAAGGCCTTGGCGACCTCGGAGAAGCGCGGGATGATACCGCCGCCATAGCCGTAGACGCTGACGGTACCGCCTTTCCAGTAGCCCTTGCGCGTTTCATAGGAATGTTCGAGCTGCCCCAGCAGACCATTGGTCATGGAGTTGATGCGCGCATCCGGATGTTCGTCGCGGAGCCGCTTGATGCCGGTGATGAAGCTCGGCCACGGGCCGTGCTCAAGTTCGTCCAGCATGGGAGTCGGGTAGGTGTTCTTGGCCATGGCAATTATCTCCTGGATGTTTTCTACACCAATTGGTTTCTACTGATGACAGCGCGCGCTGTTGCCCGGTGGGCAACCGAAATCAGTGAGTTAAACGGAATGACGACAGCTAACTCGTGATGCCACGAATTGTAGGAAGGCCACTGGGGGGAACATATCCTACCCTTGGGGTGGCGCGTATTTGGGCCTGTATCCCGAACGGGGTATTGGCACAATAATGATTTAATTTCCGCAAGTTATCGAATTCGCCGGTGGGAATTAATGCAGGCAGAATTTTTTCTTATGTTCACGAGCACTTAAATTCCATTGCAGCCGCTACGCCGGGATTGTCCGAGGATTTTCAGCCAATTAGGTGAGAATTACTCTCATTTGCGTTGGGGGGCGGGGGCGGGGTGGATACAACCGAGGCGATATATATCCGCGCCGGTTGGCACCGCTAACATAGCGCCACCCGAATCCCGGTTTCCGCACATCCGCCATGGCCATGACCGTAACCGATTTCAACCCCTTCGATCTCGCGCGCGAGGCCGACTACCGTACCTGGCGCGCCTGGAAATTGGACGCCTATCCGGCGCGTGCGGCCGACCTGCGGGTCGAGATCGGGGATCCCGGGCAGCTCACCGCGGAAGAACACGCGGCGATCCTGGCCGTCTGCCGCAAGGCCAACATGGCCCTCTACGCCATCCGCGCCGGCAGCGGCGCCGACAAGGCGGCGATCCGGGCGCTGGGCCGTCAGTTCGGGCTGGAACACCTGGACATGAACCTGCGCGCCGACGAGGACAGCATCACCTCGCTGCGGGTGCTGCCGCAGCAGGCCGGCACGCACTACATACCCTATACCAACCGGCCGCTCAGCTGGCATACCGACGGCTACTACAACAGCCTGGACGAGCAGGTGCGTGCCATCGTGCTGCACTGCGTCTCGGCCGCTGCCAGCGGCGGGGAGAGCCTGCTGCTCGATCACGAGATCGCCTACCTGCTGCTGCGCGACGAGAATCCCGCCTGGATCCGTGCGCTGATGCAGCCGGATGTCATGACCATCCCGGCGAATGTCGAGGAAGGCAGGGAATTGCGCGGCGCACAGACGGGGCCGGTCTTCGCGGTTGCAAACGGCAGTCATGCCCTCCATATGCGTTATACGGCGCGTACCCGCAGCATTGTGTGGAAGGACGATCCGGACGTGCGCGCGGCCGTGCAGTTTCTGCGCGAATTGCTGGACAGTGAACTGCCCTGGATCTTCCGCTACCGGCTGCGGCCCGGTGAAGGCATTATCTGCAATAATGTATTGCACCGGCGCCTGGGTTTCGATGACGCCGCCGGTGGTGCAGGGCGGCTGCTGTACCGGGCGCGCTATCATGACCGGATCCGGGATACCGTCGCCCACCACGGTTTCTATGGAGGCAGGCAATGCTGTGGCTGAGCGAGGTCCTGATTCAGCAGCACGAGATCGATTCCTTCGAGGCCCTGAAACAGGTGATCAGCGCACGCGCGCGCGCCGGCGAGATCCACTTTCGCATGGACGTGCGCCCCCCGTTTCCGGACACCCCGGAGGACTGGGAAGACCGGCTGGAGGCAGCCTTCTACACATCCAACGGCTAGGCCGTGCAGGGTGATACGCATGTACTGGAACGACGAGCAAGAGAAAAAGCCGGAATTCGTGATACCAGACGACGTGGTCGATCTGGCGTTTCGGATGATCGGCTGTCCGACCCTGCCGCTGGACCATGCCCATGCGCTTTCGAGCGCGTTGCTGGAGGCCCTGCCCTGGCTGGAGGACGAGGCGCACGCCGGCGTGCATCTGATCCACGGCGCCGCCTCCGGCAACGGCTGGTACCGTCCGGAAGACAGTACCCATGAGGTCTTGCACCTGTCCCGGCGTACCCGCATGCGCCTGCGCGTACCCAAGCACCGCCTGGACGAGGCGCGCGGACTCAGCGGTCGCAAGCTTGATATCGATGGTCACCCGCTCGAGCTCGGCGACTCGGAAGTCTTCCTGCTCAGCAGTCTGTCCACGCTGTTCGCCCGATACGTGATCACCGGTGCCGATACCGACGAGCAGGCCTTTCTCGAGACGGCCGCGCGCGAACTGCGGGAACTCGACATCGACTGCCGCAAGCTGCTGGGCGGCATCAGCCATGCGCTGCAGTTTCCGGAGGGTCCGCTCCATACCCGCAGCCTGCTGGTCGCGGATCTCACACCGGAACAGTCGGTGCGCCTGCAGCAGGTCGGGCTCGGCGCGGGACGCCACATCGGTTGCGGCCTGTTCCTGCCGCACAAGGGGATCCAGCCGGTTGGCGATACCAAGGAATGAGATACACCCGCCGGGCCGGGGTTCGCCTGTTGCCAGCCCTGCGGGGATAGTCCTCGCACCCCGGCGGGCACTGCATGCGCGCGGCGCGGACGGTCGCGGCGCTGCCCATATGGGATATGTTCGCACTCCAGGCAACTGGCTATAGTTGCGGCAATTCATGAATTTATATCGCGTTTACCCGCATCCGGAGAAACCAGACCATGAGCAACAAGCAGGAAATGATTGCGAAGCTGCTGGAAATGCAGAAGAAATTCATCGACTACGAACATGCCAACGGCGTGGAAATGAAGGACTATTTCGTCCCCGAGGAAGGGCATCCGCTGCACAACTTCCGCCAGGAATACATGGATCTGGCGATGCAGCTGGTCGAGACGGCCCATGCCGAGAAGGGTTCGCATCGCTAGCACGGACTTCGGTATCGATAAAAAAGCCGCATCCCGAAGGGATGCGGCTTTTTTGTTGGGTGGCATTACATGGGTAGTGCGAGTGCTCCGGCTCAGTAGCCGCCCTTGCGCGCGACGAAGGGCAGGCCGGCGATGCGGTTGCCCTGTTTGCTGGGGGCGCCCGGGAACAACGCGTAGAGCTCTTTGCTGCCGATTTTCTTGTCCCAGATTTTGGACATGCCCTTGTTGATCGCCCGCTCCATCGGCTGCTCGCCGTTGTTGTCGAAATACTCCGAGCGCAGATATTTCAGCACATCGAAGTGTTCCTGGGTCAGTTCGATGTTGTCCTGGGCGGCGAGCGCGCGTGCGACGTCCTCATCCCAGAGTGTCGGATCGGTCATGTTGCCGTTATCATCCAGTTCGATGGTTTTGCCATTGACTTCCAGTGACATTGCTATGCTCCTGATTCAACTTGAGATTACAATTCGTAGCGCGAAATTGTATTGCAATGCGCCGGGAACCGGAAGGGGGCGGAAGGCCTTCATACGCCAGATTCCGATGCTCGGATCATGCTGCCCGGCGCCAGAACACGAGACTGAGCCCCTATGCTGTACCGGGAATACCGGTTGATCGATCCGGAGGATCTGAACACCCGGCTGTACGCACGGTACCTGGCGGTTGCCGGTGCCGGTCGTGTCCGCCAGACCCACCATTTCGCCGGTCGCTTCGAAAACACCTACATCGATCTAGACGACATACCCGATATGGCGCGCGTCCTGGACGTGTTCCGGGCGCAGGGAGGCGCCTGGCTCGGCCGTGGGCCTGACAGCCTGAAGGCCGGATTCTGGTTCAATGCCATGGGGCCGGGGCACGTGACCGCGCCGCACCATCATGACGAAAATGACGAGCTGCTGTCGGCGGTTTATTACATCCGCGTGCCGGAAAACTCCGGCGCGCTGATTCTCTACAACAGCGCAACGCCTGTCAGCGTACAACCAGAGGAAGGCAAGCTCGTGATGTTCGGCCCGGGTGTCATGCACGAGGTCACGGCCAACAACAGCAGCGAGCTGCGGCTGTCGGTGGCAATGAATATCGGACCGGCGTAAGTCCTGCTTTAATACCATCCCGCGCATAGATACGAGGCGCCAAGAATGCAATCGCAGGTCTAGCGCTGGTTGCGGGGCATAATGAAAGTTCGTTGTTCCTGACGGCTGTCTCACGCGCCTGCGGGTGATTGTATCCGGCATCTTTGGTTGTCGCTTGGATTCTCAGCGCCCTTGGTGTTCCCTGTAGCCATTTGATCCCTGCGCGAGGCGTATTGCTTCGTCTTGGTGTTGCGCGCGCAGTCTGCTCTGTACATGGCGTATCGGTACTCAAGCAATCCCCAGCTGTTGCGAACTGCGTCACGCTTCACCCAATCCGGCCGCGGATTTTAAGAAATATCAATTCAATGTCGGCATGCGTTTTATAGACTGCCTGCACCTCGAGGCAGCCGGCCTGCCGTAGCGCACGACGCGTTTCGCAATCGCTGCACCAGGCGTCTCGAATCGTCATGGCAATCAGGTGCCGGACCGCCGTGCATCATTTTCCGCAACGACAGGAGTTCACATGAAAGCAACCCGCATCACGCAGCATCCACGAACCGGCAGCATGCTGGCTGTATCCCTGTGCTCGGCTGTGCTCGTCTCCACTGCGGCAGCAGCGGGTAAAGGCGGACACGGTCTGCGGATCGATGCCGCGAGTGCCCCGCTACTCGATGGGAACGAGGCTGCGCACCTCACATTCATGCGCGAGGAAGAGAAGCTGGCCCGGGATGTCTATCTCAGCCTTGCCGGCATGTATCCGGAGCAGGCTGTCTTTTCGACCATCGCGACCCGCTCTGAGCAGACCCACACGGACACGATGCGCGACCGGCTGGAACAGTATGGCTTGCCGGATCCGAACCCGGATGCCAACAACCTGCCTGGCAGCGTGGGCGTGTTCAGCGGTGTGGCATGGGGCTGGTATTTCGCGGAGAAATACCAGGCGTTGGTGAGCAAGGGCGCCGAGAGCGAACTTGCTGCGCTGTACGTGGGAGCCCTGATCGAGGAACTCGACATGCACGACATCGCCGAGTGTCCGCAGGTGATGGTCGATGCCGGATACAGCGATCCCTGCGGCCTGCATTACACCGACGAGACGGCGCTGCGCAATGCCTACCGTTCACTGATCGATGGATCCGAGAATCATCTGCGAGCCTTTGTGGGTCAGATCGAGGCGGTGATCGGTGCCGGCAACTACGTCGCCCAGTATCTCAGCCAGGAAGAGGTCGACGCGATCCTCGGCCGTTAGCACCGGCCGGGTTCCAGTGGCGCTTGTCGGGTGGCATACGCCACCCGACGATCGGATTCGGGCGGCGGGAGTGTTTATGACCAGATTCAAGTGGTGTCTTGCCGTGTTACTTGCGGCTGGCGTCGTACCTGCGACGAACGTGCAGGCGGCGGATAACGATCATGACGGCGTGCCGGATGCGCAGGACAGCTGCCCGGATACTGCGCAGCTCGGCAAGTTGCCCGCCGATTTCAAGTACTCCGCGGCGGTCAATCCGGCACGGCTGCAGCCGGGGGCGCAGGCCTTTCCGGTGGACCGGCGGGGCTGCGAGTACGACAGCGACCGGGACGGCGTGATCGACAGCCGGGATTACTGTCCGGACGACACGCCGGCGGCGATAGCGCTGGGTGTCGCCGCCAACGGCTGTCCCAAGCACAGCGATGCCGACGGCACACCTGATTACCGCGACCGCTGCCCGGGTACGCCGGCGCACGTCAGGACTGACCGCTATGGCTGCGCGGTACCCGGCTGAACCGGGATGATCGACTGCTCTGGGCCAACTGCTTGATCAATGATTCGCGCCGCGAAGCACCGGCGCGAGTAAACTCAATCTGCAATGCACCGCACACGACCACAGGGACATGGGAGACCGAGCAATGCATGGATGCAGTTGCCGAGCGGTGCAGAGGACGCGGATGTCCGCAGTGATTTGTCTGGCACAGTGGGCACCGGGAGATGGCGGCGTCACTGACGCGGCCGCAGTATCATGCATCCAGCCCCTCTGTCCCGATTCTGTATCAGGACTGCAGGCGTTGCCGGAGCCGGGCAATGGCGTTGCGGTTAGGGCAGAACGAAGGGTCGATATCATTATCCCTGCGCATCTCGTTCAGGTAGTAATCACAGCGGGACAAATTGCGACACTGCTTGCAGTTGCGGATCTGCCGCAAAATCTCCGCGGCGGTCTGGCTAGACAGGTAGTCGTGCAGATCGATGTCATGCCTGGCGAACAATCTGCCGAGACGCAGGCGGGTTATCTGCCCCGCCAGCCCTGCGCGGAAATGCTGCCCGCTCAGCAACTCGCGTATAGACACACGCAGGCAATACAGGGCTGCTGCAATCAGGAAGCCGCCCAGGACAGAAAGCGCGACAAAGCCGGAATAGTTTGCCATGGTCTCGTCATCTTGTTACCGATCTTATCGCCCAGAAATCGTGGTCATACATTGATTCCAGTCAAGTGGAATTGAAAAGCGGGCGGCAACAGCCGGAATCGGCTCGACGGGGTGGCTTCTAGTCAACGCCTTTGTGTACTGTCAAAGGTGAATCGACGGTTACCATATTACTGGTGGGAACGTCAGTTCACGGCACGAGCTGGCCGCGCAAGGGGGGAGGAATTTTCGGGTGAGATCTAGGGCATCCAAAACAGGGGAGCTGTATTTCCTACAGCGGAATAAGTTATTTTTGTGTCCTCTGTGGCGATCTTTTTCTCTTGGCGTCTTGGCGCGGGCAAGGATTGTTCACACATCCACCCACATGCGCACCAGGTTGACGTAACTCTGGTTGACCTGCGCTGTCTCCGGCGCGTCCGGCCGATCCTGTAACAGTGTTTCGCGCGCCTGATTGAGCTCGTGCAGGAGGGCGCGGCGCTCGGGTTCGCGTATCAGGCTCTGGACCCAGCTCACGGCGACCAGGCGTGCGCCGCGGGTAACCGCGGCGACGCGATGGATGCTGGATGAAGGATAGATCACGGCGTCGCCGGCCGGCAGCTTCACCTGTTGTTCCCCGAACGGCGTCTGGATGCAGAGTTCGCCGCCGCCGTATTCCTCCGGTGCATTGAGGAACACGGTCACCGAGACATCGGTGCGGTACAACTCGCCCTGTCCCATGATCGGGTCGTCGACGTGATTACCGTAGGCCATGCCGGGGACGTAGCGGGCGTAAAAGGGGGTGGCGGTCCTGCGGGGCATGGCGGCACTGCGAAAGGTGGGGTGCCGGACCAGCTGGCCCATGACCAGATTATTGAGCGCCGTCAGCCGCTGCGGGTCCAGCGCCAGTTCCTCGTTGCGCTTGACGCGCCTGGCGGCGCTCCCGGCCGAGGTGCGGCCATCGCCGAAACGGCCCGCGGCGATCAGCTCGCTGGCCTGCCGGATCTGGGCGCTGTCGAGTACCTTGCTGATGACTGTGAGCATGATTCAGTCCTGCAACCGGTGGCGGGTCTGCGGTAACATGGTTCCGAAACCGGAAGTGTAACCAAAATCAGGGTGGTAATCATGATTCTGAACGTGGTGGTTGAGGAACAGGTGTATCCGGTGCGGGTGCCGGACAGCCTGATTCAGGAGGCGGATGATTTTTTCGCGAAGATGGACGCCGACATGGACCGGGGCTGGCAGATGAGCCGCGATTGGGTCGACAATCCCAGTCTGGAGCAGCGTTGCCAGATCGTGGGCGACAAGATGCTGACTGCCATGCATCAGGACAACAAGAAGATGCTGTTGTTGCTGTCCGCCTACATCCTCGCACGGGTGCCCGGTGTCACTGGCATTCGCATCGACACCAATGGCGAGATGCAGGGTACCGAGCTGGTTACGGGCTGAGTGCGGTAGGGCGCAGCTACGAACATGGCCGATCTGTTCAGCGTAACCGCGCCCCTGCTGATCCGCTATCCGGATGGCAGTCGGGACGTCATGGTGGAACGTTTCGCGTACCCCGGGGGGATGGTGTATTTTCGCCCGTTCTGGGATCGCCTCGGGCCGGAACGGGGTATCTGCCGCGTCGAAGGCGCGGTGCGCGGCGGTGGGCCCTGGAAGATCGGTGCTGCCGTGATAACGGTACTCGGCTGTCAGGGCACCGACCCCGACGCGGCTGCCGAGTTCGCCGACTGGTGTATTCATCGCGAACAACTTGCCGATGGCTATCCCGACCGGGAGGCATTGCAGGCCATGGCGCACGCCGCCGGTTATCTACCCTGAGCAGCGTTACCCCCGACCAGCTTGCTCATCTTCACGTGGGCGATGCTGTCGAACAACATGTGTCCCGTGCCGTCTAATCCGTATCCATGCCTGCGATAGAAACCCATGGCGGTTTCTCTGGCGTCGAGCACGATGCGCGCTGCACCCAATGACCGCGCGCGAGCTTCCAATGCGGCCAGCAAGCGGCTGCCGAGGCCGTGGCGCTGGTGCGAGACCTCGACCGCCATGTAGCGGATATGTGCCTCGCGGATGGTGTTGAAGTGCACGCGCCCGACGGCAAGCGGCCGCCGGGATGCATCGATCAGCATGAGATGAATGCCGTCGCGGTCCCGTGCATCCCGTTCGCTGCCGCGTGGCTGGTCCCACGGTGCACGCAGGATGCGCCAGCGCAGATCGTAGTAGCTGCGGAAATCCTCGGCCGAGCCCGGCTCGATAATCCGCAGGCCGGGTGGGTCTGGGCGGTTCAGGCGAACACTACCCAGGTGGTGGCGATGTATTTTACGCCCGATCTGACCTCGGCGCCGCGGTGTTCGTGGGTCCAGAACGGCGGAAACAGCAGCAGCTTGCCGGCCTCGGGCTGGACCTGGACATCCTGGTAGGAGAACTCGGTGGCACCGCCCGGGGCGGGCACATCGCACAGGTACCACACTGCCACGAGCTGGCGCTGGGCGAACTCGTGACTGCCGCCGTCGATGTGCCAGTGATAGAACTCGCCAGGTCGGGTGCGCTGGATGGCGTAGCCGCTGTCCTTGAAGGGACCGCGAAAGAACGGGTAGGCGGTGCGGAACTCCTGGATCGCGAGACTCAGCGAACGGAACAACTCGCGGTCGATGTCCTGCCAGTGTGCCTTGCCGCTGACCACCAGATCGGTCGAACGCTTGATGCTGAATTCCTCCTCGACCGTCTGGCCGATGCGCCCTGGATACTGCTCCTCGGGGCTGGCCTCGAAGCGGCGGATCATCTCCTGGCAGACATCGAGCGGCAGTGCGCGTGGTTTCTCGAAGATAAAGCTCAGTGGTTTGACTTCCCGTAGGGTCGTCAGCGGTACGGCCTGGGCGGGGGCGGATTGGGTCATGGTCTCCTTCCGGCGTCCGGCGCGCTAGAGCGTGCCTGCCTCGATGGCGGTGATGAGCTGTTGCCGGCAATCCGCACCATTCGCACCGAACAGTTCGAGCAGCCGGCCGGCCAGCGCGGTCCAGTGTACTGCCGCTTGTGCGTTCAGCGCTTCGAGTTCTCGGGGGTTGCCGGTTACCGTCCAGATCTCATAGGCGGCGAGCAGCTGCGGGAACAGCTCCTTGCGCATATTGGACAGGCCGCCGATGTACCCGTGCAGCATAGCCGGGCTGCCTGCCGCCAGCAGACCCGGCAGCGTCGAAAGCGCATCGGCCAGATGATCGCGCACGGCACGCAGCATAATCTCCACCTTGCTATGGCCGAAGCTCACCAGCATGTCTTCCCATTGCGGCCCGAGCAGTCTGCCGGCCTGCACTTCACCGATCTCGTGCAGGATGGCGGTTTGCAGTTCATCGTCGGTCATCGCCTCGAGCGCAGTATCCGGCGCATTGTCGAAATCATAACAGGCCAGCGCCTGCTGCATGGCATTGGCGGGCCGGTTCCAGCGCCATTCCTCGAGTCGTTCCCACAGCATTCGCCGCAGCGATTCGCGGCGGATGAAGATGGTGCCGTCCAGGCTCATGGCCGGCGGTGCGGCCAGATCGCGCGCCAGTTCCCGGCCCGAGACCAGCAAGCGGTAGTCGCGGTGGCGCCGGTGTGTCTCCAGCGTGCCGAGAAAGAACACGGGTTTCATGCCCGGGCCGAATCCGCTGCTGTAGACATACCCCAGCGGGTTCAGTGCCGCATTGATGGCCGCGGCATCGAACGGATCGTAGCGATTGCTGCCGACCGGAACGCGTTCGTAGTGACTGTGCTCGATGCTGTCCCAGTGCTGTTCGCGTTGTGTCAGCCACTCGGTGAGTTCATGGTGGGGGAGCGCGGCCCCGAACGGCAGTCCCTGTTCCCAGCGGAAGTATTCGCGCATCTTCAGCAGGTAGACGCACAGGGTGTAGTTGGTGGCAAATTGCGCATCGGAAATGTGGCAATTGGTGCGGACGGCTTCCAGGGTTGGCATCAGCGTGCTGATGTCGGCCGGTGTCACGCGCTGCCCGCTGCTGCATTTCACGATCGCTACCCTGATAATCCCGCAGTTTTTTCTATGCTAGCATGTGCCATCATGCCTCGCCATCGCAGACGCGGGCGCCGGGAGATCCAAGGTGAGAGTCAAGAGCAAGTGGAATATCAGCGCGCGGGAACGCAGCCTGGCTGAAATCGGCGGTGCGGTCGCCTTCATCGTCTGGCGAATCGCGCAGCAGGGGACGCTGAATCTGGAAAACGAAGGGTTCCAGACCGACAGCAACGCGCAGCGGCTGGATGTCATTGCAGAATTTGTGGCATTTTTGGTGCACTTCTGTGACCGCCTGAAGGCCGCCGAGCTGGACCAGGTGCAACGCCAGGAATTCATTTCCGCCCTGGCCCGTCACCTTGCCGACCAGATGCAGGACAACCGCAGCGGCGTGCAGGGTGCGGGCGAATACCGGCGGTCGTTCATCGACCTGCTCAATGCACGGACGGCGGATCTTGCCGAATTCACCATGCCGGACGGCGAGCCCGGTTACGCGATGAAACGCTATTTCGGAGAGCATGTGCGCGCCGTGATGGGCGCTAAGGACAACCAGTGGATCACCGATCAGGTGATGGATGTCGAGGTGCCGGCGGCGCTGAAGCCGCTGCGCAAGGCCCTGCGCGAGCTGTTCACCGTACCGCAGACATAAAAAAAGGCGGGCCGCGCCCGCCTTTTTACGCCGCGCTGGCCGGTAGCTACTTCTTCCAGTTGTCGAAGTTGTCCGTGTTGCGGGCCTTGCCGTCTTCGTAGCCGGCAGAGTAGGCGTCGTTTACCCGCTGCTCCTCACGCTCCGGATTCAGCAGGTAGCCCCCCTGCCAGCCCTGGATGTATTCCGGGTCGACACCCATCTCTTCCATCTTGGTGACTGCCTTGTAGTATTCCTGGTTCATCGTCGCATCCTCGTTAGGGTCATTGGCTGTTTGCAGAATCTGTCCGCGCACCCGGCGCTCGGCGCGGTGTCGCGCAGTTCATGTTTACTCCGGACGACGTTGTCGCCACGGCCAGCGTAGCCACAAGACCGCAGGTCGGTGCCTGTCCGCGCGGGCCGCGTGTCGCTGCGTCCGTACCGGCGCCACGTCCTGTCATGTGCGCTAGCTTGTTGTTTCGATTGAGATAAACTCGAGTCGGGAAGTATACAGGAGGCAAAATGGGCTCCGTATATCCCGATGGGGGGAGTGGGCCGCCCCGCAAGACCTTGATGTATCCATATGAAAATCGTGAAGATTCTCTCTTTAGAGGTATTCGATCACCGGGGCCGAATGACTAGCATTGTGCCACTGGCGTCACCGCCTTCCGCGGGGATGAACCGATCATGCGAGGCAGTCAATGGCTGAGGTAATCAACAGTCCTGAATTCACTAGCGGGATAGCGGCGTTCGAAGCCAAGAACTTCTCCATGGCCATGCGGCTGCTCTCGCCGCTGGCGGATGCCGGCAATGCGGATGCACAGCACCGCGTGGCGATCATGTGCCAGAACGGGCTCGGGGTGGTACGCAACGAACTGCGTGCGTACAAGATGATGAAGGCCGCCGCTGAGCAGGGGCATGCCATCGCCCAGCATGGGCTTGGTTTCATGTATCTGGAAGGCGATTGCGTGGAGCAGAACAGCGCTCAGGCGGCGCTCTGGTTCCGCAAGGCCGCCGAGCAGGGACTTGCCGGATCGCTGACGACCCTGGCGCAGATGTATCAGGAAGGTAACGGTGTCGAACAGGACCCGGAAGAGGCCAGACGGCTGTTTGCCGCAGCAGGCTTCGAACTCTAATCGCTACATACCCTGAGCGGGCCGATATGCCATCGTGGAACTGACACCGGAAGACGCGCTGCGCGTGAATGTTTTGCTGGCCGGTTCCCTCAAGGCCGTGCGCATCGATGAGTCGAAGATGGTCCTGTATGCGCTGTCTGAACGGGGCGAGGCCAGGATCCAGCTCAATCCGAACTGCCGTGATGAAACCTATCTGCGCCTGGTGCGCGAGGCGCTGTCCAGCCACGTGCTGGGGTCGCCCGGCGGCTATCCGGTCTATCTGAAACGCTGGACCCGCATGGGTCAGGCGCGCGACAGCAGCCTGGAGGCGCTGCTGCTGCTGGGGGAACCCGAGGCGGTCGTGGCCGTGGTCAATGCGCCCGGCATCACGGACGAGATTGCCAGCCGGGCTTGGTGGGCGGCGCAGACCGCGGAAAATGCACGCTGCATGCTGCGTCAGGAAGCCGTGGTGGCGGGGCGTATGGGCCCGGAACTGGCGCAGTTCCTGCTAGAATTCCTGCCGTTCGAGGAAGAGGCGCGTGACCAGATCCACTCTGTGCGGCTGGTGCTGCAGGGTGAGTTGATCAGCGCCGAAGCGCGTTTGCGGTTGTGGGAGCAGGGCCGGCATCGCAACAGCTTCCACGTCGGTTTTCTGCAGGCCCTGCCGGATGAGTTGCCGGGCGAGGTGCAACCGGGACCGGTCTGGGAACAGGTGCGGGCTGCGCTGGCCGCGCAGTTGCAGGCGGATAATCCCTATGCCCACCAGCTGTGCCGTCTGCTCGGGGCGCCCGGGCAGGCATTCCTGCGCACGGTCGAGCAGGTGTTGCACAAGCCGTCCAACCAGGACGTGATGGTCGAACTGATGCACGCCATGGCGGCCCATGCCCGCGCGCTGCCCACGCGGCGGCCGACCGGCAGCACGGAGATCGCAGCGGAGGTGGAGCGCCAGCTGGGGGCGGCCCGAGTCGAGGATGCCGCGTTAACCGCGGTGTTGCAGGCGCTGCCCGGGCACGTGCATCATATCCGCGCAATGCTGTATCTCGGACTGCTGGACGAGCATGTGCTCGATACGGTGTTTGCCGGTACCGATGCCATCGGCTCGGTCATGCGCAAGAAGCTGAAGCCGGTCACCGAACCCCTGTTCGAGCAGATTGCCATACTCAAGGGTTCGTAACCGTTGCAGGTGAAACCAGATGGTTGATATTCGTATGTACTGCACCGCCTTTTGTCCCTATTGCGTGCGTGCCGAAATGCTGCTCAAGGCCAAGGGCGTGACGGAGATCGACAAGATCTTCATCGACAATATGCCGGATGGTTTCCAGGAACTGGCACGGCTGACCGGGCGCAGGACCGTGCCGCAGATCTACATCGGCGAACGGCACATTGGCGGTTATGACGATCTCGCTGCGCTGGACAAGCGCGGTGGACTCGATCCCCTGCTGGCCGGTTGAACCTGGACGGAAGCAAACCCGATGGATTATCTGCCTATCTTCCTCAAGGTGAAGGGCCGGCCTTGCCTGGTGGTCGGGGGCGGGAAGGTGGCGGCGCGCAAGGTTGCCCTGCTGCTGCGGGCTGGCGCCTTGGTGACGGTGGTTTCCCCGCAGCGCTGCGACGAGGTGCAGGCGCTGGCGGCGTCCGTGACCTGCGTGCAGCGGGGTTTCCAGCCCGATGACATAAACGGTATGGCACTGGCGATCGCGGCCACCGACGACGAGGCGGTCAATCACCAGGTGTCGGATCTGGCCAGGGCACAGGGTATCCCCGTCAATGTGGTCGATAATCCGGAACTGTGCAGCTTCATCGTGCCCTCGATTATCGATCGCTCCCCCGTCCAGGTCGCCGTGTCGACCGGCGGCGCCTCGCCGGTACTGGCAAGGCTGCTGCGTGCACGTCTGGAGAGTTTTATCCCTGCAGCTTACGGCAGGCTCGCGCGCCTGGTCGACGAATACCGCCAGCGCGTGAAGCAGCGCTTTCCCAAGGCTGCGCAACGACGCTACTTCTGGGAGAGTATCCTGCAGGGTCGTGTTGCCGAGTTGCTGTTCGCAGGCCAGGAAGACAAGGCGCGTGCGGCGCTGCAGGAGGCTATCGCCGACACCAGCGAGAATTTTGACAGCGGCGGCGAGGTTTATCTAGTCGGTGCCGGTCCGGGTGATCCGGATCTCATCACCTTCCGTGCACTGCGCTTGATGCAGCAGGCCGACGTGGTGGTGTACGACCGCCTCGTGGCGCAACCGATATTGGACATGGTGCGACGCGATGCGGACCTCATCTATGCCGGCAAGGAGCGCGACAAGCATACGCTCAGCCAGGAAAGCATCAACGAGCTGCTGGTGCGTCTGGCGAAGCAGGGCAAACGGGTGCTGCGGCTGAAAGGCGGTGACCCGTTCATCTTCGGTCGCGGCGGCGAGGAAATCGAGACACTGGCGCAGGAGGGTATACCCTTCCAGGTGGTGCCGGGAATAACCGCGGCTGCGGGCTGTGCCGCATACGCCGGTATACCACTCACCCATCGCGATTACGCCCAGTCCTGCATCTTCGTGACCGGCCATCTGAAAGACGGCACCGTCAATCTCGACTGGGAGCGTCTGGCCAAGCCGGCGCAGACCATTGTCTTCTACATGGGGATGTACAGCATACCGGTGATCAGCCGCGAGCTGATCGCGCATGGCCTGCCATCCGATACACCGGTGGCCGTGGTCCAGCAGGGTACCACGCCGCAGCAGCGAGTCTATATCGAAACGCTGGCCTCACTGCCGACCCTGGGTGAGCGCCATGAGGTCAAGCCGCCGACGATCATTATTGTGGGCAGGGTGGTCAGCCTGCGCGACCGGCTTGACTGGTTCAGGAGCGCTGCGGCCGTGAGGCAATAACCTACCAATTCTGCCTGCGATCGTTCCTCCAAGCTGTAGGATTTTTCCTATTTTTCGCGCTTTTCCGGGGCGCTAGCCTCGGTGTTGGAAAAGTGGTATTAGGGACAACAACGCGCAAGGGATTACAGGAGGAGGGGAGAATGATCAACGTCATGCTGGTCGATGATCACGGTCTGGTTCGAAACGGTATCAAGCGCATCCTCGATGATGTCGACGGCATCGCCGTTGTGGCCGAGGCGGAAAACGGCGAGCAGGCCATAAAGCAGGTAAGAAAGCAGCGGCCTGATGTGATCCTGATGGATATCAGTATGCCCGGTATCGGGGGGCTCGAGGCGACGCGCAAGATCGCCCGTTCCCTGCCCGGCATCAAGATCATCGTCGTGTCGATCCATGACGACGATCCATTTCCGGCGCGCCTGCTGGAGGCCGGTGCTGTCGGCTACCTGACCAAGGGTTGCGATGTGCGCGAAATCATCAACGCGATCCGCTCTGTCCACGTCGGAAAGCAGTACATAACACCGGCTGTCGCGCAGAAACTTGCACTGTCATTTCTGAACAACGGGGAGAAGTCGCCCATAGACCGCCTCACCCAGCGCGAGACCCAGGTCATGCTGATGATCGTCAGGGGCAGTACCAACAAGGAGATTTCGGAAAAGCTCTGTTTGAGCCCCAAGACAACCAGTACCTACCGCTACCGTCTGTACGACAAGCTGGGGGTATACAGCGAAGTCGACCTGACACGCTTTGCGATTCGGTATGGTTTGATCAAGGAAAATATTTCGCACTGACGGCGGCGACGTGGCTGTACGGCATCGCTGCCGCATGATCTGCCGACTGCCGGATTTGAGACATCCGTCAGAGTCCCGTTGTGCGACGGCGCTATGCTGTCGTGGATTGGGCCTTGCCGTGGCTGGTGATGTCTGCAGGCAGGGCGGGAGCGCGAGGATGTCTGCTGTGCTGAGTCATGCGCCGGCCTTTCCCGGCGGCCTGGAGTGGTTCAATGTCGACGCGCCGGTCAGGCTGGCGGAGCAGCGCGGTAAGATCGTACTGCTGGATTTCGGCAGCTACTGTTCCATTCACTGCTGTCATGCACTGGCGGATCTCCAGCATCTGGCCAGCCGGTTCCGCAGCGATCTCGTCATTATCGGGGTGCATGTGCCGCGTTTTCGCAGCGAGCTGCGACGTTCGCATGTCCGGAAGTCCATCAACCGACACACGATCGCGTTTCCGGTCATACACGACGCCGAACACAAGCTGAAGCGTCTGTATGGCATCAGGATGCTGCCGACCCAGGTCCTGATCGATCACGCGGGCTATATCGTGGGTTCGCTGTCGGGCGATGGTAAGGGCGAGCGCTTGGAACAGGTTATCGGCAGCCTGCTGAGCAGACGGGCAGGGAAGGTCGGACAGGCTGCCAACAGTATCCGCATTACGCCCAGCCCGGAACAGCGGGGCGTACTGAACTTCCCGGGCCGGATCGTCGCGGCCAGGGACAGGGTGTATATCGCCGATAGCGGCAACCACCGAATCCTGGTCACGTCGGGTAATGGCCACGTGCTACGACAGTACGGTGGTGAAGGCCCGGGATTCCTCGATGGCATCGGGCAATCGGCTGCCTTCAGCAACCCCCAGGGTATCGCGGTGAATGATGAGTTCCTGTTCGTCGCAGACGAGGGCAACCATGCGATCCGGCGCGTCAACCTGCGCAGTGATGAAGTGGTTACGATCGCAGGGACCGGCAAACGGGGCGGTCCGCCGGCCGCAGCGGGTGGTGCGCCGCTTGCGACTGCGCTCAACTCGCCGACGGACGTGGTGTTCCACAAGGGCAGCCTGTTTGTCGCAATGGCGGGCGCCCATCAGATATGGCGTCTGTCGCTGCTGCACAACCGCCTTGAGGTGCTGGCCGGCAGCGGCCACGAGGGCCTAGCTGACGGCCCGCCCAGTACCGCGTCGTTCGCCCAGCCAACCGGCCTCACGGTCTGCGACGACATGCTGTACACTGTCGATGCCACCGCATCCGCCGTACGCTGTGTGGATCCGTCAACCGGCCTTGTTACGACGCTGGTAGGGGAAGGCCTGTTCTCGTTCGGCGAGCAGGACGGCGTCGGTCTCGCGGCGCGGCTGCAGTATCCGCTCGATATCAAGGCAGACCAGAGCCAGAACCTGCTCTGGGTGGCGGACACGTACAATAACAAGATTAGGCGCATCGGGGTGAAATCGCGGCATGTTACCAGCGTGCTGCTAGATCGGCGTCTGGACGAGCCGGGTGGGCTGGCGTTCAGCAACAATACCCTATACATTGCCAATACGAATGCGCACGAGGTACTGCGCCTTGATCCCAACAATGGCCGCACTGAAGCCCTGAATGTCACCGAAGAGTTCACGGAAATTCGATCCTGACTGCAGAATCTGTCCCCGGCTGGCCGATTTCCTCGATACCGTATCGGGCAAACATCCTGACTACCATGCCCGGCCGGTGCCGGCTTTCGGTGACCCGCGGGCGCGGCTGCTGATCGTCGGGTTGGCACCGGGCATGCATGGTGCCAACGCTACCGGCCGTCCGTTCACCGGGGATTTTGCCGGTATTCTGCTCTACGAGACCCTGCATGCCTTCGGCTATGGCACCAAGCCGGTTTCCGTGGCGCGTGATGACGGCCTGGAGCTTTGCGGTTGCAGGATAACCAACGCGGTGAAATGCCTGCCGCCACAGAACAAGCCCGCGCCGGCGGAAGTCCGGAACTGCAATCGCTATCTGCAGGCTGAATTGAAAGCACTGCCGGACCACGCCGTGATCATCGCGCTCGGCCGGGTGGCGCACGAGGCGGTCCTGCGTGCCCTCGGCTTGCGCCTGTCCGCTCACGTCTTCGGGCACGGGGCGGTGCACCGGCTGGCAGCCGGACTGCGCCTGGTGGATTCCTATCATTGCAGCCGCTACAACACCCAGACGCGACGTCTCACTCCCGAGATGTTCCGTGCCGTGTTCCGGTGCGCCGGTGAGTTGCTGGCCACAGATCCATCCCGTGTACCGGCCGAAACGGAACCCGCATGAACAGGAAGCTTGCTGTTTTCGATGCGCGTGGCTTCCTGAAAACGCTGGCAGCACGTCCGGGTGTTTACCGCATGCTGGACAGCGACGGCACCGTACTCTATGTCGGCAAGGCCGGCAACCTGAAGCAGCGGGTCGCGAGTTACTTTCGCAACAGCGGCCTGTCTGCCAAGACGGCAGCGCTGGTCGGCCAGATTGCCGCCATCGAAGTGACGGTCACCCATACCGAAGGGGAGGCGCTGCTGCTGGAAAGCAACCTGATCAAGCAGCTGCGGCCGCGCTACAACGTACTGCTGCGCGATGACAAGAGCTATCCTTACATCCTTGTTTCTTCCAGTCAGGCATTTCCGCGCCTGGCGCTGCACCGTGGTCCGCGCCGCGCAGCCGGTCGCTATTTTGGTCCTTATCCCAGTGCCGGTGCGGTACGCGAGAGTCTGCAGTTGCTGCAAAAACTGTTCCGGGTGCGGCAGTGCGAAGACAGCTTCTTCAATAATCGCAGCAGGCCGTGTCTGCAATACCAGATCAAGCGCTGTACCGCACCATGCGTCGGTCTGATCGATGCGCCATCCTATGCGCAGGATGTCGAAAATACCGTCATGTTCCTGGAGGGGAAGAGCGGCCAGGTCATCGACGGACTGGTCCGGCGCATGGATGCGGCAGCTGCCGAGCAGGACTACGAGCAGGCTGCAGTGTTCAGGGACCAGATAAGCAGCCTGCGCCATGTCCAGGAAAAGCAGTACATCAGCACCGCGCACGGCGACCTCGATATCGTCGCTTGCGCGATCGCGCAGGGCAGCGCCTGCGTGCAGGTGTTTTTTGTCCGTGGTGGCAGGAATCTGGGTAATGCCGTGTTTTTCCCAAAGACGCCGATGGAGCTTGCGCCGCACGAGGTTCTGTCCGCGTTTTTACCCCAGTATTATCTTGGCAAGGATATACCGCCCGAACTCTTGCTCAGCCATGAGCTGCAGGACGGCGTGATCATTGCGCAGGCGCTGAGCCAGCATGCGGCACACAGCGTGACCTTGCGTTCCCGGGTGCGCGGCAATCGGGCACGATGGGTGAAGATGGCGCTGGATAACGCCAGTCATGCGCTGCATGCTCACTTGCACACGCGCAGCAGCTTCGCTGCACGGCTGGCGTCACTGGCAGAGGCGTTGCAGCTGCCGGATACGCCGGAACGTATCGAGTGCTTCGATATCAGTCATACCGGTGGCGAGTCCACGGTTGCATCCTGTGTTGTTTTCGGGGTTGAGGGACCTATAAAATCGGATTACCGGCGCTTCAATATCCGCGATATCGAGCCCGGTGACGACTATGCGGCAATGGATCAGGCCATTACGCGGCGCTATACCCGGCTGCAAAAAGGCGAAGGCCGCATGCCGGATCTGCTGCTGATCGACGGTGGCAAGGGGCAGGTGGCAGCTGCGTGCAGGGTGCTCGAAGAGTTGCAGGTGACAGACCTCAGAGTGGTGGGTGTGGCCAAAGGTCCCGGGCGTAAGCCGGGACGTGAGACCCTGATCCTGCCGGAACGGGCACAGCCGCTGGTGTTGCCGCCGGATTCGCCCGCATTGCACCTGATTCAGCAGGTCAGGGACGAGGCGCACCGTTTTGCCATCACCGGTCACCGCCAGCAGCGGGCCCGGCGCCGGACTGCCTCGCCGCTGGAGAGTATTCCCGGTGTCGGCGCCAGGCGTCGCCAGTTGTTGCTGCAGCAGTTTGGCGGACTCAGGGAAGTGGCGCGTGCAGGCATCGAGGATCTTGCAAGCGTCAAGGGCATCAACCGGACACTGGCGCAGCAGATCTATGACGCTTTTCACGGTGACTGATGGGCAGGGTAAAGCCGTATGAAGTGGACATTGCCGAACATACTGACTCTGTTGCGCATTATCCTGATCCCGGTGCTGGTGGTCGTGTTCTATCTGCCCGGCCGTTGGATGCCGTTGCTGTGCGCTGCAGTATTCGGCCTCGCTGCCGTGACCGACTGGCTGGATGGATATCTGGCGCGGCGCCTGAAGCAACAATCGGTCTTCGGCGCATTCCTGGATCCGGTTGCGGACAAGCTGATGGTGGCCGTTGCCTTGGTGCTGCTGGTCGAATCCAATCACGATCTCCTCTTTACCATTCCCGTCGCCATCATCATCGGCCGGGAAATCGCCATCTCGGCGCTGCGCGAGTGGATGTCGGAAATTGGTGCGCGTGCCACGGTTGCCGTGTCGATCATCGGCAAGGTCAAGACCACTGCGCAGATGGTTGCGATCCTGCTGTTGTTGTATGACGCCCCGCTTGGGCCCTTTCCGACGCACGAGGTGGGACTGGTGCTGCTGTACGTGGCTGCCGTCCTGACGCTGTGGTCCATGCTGATCTACATGCGGGCCGCCTGGCCGGTCATCTTCGGCGCTACCGGTGGCTCGAAAGGCGGTAAGGAAGCTTGACAGTACCCTGCCAGTCTATAAAATGGCGGTTTGCCGTGTGCGGGAATAGCTCAGTTGGTAGAGCACAACCTTGCCAAGGTTGGGGTCGCGAGTTCGAATCTCGTTTCCCGCTCCAAATTTCCTCCAACCCCGGTTTCCGGGGTTTTTACTGTCAGGGCGCCGGTTCGCCCGTTCCGTGGCTGGGTGGCAGAGTGGTGATGCAGCGGCCTGCAAAGCCGTGTACGCCGGTTCGATTCCGGCCTCAGCCTCCAAATTTGCCCGTTTCCTCGTGGCGCACCTTGGTGCACAAGTTGCCGGCATCTTCCGGCAGTACGGCTGCCCTGACGCGCGCGTGCAGGCGCTGCCTGCCCTTGGGTTAAGTCCTGCGCGGTGCCGTGCGCGTTTCCGGGTGCAACCCTTTGGGAGGCTGACGGTTTTTGCGCCTGATCGTGTTGCGGTACGCTCCTGTGGTCACGGCTGCGGCCGCGCGGAATTTTGTAATGGGTTCTAGTAGAATCGTCGGGCAAACCTCGGCCCGGGTGGCGAAATTGGTAGACGCAAGGGACTTAAAATCCCTCGGGGGCAACCCCGTGCCGGTTCGACCCCGGCCCCGGGCACCACACCATCCCGTCGCCGACCGGGCCCTCAGGCAGTAATGAATCTGTCACGCGGCAGTGAGCGGGCAGGCTAGCCCGTCTACCGACCGCTCATGATGCGCGGCCAGCGCACATGGATCGCATCGGCGAGCTCCGGTTCGATCGTGACCACATAGATGCGCCGCTCATGCCCGTCGCGTGCCACCAGGCCCTGGATCCATTGCCCACGGGTCAGGTCATACCAGTGGCTGCGGCCTTCGAAATCCTTTTCCATGAAGCTCTTGGCCGGTATCTTGACCGGCATCGGGAACCAGCGATCCCAGCGCCCTGCGTAGATGCTGTCCAGCCGTGCCCAGCCGCCGAGCGGTAGCTTGCCGCTCTGGTCATGCCGTCGCCCCCATGCGAGCAGGATCGTGCCGCCGGTGCGGGTCATGACCGGCAGCTGTGCCTTCGGGTTGGGAAAGTAGCTCCGGATGTCCCGGTCGCAGGCGCTGTAGTAGATGCCGTCACACATCGAGGTTCAGAGGGTCTGGCGGTGTCCGAATGGCTTCCAGGCCGGTGCGATGACATTCGGCATACTGGAGCGGTTAAGCAGGCGGGCAGGGGCCAGTACCAGTTCGCCGTAGCGCCGGTTAACCGCATCCATGACCCGGTTGACCTCGTGCCGTGTCTCGTCCGTGCCGGCAAACAGCTCGAGCTGGCAGCCGGCGGGTGCCGGATCCAGCGCGGTCACCTGCACCTGGTGTACGCCTTCACCGCGCCAGATCTCGTGGATGACCTGGCGGCACAGGGCCATGATGTCCCGGCCGTCGCTGGTCGGCAGCGCGCTGCGCAGCTTGCCGCCGGCCCAGCCGGTGCGGGTACGCAGACCGATAAAAAAGATCTGCGCCTGCAATTGATGGCGTCGCAGGCGTGCGCCGACCTTGGCGCTCATGTGCAGCAGCCAGGTCAGCAACAATTCGCGATCGCGGGTGCCTGGCGGCACGACCTTGCCATGGCCGATGGATTTCGGGGGCGGTACATCGAGCTGCAGGCCGGCCGGATCCTGACCCTGGCACATGTGCCAGATGCGCCGGCCCGGGTTGCCGAAGCGCCGTGCCAGCACGCTGACCGGCAGGCGTCCGACCTCGCCGCAGGTGTATACGCCGTGCCCGGCCAGGAAACCGGCAATGCCTTCGGCGATGCCGCACAGTGCGGTTACCGGCATGTCATACAGGCGCTGGGCCGCTTCCCAGGGTGGGATCACGGTCAGTCCGTCGGGCTTGTCCAGCTTGGCGGCGAACTTGGCGGTGGTCTTGTCACCGCTGACGCCAATCGAGCACAGGACGCCCGAAGCATCGAATACCCTGCGCTTGGCCAGCCAGGCGATCTGCTCCGGGGTGCCGAGTAGGCGCTGGCAGCGGGTGATGTCCAGAAACGCCTCGTCTACGGAAAAGACCTCGATATCCGGCGTGAGGTCCTGCAGTGCCGACATGATTGCGGTGGATGTGGCCGCATAGCGTTCGGGGCGTGCCGGGCACTGGATCAGTTCCGGGCACAGCCGGCGTGCGTGCTTCAGGCGCATGCCGGTCCTGATACCATGGGCGCGGGCCTCGTAGGAGCAGGTGATGATGCAGGTACCCTTGAGGCCGTTGGTAATCGCCACCGGGCGTCCGCGCCACTCGGGGTGATCGCGCTGTTCGACGGATGCGAAAAAGGCGTTCATGTCGACCAGTGCGATAGCGCGTGGCCAGGCGGTGGTATCGGTATAAGGGGCAGGGCTCATATACTGTGATTATATACAGTATTTGGCGGGAGGCGCCCGAATTGTAGTATCCGGGATAATGCAGTATGAACTCTGACGGTGTGTCGGGGGCGGCGGGATGGGGGTGTGATGAAGAGTAAGCGCCTGTTTTTTCTTGGAAGGGGAAGAAATCTTGAGCTTGAGCAGGCGTTTATGCGCTTGCTGCTGGTGGGGTGTGCTGTTTCCTATGGTTTGACAATTAACTCGTTAGATATCTTTGAGCAAGGTCAGCTGAATAAAGTCGTCTTGCTCGGATATATATATTTGGTGGTTTCATGCGCCAGTATAATTCAAGTACTTGTATGGCCTGATGGGAGAAAATGGCGTCATACCGTATACATGGCTTTTGATGTCATAGTAACAAGTATCGTTATGCATGCCTTTGAAGAGTATGGAATCCCATATTTCGTTTTATATCTATGGTTATCTGTGGGTAATGGTTTCAGATATGGTTATCGTGAATTAATCCTATGCGCTGGCATGTCATTAACAGGATTTACCATTGTTTGTTTAACCACTCAGTTTTGGGAAAATGAATTTTTATTGGCTATTACAGGGATGATGTTGCTTTCAGTTATTCCTGTTTACGTTGCTGTCATGCTGAAGCGTCTTCAAGATGCAAAGCAATTAGCAGAGACAGCTAGCAGGGAAAAATCCAGATTTATTGCAAATATCAGTCATGAGATCAGAACGCCACTGAATGCCATCGTGGGTTTCAGCAGCATGATGAACAGGGTTGATGACATCGTGCAGCATCGCCAGATGGCCGTGCGTATCAAGGAAGCATCGGATAGCCTGATGGACCTGATCGAGGGGGTGCTGGATTTCTCCAGGATCGAATCCGGCCACGTTCGCCTGAAGCCGGTGCTGACCGATCTGCGCGGTTTGCTCGGGTCGATCGAAGGCATGTTTTCGCTGCAAACCGAAGGCAAGGGTCTGCACTATTCAACCGTGATCGATCCGCAGGTGCCGGCGCGCATTGTCTGTGACAGGCAGCGGCTGCGGCAGGTACTGGTTAACCTGATCGGCAATGCTGTCAAGTTCACCGAAACGGGAGGCATCGATGTCCTCGCCAGGCTTGAGTGTTCGCCCGATGCCGGGGACAGCCTTCGTTTCGAGGTCATTGATACCGGCATCGGGATCAAGCAGGAGTTTCACGCGCACATATTCGACAGATTTCGCCAGGCCGATGACACGGCGCAGCGGCAGCATGGCGGAACCGGGCTCGGTACGGCGATAGCGAAGAACCTGGTAGAACTGATGGGTGGACGGATCGGTATGGATAGCCGGTACGGATCCGGTAGCCGGTTCTGGTTTACGCTGCCACTCCAGCTGCCGACCGCGCAGCAGCAGGCGCGATATGCTGCCATGACCGAGAACAGACGCAGGTTGCAGGAATTCGGTTCAGGTGCACCTGAGGGCGCCAGCATTCTCATTGCCGAAGACAGTGACATCAATCGCTACGTGTATTCAACCATGTTCGGATATCTTGGTGTCAGTATCGATTTCGCAGAAACAGGTGAGATCGCACTCGCAAAGCTCGGACATTCGGGGTATGACCTGCTGATCGTGGACATGCAGATGCCGGGGATGTCCGGCATCGACATCATAAAGCGGTATTACGCAGCCACGCCGGAATCCAGGAGAATACCCATCGTCATGATCACCGGCGATGCAACTGCGGATGTTGAGCAGAGTTGCGAGCAACTGGGTGTGCAGGCCTTCCTGGCAAAGCCCGTCACGCTGGAGAAACTGCACGAACTGGCTACCGCCTATATTCCCGCCTACGGCGCTGATCTTGCCACCGCCAGGGAGTAAGTCGGCAAGGCGGCGGCGTGAACCGTGCGTGACGCTGTATTATGTTCGACCGCACGGTATAATCCCGCCTCGGATTCCGCATGTGGTTGAAGTATGAGCGTAAAAACACGGTTTGCCCCTAGTCCGACCGGCTATTTGCATGTCGGCGGTGCGCGTACTGCACTGTTCTCCTGGTTGTATGCCCGCAGGCATGGCGGCAGATTCGTTCTGCGCATCGAGGACACCGACCTCGAGCGTTCTACGGAGGATTCGATCAACGCCATACTCGAGGGTATGACCTGGCTCGGGCTGGACTACGACGAAGGTCCCTTCTACCAGACGCACCGGTTCGAGCGCTACAACGAGATTATCGATGACCTCCTGAACAGGGGGCTGGCATATCGCTGTGACTGTTCCCGGGAGCGTCTCGAGGCCCTGCGCGAGTCACAGATGCAGCGCAAGTTCAAGCCCCGTTACGACGGCCATTGCCGCAGCAAGTCGGTTGCGCCGGATCAGCCGCATGTCGTGCGATTCCGCAATCCGGCGGAGGGCGGCGTGGTGGTGGATGATCAGGTGCGCGGCAGGGTGGTATTCGATAACAGCGAGCTCGATGATCTCATCATACGCCGTACCGATGGTTCGCCAACCTATAACCTGACCGTGGTGGTGGACGATATGGACATGGAGATTACCCATGTCATACGCGGCGATGATCATCTGAACAATACCCCGCGGCAGATCAACATACTCCGGGCGCTCGGTGCGCAGCAGCCGGTCTACGCGCACGTGCCCATGATCCTGGGCGATGACGGGGCGCGGCTGTCCAAGCGTCACGGGGCGGTAAGCGTGATGGAATATCGCAACCAGGGAATCCTGCCCGAGGCCCTGCTCAATTATCTGGTGCGGCTGGGCTGGTCGCATGGCGATCGGGAGATTTTCACGATCGAGGAGATGATCGAGCTGTTCGATATCAATGCGGTTAACAAGGCCGCCTCGGCGTTCAATACCGAAAAGCTGCTGTGGCTCAACCAGTGCTACATCAAGGGTTCCGAGCCCGCCCGGATCGCACGTGTGTTGAGTCCGCACATGGGGCAGCGGGGGATTGACCCGGCCTGTGGTCCGGATCTTGTGGCCGTGGCCGAAGTGCAGCGCGAACGAGCCAAGACGCTGGTGGAGATGGCGGAAATCAGCGAGTTCTTCTACCGCGATTTCGAAGCCTACGAGGACGATGCAGCGCGGAAGTTCCTGACTGCCGCGTCCGCTGTACCGCTTGCCAAGCTGCGCGAAGCCCTGGCTGCACTGGCACCATGGGAACCCGATGCGCTACATCAGGTCGTCAAGGATGTTGCGGCGCAGCTGGACCTGAAGCTCGGCAAGGTCGCCCAGCCGCTGCGTGTTGCGGTGGTGGGGCGGGCTGCCTCGCCGGGTATCGACGTGACCCTGCACCTGGTCGGGCGCGAAGCCTGCTTGCGCAGGATCGACAGGGCGTTGAATTACATCTCGCAGCGACGCGACGAGGATTGAAGGATGACAAACCCGGATGCCCCGACCGGCGTCAATTTCATACGCCAGATCATCGATACGGATATCGCGAGCGGCAAGCATGCCGGGCGTGTTGCAACCCGTTTCCCGCCAGAGCCGAACGGCTATCTGCATATCGGTCATGCCAAGTCAATCTGTCTCAATTTCGGCATAGCGCAGGACTATGGTGGTTCCTGCAACCTGCGCTTTGACGATACCAATCCCCATAAGGAGAATATCGAGTATATCGAGGCTATCAAGACGGATGTGCGCTGGCTCGGGTTCGGCTGGGACGGTCTGTATTTTGCGTCGGATTATTTCGAACAACTCCATGAATTCGCGGTAGACCTGATTAAGGCTGGCAAGGCCTACGTCTGCGATCTCAGCGCAGAGCAGATCCGTGAATACCGCGGAACCCTGACCGAGGCCGGCAGGGAAAGCCCATACCGAAACCGCAGCGTGGAAGAGAACCTGGACCTGTTTGCGCGTATGCGTGCCGGCGAGTTCCAGGATGGTGAGCGCGTCCTGCGTGCCAGGATCGACATGGCATCACCGAATATCAATATGCGGGATCCGACCCTGTACCGGATCCGTCACGGCGTCATTCATCACCAGACCGGGGCCGAATGGTGCATCTACCCCATGTACGATTACACCCATCCGATATCGGATGCGCTCGAGGGGATCACCCATTCGATCTGTACGCTGGAATTTGCCGATCACCGTCCCTTGTACGACTGGACGCTCGACAATATCCCGGCACCGTGTCATCCCCAGCAGATAGAGTTCTCCAGACTGAATCTCGAATACACGGTCATGAGCAAGCGCAAGCTTACCGAACTCGTGAGCGAGGGCTACGTGGAAGGCTGGGATGATCCGCGCATGCCGACCATTGCCGGATTGCGCCGGCGTGGCTATACCCCGGACGCTATCCGCGATTTCTGCGCACGCATCGGTGTTAGCAAATCGGAAAACACCGTCGAAATGGGGGTGCTGGAAAACTGCATTCGCGAGGATCTCAATAACAGCGCACCGCGCCGGATGGCCGTGCTGCGCCCGCTGAAAGTCGTCATCACCGATTATCCGCCGGACCGGGTCGAGCATTTCGAGGTCGCCAATCATCCGCAGAATGCATCCATGGGAACCCGGGTGCTGGTGTTTACCGGCGAACTCTATATCGACAGGAGCGACTTCGAGGAAAATCCGCCAAAGGGATTCAAGCGGCTGATACCCGGTGGCGAGGTACGGTTGCGCAATGCCTATGTCATCCGCTGCAACGAGATCATCCGTGATGCACACGGGGAAATCATCGAGCTTCACTGCAGCCACGATGCCGCTACCCTGGGCGCCAACCCGGAAGGACGCAAGGTCAAGGGCGTGATCCACTGGGTATCTGCGAGGTTCGGCGTGACAGCGGAAGTTCGCCTGTACGATCGTTTGTTCAGTCATCCCGTTCCTGATGCGGAGGGCGACTACCGGGCGGCGTTGAATCCTGATTCCCTGCGGACGCTGACCGGATGCGTCGTCGAGGGGGCGCTGGAAAATGCCGTCCCGGGTGAACGTTTCCAGTTCGAGCGGGAAGGCTACTTCTGTGTCGATGCGCTGCATTCGTCCGCACAGGCGCTCATATTCAACCGTACCGTGACCCTGCGTGACTCCTGGGCGAAGATCGAGGAGGCCCAGCGGGAGCGCTAACTCGGAATTGCCACGGTTTCAGCCGGTTATGCCGGGCGCACGACGTATTTCTGCGCGTAATCCCTTGACAGGGCAGGACGTCTAACGTAAATTGCGCGCTTCGTCTCGGGGCCATAGCTCAGCTGGGAGAGCGCTTGCATGGCATGCAAGAGGTCGGCGGTTCGATCCCGCCTGGCTCCACCAATTTCTAACCCGTGCGTGCGGGTTGAGTTTTTTTGTCCCCATCGTCTAGTCGGCCTAGGACACGGCCCTTTCACGGCTGTAACAGGGGTTCGAATCCCCTTGGGGACGCCATTACGCTGGCGGCTGCGACTTCGATCTGCGAAGTTTCCTGCGCCGGACAGGGTTGCCGGCACGCGCGACAAGTCGTCCTGGCGCGCGGCTTAAGACACACTTTTACCAGTTTGCAGGCGGGTATGATCATGTCCCTTTTTGAGAAAACCAGGCATTGCACCAAGCGCCTTCCCTGTCGTTTCAGGCTCGCGTTGATGGTGTTTTCCGTGGCTGTCGCGGTCTCGATTGCACTGGTGCCGACGATGTCCAGTCTTGCGTAGGTGCTGCGGTCACCGCCGCAGGTGCTTAGGCACGTGCGCCGTGCGCATTACTCGGTTTGCTGCACAGCGACTGCAGGCCAGCCGCCGCAGCTAGCCTGCGCGCAGGTGATTGGCGCGCAAACCCGTGATGGCGCGCAGCTGCTGCAGCCTGTATAGGCAGGCGCCGGCGGCACTACTTCTGCCTGAATATCCAGACATCCTTGAGGCCGAGTGCCGTCTTGACGGCGCCCGCCTGTGACTTTGCCTCGGCGGCGCTGGCAAAGCCGGTGATCTGCAGGCGCCAGTACTGCCTGCCGTTTACACTGGCGCTGTTCAGCTCGGTATTGAACCGGGCCGCGGCGCCACTTTCCTTGCTGAATCGCTCCACGTATGCCTTGTCGGTGGATGAGATGAGATTGATGACCCATGGCGCGTCAGGCGACGGTGCTGACTTTTCCACGGGCGCCGGGGTGTTGTTGTCCGTACTGGTCTTCGCCGCGGCGGTCGGTGGGACCGCGTCGGCCTTGACAGCCGGCACCTCTGCCTGCGCCTTGGGCTGCACTGGCCGGTCGCTGCGTGTGGCTTGGGAACCCGGCTGCGCCGTTACGGGGCGAGCTGCCGGTTCCGGCGTCGCTACAGCACCACTGCCGGTGGCCGGTGCCGATTGGGCGGCGGGAGTCTGGGTAGAGCCGATTGCCGCTGTCTGGACATCCGGTGCGGGTTTGCCGGCCGGCGTGGCGGACTTGACCGTGGCCTGATCCGCGAACGGATTGCCAGCTTTCTGCAGGCGTTCATGCAGTGGCGTGGTGATGGTGCCGGTGCGGCCGGGACCCAGTCGTTCCTCCAAACCCAGGATTGCATCGACGATCGCCGTCATGCGGGCGTTGAGCGAGGCGTATCTGCCTTCCTGCAGGCTGGCGCTGAAGACACGGTTCTGCAATTCGGAGAGTTCATTGGCCTGGCGCTCGCTGATCGTCTCCAGGGTGGTGATGCGACTGTCGATACTGGCCGTGTAGACGTAGCCACCGGTGATTACGCAAACGGCAAACAGCGTCGCCAGTACCACGGCGTAAAAAGGGCGGCTGTTCTGTTTCGGTACCTGCTTGGCTGCAGGTGATTGCTCAACACCGGCGACTCCGGTGCCGGTCTTGTTGCCCGCGACCCGCCGATCCAACCGGCCCAGTGCCGCCTCTAGCTTGTGCTGTTCGCTGGCACGGTAGGTTTCGATCAGATCAACCAGCGGCGGATCGGGCTTGTGGAACTCTACGTCGATCGTGTTCGCGGCCACGTGGCGTACCCAGGACGGGATAGTCAGTTTCTTCTGTTTGCCCTCGTGCTGGATGGTAAGGTGAACGTCGACACTGTCACCTTCCTTGAACGTCAGCAGACGCCCGTCGGCATGACACTGCAGCTGCATGCCGTTCTGGCTGACGTTCATGACGCGGCAGCCCTTCGGCACCGTCTTTTCGCCGATGACCAGGGCATTGATATTGACAGGAGTGCGAGCTTGACGTCTGCGTTCCACGGTTTCGCTTGCTGATCTACGCATACTGGCAGCCGATCCGATAGGTTGTGCCCGGGCGACCAGCTGGGCCCGGATTGAGGTGAACTATACGATCATTGCGGCAATTCGTCCATGCCTGTGGCGGCGATGGCCGCGTCCGGGGACGCAGGCACGCCAGCGGTAAGATGCCGGGTCAGCAGCCGCCAGATTCAGTCGCGGCGCAGCCTGGCGTTGACGGCGATCGGGGTCGGGTAGTTCAGCATAATCAGATAGGACGAAGCGACGAACGTGAGCAGCGTAGTGGTCTGGATGAGATAGGACGCACGGCTGCCAATGGCATCCGCGTTCAGGGCCAGGACCGCGATCATGAGCGAGAATTCGCTGACCTGGCCGAGCCGGAAACCGGCCTCCAGCGCAAGTTTGCGCTGCTCCCCGGAGTAGCGCAGCAGCTGCGCGAACACCAGGGGTTTGATGGCAAGCACCACGGTGGCGATGGCCAGCGCGGGAACGAAGATATCAGCCAGGATGGTGAGGTTGAAGCTGGCACCGAGCGAAAAGAAGAACATGATCAGGAAAAAGTCGCGTAACGGGCGGAAGCTCTCGGCAATGAACAGCGAGAGCGGATTGGCGGCGAGCGCGACACCGGCTATGAACGCCCCAGTCTCGTATGAAAGTCCGGCTGCTTCCGCGAGCTGGGCTATCCCCAGGCACCAGCCGATCGCGGTCAGGAAGACGTATTCCTGGATGGTGTCGAACCTGCGCATGAGCGGTTGCAGAACGTGGCGCTCGATGATGAAGGCAGCGGCTATCAGCAGGGGTATCACGAGCGCCAGACTGCCGATCCGCTGCCACTGGATGGATGCCTGCGAATAGCCTTCCAGGAATACCAGGATCAGGATTGCCAGAATGTCCTGCAACAACAGGATACTGACCATGACCTGTCCCATGTGACGATGATGCAGGGCTGTGGTGGGCAGCAGCTTCAGCCCGATGATGGTACTGGAGAACATGGTGACGGCACCTATGATCAGGCTCTCGAAGGTGCTGAACCCGAATGCCCTGCCAAGGAGGAAGCCGATCACGCAGAAGGCGAGCGAGCTGGCCACGGTAACGAGCAGGGCTTCCCTGAACATGCGCACCAGCTGGGATGGCTGCAGATTCAGACCCAGCAGGAACAGCAGGAAGATGATGCCGATATGTCCGATCTGCTGTATCACCGAGGCGTCGGTTACCAGGCGCAGGCCCCAGGGGCCGGCAATAACACCCAGCAGGATATAGGCAACCAGCAATGACTGCCTCGCGAACAGGGCGACGGCGGCCAGTACTGCAGCCCCCGTGAAGATGAGGAAGATCGAAAAAATGATCGAGTGATCAGGCATGCCTTATCGTAAGGCCGAGTTGCGGGAAAATAAAGAATCCGCGATGCTGCGGCTACAGTTGTGCTTAGCGGGACGGATTTTCGTCCATGCAGACCAAGGCCGATAATCGTGCCGGGTTCCTCGGTGTCTCGGCAGCTTGGATTGGCGACCTGGCGAGGGTCCGAACAGCAGCCGAATCTGGATGGCTGCGCTGTCTGGCCAGCTGCGCTGACAGGCGTCAGCTGATCTCGTTGAAGAACAGTGCGAGATTGAGCCGGTTTTCGATGTCCAGCTTGCGGAAGATGGCGCTGAGATGCGCCTTGACCGTGCGTTCGGAAATGTCGAGTTCACGCGCAATCATCTTGTTGTTGCCGCCCAGGTGAACCATGCGTGCAACCTGCAACTCGCGTGGCGTCAGTGAGCTGATCAAGGTGTTGTTGGCAGTGTTATCCGCTGCCGTCATCGAACCTTCATTTGCCAGTTCGCTGATCATGCGGGATATCAGTTTCCTGGGTATCCAGTATTCCCCGTCGAGCAGTTGCGCCACGGCACGGACGAGCAGGGCGGGCGTGATGTCATCCCTACAGAATCCCCGGGCACCGGCCTTGAACAGGCTGCGCTGGTCGACCATACGGTCGGTTGCGTTCTCGATTACGACCACATGGTTGCCGGCCAGTTTTTTCAGCAGACCGGTCAGCTCGGGTGTGGTGTTTTGCCGGCAGACCAGCGGATCGACGAAGATCAGGACCGGCTTGCTGCCGGCGATACATGCGTGCATCGCCGGGAGCGTATTCGAAAGCTGGACGGCATGGTTCTTTTGCAGTACAGCCGAATAGCGTTCCGTGACGTCACCGTCACGGCTGACTATCAGAATGTAATTGCTGTCCGCTGAAGTTTTCGCCGTCATTGAGTCAGCCTGCCGTCTGCCGATGTCTCACTCTGGTTCCCGGGGCCGGTACGGCGGTCGCTACGGCGGGTCGTTGTGCGCCCGCCGGTCCGCTCGGTGTCTTACCTGCCACTCACGCAGCAGCTGTCTGCCCCCCCGTGGCGCGGGCGGAAAGTCCTGCCGCTGCCACCTGTTAGGGTATCGGCACGGGTGGGGACGGGTTTAGGGTGAAGTTGACTGCGCCCGCCGGGCATGATCAGACCTGTGGGGCGGCGGCGGTGGATCTTGCGATCTGCCCTGTAGCCGTCCTGTCGGTATCGGGCCCGTTCCGGCTGCAGCCCTGCCTTGACCCGTAGACCCGGCTCAGCTGCGCTGGCTCTTGCTCTCTGCCGAGCGCACCGGCTCGGGCCTGCCGGTAAGATGTCCCTGCAGGCCGTCGATATTGAGCCCTGCCAGGGTTTCCCGCTCGGCGGGCGATTCTACCGACTGCGCGATGACCCTGATATCGAGACTGTGCAAGGTATCGGTGAGCGCCTGGACAAAGAACTGGTTGTCGCTGTTGCTGTTGATGTCGCGAATGTAGCTGCTGTCGATCTTCACGTAACTGACCGGCATGCTGCGGAGATAGCCGAAGGAGGCGAAACCCCTGCCAAAATGGTCGATACCGCACCCGCATCCCAGCGCTTTCAGGCGCTCAACCAGGCTTTGTGCGTTGCGCGTGTTCGCGAGTGCCGCATGTTCGGGAAACTCGATCAGGACACGCGGCGCCTGTTCGGGTATCTGCGCGAGCGTGCTGCACAGCCATTGAATGAACACCGTGTCGTGCAATGAAGTCGAGGACAGGTTGATCGCAAACGGAGCCGTGCCCTCGGCATCCCGTGCCAGGTGTTCGAGCAGGCGAGTGATGGTCAGCTTGTCGAGCTGGCTCGCCAGACCAAAGCGCTCCGCCAGTGGCATGAAAATGCCGGCATTGACGCCGTGGGCACTGTGGTCGTCTATGCGTGCATAGACCTCCCGGTGCAGCAGCGTGCCGGACCGTCCCGCAGCTTCGCAAACCGGTTGCAGGTACAGGACAATGGTGCCACGGTCGATGACGCCTCGCAGTCGCCGGCGCCAGCTCTCCATGGTGTGCACGTCAGGCTGGTTGGCGGCGACCGGCTGGTAGCGTTGCCAGGTGTTCTGACCGCTGGCCTGGGCAGCGCGCAGTGCCATATCTGCCTCGGACAGCACGTCCTGAGGGTTCTTCCCATGACGCCACATCGCTATGCCGATATGGCCGATGTCATTGGACGTGGCAAGGCCATCGGCACGTAACTGTAACAGGTCGCGACAGAGTGTGGCGGCCAGGGCATCGGCGCTGCCGGGCGGCAGGCCGCTGGCGACTATACCGAAAGCGGCGCCGGATATGCGTGCTACAAAGCTGTTCTCGAGATAGGCGAGCTGCGCCTGGATCAGTTCGCCCGTCCGCTGCAGCAGCATGTCACCAGCGGTATAGCCGGTGCGTTCATTCACGCGTGCTAAGTCACGCAGTTCCAGTACCAGCAGCGTGCCCTGCGTGATTTCATCCCTGGCGTCCAGCAGGGCGGCAAGCTGGCGATCGAAGTACCGCCGGTTGCCGAGTCCCGTCACCGGGTCGCGGTAGGCCTGTTCCCGCAGCCGCTCCGTCAGCGCGGACTGCTCGCTGAAGATCTTGCCCACCTTCTCGGACAGCAGGTTCATTGCCTGCACGACGCTGCGCAGTTCGGGCGTGCGCGGCAGGTGCCGCTGGATCATGTACGAATTGTTGCGGATGGCGTCGGCTTGTGTCTTGACCCGTGCGAGTGGGCGCAACAGGACCCTGACGGCCGCGGTCGCCAGACCCAGGCTGAGCACGGCGAGTGCGAGATACATGGCCAGGTTGTCCAGCGTAGTGGACCACAGGCGGTCGTAGGCCCGCCCCGTGTTGCTGGTGACGGAGATCACGCCGGCCTGGTTCCAGCCGGACATGACCAAGGCCTCTTTGCCGGGCACTTCCAGGGGGAACGCCCGGACGAACCATGCGGGGGCCGAGCCGTTATCGGGCGGGACGCTTTTTTCCAGCACGGTTGCTCCGTCAGTGCCGGTAAGCACGATCCTGCGGTACTCGCCACGATCGAATACTGCCCCGATCATGGCGGTTATGACCGGGATATCCGGCGGTGACATGTGCGGCGAGAGCGACAGGCCGAGCGAGGTGGCGGTGTCGCGCGCGTGGGACTCGAGCTGGTCCTGCATGAAGCTGCGCAGGTTTTGCGTGCTGATGACAACCGTCCCGAGAA
The DNA here is from genome assembly GCA_041395565.1 of Pseudomonadota bacterium. NCBI lineage: Bacteria > Pseudomonadati > Pseudomonadota > Pseudomonadota bacterium. Next base: position 378,828 of record JAWLAI010000002.1, on the reverse strand, counting down.
AGGCGGCCAGCAGCACCAGCAGTATGCCTGATGAGAGTTGTTTGTAGAGGCTCATCTCATTCCAGCGTCCGTCACGCCGCAGTAGCCGCCAGGGGGCTAGTGTGTGGCCATTCAATAGGGCAGAGCAAGGTGTTCGTCGCTGATCCGGGCTATGACCTCCTGCCAGCGGCTCAACCTGTCCGGATTGCCGACGTGCTGATCCATCCCCCGCGCCTTCACCAGCCACAGCCCGTTACCGTTGAAACTGTATACCGGAAGCAGGTCGGTCCTGCTCGAGGACGTACGGATGTCGTTGATCAGATTGTCGAGTACCAGCGGGTCCACGCCGGGCTTGCTGTAGTAGGTGAGGACCATGTGGGCCTGATTCAGCTCGAGCGCCTTGACGTAGGTGAGCCGCATCCGATCTGCCGGTATGCCCATCTGCCGCAGCGTGAAATACTTTGCGATCGAGAAGTCTTCGCAGTCGCCCCCGGCAGAGGCGAGCAACTGCACGGGGGTGGCCCAGTAGTCTTCCTTGCCCCAATGTTCGATATCGCTGACGAAGCTGAGACGGTTGAAGAAGTCGTTCGTGAGCCTGAGTTTTTCCTGATCATCCAGTGTGCCGGCGGTCTGTATCATACGTTGCCACTGCAGGACGCGCTCGACCGCCGGGTCGCCGTAGTCGTGCTTGATCTTCGCCATCGATTCCGCCGACAGGGCGAATTCCGCAGCCATCGAGCCGGAGATCACGCCGCTCCAAAGCAGCATGGAGGCGAACACGGCACGGCATAGCCGTAACAATGCCAAGTTCGCTTGTGCGGGGTGCGCCGTCATCGGGCTGTCATTGCGTATACTGGTGGCATACGCATGCCTATCGGCACGGGTGCTGCCGACTTTCAGGATTCCTGGCCTGCGGAGCGGGCAACGGCCACCGACCTTGCCGTCAACGGCGTGCGATCCGCTTGGTACCTACGTCCAATTGCGCCGTCGGCACCTCGAACCTAGACTCGTTAAAACTATAAAAACAACATCTTATGAAAAAAATCAAAATAACGGTCATCGCGGCGGCGGCGGAGTACCCGGGCAGTGCTGATATCCTCGACAGCTGTCCCGAATTCGAGATCATCGCCTGCGCCGAGACGCTGCACGCGGCCGGTGTCCGCGACGCAATCGCCGGCAGCGATATCATGGTGGTGGAAGAGGCGGCGCTGACGGCGCGGGGGGTGATCGAATTGAGCGAGATCCGCAGCTCCCAACCCCGACTCAAGTTCCTCCTGATCGCTGATAAGTACATGGAAAACAATGTGCTGGACGCGGTTTCTCTTGGCTTTTCTGGGGTCATACCGCGTGCCGGGATGCGTTCCATGCTGCGCAAGGCCATTCCGGCGCTGTACGCGGGGGAGGCCTGGGTGTCGCGCCGGCTGGCGGAATCGCTGCGCTTCCGCATGCTGCAGCAAGACTGCATGTTGCCTGCCGTGCCGACCCGCGGTACACGCCTGAATTGAGCCGCCCGGCAACCGGCAACGGCCGTTCCGGCCGGCGCCGTTTCTGGTTAGGGCCGGTCAGCCCTGGATCGGCGCAGTGGACTCGCCGGGTGCACGGGCAGGTGGGCGCGGCAGCATGCTGCAGTGGTAGCCGCAGGCCAGCGGATCCGGCGCGCTGGGCTCACGGCCGGGTGTCCGCAAGATCTCCTGAAACTGGCGAGCGATGTCCCGTCAACGCGTCCTGAGTCAGGATTGCTGCAAGTGAAACATCGACAGCGGGTATGTAATAATCCCACCTCCTGATCGCCCCGGAAGGGAAACCGCCCAATCCATGTTCCGTCCACTCGAGCTGTTCATCGGCCTGCGTTACACGCGGACGAAACGGCGCACCCACTTCATATCCTTCATTACTCTGACCTCCATGCTCGGTATCGCGCTGGGCGTGACGGCGCTGATCACGGTCTTGTCGGTCATGAACGGCTTCGAAACCGAGTTGCGTGCGCGCATACTCGGCATGGCAGCCCACGCCACCATCACCCGCTATGATGGCCGGCTCGAGGACTGGCGCGCACTCGCGTCGACGGTCGGGGACCAGCCGCACGTGCTCGCCACGGCGCCCTACGTCAGCGGCGAATCCATGCTCAGCAACGGCCAACTGGTCAGTGGCGCCATCCTGCGTGGTATCGACCCGTCACTGGAAGGCGGGGTGTCCGATGTCGTGGACCATATCCGGGGTGGCACTATCACGCAGCTCGTCGCCGGAGGCTATGGCATCATCCTCGGCAGTGAACTGGCCGCCGCGCTGGGCGTCGGAGTCGGCGATTCGGTCACCGTGGTATCGCCCCAGATCACCATCGCGCCGACCGGGATACTGCCGCGCCTGCGGCGTTTCACCGTGGTGGCCACGTTCGAGGTCGGCATGTACGAATACGACCGCGGCGTGGCGCTGGTGCACCTGGAAGATGCGGCGAAACTGTTCCGTCTCGATAACGCGGTCAGCGGTCTGCGCCTCAAGCTCGACGACGTGTTCGATGCCCCCGCGGTGGTACGCCAGCTCGCAGCGCAGCTGCCAGGCGACTACCGGCTCGAGGACTGGACCCGCAAGCATGCCAATTTCTTCCGCGCGGTGAAGACCGAGAAGCGCGTCATGTTCATTATTCTGACACTCATTGTCGCGGTCGCCGCATTCAATATCGTGTCCACGCTGATTATGGTAGTTACCGACAAGCGTGCCGACATCGCCATTCTTCGGACGCTCGGCGTGACACCGGGCTCGGTCATGACGATTTTCATCATCCAGGGTGTGGTGATCGGCGTGCTGGGTACCGCCTTGGGAGTGGCGGGTGGTGTGGGGCTCGCACTGAATATCGAGACGATCGTGCCGGCGATCGAGCGGTTGTTCAAAGTGCAGTTCCTGGCCGCGGACGTTTACTACATCAGCGAGGTTCCGTCCGAACTGCACTGGGGCGACGTCTGGGTAATGGCTTCAGTGGCCTTGCTGCTGAGCCTGCTGGCGACGCTGTATCCGGCATGGCGTGCGGCGCGCACCCACCCGGCCGAGGCGCTACGCTATGAGTGAGGTGTTGCGCTGCGAGCAGCTGGGCAAGACATTCCGCGAAGGCAGCCAGGCCCTCACGATCCTGCGCGAGATCGATTTCACGGTCGCGGGCGGCGAGCGCATTGCGATCACGGGCGCGTCGGGCAGCGGCAAGAGTACGCTGTTGCATCTGCTGGGCGGGCTGGACCAGCCGACGACGGGGCGCGTCATCCTGGCCGGCCAGGTGCTGGCCGGGCTCAATGCGGCCAGGCTGGGCAGGTTGCGTAACCGCATGCTGGGTTTTGTGTATCAGTTTCATCACTTGTTACCGGAATTCACCGCGCTGGAGAATGTGGCCATGCCATTGCTGGTGCGCGGGCTGGCACCCGCGGAGTCAGGCAGGCAGGCCGCTGCCATGCTGGAGCGAGTGGGACTCTCCGCCCGGTTGGGTCACAAGCCGGGTGAGCTTTCGGGCGGCGAACGTCAGCGTGCCGCGGTGGCGCGTGCGTTGGTGACTCACCCGCGCTGCGTGCTGGCGGACGAACCGACCGGTAATCTGGATCGCCGTAACGCAGACCAGGTCTACGCGCTGATGCTGGAACTCAACCGTGAGCTCGGTACCAGCTTGCTGGTGGCGACGCATGACAACGCGATTGCGGAGCGCATGGATCGGGTCGTGCATCTGGAGGATGGCCGACTGCGCTAGCGCGCGTACTGCAAACAGTCTTCCTGATGCGCGCGCCGGTTAATCCGGAATCCGTAAATATCATGGAAGACTATGTTCCATATCGCAATTTACTTCACGGCTGGTGTTTGCGCGCTATGCGCGTTCGCAGAATTGCCAGTCGCGGCCGCGCTCAGCGCACTGCCGCTCGCCCTGGTTCTGCTGATCTGTCCTCGGTTCAGGGCCATGGCGGCCATGCCGTTGGGCTTCGCGTGGGCGGTGATGCATGCGGCGCTGGCGCTGCAGCCGGTCCTGGATCCCGCTATCGAAGGCAGGACGGTGCTGGTTGAGGGCACGGTCAGTGGGTCACCCGAACGCTACAGCGGGCGCTATTCGCGGTTCCGGTTCCGGATAACGCGGCTGCAATCCGGCGCCATCTGGCAGGAGTTCGATGCGACGGTACGGCTGGGCTGGTACGGTGAGGACGGCGCGCCAGCAGCCGGAGAGCGCTGGCGACTCGCGGTACGTCTCAAGCGGGCTTACGGGATGGCCAATCCCGGTGGGTTCGACTACGAGCGCTGGCTGTTCCAGCAACGCATCCGGGCGACGGGCTACGTGCGCAACGATCCGCGCAACACGCGCCTGTCGGTCGGTCACCTGTCCGCGCTGGACTCCTTCCGGGTTCGGCTGATCCAGACCTTTTCGCATTTGGGAGATGCCACCGGTGCGGCATTCATCCGCGCGCTCACCGTTGGCGAACGCAGTGCCATCGGCAGCACGCAGTGGCAGGTGCTCAATGCCACCGGGACGAGTCATCTGCTGGCAATCTCCGGGTTGCACATCAGCCTGGTTGCCGGCCTGGCGTTCTGGCTGGCGCGCCGGGGCTGGTCGCGTCTCGGCGTTGGTGCCGTCCGCCTGCCGGCCCCGTACCTGGCAGCCGGGGCTGCCCTCGGCGCCGCCTTGCTGTACGCCCAACTGGCAGGATTCGGTATCCCGGCGCGGCGAGCGCTGATCATGATCGGTGTCGTTATGCTGGCGCTGCTCACAGGCCGGCAGACCGAACCCGGGCGGCTGATCAGCCTGGCGCTGCTCGGTACGTTACTGTTCGACCCGCTGTCGATACTCGCGGCCGGCTGGTGGCTGTCGTTTCTGGCCGTGAGCAGCATCGCCTGGCTCGCAGCGGGACGCTGCGGCAATATGACCGAACGCATCCGACAGCGTCTGCTGACGCATCTGGCACTGGCGCTGTGCATGGCACCGGTCCTGCTGCTGCAGTTCCAGCAGGCCTCTCTGGTCGCGCCGCTGGCGAACCTGTTTGCCGTACCGTTCGTCGGGTTGCTGGTCGTGCCCCTGGCGCTATTCGCTGCCGCGGTCTTTGCCGTGCATGCAGCCCTGGGTACCTGGCTGCTGGGGGTGGCGGCGCTGTTGCTGGAGCTGGCCTGGCCGGCGCTGCAGGCGCTGGCACGCCTGGATGCGGCGGTCTGGACCCGGCACCAGCCCGCGCTCTGGACGCTCGCCCCGGCACTATTCGGAGTCGCACTGCTGTGCATGCCGCGCGGGCTGCCAGGCCGCTGGCTGGGTGGTGTGTTGCTGCTACCGCTGTTGCTGGTGCGGCCGTCTGCGCCACCGATGGGCGCGGCGTGGATCACCCTGCTGGATGTCGGGCAGGGGCTGGCTGCCGTGGTCCGGACTGCCAACCACGCCCTGGTCTATGACACGGGGCCGCGCTACGGCCCGGCATTCGATACCGGGGGGGCTGTGGTGGTCCCGTTCCTGCGCAGCCAGGGGATCACCCGGCTCGATACGCTGGTGGTGAGTCATGGTGACAATGACCACATCGGCGGTACCGATTCGCTGCTGGCTGCCTATCCGGTACGGACCATCCACACCAGCGTGCCAGAGCGCCTGCCGGGTACCGGCGCACGCGCCTGTCGTCAGGGTGTGGTATGGCAATGGGACGGAGTCGAATTCGCGCTGCTGCACCCGGGCGTGGATGATGCCCACGTCGGTAATAATGCCTCCTGCGTGCTGCGCGTGCGGAGCGCTGCCGGCGGCAGTCTGCTGCTGCCGGGTGATATAGAACATGCCGCGGAGACGCAGTTGCTGGCGCGCCATCGGAACGGACTGCGGGCGAACATACTGGTTGCGCCGCACCACGGCAGCGCCACATCCTCGTCGCCGGGCTTCGTGGCGGCCGTGGCGCCTGAACTCGTGATCGTGCCTGCGGCCTGGCGCAACCGTTACGGATTTCCGAAACACGATGTGGTCGAACGTTATCGCGCTGCCGGCGCAGCCATGCTGGAGACCGGTCGCGCCGGCGCCATCAGTATCCGGCTGGAAGCGGCGAGACCCGGCGCGGAGGTGTCCAGCTGGCGCGAGCGGTCCCGGCATGTCTGGAGCTGGCGTGAATAGCATTGTTTGGCTGCAGCAGTAAATACAGTATGATCTGCAGCGGCTGGTGATTCCTCAACTGGACAAAGGACGGTGATAGCGTGCTGGAACTGGTAAAGGCGGGTGGCTGGCTGATGCTGCCCATCATCGCGTGTTCGGTGATCGCCGTGGCGATCATTGCCGAACGCCTCTGGTCACTGCAGGTGCGGCGGGTCCTGCCCAAGCACCTGGTCGCCCAGGTCTGGCGCTGGGAGAAGATCAACCAGCTTGACGATCAGCATCTGAAGGAACTGCAGGCGAGCTCGCCGCTGGGTGCCATACTCGCAGCCGGTATCATCAACCGCCACAAGAGCCGGGAATACATGAAGGAGAGCATCGAGGATACCGGGCGGCATGTCGTCCATGAACTCGAGCGTTTCCTCAACTCGCTCGGAACGATCGCCGCCATCACGCCGCTGCTCGGGCTGCTCGGGACGGTGTTCGGCATGATCGAGGTGTTCGCGACCATCACCACGCAGGGCGTGGGCGATCCCGGTGCGCTCGCCGATGGCATATCGAAGGCGCTGATCACCACGGCAGCCGGCATGTCGGTCGCCATCCCGGCACTGATGTTCTACCGCTATTTCCGCGGACGCGTGCGCATGCTGGTGCTGCGCATGGAGAAGGAAGCCATGCTGATGGTCGAAATCATGCACGGCACCCGCAAGCGGCGCGACGACTAGGAGAAGGCTGCCATGAACCTGCAACCGGGTGATAGCGACGAACCGGATATCAATCTGACGCCGCTGATCGACGTGGTGTTCCTGCTGTTGATCTTTTTCATGGTTTCGACCACCTTCGAACAGCAGTCGCGCATCCAGATCGAGCTGCCCGAGGCCACAGCCGAGGCCACGCCACAGGATGAGGAAAAGCTCGAAATCGTGATTGACGCCCAGGGCCGGTATTTCATCGGCGACCAACAGGTGATCAATTCCGAGCTGAAGACTTTGAAAGCGGCGATCGGCAAGGCCCTCGGCAAGCGCGCCGCCATCCCGGTGACGATACGCGCCGATGCCAACACGCCACACCAGGCCGTGATCCGGGTGCTGGACGCGACCAGCCAGCTGGGTCTGACACACATATCCCTGGCGACGTCGAAGATCGAGGAAGAATAACGCGGATTTCGCGCTACCCGGGATGAAGCGTCTGGCGCATTACTGGTATGCCCGCAGTCCATGGCTGGCCCTGCTGACCCCGCTGTCACTGCTGTTCCGGATTGCGGTCCGGCTCCGGCGCGCCGCCTACCGCAAGGGCTTGTTGCGGACCCGCCGCGTTGCCGCCCCGGTTATCGTCGTCGGCAATATCACCGTTGGCGGTACCGGCAAGACGCCGCTGGTCGCCTGGTTGGCCGCATACCTGCGTGAGCGGGGTTTCAAGCCCGGTATCGTGGCGCGTGGCTACGGCGGCAGGGCCGCGTCCTGGCCGCAGCAGGTGCGGCCGGACAGCGATCCTGCCGTCGTCGGCGACGAGGCCGTGCTGTTGGCCGGTCTGACCGGTTGTCCGATGGCGGTCGGGCCGCGCCGGGTAGCCGCGGCCGAGGCGCTGCTGAAGTACAATGACTGCGATCTCGTCATCAGCGACGATGGTTTGCAGCATTATGCGCTCGGACGCGATATCGAGATAATCGTGATCGATGGCGTGCGCCGGTTCGGTGTGGGTTTCATGTTGCCGGCCGGACCGCTGCGCGAACCGGTCAGTCGCCTGCGCGAGGCTGATTTGCTGGTCGTCAATGGTATCGGCGGTGCGGGTGAGCACCCGATGAAGTTGAAGTCGGGAGAGGCGCGCAACCTGCGCGACGATAGCGTGACACGTACGCTGGCCGAGTTCCGTGATGGCAAGGTGCATGCGGTGGCAGGCATCGGTCATCCGGAGCGGTTCTTCCAGTCCCTGCGCCAGGTGATCCGGCGGGTGGAGGAACATCCGTTTCCGGATCATCACCGCTTTCGGGCCATCGACCTGCGCTTCGACGACGATGCGCCGGTGCTGATGACGGCGAAGGATGCGGTCAAGTGCCGGCGCTTTGCCAGCGGCAATGAGTGGTACGTGCCGGTACGGGCCGAGCTGTCGCGGGATTTCCAGGCGCGACTGGATGCCCTGCTGGCGGCACGCGGCTGTCGTCCGGGGGTGCCGGGCGTGGCCGGAGAATTTGCTCCAGGAGTCTGTCATGGATAAAAAATTGCTGGAAATTCTCGCATGCCCGGTATGCAAGGGAGCGCTCGTGTATCACAAGGAAGCGCAGGAACTGGTGTGCAAGGTCGACCGTTTGGCTTACCCGGTTCGCAATGACATCCCGGTGATGCTGGTCGATGAGGCCCGCCGGCTTGCTGCCGACGAAGACGTCTGAGCGGAGCCATGTCCGCCTCCGATTTCAGGGTGGTCATTCCCGCGCGCTATGCCTCTACGCGGCTCCCGGGGAAGCCGTTGCTGCCGATCGCCGGCCGTCCCATGCTACAGCATGTCTTCGAACGGGCGGGGCAGTGCGGTGCTCGCGAGGTCGTGATTGCCACCGATGACGAGCGCATCGCCGGCACCGCAGCGGGCTTCGGTGCGGACGTTTGCATGACCGCTGCTGCGCATGGCTCAGGTACCGAACGCCTGGCGGAGGTGGTCGCCCGGCGCGGCTGGCCGCCAGACAGTATCGTGGTGAATGTGCAGGGTGACGAGCCGCTGATCGAACCGCAGCTGATCCGGCAGGTGGCGGATGATCTGGCAGCCACGCCGGAGGCGGCCATGGCCACGCTCGCCCATCCATTCAATTCGTCCGTCACGCAACGCGACCCGAATGTGGTGAAGGTCGTGCTCGACCGGGCGGGATTTGCCCTGTATTTCAGTCGCGCACCGATACCGTACGTGCGCGACGCGCCGGGGGCTGACGGCCATGCCGGGCTGCGTCACATCGGTCTGTATGCCTACCGCGTCGGTTTCCTCGGCCGGTATTGCGACCTCGAACCCGCGCCCTGCGAAACGGTGGAGAAGCTCGAGCAGTTGCGCGTGCTCTGGCATGGCATGAAGATCCATGTCAGCCTGGCCGCCCGCATGCCCGGACCTGGTGTCGACACCGAAGCCGATTTGTTGCTAGTCGAGGGGCTGATCGCGGATGCCGGTTGAGGTGTATACCCGGCTACAACCAGCCGGGGCGGATATTGCGCTCGCGAATGCTGGTTGCAAGTGCCCGGACATCGGTTTCCCCCAGACTGAGGAACTTGATACCTGCGGTGTAACTGTCCTGGGCAAGCCGCTCCGTGTAGATAATCCGGGCAAGCGTCCGGATGTTGAGCGGCTTCCTGCTCCCGGTGCTGTGCAGTTGAAACTGTATCTCGATATCCACGTTGCCGATCTGGCCCGGGATACGCTGGTCTTCCGGCAACAGCAGATCGAAGACTTCGCGGCTGCAGGTGAATTTGAGACCACCTGCAGAAAGGTTGACGATGACGGCGGATTTCCTGGCGCCGCCCACCGGTCCTATCCGACAGGGTATCTCGGTCGAGATCCGGTCGTACTCACGGTCTATCCATAAATGCTGTTTCTTTATTGTCATGATTGTGTCCGGCAGTTGCTGCAGCCGTGCTCGCTCGTGGTGCGGTCATCATAATCCGTGCGACAACCGGTGTCGTAAACCGGGTGTACAGCGCCGCGCCGACACCAGCGGAACCAAGCGCCATCCCGCGCGATCAAACGTGTCTCCGTCGCCTCGGAGAGAGTGGTTGTGTCACCGTGATCACTTTATAATCAGCAAATCAGGAACTTTTAATTTACTCTGGAATGTCCATGAAACGTATTGGAAAAGAGTTGAAATACCTTGTCTTATGGTTATTTGCAAGCTTTATGATGTTGCCGGTGCTGTTCTGGTGGCTGGCAGGGCGGGGTATCGTGGCCCTGCCCGGAATGGATGCCGTCTCGTTCATGGCTGCCTACCCGCATTTTTTCCGGCACCTGCATGAGCCACTGATGTTAGCGGCTACGATCCTGCCCTACGTGATGTTCGTCGGTGCACGGCTGCTGCAGGAACAAACCGTGACGGCGCCGGCGCTGCGGGCAGAGCATGAACCGGCCCGCGCGAAGCCGGCCGAGGTACATCGGATCAAACCGGCGCGGGTGGGGAAGGTGACTGATTCCGCCGCCCCCGAGCAGTCGCTGCATCAGGCCGCCATGCGCGGTGATGCCGGGCTGACGCTGCAGCTGTTGGAGCAGGGGGCCGATTTCAATGCGGCCGATCCTGCCAGTGGCTATACGCCGCTGCAGATCGCTGCGCTGCAGGGTCATGCCGCGATCTGCGACGCGCTGATCCGCTATGGTGCCGCTGTAGATGCGATGACAGCGCGGCATGAAACAGCACTGCACCTGGCCGCCCAGTCGGCCCATGCCGACGCCGTCTCGACACTGCTGAAATATCGCGCCAATACCGATGTCAGGAACAGTTCCGGGCAGACGGCACTGCAACTTGCGCAACTGCACGGGCACGCCGCGGTGGTCCGGATCATGGAGGATCACGCCAGTCGGGAATGGCCCTACCTGAGGCTGGCGCACGGCTGAGCGGTCTGTTGCACGCCTGTAGCCACAAACCGACTTCTGTATAGTACTTCCCATGGAAACGATTAAGGTCCTGTTCGTCTGCATGGGCAACATCTGCCGCTCGCCGACGGCGCAGGGTGTGTTCGCCCGGCATGTCGCGGAAACCAGCCTAGCGGACAGAATCCGCATCGATTCGGCCGGGACGCATGCTTATCATATCGGCGAGCCCCCGGATAGCAGGGCCAGCGCCGCAGCACAGCGTCGCGGGGTCGACCTGAGCGACCAGAAGGCTCGCCGGGTCGATGCGGCGGATTTCGAGGAGTTCGATTACGTACTGGCGATGGACGAGAGCAATTACGAAGACCTCGCCAGCCTTTGCCTGCCGGAACAGCGTGCCAAGCTGCACCTGTTCTTGGATTTTGCACCCGAGCTGGGCGTACGTGAGGTGCCGGATCCCTATTACGGCGGTACCACGGGATTCGAGCGGGTGCTCGATCTGATCGAGGCGGCTTCCCGCGGGCTGCTCGCGAAGATCCGCGAGCAGCACGGGATCTGAACGGGCGGGACGGTTACTCCGCCGCTATTTTTTCCTTGGGCTGACCTGCGTCCGTGGGGCCCGATGCGCTGGAGTCGCTGCGCGTCGGGGTGGCTGCCGCCTGTGCCGCAGGTGCCTCGGCGGGTTTGTGCGTGTGCCCGGATGCCGCCGGTGCAGCGACGGGAGCGGCTGCCACAGGTTCGCCGCGAGCTGTATCAGGTGCGGACTTGTCCGCGCCGGTACGTGCGGGTGGCGGTGTACGCTGTTCGCTGCCCGTGCCGCGACCGCCTGTCGTTTCCTTCTCGGCACCGCTCCGGCTGTCCTCCTGTTCGGTCCGCTTCTCGGTCGTGCCGGTTGCACCCTCCGGGCCACCGTTGCGTCCACTCCGCCGGCGGCCGCCGCGCCGGCCGCGGCGGGAGCTGCGTCGCTGTTGTGACTGCCCCTCGTCCTGGGTCTGAGGCTGCGCTTCGTCGGTCTGGGAATCCGGTTTGGCGCCGGATGGCGCGGCTTTCCGGGTATCGCCCTGGCGCGATTGCGCCGTCTTGCCCTGGCGTGGCTGGCGGCCGCCGCCCTGGCGGTCCTCCTGTTTGCGGTTCGTGCCACGCCGGGACCCACCGGCTTCGCGCGCGGGACGCTCGCGACGTTCCACGTCGATCGATACGGGTTGCGCGGACTGCTCCGCATCCATCCCGCTGCCGAACAGGCTGCCGAAAACGCGCTTGAGCAGGCCCGGCTTGGTCGCTTCGACCGGAGCCAGATTGGAGGGGGCCGCAGCCGGCAGGGGCGCGGGGGTCAGTGGCGAGACCGCGCGGACTGCGGGTATTTCTGCATCCGCACGCGCATCTGCATGTCCCGGTTGGCCCTCGACATCCTCCCGCGTGAGGGTCAGGTCGTAGCTGGCCTGCTGGCGTACCGGGCCTGCCTCGTCGGTGCGGATCCGCTGCACGTCGAAATTCGGCGTTTCCAGCGCCGGTGTCGGGATGAGCATGATGGTGATCTTGTGGCGCGCCTCCAGCATGGCCAGCAGATCGCGTTTTTCATTGAGGAGAAAGGTGCCGACATCGACCGGCACGTGGGCGATCACGCGTGCCGTGTTCTCCTTCATTACCTCTTCCTCGATCACGCGCAGCACCGACAGCGACAGTGATTCCACCCCGCGGATGGTGCCCTGACCGGTGCAGCGCGGGCACACGATCTGGCTCGATTCGCCGAGGGATGGCCGCAGCCGCTGGCGTGACATTTCGAGCAGGCCGAAGCGCGAGATGCGGCCGATCTGCACCCGGGCACGGTCCAGCTTGAGCGCTTCGCGCAGGCGGTTCTCGACTTCGCGCAAGTTGCGTGCCGGCTGCATGTCGATGAAATCGATCACCACCAGCCCGCCGAGGTCGCGGATGCGCAGCTGGCGGGCGATCTCGTCGGCGGCCTCCAGATTGGTATTGAGGGCGGTTTCCTCGATGTCGCCGCCCTTGGTCGCGCGGGCGGAGTTGACGTCGATGGCGACCAGTGCCTCGGTATGATCGATGACCACGGCGCCGCCCGAGGGCAGGCGCACTTCACGGCGGAAGGCGGATTCGATCTGGGACTCGATCTGGAAGCGGCTGAACAGCGGGATGGTTTCCTGGTACAGTTTGAGCTTGCCGAGGTTGTGCGGCATCACCCGCTCCATGAATTCCCGGGCGGTCTCGAAGACCTCCTTGCTGTCGATGATGATCTCGGTAACGTCGTTGCGTAGGTAATCACGTAACGCGCGGATGATGACGTTGCTCTCCTGGTACACCAGGAAGGGGGCCGGTCGCTCATTCGCCGCCGTTTCTATGACGCTCCAGAGGTGGGTGAGGTAGTCGAGGTCCCACTGCAGTTCCTCGCTGCTGCGACCAATGCCGGCCGTACGCACGATCACGCCCATGCCTTCCGGAATGTTCATGGCGCTCATGGCCTCGCGCACCTCGTCGCGGTCATCGCCCTGAATGCGCCGCGAGACGCCACCGGCGCGGGGATTGTTCGGCATCAGCACCATGTAGCGGCCGGCGAGGCTGATGAAGGTCGTCAACGCGGCGCCCTTGTTGCCGCGCTCCTCCTTCTCGACCTGGACCACCAGTTCCTGGCCTTCGTGCAGGGCATCCTTGATGCTGAGCCGTCCGCCGGACTGACGCGCTGACTCGCTGAAATAGTTGCGCGCCACCTCCTTGAGCGGCAGGAAACCGTGGCGGTTGCCGCCGTAATCGACGAAGGCGGCCTCGAGGCTGGGCTCGATGCGTGTGATCTTACCCTTGTAGACGTTGGATTTCTTCTGGCCGCGGGCAGGGACTTCTATATCAAGGTCGTAGAGCTTCTGGCCATCGACCATGGCGACACGCAGCTCTTCGGGCTGCGTGGTGTTGATAAGCATTCTTTTCATGGTTTTTGTCTCTCGTGCGCTCGACCCGGAACCGCCACAGACACACCGGCTGTTGTGCCGGTGCCGCAACACGCAGCCAGCCGGTACGGGTACGGGAAACGGCAATACCCGCCAGCAGTGCCAGGCTGAACGTGATGAACAGGAGCTGAGCGTGTTCCATGGGAGCGATGTTCGTTAAACAGGTTTCTACAGCAAACACAGACAACAGAGAGATGCACGCTGCTGGTGCACCGCCATCTCCCGGGTAAACAGGTATTTCGGCGTGCGCCGGGTGAAACTTGTCCGCCCGTGGCCGGCGCCGAGGCTGCACTATATCAATGTTACAGATTAGCCGCAAACAGGTTCAGCTGCTACAAACGGGTGATTCCCTGTACAATTTCCCAGATTACCCGTGCCGACGCCAACGCCCATGTCCCGAACATCCGCCACAACTACCGACCGACCGCAGGCGCGCCTTGTCAACGTCAGCGACGAGGAGGCCGGCCAACGCATTGACAATTTTCTGGCACGGCATCTCAAGGGTGTCCCCAAGAGCCATATTTACCGCATCCTGCGGCGCGGCGAAGTACGCGTGAACAGCGGACGCATCCAGGCGCGCTACAAGGTACGTGCCGGCGATGCGGTGCGGATCCCACCCGTGCGGTTGGCTGCGCCGGAGGGACCTGCCCGACAGCCGCCACCGCGGCTGTCGCTGGAGGTGCTGTTCGAGAACGGCCGCTGCCTGGTCGTCAACAAGCCGGCGGGCATGGCCGTACACGGTGGCAGCGGGGTCAGTTTTGGCGTGATCGAGGCGCTGCGGGCGGCGCATCCCGGGGCACCGTTTCTGGAACTGGCGCACCGGCTCGATCGGGAGACTTCCGGCTGCCTGCTGCTGGCGCGGCGGCGCAGTTTTCTGCGGGCCTTCCATGCGCAGCAGCACGCAGGCACGGTACACAAGCGCTATCTGGCGCTGCTGGCCGGCGGCTGGAAGGGCGGGGAGCGAACTGTGGATGCACCGCTGCGCAAGAACCAGCTGCAGGGTGGGGAACGCGTGGTGCGCGTCGCGGCCGACGGCAAACCGGCGGTCTCCGTGTTCCGTCCGCTGGCGCATTATCCGGGTGCCACGCTGGTGGAGGTCGAACTGCTGACCGGCCGCACCCATCAGATCCGCGTGCATGCCGCCCATCTCGGTTATCCGCTCGCCGGTGACCTGAAATACGGTGACCGGGACTTCAACACCCGCATGCGCACATTCGGGCTGCGGCGGATGTTCCTGCACGCCAGCCGGCTGAGCTTCACCGACCCTGCCGACGCTGCGGTGATCGAAGTCACGGCGCCGCTCGACCCCGCCCTGCAGGCTGTTCTCGAACGGCTCGAATCGTCATAATCCGCGGTTCAATCCGCGCACTGCCCGATCACGCCCCCCGATTTTCATGACCGCGAGCGTAAAGTTCATCGTATTTGACTGGGACGGCACCCTCATGGATTCCGAGGCGCAGATCGTGTCTTGCCTGCACGGGGCTATCGCCGATCTTGGGCTGCCACCGATGCGCGACGACACCGTCAAGGACGTGATCGGACTGGGGTTGCGCGAGGCCGTCGAAGCGTTGCTGCCGGGGCGCGACGAGGCGTTCCGGCAGTCATTCGTCGAGGCCTACCGCAGGTACTGGTTCGCCTCCGAGGGCTCCAGCCTGTTCGCGGGTGCACGCGAGATGCTCGAACTGCTGCGGGCACAGGGATTTCTGCTCGGCATCGCCACCGGTAAAGCCCGCCGCGGGCTGATACAGGTGCTCGAGCAGACCGGTCTCACGAATCATTTCGATGCCACCCGCTGTGCCGACGAGACGGCCTCCAAGCCGCATCCGCGCATGCTGCTGGAGCTGATGGAGGAAGTGGGTGTGGCGGCGCGTGCGACGCTCATGGTGGGTGATACCGAGTATGATATGGAAATGGCCACCAATGCCGGCGCCGGCAAGGTGGCGGTACGGTCCGGCGTGCATTCGGAAACGCGACTGTGCCGGCATGCGCCGCTGACATGCCTGGACGGCGTGGCCGAGCTGCCGGCATGGCTGTCCACAACGGGGCTTGTAAAAAATTGACGTTTCAACCGTAGGGGAGAGGGTATGTCAGACAAGGGATTATTCGGCGGCAGGCGCCGGGGCAATGTGCACTTCGAGTCGCTGGAGCAGGGTGGCGGAGCCGATGACAGCTGGCATCGGAATGTCGTCAACCGGCTGGCGTTCGCGGCCCTCGAAGAGCAACGCCGGGCGCGCCGCTGGAACATATTCTTCAAGTGCCTGCTGGCCGTATACCTGCTGGCGCTGCTGATCCTCTACCTACCGACGGACTGGGCCGAACTGCTCGAAGGCACGACCAAGCATACTGCCCTGGTGGACCTGTCCGGCCCCATAGCGGATACCAGCGAGGCCAATGCGGACACGGTCATCGAGGGCCTGCGCGACGCCTTCGACAGCGAGAACACCAAGGGCGTGATCCTGCGTGCGAATTCGCCCGGCGGCAGCCCCGTGCAATCGTCCTACATCTATCACGAGATCAAGCGGCTGCGCGAGAAGCATCCGGATATCCCGCTATACGCGGTGGTCACCGACCTCTGCGCCTCCGGCTGCTACTATGTCGTGTCCGCGGCGGACGAGATCTATGTCGACGACGCCAGCATCGTCGGTTCCATCGGCGTGCGCATGGACAGTTTCGGCTTCGTCGATACCTTGCAGAAGCTCGGCGTCGAACGACGTCTGTATACTGCCGGTGAGAACAAGGGCTTCCTCGATCCCTTCCTGCCGAGCAAGGAATCGGATGTCCAACACGTGAAACAACTGCTCGGCGACATCCATGAACAGTTCAAGAACGCGGTGCGCGCCGGTCGCGGCGACCGCCTCAAGGACAGCCCGGCCTTGTTCAGCGGGCTGGTCTGGACCGGCGCGGAAAGTGTGGACATGGGCCTGGCCGATCACATCGGCAGTGCCGGACAGGTGGCGCGCGACGTGATCGGCGCAGAGGATATCGTCGACTACACCCGCGAGCCGGACCTGCTCAAGCGTATCAGCGATCGCATCGGCGTAGCCATGGCGCGTACCCTGGGCGAGCTGCTGACGGACAACACGGCGACGCTGCGCTAGTGACCGGGCAGCCACCGGCCCGGGCGCGAGGTTCACACACCATTACGAGGAGAAACAGCTATGCCGGCTTGGTCATTGTTCGTCTGGTTGGCGATCGGCGCCGTCGCGGGCTTGCTCGCACGCAACTTGCTGGGCGGTACGCCGCCGTTCGGCAGGATCGGTGATATCGTGCTCGGTATCGCCGGCGGCGTGGTTGGCGGCTATCTGCTGGCATTGCTGGGTATCGGTGGCGGCGGCACGGTAGGTGGTCTGCTGCTGACCTGCGTCGCGGCGCTGGCAGGTGCCGTATTGCTGGTTTGGCTGACGCAGCTGATCAAGCCGGCAGCCTGATTCGGGGGAGGGCGTCATGGCACAGGAACAGGACAAGGGTTTCTTCGACCGGCTCGGCGACATCCTGAACGCGCCGCTCCCGGGTACGCGGACGGCGGATACGAACGGCCGGGCCCCGGCGGCGGGTGACGTAGCGGACGATTCGCTGCTCGAGCGTATCAAGGACATCCTGAGCACGCCGTTGCCCGGTACGCCACGGGCGGAAACGGACGCGCCTGCGGCCGAGGCCGGCGTGGCCGGCAGTGACGCGCCGGCGCCGGCGGAAGCGGGCGGAGCTGCAGCATCTGCAGGGCCGACCCCCGAACTGGACGAGGACGATCTCGATCAGGAGTGGTGGCGACAGGAATGGGCGGCTTTCCGCGCGCACCAGCAGCAGGAGCTGAACGGCCTGCAGCTGAAACAGCAGCGCGACCTGCAAAGCTTCGGCGCCTATCAGGACCAGGAACGGCAACGCTTCGACGCGCATCAGCGGCAGGAGCTGGATGCCTTCCGGCACCAGCAGCACTGGCGCTTGCAGGTCTGGCGCCAGGCCGCCGCGACCCGGCCGGGTCAGACCCCGCCAGCGCCGCCCTGGGGCATGCCACCACCGCCCGGCATGCCGCCGCACGGCCCCGCCGGGGGGGCGCCGCCCTGGATGCAGCCGCGCGGTCCGGGGCGCAGGCGCTAGGGCAGGATCACACCGGCGCGTGCCAGCATGCGGGTCAGCCGGATCAGCGGCAAGCCGATCAGCGCGGTCGGGTCATCGCCCTCCAAGCGTTCGAACAGGGTGATGCCGAGCCCCTCCGACTTGAAGCTGCCGGCGCAGTTGTAGGGTCGTTCCGCACGCAGGTAACGTTCGATCTGGTCGGTGGCGAGCGTGCGGAACACTACGTGGTAGGGCACATCATCCACCTGTACTTCGTCGACGGCGCTGTGCAGCAGGCAGAGACCGGTATGGAAGGTGACGCGTTGGCCGGAGAGGTGGCCCAGCTGTGCCGCTGCGCGTTCGTGCGTGCCGGGCTTGCCCAGGATGTCAGTACCCGTCGTGGCGACCTGGTCGGAACCGATGATCAGACCGCGCTGGGTGGCACCGATGGCGCGCGCCTTGGCCTCGGCCAGGCGGATGACCAGCTCATGTGGCGTTTCGCCGGGGCGCGGGGTTTCGTCGACCTCGGGTGCCGCGGTGGTAAACGGCAGGCGCAGCCGCTCCAGCAATTGCCGGCGGAACGGGGAAGTCGAGGCCAGGATCAGGGGGGGCTGGCCGGTCATGGCAGCAGTCGGCGGCTAACCGCCGGCCCGGATTTCCACTAGCGTCTCATCGGGGTTGACCGCCTCGCCCTTGCTGACGTTGACGGCAACTACCGTGCCGGCGATTGGCGCCGTGATCTCGGTTTCCATTTTCATGGCCTCGGTGATCAGGACCGGTGTGCCGGCTTCCACCTTGTCGCCGACCTGCACGAGTACGTCGATGATGGTGCCGGGCATGGATGTGGTGACGTGCCCCGGCTGGGTCGGACGCGGGCGCTGGCTGCCCGAGGCGTGCGGCTCGCGTTTGCCGCGCCCGCCTTCCGCCGGGAGCTCGTCCAGCGTCTCCACCAGCACTTCCTCGGGAACGCCGTCCACCGTCATGTAGAACGGACGGTTGTCCAGGGTGCGGTGGCCGGTACCGGTGATCTTGATGTGGTAGGGCTCGCCGTGCAGGATGACCCGGAACTCGGTGGGGCGCGAACGCCGTTCGCCGCCCAGCTCGGCCACCTCCAGTGCCAGCGGTTCGGGCGTGAGCGTGCCTGCCTTGCGGTGGCTGAGGAAATCCTTGCCGATCTCGGGGAACATTGCGTAGGTGAGCACGTCCTCCTCGCTCGCGGCCAGGTCACCGATGCCGGCGCGCAATGTAGCCATCTCGTCTGCGAGCAGGTCCGCGGGGCGGACATCGATGGTGCTTTCCTTGCCGATCGCCTGTTGGCGCACGGCGGGGTCGAGCGGTGCCGGCGGGCGTCCGTAGCGACCCTGCAGGTACAGCTTCACTTCGTTGGTGATCGTCTGATACCGCTTGCCGGTGAGCACGTTCAGCACCGCCTGGGTGCCGATGATCTGCGAGGTGGGCGTCACCAGGGGTGGATAGCCGAGCTCCTTGCGCACGCGCGGGATCTCGGCAAAGACCGCTTCGACGCGGTCCAGCGCGCCCTGTTCGCGCAACTGGGTGTACAGATTGGAGATCATGCCGCCCGGCACCTGATAGACCTGCACGCGCGTGTCAGGATCGTGATTCTCGCTTTCGAACTGGTGATATTTTTTGCGCACCGTGCGGAAATGCTGGGCGATGGTTTGCAGTGCCTCGAGATCCAGCCCCGTGTCGAAATCCGTACCACGCAGCGCCGCCACCAGGCTTTCGGTGGCGGCATGGCTGGTGCTGCCCGAGAACGACGAGATGGCGGTATCGATGTGAGTGCAGCCGCATTCCACCGCCTTGAGCAGGCACATCTCCGCAGTACCCGCCGTGGCATGGCAATGCAGGTGCAGCGGCAGCGAGACCGCTTCGCGCAGCCGGGTGACCAGCTCCGCGGTGACCATCGGTGTCAGCAGGCCGGCCATGTCCTTGATGGCAATGCTCTGGCAACCCATGGCTTCCAGCTCCCGTCCCATGGCGACGAAGGTCCCGATATCGTGTACCGGGCTGGTGGTATAGCAAATCGTGCCCTGCGCATGCTTGCCGGTCTCCAGCACCGCCCGGATCGCCGTTTTCAGGTTGCGCGTATCGTTCAGCGCGTCGAAGATGCGAAACACGTCGATACCGTTGGCGGCGGCGCGTGCCACGAAGGCACGTACCACGTCGTCGGAGTAATGCCGGTAACCGAGCAGATTCTGTCCGCGCAGCAGCATCTGCAGGCGCGTATTCGGCAGGGCCGCACGCAGCTGCTGCAGGCGCTCCCACGGATCCTCCTTCAGATAGCGCAGGCAGGCATCGAAGGTGGCGCCGCCCCACGCTTCCAGTGACCAGTAGCCGATACGGTCCAGCTGTGCACACACTGGCAGCATGTCGGCGGTGCGCAGTCGTGTGGCGATCAGCGACTGGTGCGCATCGCGCAGGATGACATCGGTAACGTGTACGCTTGGCATGGGTGAAGGACTTCCTGCTGCGTCGGGTTACAGGCCCAGATGGGCGGACAGGGCGGCAGTGATCGCGGCGCTCAGTTCGCGGTTGGGCCGGCTGGTGGTGTAGCCTACCAGCTCGGGATGATCCTCAACAAATCCGGTATCGAAGCGGCCAGAGCGGAACCCGGGTACCTTGAGGATTTCCATGTAGTACGGGATGGTGGTCCGGACGCCGTAGACCCCGGTATCGCGCAGGGCCCGGCTGGCACGGTTGAGGAGGCCTTCCCAGGTCAGCGCCCATACGGTGAGTTTCGCGCACATGGAATCGTAGTGCGGCGGGATCTGGTAGCCGGTGTAGATCGCGGCATCGGTACGGACGCCGGGGCCGCCCGGGGCGAAGTAGCGTGTGATGCGGCCGAAACTGGGCAGAAAATCGTTCTTCGGGTCCTCGGCGTTGATGCGCAGCTCCATGGCGAAGCCGCGGCGCCCGATCTGCTCCTGCAAGTAGGTCAGCGGCAGTCCGCTGGCGATGCGGATCTGTTCCTGCACGATATCTATGCCGGTAATGGCCTCGCTTACCGTGTGCTCGACCTGCAGACGGGTGTTCATCTCCATGAAGTAGAATTGCCCATCGGGTGCGAGCAGGAATTCCACCGTGCCGGCGTTTTCGTAGTTGACGGCCTGTGCGGCGCGCACCGCCATCTTGCCCAGCCACTGGCGCTGGGTATCGTCGAGCTGCGGCGACGGGGCGATCTCTATCAGCTTCTGGTGGCGGCGCTGGATCGAGCAGTCGCGTTCGAACAGGTGTACGACGTTGCCATGCCGGTCAGCCAGGATCTGCACCTCGATGTGGCGCGGCCGCTCGATGCATTTCTCCATGAATATCTCGGCCGAGCCGAAGGCCTTGCTGGCCTCCGAAAGCACCCGTTCGTAGTTGCGACGCAGCTGGGTTTCATTGTCGCAGCGCCGGATCCCGCGGCCGCCGCCGCCCGACGTCGCCTTGAGCATGACGGGATAGCCGATCTCCGCGGCCAGGATCACGGCCTCGTCGACGTTGGCGAGGTTGCCGTCGCTGCCGGGGATCACCGGAATGCCAGCCGCCTGCATGGCATGGCGCGCGGCGACCTTGTCGCCCATCTGCCTGATCACGGCGGCATCCGGCCCGATGAACCTGATGTTGCGTGACTGGCAGATTTCCGCCAGCAGCGGGTTTTCCGAGAGGAAGCCGTAACCGGGGTGGACCGCGTCGCACCCGGTCGCGATCGCGAGATTGACGATGCGGTGGGCGTTGAGGTAGCCGGCGATGGATTCCGGCCCGATGTTGTAGGCCTCGTCAGCCTTTTTCACGTGCAGGGCGTGGCTGTCCGCATCGGCATAGATCGCCACGGAGGTGATCCCGGCCTCTGCGCAGGCCCGTATGATGCGCACGGCAATTTCGCCACGGTTGGCTATCAGGATTTTCTTGAGCAAGTCGTGATCCCGGTCGAGTGGGGGCGGCCCGTCTGCTGCGGCTGCCGGTGTCCCGCCTAAGTACGGAATTTCCCTGCGGCTGTCAATAGCGGGCAGGCGCCGGCCGTACCCGGAACTTGCCGATTTTTCAGGGTTTTTCCTTTGACAGTGGTGACCGGTTCCGGGTAGTATTCGCGGGTTATGATTGACCACTTGCCCGAGCGCCTCGACCTGCTCGCGACAGCCGATGCGGGGCGGGTACTGCAAGGCCGCCTGCCGCTGGCCAGTATGGAACGGGTCGTGCCGCTGCTGAGTTCGAGTGCGGGGACTCTGCAGGTGAGTCTCGAGCTGGGCAAGGATCCCGACGGGACGCGATATCTGGCCGGAACCGTACACGGTACCGTGGAGCTGCAGTGCCAGCGCTGCCTGGAGCCGTTCGAGCTATTGCTGGATCTGGCGTTCCGGCTTGGGATCGTGCGCGATACGGAGGCGGCGGCCCGGCTGCACGCGCGTTACGAACCGCTGGTCGTCGGCGCCGAGCCGGTCCGTATCGCCGATATCGTTGCGGACGAGGTGCTGCTCGCCTTGCCGCTGGTGCCCGCGCATGTCGAGGATGCGCAGTGCAATGAATTTGTGAAAGCCTACCGACCGCCCGAGCACGACTTGCGTGACAGTCCGTTTGCCGTGCTGGCGGGATTGAAACAGAAGCAGTAGTAGAGGAGTGAGACTATGGCCGTTCAGCAAAACCGCAAGACACCGTCGAAGCGTGGCATGCGCCGCGCCCACGACCGGCTGACTGCACGGGCGCTGTCCATCGAACCGACCACGGGCGAGACACATCTGCGCCATCACATCAGTGCCGACGGTTTCTACCGCGGCCGCAAGGTCATCGCCAAAGACCAGGCCTGATCGGCCTGTCCATGCATGAGCACGGCGGGTGTCCGGACGGGTGTTGCCAAGCCCGGCCCGGCGTCCGATCCGGCTGTGTGTGCAGGGCTGAAATCCGCCGGCCGTTCCTGACATGACGAGTCCGCTGACGATTGCGCTGGACGCCATGGGTGGCGATATCGGCTGTGGCGTCGTGGTGCCGGCGGCCATGCTGGCGCTGGAGCAGCACAGCGACATCAATATCATCCTGGTTGGCGACAGTGCGATCCTGCAGGCTGCCCTGCAGCGGGCGGGCGGAGCGGACAACCCGCGCCTGCGCGTCGCGCATGCCAGCCAGTGCGTCGACATGGACGAGTTGCCGTCCCATGCCCTGCGCAACAAGAAGGATTCCTCCATGCGGGTCGCAATCAACCTGGTCAAGGAGGGGGGTGCGCACGCCTGTGTCAGCGCGGGCAATACCGGTGCACTCATGGCCACCGCGCGTTTCGTGCTGAAGATGCTGCCCGGCATCGACCGCCCGGCCATCTGCACCGCGCTGCCGACACAGCGCACGCATACCTGGATGCTGGACCTTGGCGCCAATGTCGACTGCGATGCGGAGCACCTGTTCCAGTTTGCCCTGATGGGCTCGGTGCTGGCACAGTCGGTGGACGGCAACGAGCGTCCCGCCATCGGTGTGCTCAACATCGGCGAGGAGGAGATCAAGGGCAACGAACAGGTCAAGCAAGCCGCGAAACTGATCGCCGGCAGTCACCTGAACTACATCGGCTACGCCGAGGGCGACGATATTTACCGTGGCAGCTTCGATGTCATCGTCTGCGATGGCTTCGTCGGCAATATCGCGCTCAAGACTAGCGAGGGCGTGGCGCAGATGATCGCCACGTTCATTAAGCAGGAATTCACCCGCAATGTTCTGACACGCCTGGCCGCGCTGGTGGCCATGCCCGTGCTCAGGGCATTCCGCCGCCGCATCGATCCGCGCCGCTACAACGGTGCCAGTCTGCTGGGTCTGAACGGCATTGTCATCAAGAGCCATGGCGGCGCGGATGCGCTGGCCTTCGCCAATGCCGTCAAGGTGGCGGTTATCGCGGCGCGCGAACAGGTGCCGGAGCGCATCCGGCTGCAGCTCGAAGCCTGGCGCGCCGGCCGGCAGGAAGCGGTATGAAATACTCGCGCATCACGGGCACCGGTGGCTACCTGCCGGAAAAGACCCTGACCAACCATGACCTGGAAAAGATCATGGACACCTCGGACAGCTGGATCCGCGAGCGTACCGGGATCTACAAGCGCCACATCGCGGCCGGTGACGAGACTACCTGCGACCTGGCCGAGATCGCGTCGACACGCGCCATGGAGGCGGCCGGCAAGACCCCGCGCCAGATCGATCTCATCGTGTTCGCCACGACCACACCGGACCGCGTGTTCCCGAGCACCGCCTGCCTGCTGCAGCAGCGCCTCGATATCCATGGCACTGCCGCCTTCGACATCCAGGCGGTCTGCACGGGTTTCGTCTACGCGCTGGGCGTGGCCGACAAGTTCATCAAGACAGGCGCCGCGAAATGCGCGCTGGTCGTGGGTGCCGAGACCCTGTCACGCATCGTCAACTGGAACGATCGCAGTACCGCAATCCTGTTTGGCGACGGTGCCGGTGCCGTGGTGCTGGAGGCCAGCGACGAACCCGGTCTCCTGTCAACCCACCTGCATGCGGACGGCAGTTACGAACATCTGCTCACGGTACCCAGCGGCATTTCCCAGGGTTACGAACACGTGCAGGCAGGCGAGGCCTACGTGCAGATGCAGGGCAACGAAGTGTTCAAGATGGCCGTGAACACGCTCGGCCGCATCGTCGACGAGACACTGGCGGCGAATGACATGCAGAAATCCGACGTCGACTGGCTTATTCCGCACCAGGCGAACATCCGGATTATCCAGGCGACCGCCAAGAAGCTGAAAATGTCGATGGATCATGTGGTGGTCACGGTTGACGAACATGGCAACACCTCTGCGGCCTCGGTGCCGCTGGCGCTGGACGTCGCGGTGCGCGACGGCCGTATCAAGCGTGGCGAGGTGCTGCTGATGGAGGCCTTCGGCGGCGGCTTCACCTGGGGCTCGGCACTGGTCCGGTACTGACCCGGGCAGGCGGACTGCCGGCGCGCCGCGCTGCCCCGGTAATGTGAAATTTTGACGATGTTGCGCTACATTTCTGCCGTTGCGCTCGCGGGCCGGGAGCGCCGGACGGCAGGATCAAAACGACAGCTGGTGCCGCTATGCCCGGCGCAGCAAAACAGGTAATCCCATGAACATATCAGAAACTGGCGTGACGCTGGCCATGGTCTTTCCCGGGCAGGGCTCACAATCCGTCGGTATGCTGGCTGAGCTGGCTTCGGCCTATCCGCAGGTCGGCGAGACCTTCGAGGCGGCCAGCGATGTCCTCGGCTACGACCTCTGGGCGCTGGTCCAGGAAGGACCGGAAGCGCAGCTCAACCAGACAGACCATACCCAGCCGGCGATGCTTGCGGCGGGCGTTTCGGTCTGGCGTGTATGGCAGAGTCGCGCCGGGACGCAACCGGCCATGATGGCAGGTCACAGCCTGGGTGAATACACGGCGCTGGTTTGTGCCGGCGCACTGGAATACTCGGATGCCGTCGCCCTGGTCGCCGAGCGCGGCCGCTGCATGCAGCACGCGGTTCCGTCCGGCGTGGGGGCCATGGCGGCGATTCTGGGTCTCGATGACGATGTCGTGGCCGGTGTCTGCACTGCCGCGGCAGCCGGCGAGGTGGTCAGCCCGGTCAACTTCAATTCGCCCGGCCAGGTGGTCATCGCCGGCCATGCCGGTGCCGTCGAGCGCGCGGTGACCGCGGCGAAAGCGGCCGGTGCCAAGCGCGCGGTCATCCTGCCGGTCAGCGTGCCTTCGCACTGCGCGCTCATGGAACCGGCAGCTGAGGAATTCGCGGCGCGCCTGGATGCCGCCAGCATCGTTACGCCACGTATCCCGGTCATTCAGAATGTCGATGCGAGTCCCCACAGCGAGCCGGATGTCATCCGCGCGAACTTGCGGCACCAGCTCTACAGCCCGGTGCAATGGGTCCGGACGGTGCAGGCCATGGCCGCAGACGGCATCACGCGTATCATCGAGGCCGGCCCCGGCAAGGTGTTGGCGGGTCTCAACAAGCGCATCGCGAAGACGGTCAGCACCGAGACCGTGCAGGATCCGGCCTCGCTGGATGCCGCCCTGGTCGGCGCCGACGGCCGGTAACAGTCAGCATTAGATTCAAGGTGGAGAGCAGCCATGTCATTTGAAAACCAGATCGCACTCGTGACCGGGGCCAGCCGTGGCATCGGCAAGGCCATCGCGGAGATACTGGGACGACGCGGGGCAACCGTGATCGGGACCGCGACCTCGGCGCAGGGCGCACAGGCGATTTCCGCGGCACTGTCCGCTGCCGGGATCAGGGGGGAAGGCATGGTGCTGGACGTGAGCGATTCCGATTCGATCGCGACATTCATCAAGGCCGTGACGGAGAATTACGGTACCCCGGCCATACTCGTCAACAATGCGGGTATCACGCGCGACAATCTCTTGATGCGGATGAAGGACGAGGAATGGGATGAGGTGATCGAGACCAATCTCACATCCGCATTCCGCATGTGCCGCGCCTGTCTGAAGGGTATGATGAAGGCGCGTTTCGGTCGTATCATCATGATCTCGTCGGTGATCGGTGCGACCGGCAATCCAGGCCAGGCCAATTATGCGGCGACCAAGGCCGGCGTGATCGGATTCGCCAAATCACTGGCACGCGAGATCGGTTCGCGCGGCATCACGGTCAACGCCGTCGCGCCCGGATTCATCGATACCGACATGACACGGGCACTGCCGGAAGAACAGCGTGCCGCATTGCTGGGCCAGATCCCGCTCGGGCGGCTCGGAGACGTGACCGACATCGCCAACACCGTGGCGTTTCTCGCTTCCAGCGACGCCGGTTATATCACCGGCGAGACAATTCACGTCAACGGCGGCATGTACATGCACTGATCTGCGCCTTGTTCGGATCGAGGACATTAAACATCTGTTAAATAAATAAAAATAATCAGCACGCGCGGCGCCGCGCAGAACCGCCGCCGTGCCCACGCAAGTGCCTGTAATGGCAGGGGGGCCGCGACTTGTAACTAGCGGCGGCCATTCACTACAATACTTCGCGCGGCCGCGGCTGCGCTCCATAAAACAGAGAGGAACCACCTGAAATGAGCACGATTGATGAACGCGTCAAGAAGATTGTCGTTGAGCAGTTGGGCGTAAAGGAAGAAGAAGTCAACGCGAACTCTTCGTTTGTCGACGACCTTGGCGCGGATTCTCTGGATACCGTCGAGCTGGTCATGGCGCTGGAAGAGGAATTCGAGTGCGAGATTCCCGACGAGGAGGCCGAAAAGATCACTACAGTTCAGCAGGCGATTGACTACGTTAACGCTCACCTGGGCTAAGCATTTCCATGAGCATGCCGGCCGCACCGTCGCGACGGGTGCGGCCTTTTGTTTTATTGTGGAGCCAAACAGGCGTTAGTGGAGTCGAACTGTGTCCAAGAGACGCGTGGTAGTAACCGGTCTGGGGATCATTTCACCTGTTGGAAACAGCGTCGCGGACGCCTGGGACAACATCCGTGCCGGCAGGAGTGGCATCGGTCCCATCACGAACTTCGATGCGGCCGATTTCCCGGTGCGATTTGCCGGCGAGATCCGCGACTTCGACGTGACGCAGTACATCAACAGCAAGGACGCGCGCCGCATGGGTGCGTTCATCCACTACGGCATTGCCGCCGCTGTCCAGGCCATCAGTGATGCCGGCATAGAGATCACGCCGGACAACGCCGCGCGTGCGGGCGTAGCCATCGGTTCCGGCATCGGCGGGCTGCATGGCATCGAGGTCGCCTACCAGAATTACCTTGATGGCGGTCCGCGCAAGATCTCGCCGTTCTTCGTGCCCGGCAACATCATCAACATGATCGCCGGCAACCTTTCCATCATGTACGGCATGAAGGGACCCAACATCGCCATCGTCACGGCCTGTACGTCCTCCACACACAACATCGGCGTGGCCGCGCGGACCATTGCCTACGGCGATGCAGACATCATGGTCGCAGGTGGTGCGGAGATGACCACCTGTCCCACCGGAATCGGCGGCTTCGCCGCGGCGCGCGCGTTGTCCACCCGCAATGACGATCCGACGGCAGCAAGCCGCCCCTGGGACCGCGACCGCGACGGTTTCGTGTTGAGTGACGGTGCCGGCATCCTGCTGCTCGAGGAATACGAACATGCACGCCGGCGCGGCGCCGACATCTACTGCGAGATCGTCGGTTTCGGTATGAGCGGCGACGCCTTCCACATGACCCAGCCCTCGGAAGGCGGCGAGGGACCGGCCCAGTGCATGGATGCCGCCTTGCGCGATGCCGGTATCAGCCACGACGCGGTCGACTACATCAACGCGCACGGCACTTCGACACCGGCGGGTGACGTGGCGGAAACGCTTGCCATCAAGCGCGCCTTCGGTGCCAGCGCCGGGAAAGTGGCGATCAGTTCGACCAAATCGATGACAGGCCATCTGCTCGGTGCCGCCGGCGGCGTGGAGGCGGTGTTCACGGTAATGGCCTTACGCGACCAGGTGGCGCCGCCCACCATCAACCTCGAGCATCCGGATCCTGCCTGCGATCTCGACTACGTGCCGCATACGGCACGGGACATGGTAATCAACATCGCCCTGTCGAATTCTTTCGGCTTCGGGGGCACCAACGGTACCCTGGTATTTCGCCACCTCGGATAATCGCACCCGGGCAGGGACGCCTGCCCGCAATTGTCCAGCTGTCCTGCGTCGGGACAGGCTGAGGGCAGCGGATGCACAGATGGCCGCACTCATCACAGAGGCTGGAACGGTACTGACGCTGCTGGCCCTGCACCGCTCGAATCCGGTGCGCTATCCCTACCTGCTCCAGAGCTCGGCAGGGGGCCGCTACGACATCCTGTTCGCCTGTCCCGGACAGAGTCTGGTGCTGGACGCAAACGGCCAGCTGGATGCTCCGGAGCCGGCAGGCACGACAGATTTTCTGTCGGCGCTGGATGGCTGGTGGCTGCGCGAACAGGCGGCTGACGCAGACACGGAACTGCCGTTTAGGGGGGGCTGGTTTCTCTACCTGGGCTACGAGCTCGCCGGCCAGATCGAACCACGCCTGCAGCAGCCGGCTGCCGCAGCGCCGCTGCCGGTGGCGTTTGCCACCCGCATGCCGGGCGGGATCGTGCACGATCATGCCACCGGACGTACCGTGATCATCGCCGAATCCGGGCGCCGGGACTTGCTGGAGACCATGCGCCGGGATATCGAACGCGTTGCGCTGACTGCGCCGGCCTCGATGCGCGCTGTCGCTCTGGCGGGGATCGAGGAAGATGATCCGCAGCAATACCTCGATGCCGTGGCGCGCATCCACGACTACATCGTCGCGGGCGATGTCTTCCAGGTCAATCTGTCGCGGGCATGGTATACCAGTCTGCGGGATGCAGTTCCCCCGGATGTCCTCTACAGTAATCTGTGTATCCAGAATCCCGCGCCGTTCGGCGGTTTGGCTGTCTGGAACGATGCCGCCATCATCAGTTCCTCGCCGGAGCGGCTGGTCAGGGTGGCGGGCGGCTGCGTGGAAACGCGTCCCATCGCCGGTACCCGGCCGCGCGGCGCGGGAGCGGCGGCGGATGCGGCCAGCTCCGGCGAGTTGCTCGCGCATCCCAAGGAGCGTGCCGAACACATCATGCTCATCGACCTGGAACGCAATGACCTCGGCCGGATCTGCGTGCCCGGAAGCATCGAGGTCAACGAACTCATGGCACTGGAAACCTATGCACATGTGCACCATATTGTTTCCAATGTGCGCGGACGCCTGCGCTCCGGGATCCGTCCCGGGCAGGTGCTGCGCGCTGTCTTTCCCGGTGGCACCATTACAGGATGTCCCAAGGTGCGTTGCATGGAGATCATCGCGGAACTCGAGTGCCGGCCGCGTGGTGCCTACACCGGTTCGATGGGCTACCTGAATCTTGATGGCAGCATGGATATGAATATCCTCATTCGCACCATGGTCAGCCACGGCCGCCGGATCGAACTGCGGGCGGGCGCCGGTATCGTGGCGGACTCGGATGCCCATGCCGAACTCGCGGAAACACGCGCCAAGGCCCGTGGTCTGCTGCGTGCGTTGGGGTTGCACGAGGCATGAGCGCAGCGGTGCTAAGGGTCCTGGTCAACGGCGCGGCCGGCGACTGCCTGTCGACCCGGGACCGCGGGTTGTTGTACGGCGACGGCCTGTTCGAGACAATGGCCGTTCGTGACGGGATACCCCGGCACTGGTCACGTCACCTGGAGCGCTTGCAGCTTGGCTGCGCCCGTCTCGGCATCGCGCCGCCCGCTGCGGCTCTGCTGCGGGAAGAGGCCGCGGTACTGTGCCGGGATGCCGCGCGTGCCGTACTCAAGATACTGGTTACCCGGGGCACGGGCGGGCGCGGCTACCGGCCGGATCCGGCAGCCGTACCGACACGGATCCTGCAGCTGCATCCGTATCCGGACTGGCCGGCAGATTACGCGCAACAGGGTGTGTGCGTACGCATCTGCAGTGAGCGGCTGGCCCGCAATCCGCGGCTGGCCGGGATCAAGCACCTCAACCGCCTCGAGCAGGTGCTGGCGCGCGCCGAATGGGATGATCCTGCCATCGCGGAGGGTCTGATGCAGGATGCGCGCGGCAATATCGTGGAAGGCACGATGAGCAATATCCTAATGCTCAGGGACGAGGTGCTGTCCACCCCCGATCTCACGCACTGCGGGGTGGCGGGCGTCACGCGTGCGCTGATCCTGGAACTGGCCGCGCAGGCAGGGATCCCGGTGCGGATCCGCGACATCCCGCTGGCGGAACTGGACACAGCGGACGAGGTGATGCTGTGCAACAGCCTGATCGGCATCTGGCCTGTGACCCGGATTGCAGAGCGCTGCTATCCGGCTGGTAGAATAGCGCCGTACCTGCAGGCACTGCTGCAGGCTCAACCAGACGAATCGTGATGACCGGTCGATGAACGAACAAGCCTGTCCCCGCTGCAAACACCGGTTCCTGCAACTGCTGGTTGTGCTGGTCGTATTCGCACTCGGCACAATCGGTGTGATCTACAGCCGTTACCAGCACTTCAGCCAGACACCGATCACCCTGCCACAGGACCCCTACATCTTCACCGTCAGCGAAGGCACCTCGCTCGGGCTGTTGGCCCGGCGGCTGCACGCAGCGGGTATCATCCGTTACCCGCGTTTTTTCATTCAGCTCGGTCGCCGGCTCGACGCGGCGCGTCACCTCAAGGTAGGCGAATATACCCTCACCGGTGACCTGACCCCGACGGCCCTGCTCGAGCTGATGACCGAAGGTCGGGTGTTGCAGTACGGCCTGACGCTGATCGAGGGGCAGACCTTTACCGAGATGCTGGCGCGCGTCGCGGCGCATCCCAGCCTGCAGCATACGCTGACTGGCCTGGATACGACGGCCATCATGGAGCGCATCGGACATCCAGGTGAGCAGCCGGAAGGGCGTTTCCTCGCCGACACCTATCACTTTCCGCGCAATACGACCGACGTGGAATTCCTGCGGCGGGCGTGGGATGCCATGGAGGCTTACCTGCAGCGCGCCTGGGAACAACGCGCGGAGGGACTGCCCCTGGCGAGTCCCTACGAAGCGTTGATCCTGGCCTCCATAGTGGAAAAGGAAACCGGATTGGCAGAGGAGCGTGCCCGGATTGCCGGTGTCTTTCTTCGCCGTCTGCAGAAGGGCATGAAGCTGCAGACCGATCCGACCGTGATCTACGGTATGGGCCAGCACTTCGACGGCAACCTGCGCCGTGCCGATCTGATGCGTGATACACCCTACAACACCTATATGCGCGACGGCCTGCCGCCCACGCCCATCGCCATGCCCGGCAGGGAGGCGATCGATGCCGTGCTGCATCCGGCTGCAGGAGACAGTCTCTACTTCGTCGCCAGGGGGGGCGGCAGTCACTATTTTTCCAGCACCCTGGACGAGCACAACCGTGCGGTGGACAAGTATCAGCGCGGCAAATCAGGCATTGATCTGCCCGGCGAGGAAGACGCGCAGTGACCGGAAAATTCATTACCGTCGAAGGCATCGAGGGGGTTGGCAAGAGCACCAACATGGATTTCATCCGCCAGCAGCTGCAGGCTGCGGGCAAGGATGTCGTGGTCACGCGCGAGCCGGGTGGAACCCCGCTGGCCGAGGCGATCCGGGAACTGCTGCTCGATCCTGCCCATACCGGTATGGATACCCTGTGCGAGCTGCAGCTGGTGTTCGCCGCGCGTGCCGAGCACCTGGCGAAAGTGATCCGGCCGGCACTGGCGGCCGGCCGCTGGGTGCTGTGCGACCGCTTCACCGATGCCACCTATGCCTATCAGGGCGGCGGGCGCGGCGTGGATGCTGCGGTCATCGCCCGGCTGGAGGACCTGGTGCAGGGCGGCTTCCGCCCTGATCTCACCCTGTTGCTCGACCTGCCTGTTGCCACCGGACTGGCACGCATCAGCGCTCGCGGCGCGCCGGACCGCTTCGAGCGCGAACGGGTGGAATTCTTCGAGCGGGTACGCCAGGCCTACCTGGAACTGGCCCGCAGGCATCCCGGTCGCTACCGTGTCATCGATGCCAGTCAGCCGCTGGCGGGTGTGCAGCAGTTGATCAGGGAATGCCTGCCGCTTTGAGTAGTGCCCCGAAGCATGGCGACCACCGGGCCGGCTGCGCGGGACCGGGGTGTGCCCACCGGCTGCCGGGGCGCTGTCCGACATCCTGCCTGGCCGGCCTGTGTCAGGCTGCCCCCTGGGCCGTACCCGGAGCGCCGGCGTGGATATGCTGAGCCCGTATCCCTGGCTGGAATCCCGCCTGCAGCAGCTGCTGGGGGTGATCGCCCGTGGCAGGTTGCCGCACGGTCTGCTGGTGTGTGGGCAGCCCGGGGTGGGTAAGACGGCCCTTGCCCGTACACTCGCGGCATTGCTGCTGTGCGAACGGCGTGCGGAGGGAGCCGCGGCCTGCGGCGCCTGTCCCGGCTGCCAGCAGTTCGGCGCCGGCAGTCATCCGGATTTTTTCATGATTGCCCCGGAAGAGGGCGCCCAGGCCATCAAGGTGGACCAGGTGCGCGGGCTGGCGGAAAAGCTTGCGCTGTCCAGCCATCGCGCCGGCTACAAGGTCGCGATCGTGGCACCGGCGGAGGCCATGAACATCAATGCATCCAACAGCTTGTTAAAGACGCTGGAGGAACCATCCGATAACACGATACTGATGCTGATCAGCGCGCAGCCGGCGCGGTTGCCCGCCACCATACGCAGCCGCTGCCAGCAGGTGTTTATTCCGCCGCCGGACCCGGCGGTCGCGCAGACCTGGCTGGCCGGGCAGCTTGCAGGACAGGATCCGCAAATTTATCTGCAACTCGCTGGCGGTGCCCCACTGGAGGCGCTGCGGCTGGCCGAGGCGCGGGTCGTCGAAGCGCGGCAGGCACGGTTCCAGGCGCTGCTGGGGGTGCTCGAGGGCAGGGCGAATCCGCTGGCAGTTGCGGCTGACTGGGGCCAGGACGAGAATCTGCAGGCGGTAAAGTGGATGCGCGACTGGTTAATGGACCTGATTCGAATTCGTCTTGGCGGCAACGCCGCCGGTACGATACGCAGCCCGGACCTGGCCGAAGGGCTGAACCGGCTGGCCGGCAGATTCGACAACCGGCAGCTGTACCGGCAACTGGACAGGATCAACAGCCTGCTGCGCTACAATGACGGCAGCCTGAATCGCCAGTTGCTGGCTGAAGATATCCTGCTCGCCTGGGCGGCAGGGCAGTAACCACAGGGGAACGTCGACAATGAGCACTGGAACCTCAGCACGACAGGGCATACTCTCGCTTACCATCAAGGACAAGAGTGCGCTCTACGCTGCCTATATGCCGTTCATCAAGGGTGGCGGCCTGTTCATTCCCACCAAGAAGGAATACAAGCTGGGTGAAGAGGTGTTCATGCTGCTCACGTTGATGGACGAGCCCGAGAAACTTCCGGTTGCCGGCAAGATCGTCTGGATTACCCCGGTCGGCGCACAGGGCAACCGCGCAGCGGGTATCGGCGTGCAGTTCAGCAATCAGGACGACGGCCACGCCCGCAACAAGATCGAGGGCTTCCTGGCCGGCGCGCTCGATAGCGACCGTCCGACCCACACCATGTAAGCGGCGGCCGGCCCGGCCTGCCGGTTTGGCAGTAGCCGGCAAACCCTCTATCATTACCGCTGTCCTGCTACGCGGTTGTCCACATGCTCGTCGATTCCCATTGCCACCTGGATATGCTCGACCTGGCACCGTTTGGCGGCAGTCTCGACGGGGTGCTGACGGCAGCTCGTGCCAGCGATGTCGGGCATTTTCTCTGTGTGGCGGTCAACCTCGAGGACTTTCCGGCCATGCTGCGCATCGCCGAGTCGCATGCCGATGTGACGGCCTCGGTTGGATTGCACCCCAACGAGCGCGGCGGTCGCGAACCCAGCATCGACGATCTCGTGCAGCTGGCGCGGCACCCCCGGGTGGTCGCCATCGGCGAAACGGGGCTGGACTATTTCCGCAGTGAAGGCGATCTTGGCTGGCAGCGGGAGCGGTTCCGGCGCCACATCGCGGCGGCGCGCGAGTCCGGCAAGCCGCTGATCATTCATTCGCGCGACGCGGGCGCGGATACCATCGACATCCTCGCGGACGAACGGGCCGATGAGATCGGCGGCGTCATGCACTGTTTTACCGGCGACTGGGAGCTGGCCCGGCAGGCCATGGCACTCAATTTCCACATTTCGTTCTCGGGTATCGTCACCTTCCGCAGCGCGACCATCCTGCAGGAGGTGGCCCGCAGGCTGCCGCTGGAGCGCATGCTGGTGGAGACCGACTGTCCGTATCTCGCACCGGTGCCGCACCGCGGCAAGCCCAATCAGCCGGCCTGGGTCCGCCATACGGCGGAATGCATCGCCGGACTGCGCGGCGAGAGCTACGACACCATTGCCGCGGCCACCACTGCGAATTTCCGGACGCTGTTCCGGCCCCCGGCAGCGCTCTAGGGAAAGCGTAGCCGGGACGGCCTCAGGGCATGGGGCGGGGGCGGCGGTCCGCGTCCACCGCGACGTACGTGAGGTCCGCCTCGGTCACCAGGATGATCGCGTGCGTTTCCTGCTGGCGCTCGGCGAAGGCCTTGACGTTGACGGTTAGCGACGTCCTGCCGATGCGCGTGATCTGTGCATAGCAGCTGACGAGGTCTCCGACGAAGACCGGTTGCCTGAACGTGAACGAGTTGACCGCGACCGTGACGATGCGGCCGTTGGCGCGCCGGCGCGCAATGATACTGCCGGCGATGTCTACCTGTGCCATGAGCCAGCCGCCGAAGATGTCACCGGAGGCGTTGGTGTCCGCCGGCGTGGCCATGATACGGATCGCGAGGTGGCGATCGTCGGGAAGCAGCGTACGGTCGGGCATGCGCGTGCGGGACGGCCTGCAGCTGGCCGTCAGTGTCCCTCGTACATGGCGGCAACCGTTGCGGAGAAATGTTCCAGGATGCGGTTGCGCTTCAGCTTGAGGGTAGGCGTGATCAGGCCGTTGTCGATAGTCCAGGCATCCAGCGTGCAGCTGACGCGATAGATCTGTGCGTAGCCGGGGAAAGCGGCAAGCCTGCTCTTGATCCGTTCACATACCGCCTTTTCCAGGATCGGGTCGTTGATCGATTCTGGTGCATGCGGATCAAGCCCCAGTTCGGCGGCGAACAATTTCCACTGGCCGGGTTCCAGCACAATGATGGTGGTGAGAAACGGCCGGTTATCGCCGATCACCAGAACTTGTTCGAACAACGGATCCAGTGCGATCGCCATCTCCATGTCGGCCGGCGGCACCTTTTCGCCGTTGGCCAGCACGATGATTTCCTTCAGTCGCCCGGTGATGTAGACGTGATTGTTCTCGATTTTGGCCTTGTCGCCGGTATGAAACCAGCCATCGCCGTCGATCACCTCAGCGGTCGCCTCCGCATTGTCCCAGTATCCGAGCATGATGCAGGGTCCACGCGCGATCAGTTCGTCGTTCTCGGCGACCTTCAGTTCGAGACCGCGCAGGGGGATACCGACACTGCTGGGATCGTTGTCGTCGACCGGGTTCGCGGTGAGAATGGGACTGGTTTCAGTGAGGCCGTAACCCTGAATCAGCGGCAGTCCCAGCCCGATGAACACCCGTGCGATCTGTGGTGGCAGCGGGGCGCCCCCGGATGCGGCCATGCGCATGCGTCCGCCGAGTTTTGCCATTATCTTGCTGGCGACCAACTTGTCGAACAGGGGCCAGAGCAGGAAGCTGGGGCGCCAGCCGGCGCGATGCTGCTGATGCTCGAAACGGGCCCAGCCGATATTGACCGCGGTGTTGAACAGCCAGCTCGCAATCGGTGGTTTCTCTGCCAGTCCTGCCTGAACCTTGTTGTAGACACGCTCGTAGATGCGCGGCACCGAGATCAGCAGCGTCGGCTTCACGGTTTGCAGGTCTTCTCCCAGTTGCGGGATTGAGCGCGCATAGGCGACCGTCGCACCGACCATCATCGGGATGTAGTAGCCCACCGTACGTTCGAAGGTGTGCGACAGCGGCAGGAAGGAAAGCAGCAGGTCGTCGAACAGAATCTGTACCACATCCAGGGCGCTGTCACAGTTGAACAGGATATTCCAATGACTGAGCATGACGCCCTTGGGGCGTCCGGTGGTTCCCGAGGTGTAGACTATCGTGGCGAGCTCGCCGGGAGCGCCGTCATCGCAGCGCAGTTCTGCGTCACCGACCGGCACCCACTCGGCAATCGTACGTACCCGTGTTTCCCCGGCCGCTACCGTGACCGGCTCGATGGTCAGGATGCGCTGCAGTCCCCCCAGTTCCGCGAGTACGGTGTTAATGTTCTGCCAGTGCGCCTGGCCCTCGAGAAACAGGATCTTGCAGCCGGAGTTGTTGAGTATGTAGGCGCTGTTCTCGGGACGGTCATCGGTATAGAGCGGCACCACCACCAGGCCGCAACCCAGCGCCGCCTGCTCGAACAGTACCCATTCCCTGCAGTTGCGCAACAGGATGGCAACCCGGTCGCCGTGTTCGAGCCCCTCCGCGGCAAATGCTGACTGCCAGCGCGCAACATCGTGCGCCATGTCGGCCCACGTGTAGTCGTGCCAGCTGCCGTCGCCGTCGTGGTACTGGCGATAGGCGACCTTGTCCGGTGTGCGCCGCACCCGTTCGCGAAACAGCCCTGCCAGCGTCCGTGCCGTTTCCGCCGGTATCTTCGTCTGCGCGGAGTGGTGCATGAATGTTTCTCCCTAGGATACTGACATATGCTCCCAGCCGGGATCAGGTGCGAAGCGTTCGCCATGTTGCTGTTGCAGTTCGCGCAGCTGGCCGAGCAGCTTCTGCTTGCCGACAGTCTGGATATAGTTGATGGGGCCGCCACGAAAGGGCGCAAAGCCGGTTCCGAATATCATGCCGGCATCGAGCAGATCGGCTGCGCTGACGACATGTTCGTCAAGGCAGCTGACAGCCTCGTTCAGCAGGCGCAGTATCAGTCGGTTGCCGATTTCCTCCGCGGTCCAGCCGTTGCCGGTCGGTTTCGGCTTGACCGGACGGCCGCCTTTCCAGTGGTAGAATCCTTGCCCCGATTTCTTGCCGAGATGACCGTCGTCGACCAGTTGCACCAATTTGCCGGGAACCGCCTCGTGGAAATGACCGGCGAGGATCCTGGCTACGTGCAGGCAGATGTCCAGACCCACCGTGTCGCCGAGTTCGACCGGTCCCATCGGCATACCGAAAGCGGTGGCGGCCCGGTCGACGAGCGCCGGCGGAACGCCTTCCTGGACGAGTTCGACGGCCTCCATCAGATAGGGCATGAGGATGCGGTTGATCAGGAAGCCGGGGGTGCTGCTGACCGGCAGCGGCAACCGGTCTATCTGACGGGTGAAGGTCATGGCACGGGCGCTGACCTCCGGCGCCGTCTCCGCGCCCTGGACGATTTCGACCAGCATCATCTTGGCGACCGGATTGAAGAAATGCAGTCCGACCAGGCGTTCCGGTCGTGACAATGCAGGCGTGAGGTCTTCCAACGGGATGCTCGAGGTATTGGTGGCGAGGATGGCATCAGGCTTCATGCGCGGTTCGAGCGACTGGTACAGCGCGCGTTTAACCCCGGCATCCTCGAAGATTGCCTCGATCACGATATCGGCCTGTTCCACGCCGAGCGCCTTGTGATCCGGCATCAGCCGATCGAGCGCCGACCGCACCTGGTCGGGTTTCCTGAGCTTGTCCGCGAACAGCTTGTGTGCCCGGGCGATTGCCGGGGCGATGCGTTCGGGCGACTGGTCCTGCAGCGTGACATGGAAGCCGCGCAGCGCACACCAGGCCGCGATGTCCCCACCCATGGTGCCTGCGCCCACGACGTGCACGTGGCGTGGCTGATAGGACTTGTCCTTGCCGAGTGACTTCAGTTCTTCCTGGAGAAAGAACACGTGGACGAGGTTTCTCGCGGTATCGCCGGTGACGAGACGGGCGAGTGAGGCCGCCTCAGCTGCCAGCATGGCAGGTTTGTCATTGGCGTGCTTGCGCCACACGTCGATCATGGCGTAAGGCGCGGGATAGTGCGCGCGGGCAGCGCGCTTGGCGACCTGCCTGCGCAACAGGCCGGCCAGCAGTGGGCGCACCAACGGTGAGTTGGTGAGACGTTCGGCGAATCGCGGCTGCCGCGCCGGAGGGGATTCCAGCACGAGTTTCCGGGCTGCATCCTGCAGATGCCGTTCCGGTACCACGAGGTCGACGAACCCCATGCGCCGGCCGGCGCGACCGTCGACCGTGCGGCCGCTAAGGATCAGGTCCATCGCCTTGACAGCGCCGATCAGCGGGACCAGACGTGCGCTGCCGCCCCAGCCGGGATGAATACCGAGCCGAACCTCGGGCAGGCCCAGCCGGGTGCCGCGATCATCACGAGTAATCCGGTAACGACAGGCAAGGGCCAGTTCCAGGCCGCCGCCCAGACAGAAGCCATGGATGAGTGCCACGGTCGGGAAGGGCAGGGATTCGAGCCGGTTGAATACGGCCTGGCCGGCATGCAGCAGCTCCAGCGCCTGTTGTTCCGTCGTCACCTTGGTAAAGGCGGTAATATCGGCGCCGGCGATGAACCCGTTGGATTTCGCGGATTGCAGCACCAGGCCGCGCGGGCCGCGCGCGGCAATCGACTGCAGGTGCCGGTCGAGCTGAGCGAAGACTTCGAGATTGAGCACATTGGTGCCGCTATCGTCCTTGTCGAAGGACAGCCAGGCGATGTTGTCGGCGTCGAACTCGAGTCGGAAATGTTCCGGATCGTTGGCGTCGGTCATGAGTGATGGTCCATGTTCAGGATCGGCAGGGGAGCGGGTGATTGCCTGCGGTCTGCGGCGCGGGCAGCGTCTGCCCGTATGCGGCAATGTCCGCATGCGGAAATCATGTCAAGTTCTCTCGACCAGCATGGCGCCGCCCTGGCCGCCACCGATGCAGATACTTGCCATACCACGGCGGGCTGCGTGTTGTTCGAGTGTCTTCAGCAGGTGCAGGACGATACGTGCACCGCTGGTGCCGACCGGATGCCCGACTGCCACGCCGCCGCCATCGACATTGAGTCGTTGCTCATCGATGGGTGTGAAGGGATGCTCCCGATCGAACTCGGACCGGCAGAAATCCGCATCCTGCCAGGCAGCGACGCATGCCAGCACTTGTGCCGCAAAGGCCTCGTTGATTTCGATATAATCAAGGTCGGACGTGTCGAGTCCGTGGCGCTGCATGATCGGTGCCATCGCGTAGCAGGGACCGAGCCCCATCTGTGCGGGATCGAGCCCGGCCCATTGGCTGTCAACCAGCCTGCCCATGACGTTCAGATTGTATCTGCCCACGGCCGCCTCGGAGGCGAGCAGCAGCCAGGCGGCGCCATCCGTGATCTGGGCGCTGTTGCCGGCGGTGATGTGACCGACAGGACGGTCGAATACGGGTTTCAGCTGCGCCAGCTTGTCCATGCTGCTGTCGGCGCGCACGCCGTCGTCATGATCATGCACCCTGCCTTTGCCATCGTAGAGCACTTCGATTTCGTCAAGGCGGCCTTCGCGCTGGGCGGCATCGAGACGCTGGTGGCTGCGCATGGCGTAGCGGTCCATCATTTCACGCGTGATAGCGAAACGGTGTGCGAGAATCTCGGCAGTCTGGCCCATGGAGAGGCCGACCACCGGATCGGTCAGGCCACGCAGCAGCGAGATGATCGGTTTGAAGTGCGCCGGTCGCAATTTCCCGAGCAGCCTGATGCGTGCGTTCAGGGTGCGCGCCCCGGCCAGATCGGCGAGCCAGTGCACCATGGTATCGTTGTAGAGCACCGGAGCACGACTCATGGCTTCGGTACCGCCTGCGAGCACCAGATCGGAACGGCCACTCGCTATGTTCTGCGCTGCGGAATCGAGCGACTGCATGCCGGAGGCGCAATTGCGCTGTACGGTCCACGCCGGGACGCGCGCGCCGCAACCCAGCCGCAGCGCCACCACCCTTGCGATGTTGGCTTCGTCCGGGCTTGGCATGACGCAACCGAGGATGACTTCATCGAGCGCCTCGGGTGCAAACGGCTGCCGCACGAGCAGCGGCCGGCCGGCGGCGACAGCCAGATCGGATGCAGAAAACAGCCCCGGCCTGCCGCGTGCCTTGAGAAAAGGCGTGCGGCTGCCGTCGACTACATAGACCGGCCGGCCACCCCATCCAGCTTGCTGTCCCCCCATAACCTCTGCTCCTTGGTGAAGAACTCAGGTGCGAATGCATCGACCTGGATGACAATCTGGCGTGCGGCGATGGCGGCACGCACGGTATTCGCCTCGACTTCTGTGATGATGTTGGCTGCGAGGCCGGCAGCCAGGCTCGCCTCGGGATCGCCGCGCGCGATGCGGCCTTGCTGCATGGCGCTGCGCAGCTTTTTCAGTACGGGTTCTGCACTGACGGCCTTCTGCAGTGCAGTCTCGAGCTGTGCGACCGGTTCGTTTTCGTCTTCCGGAATATACACGCCTTGCGTCAGGCGATCACGCACTGCGCCAGGCTGCAGCAGGATATCTGCGACACGCTGGCAGAGCGCATCGTCAGGCCGCCGGTAACCCTTGCCGAGAGGGAATGCCAGCATGCGCGCGATGCGTGCGACGAGGCGTCCGGGGAGGTTGTCCACCACCTCGAACAGACGTTGCTGGATGTTATAGAGCAGATCCCTGCAGGCCCATTCCAGCAACGGCAACTCGTCATCGGGTGAACCATTGTCATAGTGGTGCTTGAGTACGGCGCTGCCAAGGTAGAGACAGCTCAGCGCATCGCCGAGCCGGCCGGATATCGACTCCTTGCGCTTGAGGCCGCCGCCCAGCGAGAGCAGGGTCGTTTCGGTGATGACGGCGAAGGCCAGGCTCATGCGACCGAACTGGCGGTAGAAATGTCCGCGTATCCCATGCTGCGGCGCGTGCAGCAGGCGGCCGCAACTGATGTTGTGGAACAGGCTGCGGCTGGCATTGCTCATGACATGGCTGCCGTGACCGAGCAACGCGGCATCGAAGGCGGCGATGTCGCCGCTAGCTACCGCCTCCATTTCCCGGAACAGGTAGGGATGGCAGCGGATTGCCCCCTGACCGAAGATGATCAGGTTACGGGTCAGGATATTCGCGCCTTCCACGGTGATGGCGATTGGCAATGCCTGGTAGGAGCGGGCTATGAAGTTCTGGGGGCCCATGCTGATGCCGCGTCCGCCCAGGATATCCATGCCATCGTTCATCACGATGCGCATGCGTTCGGTCAGATGATACTTGACGATCGCCGAGGCGACGGATGGTTCCGTGCCGCTGTCCAGCGCGGCCGTCGTGAAGCCGCGGGCGCTGTTCATGATGTAGCTCAGGCCGGCAATGCGTGCCAGTACCTCGCTGACGCCTTCGAACTTACCGATGGGTACCTTGAACTGCTTGCGTACGGCCGCGTACGCGCCGACGCTGCGGCTGACCAGCTTGCCGGCTGCCGTGCTCAGCGCGGGTAGCGAGATGGCGCGCCCGTCCGACAGGCAGTTCATCAGCATGCGCCAACCCTGGCCGACGTACTCCTGGCCGCCGATCACCCAGTCCATCGGGATGAAGACGTCGTGCCCGCGGTTTGGGCCGTTCATGAAGGCCTGGCTCATGGGGTAGTGGCGGTCACCGATTTCGACGCCGGGTGTCTTGGTTGGGATCAATGCCAGGGTGATGCCGATGTCTTCCGTGTCACCGAGCAGATGATCCGGGTCATTCAGGTGGAAGGCGAGACCCAGCAGCGTCGCGACGGGCCCGAGAGTGATGTAGCGCTTTTCCCAGTTCAGGCGTATCCCGAGGACATCGTCGCGGCCATCGAAGCGCTGCCGGCAGACCACGCCCGTGTCAGGCATCGAGGCCGCATCGCTGCCGGCTTCGGGACCGGTCAGGGCAAAGCAGGGGATGTCGACTCCGCGCGCAAGCCTGGGCAGGTAGTGCTGTTTCTGCTGATCGGTACCGTATGCCAGCAGTAGCTTGGCCGGACCCAGTGAGTTGGGCACCATCACGGTCACGCCGGCCGAGATGCTGCGGCTGGCGACCTTCATGACAACCGAGGAATGGGCGTGTGCCGAGAAGCCCAGCCCGCCGTATTCCTTGGGAATGATCATGCCGAAAAAGCCCTTGCGCTTGAGGAAATCCCAGGTTTCCTCGGTGAGGTCGTGGCGTTGTTCGGTGATCTCCCAGTCGTTGACCATGGCGCAGAGCTGTGCGGTCGGACCATCGATAAATTCCTGTTCCTCCCTGGTGAGTACCGGCGCCTTGTAGCTGAGCATGCGATGCCAGTCCGGCTGCCCGCTGAACAGCTCCGCTTCCCACCAGATGCTACCTGCCTCCAGTGCCGCGCGTTCCGTGTCGGACATCCCGGGCATGATGCGGCGATAGAGGGCGAGCAGCGGTCGCATCACCAGGGCGTGACGCAGTGGGTCAACCAGTAGCAGGGCGGTGAACGACAGGAACAATAACCAGGTGGTTGTCGCGAGCCAGAAGGCCGGGGTATGCACCAAGGACCAGTAGGTCAGGAGGGCGGCGAGGAACGCTATCCATAGGCCGCGCGGCGCCTTGCGTGCGAGCATCAGGCTGACGGCAATGAACACCCCGAGCAATTCAGTCATCCACATCATGACGGCATTCCCTGGCGCGCGGGCGCCTGAAGTGTTTGTATTGATACTACGAATTTATATAAAAAACAGCAACTAACAAGTTAGACTGGAATGGTGGCGTCGAGTTGCATGGCGCAGACCGGAGGCACCGTTCTCATCCCAGTGACTATCGGCAGGGCGCGTGTGAATATGAATGCGGCGTCTCGCGGTTGGCGTTGCGCGGATGACTATTCATCCAGCAGTTCCAGGGCGGCGTGCAGTTGCGCGCGGGGCGTGTAGAAGTGCGGCGAAAGGCGCACGCCACCGCCGCGCAGCGCGCAGGCGATCTGGTGCTGCCGGAGTCTTTCGAAGAGGGCGTCCGGAGCGCCGTGACGCGGTCTGAAGGTGACGATGCCGGCGTACCTGCCGGGTGCGCCGGGCGTGATGGTTTCGTAACGGTCCGCACGAGCCGCCAGGAAATCCAGCATATAGCGTGTGTGCGCCGTAATCTGCCGCTCGATGCGGTCGATGCCGACTTCGAGCAACAGATCAAGACTGGCATGCAGGGCATGGATTCCCAGCATGTTCGGACTGCCACATTCGAACCGGCGTGCATCGGTCGCTACCGCACGGGAGCGGCCGTCGAAGTCGAGCGGGTCTCTCAGCATGTGCCAGCCATACTGGCGCAGTACCAGCCGATCCATGATCTCCCGGCGGCAGTAGAATACCGCGAGTCCCTCCGGTGCCAGCATCCACTTGTGTCCGTCAGCCATCGCGAAATCTGCCTGGCAGCGGCGCACGTTGAGATCCATCGCGCCAAGGCTCTGGATCGCATCCACGCAGAACAGCACATTGCGTGCGCGGCAGGCGGCGCCGAGCTGTTCGAGGTCGAGTCGCAACCCCGTGCCGAACTGTACGGAACTGACCGCCAGCAGCCGGGTACGGTCATCCATACTGGCGATCAGCGCGGCCTCGGGGGTGTCGGCATTATTCAGATCGGCAACGCGTGTCTCCACACCCAGGGTGTCGAGTGACTCCCAGACCACGCGATTAGAAGGAAACTCCTGGTTGCTTACCACGACGTTGTCCCCAGCAATCCAGGGTAATCCCC
The DNA here is from genome assembly GCA_041395565.1 of Pseudomonadota bacterium. Classification (NCBI taxonomy): domain Bacteria; kingdom Pseudomonadati; phylum Pseudomonadota; species Pseudomonadota bacterium. Next base: position 335,096 of record JAWLAI010000002.1, on the reverse strand, counting down.
AGGCCACGACCGACAGGGCTTCGGACGTGTTCTTGAGCAACGCGATTTCTTCGGTCGAGCGGGCATGCAGTAACTGGCGGAGCTGCTCGCGCAACAGTGATTCGGTGTGTACCCAGTCGGCGTAGTTGCGTGAGCCGTAGTGACCGTTTTCGGCGGCGAAATCCCGTACTGCGTCGACGGTTCGACGTGGCCAAGGCGCTACGGCGGCGTGGTTGAGATAGACGACGCCTGCATTCAGTAGGAACTCAGACGCGTAGTAATCTGTCATTGCGGCTTCCAGTTCTTGCGCGCGGACACTCGCGGGGGCGGGGCTGTCGTCCCGGGAAATACGATGCATTCGGCGTTCTCAAGGCAGGGCTGGCATGGCGCCACAACGACCGTGTTACAGGTACAATGCACGCCGTTTCCAGCCGCGCGCCAACGCGCAGTCAAAGGGTATAGCAAAAATGCCATTCTGTCGTCCCGGGTTTCGTCTGCTGTTCTTGCTGGTACTGGTGGTTGCCGGTAACGCGGTCGCGGCCGACGTGCACATACTGGTTGATACAAACGCCGGTACGCTGGCGGTCATGCGGGAAGGCGAGGTACTCAAGCGCTTCGACGACATCGCGATCGGGCGCTTCGGCGTGACAGACGCCAAGCACAGAGGGGACAACAAGACGCCGCTCGGCTATTTCACGATAGGCTGGATCACGACGCGTACCCGCTATCACCGGTTCCTCGGACTGAACTATCCAGATCTAGATACGGCTTCAAGAGGATTCTTTAATAAATTGATTAGCAAGGAAGAATGGTTGGCAATTCGTCGAGCTGCCAAGACCGGTGTACGGCCACCGCAGAACACGGCACTGGGCGGGATGATCGGCATCCATGGCCTGGGCGAGGGTGATGCCGAGATACACAGGGACTACAACTGGACCAATGGCTGCGTAGCGCTGACGAACGCGGAGATCGAGGAATTGCTGGAATGGGTGGAGGTCGGCACACCAGTGGAAATTCGCTGATCGCAGGTGGATTTGTCGCTGTTTGACGTCATTTCAAGTTGTTGCGGATTTCATGTAGCATACGCACCAACCGCCGGCCAACAGGGTGGTTGGATCATTATCGCTTTTCAATTTTCGAGCAGGAGAAAGGAATGTCTGTCTATATTTCGAGTCGAGTTCGCATGTATGCACTGGCTGCAGTGGCGGCCGTGATGGTGGGTCTGTCCGGCTGTGCCTCTACCGGTAACGCCGAGATGGCTGCCCTGCAGGCCAAGGTCGATGCCGCAAGTGCGGATGCTGCAGCTGCCAAGTCTGATGCCGCAGCTGCCAGATCCCAGTCTGCCGATGCCCTGCGGACGGCCAACGAGGCGAAGGCCATCGCGGAGGATACGGAAACCAAGATCGACCGTATGTTCAAGAAGGCGATGCACAAGTAAGCGACGCTTACGTGCACAGCACCTGACAAGGCCCCGCGAGGGGCCTTGTCTTTTTCAGGCGGGGTGACGCTGGTCCGGATCAACGCGTTATCTGGATGGGTATCCCGCTTTTTTCTTCCACTGCCTGACGCAGGGCGGCACCGCTCAGACTCAGGCGCCGGTCGGCATTCAGGCCGGTGGCATCGGGCTGCTCGGCAAGCATGTCGGCGACGGCGTCGAGGACGCGCTGCAGATAATCCTGGTAAAGCGGTTCGTCTTCCTCGAGTGGCGGATGCAGTTCCAGAAACAGCGCGCCAGCCAGCCAGCCGAGCTTGATTGGCTGGTTGACCAGGTTAACCTGGGTGCCCACGGGTATATCGGCAAACAGACCCTCGATGTCTTCCGGGTACATGCGGATGCAGCCATGCGTGACGCGCATGCCAACCCCGTAGGGCTTGTTGGTGCTGTGTATGAGGTAGCCGGCCTTGCCCAGGCGCATGGCGAAGCGTCCGAGCGGGTTGTCCGGCCCGCCCGGTACCACGTCCGGCAGTACGCGACCGTCGGCCAGCGCCTCCTGCTTGATGGATTCGGGCGGCGTCCAGGTGGGATCGGTCTGCTTGCTGACAATGGTGGTCTTGCCCAGCGGCGAGCGCCAGTCCATGCGTCCCACGCTGATCGGGTGGGTGATCATGGTCCTGGGCTGGCCACTCTTAGCCTTCTGGCTGGGAAAGTAATAGAGACGCATCTCCGGCAGGTTGATGACGACGCCGGTGCGCTCGGCCTTGGGCAGCACATAGCGACTCGGGATGATCACGCGCGAGTTGTCCTCGGGCATCCAGCGGTCGACGGTCGGGTTGGCGAGCAGGATTTCATTCTGGCCGATGTCATACCGGCGCGCGATATCGAGCAAGGTATCCTTGCGGCCGGCGCTGGTGAATTCCAGGCGGCCGATCACGTCAACGTCATCGGGCGGCAGCAGGAATGTCTCGGCCCGGACCGTGCCATGGATGAGCAGGCAGCACAGCAGCAGCCAGGGACGCAGGCGACTGCGGTTCATGCCTGCAAATCCAGGTTGGCCGGACCGCGGCAGGGTATGTGGGGGCCTGGGGCTTGGGGTGTCATGCGCATGCGTATTAGTTCGTGTAATGTATATTATGTTAAATATACTGGAGACCGGCATAACGGATCCGGCACGGCAGGATCCCCCTGCTGTTATGCCGCTGTTCGCAACCGCTCTCACAGGCCCACCTGGTGTAAACAGCGTACGCTCGCCTTCGGTTTGTCTTCGCTGCCTGTCATACTGGGGTTCTGCCGTTTTATGCATCATGTGGCTGCCAGCATGCTAGGGACAAAAGCATTTGGCATAAATTTGACCCGGGAAGTTCAGTGAAACTCCGCAGTCGCGCGTCGCGCTCGGTAACGGGCTCCCGTGACAAGGCCCGTTGCCGATCCTGCTTGATTGCCTAGGCAGCAGTATTTCAGAGCCGCTGGCTGTGCTCGAGGGTTTCCAGGAGCGCACGGCCGGCAGTTTCCTCGTCGGGACCGAATGCGACAATGCCGTCCCGATGCCCGCCCATGGCAAAGACCGTTTGCCGGGTGAAGTCGGCATTGCGGTACAGACGTGCCACTTCGCTCGCCATCTCCGGGGTGCCATACGCTACCGCAGGTTTCGTCGTTGCCAGACCCAATCGCCTCGCCGCCTGCCAAATGGTCGCTGAATGTACATGAAATACGACATTGATGTCAGCATCCAGGTCATAGAGCATGCCGTGTGTCAGCGCTTCAGAAGACGGTCTCACGGGGCCTTGCGCGGTTACGCGATTCTGCTCTGCGTCCCAGTCGGTCACCAAGCAATACTGGCTGGCGTCGAGCATTGCGAGTGCGCCGGTTTGTGTGCCGCTGATGATGAAGCCGCGAAATCCGGCCCCGCTGAGGCCGGTTTGGATGCGGCGGCTGACATTGCCGTAGCCTATGCCACCGCCAGATGCTGCCAGGTAGCCGATGAGACGATGCTGCCAGAGCCGGCTGCGCCATTGATTCAGAGCCTCAGGCAGGTCCACACTGCCAGCCGGCATGTGCGTATAGTGCAGGACAAACTTGCTGACACCCTCTTCCGGCACGTGCCATCACCGCTGCGGACTGAAGTTCCGCCGGATCCGTTCCAGGCGTTTGCGATTGACGCCGAAATCGCTGTAACCGGTTCGTGCCGCTGAGCGCACCTGGATCAGAGACTGCGCGGGATCGAGCAGGAACTCGATGTCGTCCACGAAGCGGAATACCAGGCTGCGTGCCTCGGCATGGATATAGCCAGCCGTTTCTGTCACCAGGGTAATCCGCTTTTCGGACAGCAGTGCTGACCGCAGTCGACGCATGGCCTCCGCAGCGGAGCCGGAATATTGGAATGCTTCGATTCCATGTGCCGGATCCGCAGCCTGGCTGGAGACACAGTTGGGGCTGGCCGGGCAATCCTGCAATGATGTCGGTGGTGATGGCATGACGTACGATGAAGCAAGTCCTAGCATCAGCGCCGCAACCAGCGCGAAGGGGTGTGCGATGCTCTTCCGCATAGGCCCATGATACAACTGCAAGGTCGTGCCAGGCCATCTGCGCCTGGTCTGGGGGGATACCGGCTACGGTACGGCAACATGCCCGGTGACCAGTGCCCGCCCTGCCCGTTCGCTTCAGTAATATCGCCCGGCAGTGACGTAGCGCGCCTGCCAGTAAGGATCGTTCATGGGGGTATAGGATACGGGCTTGCCGTTGGACGGGGCATGTATGAAGCGGTCGTTACCCGCATAGATGCCAACATGTGATACCGGTCGTCTGTCGAGCTTGAAGAAAACCAGATCGCCCGGCTGGAGCCGGTTGCGCGGGATGCGGGCGGCATGGCGCAGCTGTGCGCGAGTCGTGCGCGGGACCGGTATGCCGGCCTTGCGATAGGCGTAATACACCAAACCACTGCAATCGAAGCCGCGCGGAGAGGCGCCGCCATAGCGGTAGGGTGTGCCGATCAGGGTGGCCGCGATGCGTGCGCCGGGGTGTGTTGCGGTCTCGGCAGCTGCTTGTGCCGGGCGTGACTGGCTCATGCGGGCCGGTTCTGCTGCGCATGCCGCCAGCGCGCTGACCAGCAGCATAGGCCCGAGCAAACTAAAGAACCGGCATGAAGTATTACCCATAAGCTACCCCGGTTTCTTGGGTTCCGGATTATTCCGGCTATCGGCCTGAGCGACTGATGTCTTAACTACCCGTAGCTGACGCTCCTCCAGCCGGCTCGTGGCGGAAGCTCCCCGTCTGCAGAAAAGCGATAATCTGGGCAATGACCTCGCCGGCCTGCATGATGAAGGTATGTCCATGATCGACCACGAGGAAATCGTGCATTTCGGCGAGCCTGGCACGCTCGACCGAAACCTTGCCATCGTCGGCCCCGGGAATCAGGGGTGAGAACCAGGGATCCAGACTACTGGCGCCGGTGATGATTCCAATCTGCCCGGGGATCGGGGCGAGGTGCAACGGTACGCTGTCGTTGCCGGTGCCCAGTTGCGCTCCGGCGGGACCGGCCGCGTAGCGGTAGAGTGGTCGCGCCTTTAATAATTCGGCGATTTCGCTGCCCTGGTTGGGCGGGCTCAGCATGACGATGCGACCCAGATTTTCGATGCGGTTATCCTGCAGATACTGGCGTACCAGGATCCCTCCCAGCGAGTGGGTGACAAAATGAATCCTGCTTGCGTCATGCCATTCACAGTATGCCAGGCCGTCACCGATGGCTGCGGCAGCGAGCCATTCGATGTCAGCCGACCGCGAGGGATAGCTCCTGTTCCGGACGCAGTAGCCCGCATCGGTCAGAGCCGCTTCGATGGTACGCATCGAGAGCGCGGTGCGTCCGAGGCCATGCAAGAGGATGACGCATTCGCCGTTACGGGTATCTTCCGCAGGCACGGCGGTGACGAGGCATGCGCTCAGCCAGCACAACAGGGCTGCCAGCGGCAGCCGGCGCATTCGCGGCAAGCATCGCCGCGTGCTCCGCAGTTGTGAAAGTCGTACTGCAATATCATGCAATAGGTTGATTGTTATTTTTTTCAGATGCATGGCGGTAAACGCTGAGATGGCGGCTGATCAGTGCCGCACGCGCAGGCAGCCCGTGGCGGGTGTAACGGTCGAAGCACATGTTCACTGCTGCGGCGAAGCCCTCGATTCCGTCTACGGCCCCATTGCCGAGGTTGTCGACGCTGACGCAAAAGGCTATGCCCAGCGCCATACAGAAATGTTTCTCAAGCGCCTGCGGCGTGACCTCGACCTCGAAGAATGCCCGCTGCTGGTCGTTGGTGCGCCCGTCCGGGGCGTACCAGTAACCGTAATCATCCAGGCGGCGGCGTGCCTCCCCTGCCACGCACCAGTGCGCGAGTTCATGCAGCGCGCTGCGTTCGTAATCACGGGTGAATTGGATCTCGGCCGGGATTTCATCGCGGTGTGCCCGGTAAAACGGCTCGTCAAACCCGCCTACCAGACGCGTCCGGTAGTGCGACAAAACGTTGCTGTTAAGATGAGCGATCCAGTCAGGCATGGCTGCGCGCAGTCGGTGGTCGGCGACATCGGGATAGCGATCATTATCGACGCCGCCGGCGGGGAGTCAATTGCTGCCGCCAGCGCACGTTGTTCACTGCCGGCTAGCGGCAGGGCCGCCTGGCGATGGCCGGATTCCCGGGCTCGGCTGGACTGCCTGTACCCCCCTGCCTTGACGCGATGGTCCGGCCGCAGTTGCCGATCCGTAGCCCTGTCAGTCTGCTTGACTGCAGCTCGGTGAATCTGGCCTAGCGCACATGTGTATTCACCCAGCGCACGATATCGCCCGCCCCCATGGCACCCGGCTGACGCGCGATCTCACGACCGTCGCGGAACAGCGCCAGGGTCGGGATGCTCTGGATGCGAAACCGGCTGGCTAGTGCCGGCTCGTTCTCGGTATTGAGCTTGGCGAGCCTGGTTCGCGGTTCCAGTTGGGCGGCGGCCTGCTCGAATGCGGGAGCCATCATCTTGCATGGTCCGCACCAGGGTGCCCAGAAGTCGACCACGACCGGGATATCGCTGCGGCCGATGTGCTGTTCGAAATTGTTGCCATTGAGGTCCAGCGGGTGGGCGGTAAACAGCGGCCGATGGCATTTGCCGCAAGCGGGCTGGTCAGCAAGCCGGTTGGCGGCGACACGGTTCACTGCGTTGCAATGGGGGCAGACGATGTGCCTGGAATCATACACGTTCGCACTCCTGTAGTAAGGCGAATGGGTCCAATATTGTGGTGCTGCACTGAGATATCAAGTCCCGGATGCCGCCATGGTGTGCCGGTTCCTCCCCGCCCACCACAGCCGCAGGCGCAGGCCCAGGCCGGTGGTATAGCCCATCTCGACGAAGCGGATGCGGCCCTCGGCATCGAGCACGAAGCTGGCTGGAATCCCGCGAATGGCGTATGTCCGGGCAATGGCGCCGTCGGGATCATGGATGACAGGGTAGTCGAATCCCCTTGTACGCAGGTAGTCCTGAACCGCGGCGGAATCATCGTCGATGGCAACGGTCACGACCTGATATTCCTCGGCGAGGGCGTCGATGGTCCCTTGCTCCATGGCACAGACCGGGCACCAGGTCGCCCAGAAATGCAGCAGCACCGGTCTGCCGCGGAAATGTGACAATGCGGCCCGGCTGCCGTCCAGCAATGTGCCTGTGAAGTCGGGTGCGGTACCCGTCGGTGCATCACGTGACTGCCAGGTATTGATGAGCAGTATCAGCAGCAGGAATGCAGCGAGTTCGAATAGCCAGCGCATCCGGTAGCGGGATTTCACTCCCTTCATACCCGGGTCCGTGGGTGACACGGTTCAGGTGCCACGGCGTTATGCGCTATGGCGGCAATGACCAGCGGAGGTGAACATACCGATTGTACTGCGTGGTAGTGCATGTTCATACCAGCAGCTTTCTTCTGACCAGGATAACGGCGATATAGTAGCAGACGAGCGCATACGCGAGGAGTACGCCGAGATGCAGCCAGGGTTGTTCAAGCGGAGCCCCGGCGACCAGTGCGCGCGTCAATGCAACGGCATGTGTAAGTGGCAGTAGTCCGACCGGGCCCTGCGCTGCCTGTGGCAGGGTCTCGATCGGATAGAAAACCCCGCACAGAATGAACATCGGCGTGATGACAAGCACGAAGAAATAGTTGAAGAAGTCGTAATTGCTTGCCAGGGCGGCCATGATCATGGCCGGGCCAGCAAAACACATACCTGTCAGGAACACCACAGGCAACACCCAGAGTGCCTGCCAGCCGTCCACCACCCCCAGCGCCGCCGCTACGGTGAGTATCGCCATCCCGCTGAACAGGCTTTTTGTCGCGCACCAAAGCATTTCGCCGGCCAAGACATCGTCTATCTCCAGCGGGGTTGCGAGCAGTGCGTCGTAAGTCTTCTGAGGTACCATGCGGGTGTATACCGAGTACATTCCCTCGAAGCTGGCAGTGGTCATGGCGCTCGAGGCGATGATGCCGGAGGCCAGGAACGCAAGGTACGGCATACCGGACATTGCACCGACGAAGTGGCCGATACCGTAGCCCAATCCCAGCAGGTAGAGCGTCGGCTCACCGAAATTCATCAGCAGCGCCGGTATCAGCAGTTTCCGCCAGACCAGGATGTTCCGTCTCCAGACGGCAAGCGCCCCAGGGCGCAGGCGCGGCAGGCTCAGGTCAGTCATCAGTCACGCAACTCCCTGCCGGTCAAACGCAGAAACACGTCTTCAAGTCCGGTCGGGCGATGGATGAATCTGAGCGCCGGGCGATCCTTGAGTTGTTCGATTAGGGCTGCGGCATTGTCTGTATAGCAGTAGAGGCTGTTACCCATGCGCTCCAGGCGGCAACCGGCCAGCGCAGCCAGCTGGGCGAGTGCGCCGCTCTGTCCGCGGACCTCGACGATTTCCGGTTCAACGTGCATCGTTACCAGCTCCCGCGGTGAACCCCGGGCAAGAATCCGGCCGTGGTCCATGATCACCAGATCGTCACACAGGCGCTCGGCTTCCTCCATGTAATGAGTCGTCAGCAGGAGTGTTTTGCCGCTGGCCTTGAGTTCGCCGAGACGTCCCCATATGACATGACGCGCCTGTGGATCCAGGCCTGTCGTGGGCTCATCCAGAACGACCAGTTCCGGATCATTGACCAGTGCACGAGCGATCGTCAGTCTGCGCTGCATGCCGCCCGACAGGGTTGTGGTCTTGGCTCGGCGGCGGTCGGACAGCGAGACGAACTCGAGCAGGGCTTCGATACGTGGTAATACCTGTTTGCGCGACAGGCCGAAAAAAGTGGCATAGACAATAAGGTTTTCCTCGACGCTGAAATCGGGGTCAAGGTTGTCGGCCTGCGGGACGATGCCCGTCCGGCTGCGTATTCTGCCGGCGTGTACGCCCACCGGCAGGCCGAAGATCGACAGTGAGCCTGAGCTGGGTGGTGTCAGCCCCATCGCCATACGCAACGTGGTGGTCTTCCCTGCCCCGTTCGGTCCGAGAAACCCGAAACAGCATCCAGGCGGTATGTCGAAATTCACATTGTCGACCACGACCCGGCCGCCGTAGCGCTTGCTCAGACCGCGGGCTGTGACAACCGCCGTGTCGACCGGATGTGGTGCTGTTTCATGCATGCGGCGCATTGTAGCGGGTTTGCTGCTGGTCGCGCAGTGTTGTGAGCATGCGGAATTGCCGACTCGATGCAGCGCTGCTGCGCCGGCGGGCGGAAAGGATGGTGGCGGTAGCTGTTTCGGAACGCGGGCGTTAAATACCGGCTGTGTCCGGTTGCAACTGCGAGCGATAGCGCAGGCTAGATGGAATCCAAGCTCATAGTCCCGCTCAATTCCGCATAGGCTGCGCGCTCGCTGTCAAGGCGGCGCCGGTGATCCAGCAGGTACCTGGAATCAGGATTCCTGTTTTTCTCAATGAATACATATACTTCATTTGGCTTCACGTAATAGAGCGCAAGCGCCGCACGGTTGTTGATGGTGGTCTCGTAGGTCATGTCAGGATAGCCATGAGCGGCTACGAAGCCGTCAATCGGTGCACTGCAGCCCATGATGTAACCGAGTCGCTTGCGCCTGAAATCACCGGGTGTGTCGCCGATCGGGACGTACCGGTTCTAGGCGTCCCGCTGCGTGTAGCCGTATATGTAGTAAGCGCAGGATCTGGTCAGGCACAGTAACGCCAATACCAGTAGCTTCAGCATGATGGCCCTGCTCGCAAGCGATGCTAGGCAACTAAGCGGGCAGGAAGTCTATCGGATAGGTGATGGTGATCTCCGATACGTCTTTTGCGCCGAAATTGAACAGTTTGACCCGGCCAGCGATTTTTTCGCCCAGATCCTGGTTACCCAGCTCGTTGGAAACCAGTTCACAGCTAATCACTTTGCCGGACGGTGCAATGGTCAGGCGCAGTACGAGCTTGCCTTTAAGGCTCGGGTCAGAACGCAAGGCCCGATTGTAAACGCTATAGATCGATCCCTTGTTGCGATCGAACACCATCTGTATTTCCTCGATGCTGCGACCGGCCGATTTCCCGCCATTGCCTTTGCCACCGACCGTAGTTCCGGCGGCATTACCGGTTGGACTGTGCACCCTGGTGGTGCTGCGACCGGCCAGTTCTCCGCCACCGGTATTACGGCTCAGGCTGGAGGTCTGTATTCCGCCGCTGCCGCGTGTGGTGCCGGAAGTCAGAATGGCGCGCTCTGTCTGCTTGGCCGAACCGACCGCCTGGGAGAGTTCGCCCTTCTTGGAAAAGCTCTGTGAAACCGAATTCTGACGCAGGTCGGAGAGGGAATCGCGCAATGCCAGCAATCCGGATTGTTCGGCCTGCTCGCGCGCACTGATCTTGGGCTTTTCCTGGATCTGCTTCTTTACCACGACCGGTTTCTTCACAACCGGCTTAGGCGCTTCTACCTTTTCCTTGACAGGCTCGGGTTCCTGCTTGACAGGTACTGGCGGCGGCGGTGGCGGGGGTTTAACTTCGTCCTGTTCGAACAGCAGTTGTACCATTCGCGGCGGCTCGACTTGTACCGGCTTCACGACTTCCGGCAGTGGCAGGAACGGCATGATGATACCGAACAATAGTGCCAATACGAGGTTTGTGCGCACGATGCGCCGGAAGCGCAGGTCATCCGGGCCTAGTGCTCCCCAGGTCATATCGAAGCTCAGTACGATTGCAGACATGCTCAGCTCTCCAGTGGCTTCTGCAGTACTGCAAGTGAGATGTGGTTGAAACCGGCCTTGGTACAGGAGGCCATGACCTTCTTCAACAGGCTGTAGGGTATCTCCTTGTCACCCATGATCGTGGCTTCCCGCCGGTCCGGGGTTGTGCCGTTACCGCCGAGGGCCTCGTTCGCCTGGGTGATGAGTGCGGTTTGCAGCACACGTGAATAGCTGCCCTGCTCTTGCATGATACTGGAGACTGATGCGATTACCTGGCCATGCAGCAGTACGCTTTCCTCGTTGACCATGATAGTTACCGTGACATGCGGCTGTTGCTCCGATATGGACTCCGGCAGCTTCACGGACTTATGGGTTGGCAATATCTCGCCGTCGGATGTGTTGACCAGCAGAAAAAACACGAGAATCGTGAATATGTCCATCAAGGAAACGAGATTCAGCCCCATGCCGCGGCCATGGCGTACGTGTTGGCGCTCCATGCGCTTGGCGCGTCTCGACATTTTCATTTTTTTGCCACCTGCATCTGCGAGTCTGGTGCATCACCGATGGAGATCTCCGGGAAGAGCTCGGCACTGATCACGCTGCCCGCTTGTACCACACGTGCAGTGCGTATGTTGTCCATGACGTGCACCATTGTCTCGTACTCGGTATCAGGCTCCAGCAGCAATGTTGCATCAGCCTTTTCTGGAAAACGCGCCTTGACTTGTTGCAGCAACGTGGAGAGCTCTTCATAGTCCTGGTTGCCGTCCTTCAGCGGCAGACGCTTGATCAGGCCGCCGTCACGATCGCCCACCTCGATCCCGTCACTGCGCACGACAATCTCGAGATGGAAGTTCTGCTCGATGTCCTGCTGTGACGTGCTGGCTGCGGCTGGCAGGTTCAGCTCCAGGATTGTTATGCGCGAAAATACTGCTGTAATCAGCAGGAAAGGCACCAGGATCACCATCAGATTCATGAATGCGGTGATATTGATATCACCGGATTCCTGGGACCTGTGCTTTCGGGTGAAGCGGTTTCTCATCCCGCCTTACCTTCGAGCGGTTTCTCGGTGATGCTGTTAAGAAACTTGACAGAAGCCATTTCCAGGCTGTCGATCAATTGCGTGGTCTTGGTTTGCAAAACCGCATAAATGAGCAGTAACGGGATGGCTACCATCAGGCCGAAAGCCGTGGTATTCATCGCGACCGAGATACTCGCTGACAACATATCGGCTTTTTCCGATGGATTGGCCGATGCCACAGCGGTAAATGCCTGGATCAGTCCGATGATGGTCCCGAGCAGGCCTAGCAGTGTGGCGATATTGGCGAATGTGGCCAGATAGGCCGTACGCTTTTCAAGATTCGGAACTGTTTCCATCAGTCCCTCCTCCATGGCAATTTCAACATCGTCCCGGCGCCGTGACGTTCTGGCGCGGCTAAGGCCGTAACCGAAGATATGACTGATTGCAGAGCGCGACTTTTCGGTGAGCATGGCGACCTGAAGATAATCACCCTTGGCAAGATGGGGTGCCAACTTCTTCCACAGGCGTTGATTGCTGCTATTCGCGGCACTCAGGTAGATATATCTTTCCACTGCGATTGCCAGTCCCAGCGCAAGAACCAGAACAATCGGGTACATGAAAAACCCGCCAGACTGGAAAAATCCGACAAAAGTATTGTACAAGTCCATAGTCAAAGTCCTCTTGCTTCCCCTGTGTTTCCTGAATTCAATGCGCCAGCGCGCTGGTAGTGTTGCGAATCGGCACGGCCGCAGAAAAGTTCAATAACCTTAAATAAACTGGTTATTCAGAACTGTGAACTGCTTCGTAGTATTCGAGTTCCCTGAGAAATACGTCACGGTCGACAGGCGCCAGAATCTGGTCAACAAGGCTGTTCATCGGACGAGTAGCCAGTTCGCCAGCTTCTGCAGGCTTCCAAGGCACGATATGGAGTGCCTTGGGCAGCTCCTGATTACCCGTGATGGTCGTGCCCTCGAGTTCGAGTTTGTCGGCACCAAGCGCCGTGCCGAGGCTGCACAACAGTAGTACTGTGAAGGCTGCAAGGTATCGAACGTCAATCGTACTCATTGTTTGGCTCCCGCAGCTACGCTCACCTGGCTGGCTTTGTCGCGCAATTCATCTATCCACGACAGTAAAAACCTGTCCTCAGATCCCGTCAATTGCTGGTAACGCTCGTAGTGTTGTAACGCGAGGACGGGTTCCGTGAGATACTGGTCATACAGCACGGCCAGATTCCAATGGATATCTTCACTGTTGGGATTGACGGCCAGGCCCTGGTTGTAGATGGCTGCGGCTTCCTCCAGGCGCCCGCTGCGGCGGCACAGGAGAGCCAGCTCACTATAGGCGGCAACCTGGCTGCTGTTGACTGCGATTGCCTGGCGCAGCGCAGCTTCTGCGCCTGCCTGATCACCAAGCATGTTCCTGGCGATACCAAGATTGGTCCAGGCACCAGATAATTGCGAGTCTGTCACGGTGATCGCGGCAAGTTTCTCCGCTGCCGCTTCCCAGCGGTCTGCCTTCATCAGAGCCACTGCGGCCTTAAACTCCGCATCTACGTCAGCATCCGTGGCCGCATTGAGCGCGCTTACCGGCGGCCTTTGCACGGTCTCCACCTGCGGTGCTGTGGCGCACCCCGCCAGCAAGATCAGATACAAGAGCGGAACTGGTTTAATGAAGCGTTGCCACATATTTTGTGCTCCTTTCGAGCTTGGCATATTTCCCCGGGACGAGTCGTGCCAGTTCCTGCAGGCTCCGTTCAATCCACGCATCGAATGTGCCGAACTGAACGCGCGTGGCATTGGTCTCGTGCAATGCAATCGCCTGCTCCTCGAATGGATATGCTTGATCTTCCAGCAGTATGTTGTATTCCTCGAGTGCGTCTGCACCAAGATTGTGCGGTCGTTCGGATTCCATCAGGGCCTTGCCCAGGTGCGAATAGAGCTGTGCTGTATGGAAGGCGCTGGCAGTGGTAACGATAGCGACATCGTAAGCGGCTGCCTGCTGGTATCGTGCCAGCGTATCCTCTAGCAGGCGCTTCTTGCGAGCCAATGTCTTGTCCAACGGCAGCGTCAGCTTGACAGCCTGGTATTCATCATTCTTTGCGTCCGCCAAAGCCAGGCTAGAGATCGCAGCGAGGTAGCGCGTGCGATCCGTACGATCACGCCCTGCAGTTGCATCTGCAGCGATGATCTTTGCGAGCCAGTCCTGCCATGCACGCGTTTCACCGGCATCATGATAGTAGTCGGCAATATGGTGACGCGCCTCTTCGGCAGCCTCGAGCGGTTGGGGAAACTGTTCTACGTAGTTCTCGTACAATGCGACTGACTGCGCGTCTTCTCCTGCTTTGGTATACAGTTCTGCGGCTTGCAGCAATGCATCTCTGCGCAATTCCGGCCCTGCTTCACTGCGACCGATACGCTCGAATTCCCTGGCTGCCTGTAGGGGGCGGGCGCTGCCGAGATAGGCTGATGCGAGCCGGCGTGAAACCTCGCCAGCACGCGGATCGTCAGGGTAGCTGTTGCGGAAGCGTTCCAGCGTACTCGCAGCGGCACCAAAGTCCTGCAGTTGCATGAGACCGGCGGCTGCGTCGAATTCTGCCGTTGCAACAATGCTCGCCGTCGGTGTTACGCTGCCGACTCGCTGGAAATGACCAACGGCTGCAGACATGTCTCCGGCTGCCTGTGCCGCTTCGCCCTGTTTGTATATAGACGCGGCAAGCCTTTCTGTCAAAAGACTTAAATTCTTGTCATCAGCTGCTGTTCTCGCCAGCACCTGCTGATAGGCCTGTTCGGCATGGAGGTAATCTTCGATATCGAAAAAGGCGTGACCCTGAACGGTCCAGCAGACCAGCTGTTGCTGCGCTGAGGCAGAGTCAGCATCGATGACCTGCTGCGCCACCTGAATGGCGCGCTGTGTTTCACCAACAGCGAGCAACTGCTCCGCGCTGTGGGTAAGAACGGCGACTGCCTGGGGATGCTGCGGGAAACTTGCCGCAAAGCGCAATGCATTTTCAATCGACTCACGATGCCAGCTGTCGCGCTCTGTCCCGTTCAGTTGTGCCTCGTGTTTTTCATAAGCGAGAACCGAGGCATAGCCGGCCTCGGCCGCCTTGGAATGCTCACCGTAATCGTAGGCAGTGCGAACAAATTCGGTGGCAGATTCATCATGCTTGCCGGATTCATCCAGCAGTTCAGCCAGCAGGAAATTCATGGCCGGCGCTTCAGGCGTATCGACGAATGACCCCAGCCAGGTACGGTACCAGTGCGCGGCTTCGGCATATTCTTCTTGCTTATGGCTGCGTTGCGCCTGTGCATGATAGTAACGTGTCAGGTCGGTCATGGTTTCCTTAAGGAATCCCAGCACCTGCCCTGCTTCTTCCCTGTTATGGTGCTGCCAGTACTCACCCTGGAGATTGTAGCGTTTCACGAATTCCGTTTTACCCTGCAACACGAGGGAGGGGAAATTGCCGGCTTCGTAAGTTCCGATCACGCGCATCTGAAATGCAGGAGCCTGCCGGTGTATCGGATTACTGTTCACGAATGACTGAAATGTTTCAGCGGCGTCAGTATAGCGCTCCTTGTCTAGATAGAGTGCGCCAAGACGATCGTAAACAAGGTCTTCATAATGCCGGGTACCATGCGATGCATAGTATACGGCGACAGTTCTGGCGCCTTCCTCATACGAGAAACTCAGGCTCATCACGCGCAGAGTATCGTCTATGAGTTCGCGGTCCGCGCGTTCGAGCGCGTCAAGGCGATCACCGTCGTTGGTCTGTGCTGCAAGCTTGATATCAAGCAGGGCTGTGAATTCCTCTAGGCCTTCTGTGAACATGCCCTGTTTGAAATAGCACCAACCCAGCTTGTACAGCGACTGTTCGTAAAATGGATTATTTTCTCTGGCGTAGACCACTTCCTGATACGCCCGTTCGGCCAGGTGGTAGTCTTTCCTGACAAAGAGTATTTCACCCAGCCTGAACTGCGCTTCGATACGAAGCTTGCTTTGCGGATACTGTGCGACCAGCTTATTCAGAGTCGCCAGTGAACTTTCCGCCTCGCCGTCCATTTCGTAGGCGCGAGCGAGTTGATACAGCACGGAATCATTGTCAGCGCGGTCCGGATAATTCTTCAGGACGTCCTGATACAGGTGGATGGAATCGCGAATCTGTTGCGGATAAGCGACAGGCTCATTAGCCTCTTCGAGCTGAACCTCAGGTAATACCTCTGCTTCGAGGCTGATATCAGCGAGTCTGCGCATCGCCTGAGGCCTTGCCTCGGTTGCGTCGCCGGTATCGAGGAAATTACGGTAGGCGAGCATAGCCTGCTGATCCGTAGAGTCGATCGGTAAGTCGCTCAGGACTATGGGGCGATTGCCGAGATCCGCAATTGTCCGAGAATCATCGGCACGAAACAACGAGCAGCTACTGCAGCAAGTAGCCAGGATAGCCATGATTGGCAGACACCTCATCATTCGATACCGCCTGTTCCGGAATGCAGGGCGCTATCGAACGTCTGCGCCAGTGAGAAGCGCGCCTGTACGATATAGGTGTCGATACGACTCTTTTGCTGTTCGAGCTCCGCCACCGCTAGTTGTTCGATAGAATTACCTTGTGCCAGCCGCAGCTTGTCCGTGCGTGCCAGTAGGCGATCAACCTGTTTTCTGCGCGTATCAACACGCCCTTGGTAACTGGAAAATTCAGTGGTGGTGTGCATGTCCGCGGATTCCAGCGAATGGCGTGCCTGAGCCGTCTGATCCAGCAGTCCGGCTATTTCGACCAGTTGACGTTTGGCCTGCCAAAGGCGAGGCTTGAAGTCCATGCTCATATCCCAGTACAGCGCACCCTTAATTCGTCGTGCGCGTTCGCGCAATCCAGCCGTTTGCACACCTTTTGGCATGCCGTCCAGCTTGCGGTTGATTTTCTGGATATTATTCCAGAATCCAAGTTCTTCTGCGGAAGCCAGACTGACGGGGTCATCAGTCGATTCGGCTGACGTGACACGCAGCCTGAGTTCGCGATGCCGCTGCTCTAGCTGGGTGTGTACATTGGCGCGTATGGCCTGTTCGGCTGCAGGACGATGATCGGAAAAGCGCTGCTCGCGCGCTGCGAGCATTTCCCCGAATGCATCCATACTGTCAGACCAGGTCTGTAGATTGGCATGCAGCTTCAGCAAATCCCGATAGTTCTTCACAGCTTCCTGGAATTCATGCTCGGCCATGAGCGTGAGTTGATAACGCATCGCCGGTGACTGTGAGTCCACCGTCAGCTTCTGCAGCCAGCCGGAACCGCTGCGCAAATCCTGCTGTTCCAGCACCTCGAGCATCTCGCCATTTTTTATGGCATTTATGGAAGCGTCGAGTTTTTCCTTCTCTTCATACAGTACTGCTATGGCGTCGTTGTAATGCTGTACCGCCCGCCCGTGCAGATTCATGCGGGTCATGGCATATGGCATGGCAAGCAGCGCTTCCTGCACAGCAGGATCCGTTAAATCACGCTTACCAAGCTCGCTCCATGGGATCAGCGCGCGACCGTAATCGTTCGAGTCGGCATTGGCCCAGCCAGCCCCCAGCAATGCCTGGTTGGAAAGTGGTCCTTCCAGACGTACGCGGTCTAGAAATGTTCTTGATTCAGTCGATTCCCCGTGTTGAAGATGACTATAGCCCAGCGCCAGATTCGCCTTGTCGCGCAGCAGGCGTATTTCATCGCTGCGACCGGACATCTTACCAATACTATCCAGTTCATCGGCACCCTCTTGCAGACTGCCGCTTTTAATGAGAGCAACGCCGAGGTTGTATGCCAGATAGGGAGACCATGCGTCATCATTTCTTGCGGACTGCAGTACTTTGATCGCTTCTTCATTTTGTCCAAGCTGCAGCAGAAGCAGGCTGTGCAGTTGCGCAATTTCCGTTCGCGTTGATCGCGTCATCTTGCCGCTGACATGCGCCAGTGCCTGCAATGCCGTGGTGATATCACTGCGCTGATAGGATATCTTGGCAAGATAAAACCACGCGCGATTGCGGGTGCGTTCATCAGCGTTTGAGTCGGTGAGCAGAACCTCGAAGATGCGGCTCGCCTCGCCACGCAAACCGTAGGAAAGATCCAGCCCGCCCAGCAGCAGTTCAGCTTCCTGACCGTGGTATGGAAGACGGTTCTGACTTTTTGCAATTTGCAGCCGAACGATGCTGTCAAACCAATCGTCCTGATAATAATAGAACAGCGTTTCGCCGTACTGCAGGTCCTGGGCAGTCGTTGGATGCTTTATTGCTTCTGCAGCAGACATTGCAGAGCACATCGCGAGCATCGCTGGCAAGAGAATGCTGCGAGCAAACAGGAACATGATTTATTCCCATTCCTTGATACTGAAATCCGGCTGTTCACTGCTCGGGTTGTCAACGATGTTCAATTCGACAAACTTGGCGCCCAGGCTCTTGTTGATCACCAGGTTCGCGCCTCGCCGGTAGTCGCGGCCTTTGGGACCCATGCCGGTATAGATAGCGACCAGTTCGTGTTCACCTGCCTTCAGGTTGCCCATGTAGAGTCGCTGAATCCCTCCTCGGTGCAGGGCATCAACCTCGCGCTGTGTGTAAAGGTAATTCGATACGATCTTGTCATCGATCTTCAGTTGCACCGAATCGAGTTTGAAAAATTCACCAACATCGAGAGACACGAATACGGCCAATTGTGTGTTGGCTGGATACAACAATTCTTCTTCAAGCAGGAACAGGTCACGATTCAGTGCGATAACATCCTGCTTCAGTGATTGGATGTCCTCATCCAGGCTGACGGTGCCAGGTGTGTCGGCAAGTGCGACATTGAGCGCCAGCATCAGGATCATGCCTGCAATGATGTATTTGACTGAATTTCCGCTTATTTCTGGATGCAACATCTTGGACCTCGAGGATTGCCGGCAGTCACGCGTCTGACTCGAAATATGTCGGTTACAGCGGGAAAAGATTGATCGAATTTTGGCGCTCCGGTCACTGATGCGGAGTCTGCAGCGATCCCGTGTTGGATATTGCGAGCTGATTCACAAAATCACGCCGGTATTGAAACTACGGCTGCGTGTGAACATAGGTCGATGCCGCCCGTCATGCCAGGCTTATCTCGCGTCGGTCAGACGGGCTAGCCCATTTGAATAATGCAGTTTCCCGGCTGCATCGATGATGATGGCTTCGACATCTGGCAGACGATTGACCAGCTCGAGTCCCTGCTGCACACCAAGCACGAATATGCTGGTGGACAACGCATCTGTGCGGGTCGCGTTTTCACCTATGATCGTCGTGCTGTGAATCTCATGCGGCGACCTTCCGGTTCCGGGATTGAGGATATGGTGGTAGCGGACCCCATCCTGTTCGAAATAGCGCTCGTAATCCCCGGACGTCGATATCGCCATGTTCTCTAAGGGAATACGGGTGACGATACCGTCCCGCTTGCGTGGATCGCGGATTCCTATCACCCATGGATGGTCCCAGTGCCTGCCTATGACGCGCGTGTCGCCGCCGGCACTGACCAGGGCATTTGCCACTCCTGCCGTCTGCAGGATCGAGATGCAGCGGTCTACAGCGTACCCCTTGGCGATGCCGCCGAGATCGATTCGTACCCCAGGCTGTGTGAAACTCACGCTCTGGTTCGCTGCGTCCAGGACAACGTGACGGTAGTCGATGGCAGGCAGAGCGGCAGCCAACTGATTTTCATCGGGTTTCTTTTGATTCCTATAATCATAGAGATAACCGGCACTTGCGTATGTAATATCGAATGCGCCTGAAGTCAAGCCGGAATATTCCAATGCCTGCTCGATGAGGTGAAACAATTCGCTGCCAACGGTGACCGGTTGATTTGCGGCTGTGTCATTGATGCGCGAGATCTCACTGTCGGGGCGGTAGGTGCTCATCAGACGGTCGATGCGCCGCATTTCGTCCAGCACGGCCTCGATGAGATCGCGCCCCTTTACCGCATCCGGGTACCATAACTCGACATTGATATCCGTACCCATGATCGCGGCGTGCTGCCGCAACCACTCGGCAGATGCTGCCGGGATGATCAGCATCAGGAAAACAATCGCCAGGAGGCAACGAAGCACGCGCATGGACGGGTATATCGGCAGCGATCCCGGCCGATTGACGGGATGCAGCCCGGATGAAAGGCGCCGCAATACCGGGCCGGCTGCAATGACTGCCCTGGTTTACGGCGACGAGCCCATCATCCGGGCTGCTTGTAACAGTGCAGCCTGCTAGGTGATAAAGCCGTTCACAATGGGATTGAAGGCAGTCAGGCTGTCCATCATCACCGCATTGCCAAGACCATGATTCGGGAACAGATTCGGGAAGCTGGCTGCCTCGCCGTGTAAAGCCATGTAATTGAGGATCACCGTTTCAACCAATAGATTGACCTGGTTCGCTGCCGGGGTGGCCGTTGTTTCCACCGATGCGTCCGGGCGCATCCATCCGATCTGCTGATGGCGGGCCTGTTCGATAATGTCTGAGCCAAGCAATGCCGGTCGGCCGGTCGGGTTATAGACCAGGAAAAATGAAGCGGCCGTGGAGGAGTTGTCACCGGTCCAGACACCTTTGCCACCGCCGCCTGCACTGTTGTCTACGCTGCCGTTACTGAACACCGAACCGTCGCTGAATACGTAGACCATGAGTGGCACGCCGACGCGTGCTGCGTATTCCAGGCAGGCGCCTATGCAACGACCGGCGCGCAGGTCGCGTGCCTCGCCTGTGGATCGATCACCGGTATGATAGTCGTAGCCACCCATGGTTATCGTCCCGGCGCCGGCAAAACCGTTGATCACCATTTTCATCACGGAAGCTGTCTTCTGGAATTCGCTGTCGCTGTCGAATTCACTCTGCGTGAATATGCCGGCTGGACCGACGATAGCGGGGTCCTGAGCGGGATCCAGCTGACTCGGGTTGCCGAAGCGATCAGCGATATCAGCTGCCTTGATATAGCCACAGCGGACCAGGTCCTTGATGACGGCATCCGCCGTCACCTGCGTACTGACCCTGTCTAGCTTCATCTTGCTGATACGCTCGATAGACTCCATCACTGCAACGGCATCATCCTGGCTGAGAACACCGATCAGATCACCTGTGTCTACCATACCTGTCACATCTGACGGGCGATCAACCTTGGTCGGTCGCAATGCCGGATCTATCATTGCCGCGGGCGCCATGGAATTGCCGCCGGAGTCAGAACTGCGTGACCCTATCAGGTCGACGACACTGCCGTAGGCAGTGATACTCGGATTCGCGAGTACATATTTGGCCAGGCCATACATCGGGTTGTGCGGATTATTGCCTGTATCATTATCCGAACGTGCCGGGATAACTGCACCATTGACAAGTGCAGCACGAGTCTGCGCCTTTTCCATGATGCCGGTGAGCATGGCGCTTGTCGTATGGAATGCCAGTCCGAAATCCAAGTTGGTGTAATTGAGCCCGGTCAAGGGATCGATTGAGTCCGGAGTCATGTCTCCTGGCAGACCAAGCTTGCTGTATCCGGCGGTGCTCAGGGAGTCGAGCTGTCCGCCCTGCTGTCCGACCAGGACATTGGACCCTGCGATATTCGCACCACCGGCAAGGTCGAAACAGATGAAGGGTATTTTCCCCGCGCCCAGGGTGCTGATCCCGCATGCGGCCTTAAGGGCATCGTATTCCGGTGAGAGCGCTGCCGCAGCGCTGCGCGGATTGGCAAACAGGCTGAACAGGGTGGGACCCGTCACGAGGCCAAGGCCGGCGATCAGACCCTGCCCCAGGAACTCGCGCCGTGTCCGCGGACGGCCGTGGGTGTTCAGGCGCAAGGGCTCGTTGAGGTCGCGGAATTTGCGGTTTCTCGCCATCTGGTAGTCCTCGTGATGTTATTGCAACAGCATGGCCGCACTGCCGAGAATTGCAGCACAGCTCGCCTTCACAACCTGTTCGGTACGCGCGACGCTATTGCACGTCACCGGTGGCGTGGCCGAGCAGCCTGGAGCCGAAAGCAATAGCATCAGGTTCTCGATCTCCGTCGTGACCGCGGCGGTATCCGGCTGTACCGTGAGCCCCGTGTTGAGTATCCGGTCCATCAGGGGCGTAATGATCAGGGCGCGTTTGCCGGCAGTGTTGAAGGCGGTGCCTGCGGACTCCGGCAGCGGCGCTGGCGCAAAGAATCCAGGGAAGTATGCTTCGCGCGAGATCGTGCCCTGGTTCTCTATCAGGGCGCTGCAGTACTCGATAGCCAGCTGGGATATCGCCATTTGCTGAGCAGAAACGAATCCCTCGATATTCTCCGCAGACGGCAGCTGCTGCTTGACGGTCTGGAACACGCCATTAACGTCGACTTGATTCTTATCGACGCCAGTTACCTTGGCCATGGTGGCATTGATTTCGTCAAAGTTGCGCAGCCCGATTACCGCGGCTTCCGGCAGATCCGGCGGCGAGGCCGGTACCACAACAGCCGGTTCAGTGAACACATTGGTGTCGTTGCCGAGTTGTTCAAAGGTAAGGAAGAATTCATCCTGCGCCGGCCCACTTTCAAGCGCGATGATCGTGCCAAGCGGCGACAACGGCTGACCTACGCCTGGCGTGTAAAGCGAGCTGCTGACAGTAGTGTCGAGGTTGGCATATGCCTGGCCGACGGTCGCCAGCGAACCATTGATACCGATGCGAATGCCGCGCACCGGTATGCCATCGGGTGTGGCGGCAGGATCAAGGCTGATGAATATTGGCTTGTTGAACAGGTAGCTGTAACTGTCAAACTGGCTAACCTCGAACATGACATAGCTGTCCGGTACGCCAGTGTGCGCATCAACATTGAACAGCAGGAAGAATTTTTCACCAACTCCAACATTGAAATTCTGGACTATCTGTTCCGGAGTCAGTGCGCGATTGTGTATGGCAACAAACCGGACGGTGCCCTGCCACTGGCGGTCATTAGACACCTCGTTGCCGATAACGAAGGCAAAGCTGTTGTCCCAGTCAACCAGTGAACCGCCGTTAACCGGATCGGTATCGCCCGTGAATACGCCATTGACGTAGATCCGGCGTCCATTGACAGGATCATAGGTGGCGACAACGTGTTGCAGCGTAGCCTGCAGGTCCTCGTCGGCATCTGCCGTATGCAGCATTGGCTCGCCATTGAGGTCAGTGGTGTCACTGCGATGCAGAAATTCATAATTGTACAGCGATTGCCCCAGTGTGAAATTGCGCTGTGTCGTTCCGCCAGAGTAACTGACGATTCGTGCCGTGTTGTCCTGGGAGACATTGGCTGGAGCAACCCAGGCCTCAATGGTGTATTCGCCTGTAGCGGAGATCATGTTATAGAGTTTGGCACTGTCGCTTGTCAGTGCCTGTGCCTTGCCGCTGGTTATATTGATACCCCAGCCCCCGACCCAGTCGACACCGCCACTCAGGGTAAGGTGCATGTCCGGAGAAATGCCGCTGGTATCGTAAGCGATTAGGCCGGATCCTGACTTGAACTCGTACTTGGCAATGACGTTGTCCTCGATACGGCTGCCACCACTGGCGACAATGCCGTCCGGCAAGGTAAGAGCCATGCTAGTGACGAGGTTCGGGTCAATCGGTACCACGGAAACCTGGTTGGCGAAGTTGGTAATTGCGGCTTCCATGACTTGCGCGGATGCCGCGCAATCCGAGCTTCCGGTGCTATTGGGATCCCAGCAATTGTGGAACTCGTCGCGTAGCCGCACGACAAAGCGTGAATCAGCTGGATTGTTCAGGTTCATCTTCGTCTTGGCCGCCTCGTAGGCAGCGTCGGGATCGCTGTCAGCGAAGAACGGCGATTGGGCATTGACAGCGGAATCCACATGACAGCCGGAACAGTTGGCTGTCAGCAGCGGGTGCACAAAAGTAGCGAACAGGCTCGAGTCTGCCGGATAGCGCTTGGTATCAGCCGGACTCTTCAGTGGCGGAGCTGTCAGCGTGATGACGTTACCACCGCTTGCCGTGCCGCCAGCCCAGGCTGTGATATAGGCCGTAATGATGTCAGCGCAGGCCTGCGCCTGAGTGGAACCGAGCCAGCAATTATGCCCGCTTGCCACCTTGGCCACCATCTGCGAATTGGCTGGAGTAGCGAGATCGACTATCGTATTGGCAGCGGAATATGCAAGGTTGATATCGTCCGTACGCACGAACGCCGTCGGGCCCTGCCCTCCCGCGATATGACATCCACCACATCTGTTGGCCTGATACAGATTATCCCAGACATTGAGCTTGAACGACTGAACATCGGCGGTAGCAGGCGCCGGGCCAGAATAGGTCGGTGCGGAACTGGTGCCGGCAGAATTCTGATTCTGAACCGTGCTTTCGCCGCCACCACAGGCAACCAGGCCTGCAGCAAGCATTGCTGCTACAGAAAACCGCAGGGCGTTATCAATAATATCTTTCAGGATACGTATGCTCATGCCTCAATCACCCATGCAGTAGACAGCCGTTTCAGCAAAGACAGTCTTCATGTTGTAGTTGCTAGCAATGAAATCAGCAGTAATGGCATCCACCTGGTTTCTGTCACTGGCATTCCCCGGAGTGCGCAAGCACACGGTTTCGAATGCCTTCTGTACCTGGCAGCTCGCAAAAGCATGGCTGTTGGCTAGTTCCATGCCGAGGGTCTTTGCACCACTACCGCTACCTGGCAGATTCGTATCCCATCCCAGCAATGAATTCTGTCCGGCGCGCCAGTAGTTGTTCCACGAATCATCCGGCGTCACAAAGCCATATTTGAATGTATCCGAGTTGATTGTGTACTTAGGTTGTACAATACCCGGGGTATATTCGATGCTACCGGTCGTCTCGTTGTAATTGTAATAGGCGAATGCCTGTGCCATAGGATCCATTCCGCTGTGGCATCCGACACAGGAGTTCAAGAATATTCTGCTGTCACCGCCGGGGCTGCGAGACACATCCTGTCTGATCCTGTCAGTAACCCTGCTGGTATCCTTCAGCTGCTCCAGATCGTTGCAGAGATGGTTCAGTACCGTGAAGCGAAACATTGCCCGATTGGTCCCGGCGACAAAGAATGCTTCGGCAGCTGCGCGGGTAGTCATGACACCAGCGGTCGCGTTAGTAGGTAGCGTGCTTTCAACAGACTGTGCACTCTGTACCAGCACGGTCTTCAGATCATAGCCCTGATTCTCCAATGCCTCGTAGTGGTCATTGTTCGTCATCGAATAGTCTGGGATAGGCAGTGACGGGTTTCCTCTGTAAACAATGTCTGCCGACAGCAATTCGTTGAAAGGGATATCGTCACGCACCATACCGATCACGGTCGCCGTGTAGTCATTCAGGGGTGCGAACAGGGTCTGCTCCTCGTTCGTCCAGGGTGTGGCGAAATTCTTGAGCGTGACGTTGTAGAATTCGCTGTTATCCATCGCCATGTAGGCGGCACCGATAGCATCGTTACCGACGATTGCGGCCTCCATTGCATCGAGAACGGTATCGCTGGGCGGGACGCCGGCTATACGGTCATGGATTCTTTTGGCCTGACGGCGTTCCAGATCGCCACCCAGTGCCGACGCTGATACCGCGCAGGCAAGCAGTAAAAGTGTGACGTTGCGAATGGAAATGCGGTATTTAACATAGTTCCGTTCAGTCTTGTAACACATGCGATCTATCCCGGCTGGTGATGGTTACAGGACCAGCAGTCGGCCCCTGAAGGCAGATACTGAGGTGCAGGGCGATAAATTTCTGTGATCGACGTCGCGGAATGGTGCAAAGCCCAACCCTATAGTGGTATCGCACCTGCTGCTCAAGATCTCTGAGAAACTGATCACAATCCTGTGATCGGTTTTGTTGCGTGTATCAGGTTTGCTACGCGGAGAGCCGATTAGCCATGAATACCAATATCGAATCTGGAGTATATCCAATGAAAACAGCCGCTTGGAGGCTTGCCTTGCTCGCGCTGGTGTCGGTCGTACTGAGCGGGTGCGGCGGGACCGGCAGCGGTCAGGACCCGGACCCGCTAGTAGAGGATTTCGGTATCGCCTTCGTCATGCGACCACTGGCGTTCGATGCCGGCGGAGCACTGGTACAGCAGGATATTCGTACGGCAGAAGGATTCACCCCCGGCGGCGATCTCTTTTATCGTGACCTCGCATCTCCCAGTGCGCCTACGCACAACGTCACCGGCACCATCACGGGCGGACTGGGTGATGTCAAGGATGTAGAGGTGTCCTATGACGGTACCAGGCTGATATTTTCCCTGCGTCTGCCGGATATCCCCAATGCCACACGAGATGAGCAGAACAAGTGGGATATCTGGGAATACGATATACCGACCGACAGATTACGGCGTGTAACCACGGCGAATTCATCCATGGCTGGTGATGATATCGCACCACATTACCTGCCCGATGGAAGAATCGTCTTTTCGTCCAATCGGCAGCGTCAGTTCCGTGCTACGCTGACCGACGAAGGAAAAGGTACTGGTCCATTCTATGCAATGGACGAGAACCGAGCCGAGCACGCCATGATGCTGCATGTCATGGAGGCCGGCGATTTCGGTCCTCCCGGGCTACCGGATACACCCGGCGGCAATATCCAGCAGATTTCAATGAACGTCAGTCATGATCTAGATCCGGTCGTGCGCGCGGATCCGTCACATTCCGGCAGGATCATGTTCAGCCGTTGGGACAATATGGGTGGCCGCGAGCAAATCAGCCTGTATGAAATGAATCCCGACGGTACCGAGTTGCAGCTGCTCTACGGAGCACACAGTCATGCAACCGGCACCAACAACTCGACGATACAGTTTCTACAACCGCGCGAGATGGAGGATGGCCGCATAATGACGGTCATGCTGCCGTTTACCGGCACCAATCTTGGTGGTGATCTGACGCTGATCGACACAAGCAATTACATCGACAACACCTTCCCGACTGCGGCCAATACGGGGGTTTTGAGTGGACCGGCACAGGAGCCGGCTACCGGAATGGAGGTGCATACTGACAACTCGATCTCGCCAGGAGGCCGCTTCATGAGTGCGTGGCCACTCAATGACGGTACCAGCCGCGCATTGGTAAGCTGGAGCGCCTGCCGTGTCGTGGAGAATGGTCTCATCGTACCTTGCACCCCTGCCCGGCTCGCTGATCCTGCCGCAGTCGAGGCCGACCCCATCTATGGCGTCTATATCTACGACATGGATAACAATACCCAGATTCCAATCGTAGTTCCGCAGGAAGGCTTCGCCTATTCAGATGTCGTTGCTGTATCACCGCATCAGGTGCCGACTATCATTTTCGACAAGGTGCCCGGAGTCGATCTTGACTCGGAAGCGGCGGCCATGAATGCCGGGATACTGAATATTCGTAGTGTCTACGATGTCGATGGCGTCGACACCGCGGTGCCGGATATCGCGACGCTCGCCGATCCTGCGCTGACGACGGCCGCTGACCGCCCTGCCCGTTTTCTGCGAATCGTGAAGAGCGTTGGCATGCCGGATAATGATACCAAGCAGATACCCGGGACGGCGTTCGGCGCGAGCGCGCAACAGCTGATGCGCGAGATAGTCGGTTATGCCCCGGTTCAGCCCGATGGTTCCGTGCGCACCTATGTGCCGGCCAACGTGCCACTGGCGATCAGCGTGGTCGACGGCACTGGCAGACGCCTTTCCAGCCGTCACCAGAACTGGTTGCAGTTAAGGCCGGGCGAGGAAGTGCGTTGCAACGGTTGCCATGACCATACCAGTGGAACGCCGCATGGGCATCCCGAAGCACCGATATCGGCTTATGCCGGCGCTCCGGCAAACGGGCAGTTCCCGAACACCAACAACGCCAACATGCTGTTTTCCAACCCCGGCGAAAGCATGGCTGAGACGATAACACGCGTAATTCCGGATACCCTCCTGCCCTCCGCCGACCTGCATTATGTGGACTACTGGACGGATCCGACTGTGCGTACGCCTGATGCCAGCACTACGCTGGCATATGCCGCACTCACAACACCCGCACCGCAGTCGGCTGCCTGCCAGACCGGCAGCCCTCCTGCCTGGACCAGCCTGTGCCGGGCGATGATCCATTACGAAACCCATATACACCCGCTCTGGAGTGTCACTCGCGGCGTCGCCGGTGCCGATACCTGCATCAACTGCCATGCCAGGGCGGACAACATGGGGGCGGCCATGGTGCCGGCGGGCCAGCTCGACCTGACCGACGGGGTCGACCCGAATGTCCCTGAACACTTCAAGGCGTATCGGGAACTGCTGTTCCAGGACAATGCCGAGGAACTGGATGGTATGGGCGGTCTGCAGGACATCATGCAACCGACCGGCCCCATCGACCCTGTTACGGGCCTGCCGACACCGGAGCCGATCATCGTCAATCCACCGATGTCGCCGGCCGGCGCCCTCGCCAGCACTGCCTTTTTCGCGCCCTTTGCTGCAGGCGGCACGCACGACGGATATTTGACTCCTGAAGAATTGCGACTGTTGGCCGAATGGCTGGATATCGGTGCGCAGTACTACAACGATCCGTCGGTCGTTCCCTAGCCGTGACTGCGCGGTAACTTGTTAAAGTTGGCGAATTTGTGACGACTAATGCCGTTTGCATTGAAGCACTGGCCCATCTCCGTGTCATCGTTGCATGTCTGCTGCTATGTCTAGGCGTAACGGTAGCGCATGCAGATACGCCGTACTACGCGGTACGGATCGCGGAACCCTACATCGAGCTGCATACCGGACCGGGGCGCGGTTATCCAGTCTTCCATGTCGTGGACAGGGGCGAACTGGTCGAGGTCATCAAGCGCCGGACCGACTGGTTCATGTTGCGCACTGCCAAGGGCAAGGAAGGATGGGCGAGCCGCGCTGCGATGACGTTGACACTGTCGCCGGAAGGCGAACCGACGCAATTCGCTGAGGCGGAGCTCGGTGATTTCACGCGTCGACGTTGGGAAACGGGATTCATGTCCGGCGACTTCGAAGGTGCGAACGTCATGTCGGTATACACCGATTATTACCTGACGCCGAACCTTTCCGCCGAGCTGGTCCTGTCTCAGGTGTTCGGTAACTTCTCAGACGCCCTGACGGCGAGCGTTAACCTGCTGGCGCAACCGTTTCCGGAATGGCGTATATCCCCGTATTTCCTGCTCGGGACAGGTGCAATCTATACGGATCCGCACGTAACGCTTGTCAATGAACGCGATCGTACAGAGCAGATCAGCAATGTCGGTTTGGGTCTGCGCGGCTATCTGACCCGCAGATTCATCCTGCGGGCTGAATACCAGAATCATGTCATCTTCCAGAACAAGGATGACAACCAGGAGATCAACGAATGGAAAGCCGGATTTGCATTTTTCTTCTAAAGTCGGCGGCATTGACACTGCTGCTCGGCCTGGCAGGCGGTTGTTCCATGCTGCGCACCGAGGAGCCGGAGGTGTACTCGGAATCGGAACCCGTGATAAAGCCGGGGCTGGAACGGCGCACGATAACCGAGGCCGACATCGACAGCGAGGATTTCGAGGTTGGTGCCTTCGTGGGTGTAATGAGTATCGAGGATTTTGGCAGCAACGCGGTGTACGGTGTGCGCGCAGCCTATCATACGACGGAAGACTTCTTCTTCGAACTGGCAGCGGGCACCACGCAGGCCGGCAAGACGAGCTATGAAACTCTCAGCGGCGGCGCCCAGCTCCTCACCGACAGCCAGCGCGATCTCTATTATTACAATATCTCACTGGGTTACAACATCCTACCCGGTGAAGGCTTCATTGGCAGCAGCTATGCATTCAACAGTGCGCTGTACCTGATCGCGGGCGCCGGCAATACAGAGTTCGCCGACGACAGTCATTTCACATTCGATATAGGTGCCGGCTACCGCTTCCTGGTAAACGACTGGATTGCGCTGCACATCGATTTCAAGGATCACGTGTTTGAATCGGATCTGCTGGGTACCGCCAAGTATACCCATAATCTGGAAGGCACACTGGGACTGACCGCTTTCTTCTAAGGAGTATGCCATGAATCTCAAACTAGCCACGTTCAGGAATTTCAGCCTTGCGACATTGTTCATTCTGTTGTCCGCGTCCGCACTCGCCGGTATCGAACAGTCCCCTGCCCCGGACTTCACACTGAAAAGCGCCGGCGGTGACAATCTGCGGCTCAGCGAGTTACGCGGCGAGGTGGTCATGATCAATTTCTGGGCGTCGTGGTGCGGTCCCTGCCGCCAGGAAATGCCGATCCCGAGCGAACTGCACGACAAGTACAAGGCAATGGGATTCACAGTGCTCGGCGTTAACGTCGAGGAGAATTCAACAGCTGCGAAGAAAATGCTGCAGGAAATGCCGGTCAGCTTCCCGGTACTGTTCGACAATGACAGCACCGTAAGCAAGCAGTATGACGTCGTGGCGATGCCGAGCACCGTGCTGGTCGATCGCGACGGCAAAGTACGCTATCTGCACAAGGGCTATAAGCCGGGCCTGGAAAATACCTATGTCGAGCAGGTGCGTAGCCTGATCAAGGAGTAACCTGCCACCATGCGCCTGCGCCTTTACGGTCTACTGGCAATGCTGCTGGTCCTGGCGGGATGCGGTACGCTCGAACCATGGGTAAAGCCCTACGAGCGGGCCCATCTCGCCGATCCCATCATGAGTTTCGAACGCGATCCTGTCTCGGGCGCATATATTACGCATGTCTACCAGGCGCGCGAGGCTGCGCGCGGAGCCGAAGGCGGACATGGAGGTGGTTGTGGCTGCAACTAGCTTATGCAAGCGGCTGCAACTGACGGCCATATTACTCTGTACGTCGCTGGCAGCCGATGCAGGTGTGCTGCCAGACGACCGTGCCGACGTTCTGTATCATTCCTACGAAGGTGGCGGCGTTGAGATCAACGGTCCTTCCGTAATGGTGCTGAAAAAAATTGGGCAGAATGTTGCGCTGAATGGCAACTACTACGTCGACTCGATCAGCAGTGCTTCGATCGATGTCGTGACCAGCGGCGCCAGCGCATACACTGAGGAGCGCAAGGAGTTTACCGGCGGTGCTGATTACCTACATGGAAACTCGACAATCAGCGTGTCCTATACCAACAGCACGGAGAATGACTACGAGGCTAATACCGCGAGTTTCGGTATCAGCATGGATATGTTTGAAAACATGACGACGGTATCGATGGGTTATATTCGAGGCTGGGATACGGTCCAGAATAATCTGGATGATACATTCTCGCGCGATGTCAACCGGCAAAACTACAAACTCGGCCTGTCACAGGTCATCACCAAGGACATGGTGATGGAACTCAACTATGAAGGCATTACCGACGAGGGGTTCCTGAACAATCCCTATCGAACGGTGCGTTGGTACGATGAGCTGAACAATACTTCCGGTACCCAGCCGGAGATGTATCCCAATACCCGCACCAGCAGCGCAGTCGCTCTGCGTGCCCGTTACTACTTGCCATATCGTGCAGCCATTTCAGGTGAATACCGGTATTTCACTGACACCTGGGGCATCGATGCGCACACCCTGGAAGCGGGATATACCCACCCACTCGCAGGTGGCTGGACTGTCGACGGCCACTACCGCTATTACACGCAGGGGGCAGCCGACTTCTACAGTGATCTTTTCCCGCATGAGGATGCGCAGAATTTCCTGGCGCGTGACAAGGAGCTGAGCACCTTCAGCAGCCACACATTTGGTGTGCGCTTGAGTTACGACTTTCTCGAGAACGGCTGGCACTCGCTTGAACGCGGCACGGTAAATGTGGCCTGGGATCACATCATGTTCAATTACGACGATTTCAGGGACCTGCGGGTTGTCTCCCCTGTGCCTGGCGAGGAACCCTTCTACAGCTTTGCCGCTGACGTTTTTCAGCTGTATCTTTCGGTCTGGTTCTGAGTATGCTCATCCGCCGCCTGCTCCGGATGCCTGCAACTAACACCTAGCAATCAGTGCGCAGGTGTCTGGTCAGTAATGGCTTGCCGGCGGACTGGTTCAGCCGTGCGCAATTTCCTTCTTGGTGAACAGGTAGTCCTTCAACTCCTTGTCAAAAGCTGGATCCCGGCGCCGAATCCATTCCAGCACCATGGCGGCATGCTCTTTTTCCTCATCCCTGTTATGTGCCAGGATGGCCCTGAGTTCGGTGTCCTTGCACGCATCGACCCGCTGGTTGTACCAGTCAACGGCTTCCAGTTCCTCCATGAGCGAGGTAATGGCGCGATGCATGTCGCGGGTTTCATCCGAGAGTTCATCGAGCGGTTCGTGGTATCCTTCATTAGCCATGGTGCATTCTCCGTTTAACTACAAATATCATTCAAATTCGGGCAAGTGAGCCAGCGCCTGTTAGTCCTCGTCGCCCTATTCCTGGCAGCATGCGCCGGGCCGCAGATCCAGTCTGATTCGAATACTACACAGGCCGCTGCCCTATATCCACAAGCAGCCGTGATGGCTGACGGCTACCGGCTGCCGCTTGCCATGTACCGCCCTGCGGGCAAGCCCCGGGCCATAATGTTGGGGCTGCATGGCTTCAATGACTACCACAATGCATTCCGCGAGCCTGGCCGCTATCTGGCTGCACGCGGCATCTTGACGGCTGCCTACGACCAGCGCGGCTTTGGCGCGACCGAACAACGTGGAATCTGGCCGGGACGGAATGCCCTGCAACAGGATGCCGCAACCGTTGCACGACTGCTGTGCCGGCAGTATCCCGGGACCCCGCTATACCTGCTCGGCGAGAGCATGGGTGGCGCGGTCAGTATCATGACCGCGCAACCGGGCGAAGATGACTGTATTCAGGGCGTAATCCTGGTTGCACCTGCGATCTGGGGATGGCAGACCATGCCGCTGTGGCAGGCAACGGTTCTCAGGCTCGCTGCGTGGTTATTCCCGGCGAGCCGGGTTACCGCTGACGGGCTTGATATCAAGCCTTCTGACAATATCGAGATGCTGCGTGCGCTCGGCCGTGACCCCATGGTTATCAAGGCGACACGTATCGACACGCTCTACGGTTTGACCGGATTGATGGAGGAGGCCTATCGCAACAGCGGTAACGTGACCCGACCTGTATTGCTGCTTTATGGCGAACACGATGAAGTCATACCACGTACTGCGATGTGTCGGTTGCTCACCGGGCAGAGTGGTCTGCGAGATGTTGCCTGGCGCCTGGTGCTGTATCCGGAGGGATATCACATGCTGACACGTGACTTGCAGGCAGCTACCGTGCTCAACGATATCGCAGCCTGGATTACCGGCGGACGGGATGCCGTGCTGCCCTCGGGATTTGCAGTGTCCCCCGGTGGCGGCGCGCTTGATGTCTTCTGTGCAGGAACCTGATAAGCCACTGATAAAATTGATCTGTGTCAATTATTGCTAACAATCCTGCCGTCTGGCGTTACGTAGCAGCAGACAGTTCGCTAACGCGTTTTTATAATTGGGTGTACACGGGTGTATCGCGTATACAGCGTGGATTGTTGGTTATTCATTCTGGTATGAGTTGGAGGAACTACTAATGAACAAGGTAGCAAAACTCGTTGCCTCTGCTGCGATCGCCGGTTCTGCCGTACTCGCGGCGAGCCCGGCCAGCGCATG
Source organism: Pseudomonadota bacterium (assembly GCA_041395565.1). Lineage (NCBI taxonomy): Bacteria > Pseudomonadati > Pseudomonadota > Pseudomonadota bacterium. The sequence goes on along the minus strand of JAWLAI010000002.1, from coordinate 301,995 downwards.
GTGGGGTAACGACTATTGGGACGGTCCCTGGGGTTATCCGGGCTACTGGGGCGGTTACCCTGGCTATGGCGGCTGGGGCGGTTATCCCGGTTACGGCTGGGGCGGCTATCCCGGTTACGGCTGGGGCGGCTATCCCGGCTACGGCTGGGGCGGCTATCCCGGCTACGGCGGCTGGGGTTATCCGGGTTATGGGTATGGCTATCCCGGCTATACCTACACTGCACCGACCACACCGTCGACCAGCACCGCCAAGTAAGACCATCGGGTCTGACGATCAAGGCGCGTCCAAGAGGACGCGCCTTTTTTTTAATACGGCTTGGGTGTCGGATAGTCGCGGAAAACGTCGGCCGGACGCGTCCGTGGTGCCTGCAGCAAACGCCAGCTAAACAAGGTCTCCGGCCTGGGAATCTGGCCCGCCTGGTACGCGTCCAGCGCCTCGCGCAGCCGGCTGATTTCCGCGGGCATCATCCAGATGGCATCCGATACCAACGCCTGCTGCTCGGCCACCGCCTGTTCGAATTCTCCCGCAGCGGCGTGCGCCAGCGCCAGCAGCTCGCGCCGCGCCGGACCTGACTGTTCGGCGAGCCTGTCTGCCTCGACGACTGCCTGCCCGGGGTCACAGCCCGGTCCGGTGTCGTTGCAGGCCAGCATCTGGATGCGCAGAAAGCGCAGTGGTAACTGGTCGGGGAAGCGTTGCAGGGCGCTGCTCATGACCGCCATGATCTCGCTGCGGGCATGTCCGGCCTGCAGCAGTGCACCTGCATAGGCCAGATAGGCTGCGAGATTCTCCGGATCTGCGGCGAGCGTGGCAGCAAAGTGTGGTAGCGCCTTGGCTAGTGCTCCGCTGCGGTAATGGTGATTGGCCAGATAGAAGTTGGCGCCGGCATGCGCGGGATCCAGTTCGATGACCTGTGCGTAGTGTTTCAGTGCGATTGCGGTTTCCCCGGCCTCCTCCGCCAATATTCCGAGCAAAAATATGGCAAGGATATTATCGGGGCCCTGCTCATGCGCCATGCGTAGCTGTTCCTTGGCCGCAGCCGTGTCGCCACTCAGATAGAGGGCGCGCGCATAACTGATGCGGGCTTCGGTATCGTCGGGTTCCCGTGCCAGCCCGAGGGCAAAGGCATCGCGGGCGCCGGTGTAATCCCGCTGCTTGATCGCTTTCATGCCCTGGCTGAAGTGGCTGCGGGAACCAAGTCGAAGCGATTGCAGACTTTCAATCAGCGGATCTGTAAATGTGGGAAGCCGGTCCCCGACCTGGGTTGCCTGCTTGCGGGCTTCCTCGTCGCGGCCGGCTGCACGCAACGCCTGTGCCAGCGGGTAATGGATCCGGGATGCATCAGGTTGCAGCGTCAGCGCCCGCTCGAACTGCAGGATCGCCTCATCGTGTTCTCGTCTGAGCATGGCGATCTGGCCAAGACCGAATGCCGCCGCGGCTTCCAGGCCGCGGCTGTCCGCGACTTGCCGGTAGGCCTCCAGGGCCTTGTCCTGCTCATTGAGATCACGCCAGGTATCGGCCAGACGCAACGTCACGGCGAGATAGTCAGGTCGCAGCGCTTGTGCCTGCTGGTAACGTTCGGCAGCTGCCGCCGTTTCGCCGTTGAGCGTGGCCAGATAAGCATGCAGGTAGGTCCAGCGGAAGGCGTCGGGTGCCAGTACGCGCGCATTATGCAGGCAGACATCCGCAGCCGAGTATACGTGTTGAACAAGATACAGGGAGCCCAACTCGCCGTAGGCATCTGCAATTTCACTATCGGGATGAGGCTGCACGACAGTGTCTACTACGTTCTGGCGTGCCTGTGCGAGCTGGTCGCGTGCGTCCCGATCCAGCGTGTCTGTCGCGACTGTCGCCAGCGCCTCAAGCTTTCCCGCCAGGTCGCCGGGCAGACTCGAGAGTGCATCGGCCTGCGCTTCCTGTGCGCTGACGAACAGGAAAATGGCGGCGGCCAGCAGTCGGTGTAGCCCCTGGTCAGTCATGCTGCTGTAGCGAAGCTGCCTGCGTCACGGTGATTGTGGTATCCACCTGCCCGACCGGTACCGTCTGAACCTCGCCGCCTGGCCATGTGATCCGGAGGGTATCGATTACCGTGTCAGTACCGAGGCCGAAGGTTACTGGCAGTTCCACCTGCGACAGATAACTGCGTGTCGGCATGACGACATGCCGCTGGATCGTACCACCCGCACGCAGCTCCACTTCTGCGCCAATGGCATCGCGGTTAGCGCTGGTACCGACCAGCTTGAGTCGCAGCCAGTGATGCCCGAGCTGCTGTTCGTTACGGAACAGCACCGCGGTACGGCCATTCTGATTTACCGCGATATCCAGGTCGCCGTCCTGGTCGATATCGGCGTAGGCTGCGCCCCGACCAACCATGGGCTCCGAGATGTCACCGGGAGAATCCACCAGCTGGAATCGGTTCCGGCAGGCGTCGCCGCAGTTCCAGAACAGCTGAGCAGGCTGTGCATAGGTCTGACTGGGTTGCACCACGCTGATCTCTGTCTCCAGATGGCCATTGGCCTGGAACAGGTCAAGCCGCCCGTCCAGGTCATAGTCGAAGAAGAACAGGCCAAAGGTCAGTGCCAGCCGCGATGCCGGTCCGAACCCCTCGAGCACCGCCTCGTCGGCAAATGGAGGCCTGCCGCCGGCCGTGACGTACAGCGAACTCATTTCGTTGGCAAAATTGCCTATGCCGACGGCGAGATCATCGTCATTGCGATACCATGCGCTATCGATGCCCATGGCGCCTGTTGCCTTGCCGTTGCGGTCATATGCGATGCCCTCGAGCACGCCGATTTCCTCGAATCTCCCCTGCCCCAGATTATGAAAGAGGAAATTGCGGGTGGTATCGTTGGCGATGAACAGGTCGATCAGGCCATCGCGATCGTAATCGACCGGAGCGACCGCGAGTGTCTTGCCGACCGCAACACCCGTATTGGAATCACGCACCAGCATGCCGGCGGCTTCCGTGATGTCGGTGAAGGTGGCATTGCCGTCGTTGCGGTACAACCGGTTCTGCGTACCGTAGAAGTGGTTGGGTGCGCCGATCGCTCGCCCGACGCCGGTGAGGCGGAAATCGATTTCCATGTCGATCTCGCGAGACCACTCGACATAGTTGCCCACGAACAGGTCAAGATCGCCGTCATTGTCGATATCGACAAAGGCTGCCGCAGTACTCCAGTCAGTTGCACCGCCGGCCGTCGCGGTTGCAGCGGTGACATCGCTGAACCGACCGTTGGTGTTCTTGAGCAGGTGATTCGGTCCCAGCGCGGTGAGATAGATGTCGGTCCAGCCGTCGTTGTCGTAATCGCCGACTGCGACACCCATGCAGTAACAGGTCAGCGCCAGCCCGGATTCCTGCGTGACGTCGGTGAAGCTGCCGCTGCCGTCGTTACGGTAAAGTGCCTGGATGGGCGGCGTGCCATGCGACTGTCCGGGAAACCAGGCCGAATTAACCAGCAGCAGATCCTGGTCGCCGTCGTTGTCGTAATCCAGGAAGGCGACACCGCTGCCGATGGCCTCCGGAATGAGTTTCTCGCCGTAGGCTCCGTTGGTGTGCGTGAACGCGATACCAGCAGCGCGGGCGATATCCGCGAAGGTTGCTGCCGGCGGACGGGGTTCCCCCGCCTTGTCATCGGCCACGGGTACAACGGGGCCGGATTCGACTACAGGTGCCGGTGTTTCCGGTCCGCGATCCAGGTACCAGACCAGCCCACCCGCGCCGGCTGCGAGTGTGAGGATTACCGCGAGCGAGCGATAGAAGGCGCTGCGGATGATGTGCTCGCCGTGCGGTTGCCGCTCCGGGCGGTTCTGGTTATTCACCTGAGTGCATTTCTCCTGCTAGTAGTGGTGGAAGTGTAACTTCATGTGAACCCCTGCCGGTTTGATCTGTGTCAGGTGGTATTCCGGCTACCGGCCGTGCTGTTCCGCACACCGCTCCGGCGCCAGGCCGGACAGTGAAGCCGCCGGCATCCCGTTGCAGCGAATAGATTGCGATTTCGGAGGCCGCATGATCGGCTGCCGCGTTGGTGCTGCGATGGCGGGTGACGGCCTGCTCAATGGCGCTGTCGTCGCGGCGGAATTTTTCATGCAGCGCGCGATGCTCATCTGCGTGCGCCTGCCTGTCTTGCTGCGAATAGACCAGCGCCAGGTTGAAATGTGCCGCCGCATCCTCCGGATCGATGACCAGGGTCTTTTCGAACCAGGAGCGTGCCGCCTCCAGCAGTTGTTCGCGTGCCGTCTGTTGTCCGGGGGCGCGCAGCTGGCGTGCACGCTCGTAGAGAGTGCGACCCAGTTCGTTCAGCACCCGGGTGTCATATGAGAAGTCGTAGCCGCGCTGTTGTGCGAGCACGAAGCGGTTGTCGACGATGGTCTTGAGCGCATCGATAGCGGCCTCGAGTTGGCCGTTCTGACGATCGATCAGGGCACTGTACCAGGCAATGGTCCAGGGCGGTGCCGGCTGCTCGCCGTGGCCCGCGCGCACCAGCGCCGCGGCTGCTTCGTCCAGGCGGCCTTCCTTGAAGTAGACGCGCGCCAGGTTCAACGCACCGTACCCCTGGCCCAGCGATTCCACCTGCTTGAAGGCCTGCTCCGCCTGGCGCAGTTCGCCCTTGGTCGAGCCACTGTCACCCTCGCGCAGCAGTCCGATGCCGTAGTCGTTCCAGCGTTCGGCCACTGCAATATCCCGATCCTGCTCGGCCTGGCCGGAACCGCTGCCGGCGAGCGGTATGCTGACTTGGTCGCTCGCGAGAACGGTGACCGGCAGATCATTGCAATGGAAATCATCACCCTGTACGTAGCGCAGGTACGTCGTATCGAACTTGCGGTAGTTGAGGCGTGCCTCCAGCGTGATATCGCCGCTGGCATCAGCGGGGATTTCCAGCAGGTAATGCACCACGGATGCGGCACCGGGCGGGATCTGGTGATTGTAGAGCGCGACGAAGATGTCCTGCCCGTTGCGCCGGTCTATGCGGTTACCATGACGGTCCAGAACATAGGCATTGGCGAAATACGACCACGGATCGACCGCACCGCTGGCGTCCATGCTGCCGCTGTGGCCGATCACGCTGTCGCCGCTGGTAGCGGCCACCTCCAACCAGAGTTCGTTCGAATCGGCGGTGCCCTCGGTCATGGCGTGACCCATGCCCGTGGTGCGGACGACGATTTCGATCAGGTAGCGCTTGCCGGGTTGCAGCACCGGCACTTCAGGACGTAACGGGGCATGCAGTGCACCGTCGATGTGCCCGTCTTCCTTGATGGCGAAGATATCGACCCGCGCTGCCTTGCGCATCTGCTTCTGCTGGGCCGCGACAACTGCTGCAGGCAGGTTGGCCAGCGTCGCGACGCCGGTGTTGGCCCCCGGAAACTGGTGGCTGTGAATACTGTGCTGGCCGCTGCTGTCGAAATCGCGCGCCGCCGGATCATCCGAGGCCTCGAGCGGCATGTGGCACTCGCTGCAGCGCGGGATCGCCTGCGGCGGATAGTAGAAACTGTCCACACGGTGGCCCGAGACACCGCTCTGCAGGAAACTGTCATAGTGATCCTGTCCACGCAGCCACCGATAGTGGTTCACTTCTTGCGTCAGACTCACTTTATGGCAGAGCGAGCAGAACTCTGCCGAGCGGTGCAGCGGCTTGAGCAGGCTCTTCTTGTGCAGCTCGGGTTTCGCCCGTATCAGCAGGTGGTTGATGCCGGTCAGCAGGCCGGACTCGCTGAAGGCAAACGGATAGCGTGGCGGATCTGCCAGCGTGTAGTCGCCATTGCCGCGCGGGCTGTTGATCTGGGTGATGGCATGGCAGGCCATGCAGGTGATGCCGGCCTGGCCGGTCGGGTCATGTTCCAGGTCATAGCCGGGATCGTCGAAGCGGCCACTGAACAGCGGCACCGGATCGTGGCAGGCGGCACAAAAGCGCGACACGCCGACCGAGCCGTCGCGCTCGAGTACGACCCTGCGTGTCTCCTCCACGCTGAATTTGTAGGCCTCGTTGTTCATGGAGCTGAAGCGGTGCATGCTGTGCTCATGCGTGCGCGCAATCTCTTCATGGCAGGTGGCACAGGTCGCATCCGTCATCAGGTGCTCCGGCGGAATCGGGGTGGTGCCTGCCACATGCGCGAACGAGGGTGAGCACACGATCCCGGCTGGCGCCTGTTCGCGGCTGCCGGTACCGGCCTGCATTGCGACCATCAGGACCGCAAAGACCAGCGCGAGCCCCGACCAGCGCAAGCCCTTGCGCCAGTGTATGGGAGGGCCAGCCAGCCGGTGCAGCACGAACAGCCAAATCACCACGAGCGGGCTGAGGACATGAATCCAGTAACCGATCCGCCGTATGTCCGGATCGTTGAGTTCGAAAAATTCGAATCGGGTCAGCAGCAGGCCGGTCAGCAGCAATACCAGCGCGCTGATGAACAGTGCGATACCGGCAGTGATCGCGGCGCGGTTCGGTCGTTGCAACGCACGTCGCATGTGGCCGACCCCGAACCACAGGAACGGCACGATCATAACCAGGCCCAGCACCAGGTGTGCCAGGAACATCATGAGGTAGAAATAATCCTGGTACAGGCGACCGCTGGTTTCTTCCAACAGCGTGATCGCGACCAGGTATACGGAATTGACCGCCATCAGCGCGAACATCAGGAATACCGATGCCAGCAGCTTGCCGAGGCGTTGGGTGATAACCGGATTTGCAGTATCCATGTCCGTGCCGCGCGGGGAGTGGATGAAAAACTATTTAATTCATGAGGATGGGCAATGTTACTCGATGCATGATCAGGTTTGTACTGAATCGTCGCAGGATGTCATGACAGACCCGCAGGATAAAACCCCGCTGGTGTGGGCTTATTGCCGATCACGTGCTGCTGACTTTGCAGTCTAGGATGGCCGGAGTCAATGCCCGCGCACTGCCTGCACTGCCGTAGGGCCGTTATTCGACAAACAACGCCGGCCTCCGCTAGCGGGATCTGCGTCCGGATATGCCTGTCGTGAGGTTTGCAGCAGCAGCTGCGTGTCTGCTGACACCGGCCGGAAGGCGCTGTGCTTGCCCCACCTGCACGCTCGTGCCAGCGCCGGGGCCGCTCGCGATCTCTGTCTTAACCCTATGATAATGAATGATATGGTTGTTATAATGGGTCGAAGCGCCGAGGTGCTGCCGTTAATGCGCGGATCGCTGCCGGTCGGGCGCGCTGAATCACTCACTGGGCTGGCCGATACCGATCCTGGACAGCGTCTATCCCTGCGCCCACATCGCGTACCAAGACTATGACACACCTGCTAACCCGAGCCATACAGAAACTGCGCTCCAATCCGCGTTACGTACTAGAGTGGGCAACGGCAGCGCTGCGGGGTACCGCCTACGCGGTCTTTTTCCGCCTGTTCCGGAGACAGGTCCGGATTCAGCTGCCGTTTCTGGTGTCGGCACCGGTGAGTATCCAGGGACCGGGCGCGGTTTTCATCGGGCGCGGTTGTGCCGTGCGCTGGAATGTTTTCGATGGCCTCAACATCACCACCCTGTCTGCTGATGCGAAGGTGGAGATAGGCCCGCGCTGCAATCTCGGTGGCATTACCATCCGTTGCAAGAACCGCGTCACCATCGGCGCACAGGCCATGTTCGCCAACTGCTTGGTCCAGGATACACCGTTCTGGTCCCGCAGCGGGTCGCATTCCGGGCGTGCATCCGCCGAACCTGCGGTCCCGGAGGGAATTACGCTGGGCAGCCAGAGCTGGCTCTCGAGCCAGACGGTCGCACTCGACGGATGCCATGTCGGTGATGAGAGCGTGTTGAGTCTGGGCGCCGTGTGCTGCCGGCAGCGCGTGCCTTCGAGGCATGTGGCTTTCGGTAATCCGGTCGATCGCTTCCTGAGCATCGAACGCATCGAAAATCTGCTGAGGGTGACATGAGGGACTTGCTTGCACGGCTGCGCGGAATGCTGTTCCGTATCTCCCAAACCGGCAGAGGCTCGCGTATCTGTATCGGCAGGGGGCTGCGGCTTTACTGCAAACTCGAGATCTGTGGCGCGGGCAGGGTCCGACTCGGGGATGATTGTGTGGTGGCCGGGATCCCGGGTGACAACCGTCATTACGTGACCCTGTATACCCATAGCCCGGATGCGGAGATCTCGATCGGCGCACGCGCCAGATTGTATGCCGGGAGGATTTCTTCGAGCCATGGAATCAGCATCGGCGATGACCTGCTGATGGAGGAATCCGGGATCATGGATACCGATTTCCACGCCATCACACCGGACCGTGGTCCGCCGCAGGAGCGCCCGGAACAGTGCCGTGTCCGGATTGGGGATCGGGTATCGATCGGTGCGCGCAGCATCATCGCCAAGGGCGTCTCTGTCGGCGACGATGTTTCTATCTATCCCGGCTCCATCGTGACCAGGAATATACCCGCCGGCCTGACCATCGCCGGCAATCCCGCAAAACCGCTGCGAGTCGGGGCTGAACCTGAATCGCAGCCACGGCAGCGACGGGCTGCAACCTGATGCCCTGACCGGCCAGGCATGGGAATCGTGGCAGGAGAAGCCTCGTCGTGGCTGCAATGAAATCGGCATGGTTGGGGATCGCGCTGGGTCTGCTTGCAACAGCGTGCGGCCAGGATCACAGGGTGCTGGAGGAAAGGACCAGGCAGGCTATGAACGACATCGACGCAGGACAATTGGCGGTGCTGGCCAGGCAGCGGATCTATTTCGGGCACCAGTCTGTCGGCCAAAACATTCTGGCAGGTATGCATCGGCTTGCCGCAGCGAATCCCGACCTGCACCTCAATTTCGTGCATCTGGGATCGTCTGGTACGGCAGAATCACCCGCGGCGCTGGGGGATGATGGCTGGTTCGCGGATTCCTACATCGGCAGCAATGCAGACCCCGCTGCCAAGAACCGCGACTTCGCCGCCACGGTTGCAGCCCTGCCCCGCATGGATTTCGCGTTTGCCAAGTACTGTTACCTCGACATTGGCCCTGCTGCAGATGTCCAGACCGTATTCCGACATTATCAGGAGACATTGGCGGCGCTCAGGGCGGCACATCCGGACATCACCTTCGTTCATGTGACCGCGCCGCTGACGGTCCTGCAGCGCGGCCCCAAGGCCTGGGTGAAGCAACTCATCGGCCGCGACATCAGTGGCCATGCAGACAATATTAAGCGCCACGAGTACAACGAACTGCTGCGCCAGGCGTATCTGGGCAGGGAACCGCTGTTCGATCTCGCGCGCCTGGAATCGACACGGCCGGACGGAACGCGGGTGACATTCGAAGACGGCGGCCGCACCTACTTTGCGCTGGCACCCGAGTACACGCCGGATGACGGGCATCTGAATGCGCCGGCACAGGCGTATGTCGCCGCGAAACTGCTGGGGTTCCTCGCCAGTCTGACGCCACGGCAGGCGCCGGCGCACCGCTAGTCGACCGCCACGCGACAGCCACTATTGGTGCAGTTCCGGAACGGTCGCCACCAGGACCGGAGCGGCATGCAGGTAGCGGGTAGCGCGGCGTTTCGCCTCGATGTCCCGGTAGATGAACTCCGCAGCTGTTGGCGCCAGGTCCAGCGCCGGAGCCAGCTCGCCTGCCGGTATGCCGTGGTTGTGAGCCCAGAGCGCGATATCCATCTTGTCGTAGGGCAGCGCGAAATAGAATTCATCCTGACCCTGTTCCAGGCTGTAGGTGTCCGTGGTCGGCGTTGCCGAGCAGATCTCCTCGGGTAATCCGAGGTGGCGTGACATGGCATATACCTGGGTCTTGTAGAGATGGGCTATGGGCTTGACGTCGGCCGCTCCATCCCCGTTCTTCACGAAGAAACCCTGGTCGTATTCGAGCCTGTTGGGGGTCCCGATAACCGCATAGTTCAGCCGGTCGGCATGGAAGTATTCGATGGTCTTGCGGATCCGCTGCTTGTAGTTGGTGGCCGCGACGATCTGGAGATACTCCCGCAGCGGCAGTTGATATTCCTGTGTCAGCCCGTCCGGGGCGCGGACCACGAGCGCGAAGTGATTCACCTGGCCATGGGCCCCGCCGCGGATGACGATCTTGTTTTTCCAGCCGTCACCGTATGCCGGCGCCACGGCCCGAATGGCCTCGTCGCGCCAGTGATAGCAGCCGATCGCTTCCAGCGTGGGTGCGATATCGTGTACCAGATAGGAGATGCCGAGGTGCTCCGCGAGGAGCCTGCCGCGTTGCAGGCTGTGCGGCGACGAGTCGCGCTCTGGCAACAGCAGGCCGAAGACCTTGCGACTGCCCAACGCATGCACACACAATGCAGCGCTGACCGAACTGTCGATGCCACCGGAAATGGCGACCACCAGGCCGCGCCGGTGCAGGTCCTCGCGCAGGATCTGTTTCAGGCGTGCTGCGATACGCCCGGCTTCCGCCGCGCAATCCAGATTCAATACGTCCGCGGCGAAGCCGCTGCCAGTCTGTTGCGTCATGTTCTACTCCGGTGCGTCCTGCAGCCTGAAGCGCTGCACCTTGCCAGTTGCTGTTTTTGGAATCGCGCGCGCGAATTCGATGATCTTCGGCACCTTGTAGCCCGCCAGATGCTCACGACAGTGCCGCTTGATACGCCTTGCGTCGGGTTCGTAACCGGATGCCAGGACTACCACCGCCTTGATGCTCTGTCCCAGTATCGCGTCGGGTATGCCCACGGCAGCCACCTCCTCGACACCCTCGAGTTCCAGTAGGATCTCCTCGATCTCAGCCGGGCTGATACGGTTCGCCCCGCACTTGATCATGTCCGAAGTCCGCCCGGCCAGGTAGAGATAGCCGTCTTCATCGCAACTGGCCAGATCACCCGTGCGCAACCAGCCGTCGGCAATACAGGCCGCAGTCGACGTCCCGTCCTTCCAGTAGCCCAGCATGATATTTTCGCCGCGCGCCTGGATTTCCCCGACGCTTCCAGGTGGCACGGGATTGCCCTGGCGGTCCACGACGCGGATGCTCACACCGGGTATGGCGACGCCCACCGATCCCATCTTGCTGTCCAGCATGGCGGGTGGCAGGTATGTCAGCCGCGCACTGGCCTCGGTCTGGCCGTACATGACGAAGAAGCGCGTATGTGGCAATGCGCTGCGCCATTGCCGGATCGCAGCCGCTGTCATTGGGCCACCCGCCTGGGTAGCATAACGCAGGTTGGACAGATCGTAATCCGCCAGCCGCACCCGCTGCAGCAGCAGGCTGAAGGTCGATGGCACGCCCGCGAATCCCGTGACCCGCGCGGCCGCCATGGTGGCAACGACCTCGTGCGGATAGAGCAGGCTGTTCTCCAGCACCACGCTCGCGCCGACGGCGAGGTGGGTGTGCAGCACCGAGTTGCCGTAGGAATAATGGAATGGCAGGACGTTCATGACACTGTCGCCGGACGTGAGGTCAAGGTAGGACAGGATGGAACGGGTGTTTGCACACAGGTTCCGGTGGCTGAGCATGACGCCCTTGGGCTGACCGGTCGTGCCGGAGGTATAGATGATCGCGGCCAGCTCCGCCGCAGCCGGCTGCCCGGGCAACTCGCCGCGCAGGCCGCCGTCGGTGACGATGGCCGTCCAGCGCGCATAAGGCTCCGGCGTGTTGCAGGCGTCCGCTGGTCCGGTATCGATCCAACGTATCGAGGTCCCCAGCTGAACGACCAGTGACCGGAGCTCGGGATGCCGATGGCTGGCGATCAGCCATTGCGATTCGCTGTGCCGGATCCAGTTGGCGAGATCACGTGCCCGGCTTGCCGTGTTCAGGGCGACCACCACGCCGCCGGCCAGCATCACTCCGTAGTAGGCGATTGCATAGACCGGCGAATTATCCAGCAACAGGGCAACGTGCGCCCCGGGCCGCAGGCCGGATGCACGGAGCAAGCCGGCCATGATGCTGGCCTGCTCCCACAGCGCTCCGTAGCTCAGGCGTGTGTCCCTGTGCACCAGGGCGGCATTGTCGGGTGTGCGCTGTACCGAGGCGTGAAGTAGGCTTGCGAGCGTGTCGGTCATGTCGCAATCAGCTGACGCTGCGCTGCTTTTGCCCTATGAAGTTGACGATCCGTTCGACCGAATCGAGGTTCTCAGGAATCATTTCCTCGGGTGCCACCTTGATGCCGAATTCCTCTTCCAGGAACAGAATGACCTCGAGGATGCCGGTGGAATCGAGTATGCCCAATTCCAGGAAGGAATCGGAATTCGTTAACGCGGATTCATCGTCGGTAAACAGATAGTTTTCGAGGATGTACTCGCGCACCTGGCGTTCTGGCAACATGTGAAAACACCTAACTGATTGATTAGACGATATCGGCACGGTGGCCTGGGAGCTTGATCCGCTGCTCGAACTGGTCCACGAACAGGTGATGCCAGGCCTGTGTCGAGAGAATGCTGCTGAAGGCCATGTTGTCCTTGTAGCCGATTGCCCTCCCCCGCCGGATCTTGGCGCGCAGCAGCTGTACCTTGCGGCTGTCAAAATAGCCGGTGCGGCGGATCATGGCATCGTCGAGCAGGGCATCGACGTAGGCGGGTGCCTGTGCCGAGCAGAAACTCGGGATGTCCGGCGCACGGTAGGGTTGCTTGTAGCGTTCGAGGATGGCGTCCGGCAGGTAACGCCGCATGGCCCGCTTGAGCAGGAATTTCTCGTTCAGGACCCGCATCTTGAGTCTCGGGTCCAGGCGATTGCAGTATTCGATGACCCGGTGATCGAGGAAGGGGTAGCGCCCCTCCACCGAATGCTGCATCAGCATGCGGTCACCCTGAGCCGACAGCAGGTATCCTGCCAGCAGCGACCTGGCCTCCAGGTACTGGGCGCGGTTGAACGGATGCCACGCGTCCAGCGCGGAGGGCAAGGTTCTGGTAATGCGCCCGACGGCATCGTCTGCCAGTCGCTCGCGGGTCTGTGCAGAGAAGAACTCCTTGCACCTGGCCGTGGTGTTCCAGCGCGGGATATGCGAAAAAAACGGGGAATCAGGCTGATCGAGCCCTGCGCCGAAAAAACTCTGCAGGTAGTTCAGCGAACTCGCCTGGCTCATGTCGAGGTAGGGATAGAGCCTTTTCAGCAGCAGGGGGCGGCAGTGCGAGGCCGGATCGCGCGCCCAGAACTGGCGGATCTTGGATTCCTTGAAAATGTCGTAACCGCCCAGGACCTCGTCGGCGCCCTCACCCGTAAGCACCACCTTGTAGTGTTCGCTGCGCACCAACCCGGAAAGTATGCCCATCGGCACCGGTGCCATGCGCACTACGGGGCTCTCGATGTGCCAGATTGCGTCGAGAAAGCGCGCTGCGATCGCGTCCTGACCGCATTGCACCATGCGGTGATCCACCTGCAGATGCTCGATCATCAGCCGTTGATAGCGGCCCTCGTCCAGCCCCGGATCGTCGAAGCGGATGGAGAAGGTGCGCAACGGCGCAGTGCTGACATGCTGAATCAACGCAGCCAGTACCGAGGAATCCAGGCCGCCCGACAGATAGGCGCCCACCGGCACGTCGGAGCGCAGGCGAATACGTGTTGCATCGGTGAGCAACGCGTGCAGTTCCTCGGCCTGTGTCTCGATGTTTCCCTGGTGATAGGCGTTGTCCTCCGGGAACTGCCAGTCCCAGTAGCGGAGCCGCGTCACGCGGCCGGCATGCACGACCAGCATTTCGCCGGGACCAAGGGACCTGACGCCCGTAAACATGGTGTCCGGAGCTACGGGCGCCCAGAATGTCAGTAGCTGATCGAGCGCATCAACGTTCAACTCGGGACGCCGTCCCAGGCCGGACAGCAAGGCCTTTACCTCGGAGGCGAACAGCAGCCGGTCACCGTCCTGCGCATAGAACAGGGGCAGGATCCCGGGGCGGTCCCGTACCAGTATCAGGCGCTTCCTGGCGCAGTCCCACAGCGCGATCGCAAACTGCCCGTTGAGCCGGGTCACGAAATCCGTTCCGTACTCCTCGTACAGATGCACGAGGACCTCGGTATCCGTTCGGGTGTAGAACCGGTGGCCGCGCGTGATCAGCGCTTCGCGCAGTTCGATGTAGTTGAAGATTTCGCCGTTGAATGCGACCCAGACGGTTTTATCCTCGTTGTGGATCGGCTGTTGCCCGCCGTCCAGGTCGATGATACTGAGGCGTGCATGACCCAGACCCGTCACGGCATCGCGATAGTAGCCCGTGCCGTCCGGCCCGCGATGACGCAGCATGCCTACCATCGCTTCGAGCAGCGCCTGATCGATGTGAGGACCCTCGCCCAGGTTGCTGATGCCTGCTATACCACACATGATCCCATGCCGCTGCCGGCCTGCTGTGCTCCTGTTGCCAATATGCTGATCGCCGGAACGAGCCGTAGTCGCGGATGGCGCATCGGCACACCCTGCACGGCTCGATTACACTGGCACGCCAAACCTGAGGTTGTTTGTACCGCCGGCACCGGATCAAGGCCGCGCCTGCGCGCGGCGTAGACCGGATCGAACCTGGCTCGGGTGCGGGTCTGCCCTGCGTGCTGCGCTCTACGACTGATCCCGCCGGGGCCGTCGTGCGCTCGATATGGCGGAGAGGGTGGGATTCGAACCCACGGACCGTCGCCGGTCAACGGTTTTCAAGACCGCCGCTTTCGACCACTCAGCCACCTCTCCTGGTTTGGGCCAGCGTCCTGCCGCTTGCTGCCGGCGGCCGCTGCGTCGCTCCACCGGCGGATTCCCGACGGGCGGGCCGCTCGCCCGGCAGCGGCGTGACACGGAAGAATACCGGAAGCGTCCGCGCCGTGGCCAGCGAATTGCCATGGAAATGACGTGTTTAGCAAGTTGCTGTTTGGCGCGTGGCTGTATATTCTTAGTGAACCGCTCGGGTATTTGCTTGTCATATCCGGCAGCGAAGTTTAACAGCCAAGGAGTTAGCTACAACATGAGCATGATTGAAAAGACCGTAATCCGTTCTGAACAGTCAGTGCTGGCCACCAACAAGGTGCTGCGCAATACCTATGCCCTGCTGTCGATGACCCTGCTCTTCAGCGCCTTATGCGCCGGCGCGGCCGTCGCCTTCAAGATGCCTCCGCTGGGCATGCTCGTCACCATGGTGGGATACTTCGGCCTGCTCTTCCTGACCACGCGTTTCAGCAACAGCGGCCTCGGCCTGCTGTTCGTGTTTGCGCTGACCGGCTTCATGGGACTGACGCTCGGCCCGATCATCAGCATGTACCTGTCGATTCCAAACGGTGATCAGGTCGTTATGACCGCCATGGGCGGTACCGGCATCATCTTCCTGGGCCTGTCCGGTTACGTACTGACCACCCGCAAGGATTTCAGCTTCATCGGCGGTTTCCTGATGGTCGGCATCCTGGTGGCGTTCCTGGCGGGCATCGCCAGCGTGTTCCTCCACATGCCCGGCCTGTCGCTGGCCGTCTCCGCCATGTTCGTGCTGCTGATGTCGGGTATGATCCTGTACCAGACCAGCGAGATCATCCACGGCGGCGAGACCAACTACATACTGGCCACGGTGACACTGTTCGTGTCCATCTACAACCTGTTCCTGAGTCTGCTGCAGTTGCTAGGAGCGCTGGGCGGCGACGAGTAATCGCACCTCCCCCCAACCCGACTGGCCCCGCCCCGCGGGGCCAGTTTTTTTCAGGATGTCGTAATGCACGATTCATTCGACGCGCGTAACGAGCTGGAAGAGAAGCTGCTGGCGGCCCAGGAGGGCCAGCTCAGTGACGCGGATTTCATGCATTATCTCATGGATACCCAGGTATTCATGCCGGTGCGTGACCAGCTCGGTATCGGCGGATTCACGGCCAGCAGCAAGGCGGTTCCGCTGACGCTCAAGAGTGAGGACGGCATCGAGGTCCTGATCCTGTTCACCAGTCCCGAGCGGGCCAAGGACTTCGTTAGCGACTTTCCCGGCTATGAGGGGGGGTTGCTGGCGGAATTCAGCTGGGTGCTGGACCGGATCGGGAGCGGTGTCGGCATCTCGATCAACCCGAACTGGCCGGTCGGCTTCGATCTCGAGCCGGAGCTGATCCAGCAACTGAAAAGCAACTGAAGCGCTTGAACGCACCGGCTGCACTGGCACGGGACGGTCTGTTCTATCTGGCGCTGCTGGCGGGACCGCTTTGCTGGCTGGCTCTGTTCCCGCTGCTCGCCCCGCAGCCGGCCTGGGGCTGGCCACTGCGCCAGCCTGCATTGTTCCTGATGCCGGCGCTGGTCTACCCGGTGCTCGAAGAGATCGCCTTCCGCGGACTGCTTCAGGAACTCCTGCGCGAGCGCCTCGGCGCGGGCGCGCTCGGGCCGTTGACCCATGCCAATCTGCTCACCAGCGCGGTGTTCACCCTGCTGCACTTCCTCAACCACCCGCCACTGTGGGCGGCACTGGTGCTGTTGCCATCCCTGGTGTTCGGTTATTTCAAGGATCGCACGCGGGCGCTGACCGCACCGGTCATCCTGCACGTGTTTTACAACAGCGGGTTCCTCTGGCTGTTTGCCGCGCCCGGTTAGGGCGCGGAGTGAGCTGCCCTGGCGGCGCCCGTCCAACGCGGCCGCAACCGCGGCGCTGCGCCGGACGCGCAACGGCAGCCATGTTCTGTTACGTCCGGGACTCGAGGATGTCGATGAAGCGTGCGTAACGCGCGCGCAGCGCGGGATCGTCCCCGGGCAGGAAGCTGCTGCTGGTGCCTGCTGCCGGCCAGTCGACGCTGACGCCGGCCGCCTGCCAGGCAATGCCGCGTGCGGTGGCCTCCACTTGCGGCGGGCGCTGTACCGTCAGCCCCGAGAGATCGGCCAGTTTCTGGCACAATGCATCGAGGTTGGCCAGGCCACCGCTGACGCGGATCTTGTCGATAACGGGATGCGCCTTGCACAGTAGTGTGATGTTGGCCTGGAGCAGGAAGACAATACTCTCGAGCACCGCCACCATGGCCTCGGGTGCGGCGATCCCCGCCCGTTCGAACCGGGGTTCTGTTCCGGAACGCCACCAGGGGGCGCCCAGTCCGCCGACGGTGTTGATGAACAGCGACGGTATGCGGATCTCGTCCAGCCAGGCCGGTAAAAGCTGCTCTAGCCCGTCGAGCGCGAACCGCTGCGCTGCCCAGCTTAGCGCAGCACCCGCACCGTTGACCGTGCCTTCGAGATAGTACCGCGCCTCTGCGGCAGTGCTGCTGGCGATGCCGGCGAGCAGTCCCGCAGGGCGCCGCGCCGGCTCGTCGATCGGCATCAGCGCGAAGGCACCGGTACCGATATTGACCAGGATGGTGTCCGTGCGCGGACTGCCGAGTGCATAGAGTGCTGCAGTCTGGTCACCGTTCACCGCACGCAGCGGGATCCTGCCGGAGACCAGGCGGCCGTGGTCGGCACGGATCGGCCGGCACTGCGGCAGTGCCGCCCGCGAAATTCCGAACAGCGCCAGCAAGGTCGGGTCCCAGTCACGTGAGCGCAGGTTCCACAGCAGGGTGCGGGCGGCATTGGCGTGGTCGACGGCGGTGGGTCGGCCCTCCAGCAGGTGGAAGAGCAGGAAGCTCGCCAATGGTCCCAGCAGCAGGCGTCCCTCCTGCGCCGCAGCCGCCACCGCAGGGATATGGTCGAGCAGCCAGCGCATCTTGCCGGCGCCGTAATGCGGGGACAGACGCAGCCCGGTGCGCTGTGCGATCTCCGTTTCGTGCGTAGCCAGTGCCGCGATCAACGCGGTGCTGCGGCGATCCTGCCAGCTGAGCACCGGTGCCAGGGCCTGTCCCGTGACGCGGTCCCAGGCCACGACACTGGAACGCTGTGTCGCCAGTCCGGCAGCGGTGATCGCACGCCCCGCCAGCGCAGGATCGGCCAGTACCTGTGCCAGCACCGTGTGTAACGAGGCGCGTATCTCTGCTGCGTCCTGTTCGACCGCTTCGTGGCTGTGGGTCTGCAGGGCGACGGCCTGGCGGGCCTGCGCGATCGCCCTGCCCTGCGCGTCGAAGACCAGTGCCCGTGTCGCGTGCGTCCCCTGGTCGATGGCAAGCGTCAGACCGTCCACCTCAACTCACCGGAACCAGCTTGAGCACCGCGGTGTCCCCCCTGGCCGTGCGGGGCGGGAGGGTGCGCTGCAGCGCGCGCAGGACCTTTGTCGCCGTCGCACGGTAGCCGGTCAGCTTGCCGCCGTAGATCGATACCAGGCGCGGTCGCCGGGAATCATCCATGCGCAGCATGGTCTCGCGTGAACGGCCGAACGCCGTACCGTCCGCAGCCGGCAACACGCGCAGTCCCGCGAAGCGGGCCATGACCGTGGCCGGACGCCGCGGAAAATAATGCGCGAGCACCTCGAGCAGGTAACTTTCCTCGTCCGCGCGGGCGCAGACCGCGGCGGGATCGCCGCCGTAGCGGTGCTCGGTGGTACCCAGCAGGGCATGCTCGCCCCAGGGGAGGAGGAAGATCGCGCGCCGGTCCCGCGGTGCCTCCATGTAGTAGCAGCCATGCTCGAGCCGGCCCGGAACGACCAGGTGTGCCCCCTGCACCAACTCGATCGGGATCCGAGACGGCTGTGGCTCGATCCGCGCGTCGATGCGGTCGGCCCAGGGGCCGCCGGCGTTGACGAGCACGGTTGCCGTGCAGTGCTTGTCGATGCCGCGCTGCAGGTAGCTGATGCTGCAGCCATGGGTATCGATGCGGGCCGCACTGAATTCGGCGGGACACGCCAGGGTGGCACCGAGGCGGACTGCTGATTGCATCACGGCCCGGGTCAGCGCGACATCGTCGGTCTGGGCATCGAAATACCGGAACACTGCCTGCAGTCCGCGCGTATCGAGACCGTCCAGCGTCTCCCACAGGCGGCGTGGCAAGGTCCGGTACAGGCTGGACCGGCGCCAGCCGCCGAGCATGGCGTACAGGCTCAGGCCCGCGCGCAGCGTCAGCGGGCGGCGCATGGTGTCCGGGTAGACCGGTATGTGGAACGGTTGCAGGCGCACGAGCTCCGGGGCGATCCTGAGCAGCACGCTGCGTTCGTGCAGGCTTTCCCGGACCAGCCCCCAGGCATGGCTTTCGAGGTAGCGCAAGCCACCATGGATCAGTTTGCTGGAACGGCTGGACGTCCCTGCCGCCAGGGCGGTCTGTTCCAGCACCAGCACGGTATAACCGGCACAGGCCGCCGCCTGCGCCACACCCGCCCCATGGATGCCGCCGCCAACCACGACGAGGTCGAAATGATCAGACATGGCGGTTGCCCGTGTCCGCCGCGTCGGTAGCGGCCAGCAAGCGGCTGATCTGGTTGGTCTCCACCAGCCGGAAGCCGCGGGCGAGCAACGGCGCGATCTCCGCGGCGTCGTTGACGGTATATACGACCCACTGCCAGGGACCGGTCCAGAGCGGCGCGGGTGCCTCCGGCAGCCGTTTGCGGTTGCAGAACAGGTAATCCGGGGCCAGGGCCGCCGCGGTCGCCGCACTCGCGGACGACCATTCGGACAACACCCAGCCGATCGGCACGTCATGGTGCCGGCGGATCTCGGCCAGCACGGCGGCATCGAACGAGATCAGGATACATTGCGCCAGCACCGGTTGCAGGCATGCCAGCACGCGCTCGATCACGACCGCAGCGCCGAACCGCTGCAGGCTTTCCCGTTTGAGTTCCACGAAGGCCTGCGCCTGCGGCCATTCCGCCAGCAGGTGCACGAAATCCGCCAGACGCGGGATCCGTGTGTCCGCGAATGCGCTGCCGAAGCGTCCCGCCTCGCCGGCCGGCAGCGCGGCAATCCGCGCCCAGTCCGTGCGACCGACTTCCAGGTCCTGGCCGGTCACGCGCAACAGGGTGGCATCATGGCAGAGGATCGGGACGGCGTCGGCGGTGAGCTGGACGTCGGTTTCGAGGTAATGCGCGCCGGCAGCCAGCGCGGCGCGGAAACCCGCAAGCGAGTTCTCCGGCCAGTGGTCGGGTTCGCCGCGATGCGCGATCAGGACGCGCTTCATGCGCCGTTCCACCACTGCGTAACGACACGCGCCAGGTGTGGGTTGACCAGATAGCCGTAGGATTTGTGCACGTTCAGCCCATGCCCGTCGCGATAATGGTTGTACACGTCTCTGGTCATGTCCGTGATGCTCGCCACCGCCCCGTCCCTCACCATTTCGCTGAAATCGTCGGCCAGGGTCGGATCCAGCGCGACCAGATCGCCGCGCGCCGCGATATTAACCCAACGCCGGATGTTCCCGGGATAGATTCGCGGCTGCGCCTGCCCCAACCCGATCAGGCGGCGCTGCACGTAGCGCATGCCGAGCGGGCTGCCGATGGTGAGGAAACAGTCCACACAGGGCGGCAATCCTTCCAGGTGATCGAGTTCCCACAGCGCGTCGTAGGCGATCACCGATCCCATGCTGTGCCCGATCAGCAGGACGCGGTCGCCCCTGGCCACCGCCGCGCGCAGCGGCTGCTTCTGCACGGCGCGGATCCGGCAGCCGATGTTGCCATGGTTACGGAAATAGATTTCGGTATCCCGGATCGATAACTTGACTCGCCGGTCCGGCAGCAGCGGGATGAGCCAGGGCAGGCGGTCGCCGATCTGGTACATGGCCCGGGTGAGCCGGTAGCCGAGCGTGCGGCCATCCTGGAGGCCGGTTGGCCCGTCAGGATCCTGCAACAGCAGGTGATCGACCCAGCGCCGGTCCTCAGCGATGTCGCGTTGCGTGTCGTAGAGCAGGCTGTTCCAGGCGACGAGGGTGAAACAGTCGGTCGCGGCAATGGCGTCCGCGACCGCGGGGTCGAGGCGCCTGACGCCATGCAGCAGGCAGCGCAACAGCTGATGGCGATGCAGGTCGGGCGGCGGTTTGGGATTCTTGCCGGGGACGAAGAGGATCCTGTTCAAGGCGCGGCATCCGGCGGGCGTGTCCGTGTGCGTGGCGAATCAGAATGACACGAGCTGTTCGCAGGTCGGCTCGGCGCAACAATACCAGTTCTCGGACAGCCGCGGAACCGGGCTGCCGGCGGCGGCCAGGTCAAGTGCGGGCGCCGCTTGTCCGCGTATCTCCCAGGCCAGCCGCCAGATGCCGCGGAAGATCTCGCCGCGCGGCGTGTCGGCCGCTTCGGCGCGGGTGATCCAGTCCGCCACCGCCTGCTGCAGGGCGTCGACGCGCGCATCGGGATTGCGCCACGGGTGGCCAAGCGTCGCTGGATCGAACGCGCCGACGGTCTCCTGCATCCCCGCGATCCCGAGCACGCGCGAGCCGGCGGGGATCAGCAGCCGAATCGAGAGCTGTACCGGTGCCACCGCCTCGACCAGCTGCAATGCGGCGAGCTGCCGCAGCAGATCGATATAGCCGTCCAGCGTGGTCCAGGGGGTGAACGCCACGAAGGTTGGCGCCAGGTCGATGCCGGCGGCGCGCATCAGCGCCAGCGCGGCGAGGAAATCCGCCCGGGTATGACCCTTGTCGAGCCGGGTCAGGATAGCGTCATCCAGCGCTTCGACTGCCGAGAGAATGAACAGGCAGCCGAGCTTGCCGAGTTCCCGGATCTCGTCCGGGTATTTCACCAGGTGCTCGACCTTGATGGTGGCGTCGAAGGTCAGTGCCGGGAATTCCGCCCGCATGGCACGCACGATGCGCAATGCGTGCCCCGGGCCATTGAAGAAGTCCGGGTCGCCGAAGGAAATGTGCTGCGCGCCGGCGGCGACCTGGGCGCGGATATCCGCCAGCACGACAGCGGCCGGGACGACGAAGAAACGGCCCTCGTACACCGGTACGATCGGGCAGTGACGGCAATGGTACTTGCAGCCACGGGTCGTCTCGGTGAAACCGACGGTGCGGTGTGTGCCGTCGGGCAGGATCAGGCTGGCGTAGCGCGAGAGTGCCGGCAGCCGGCTGCGGTCCGGCAGCAGGAACGACGTCTTGCCGAGGTTGATGCGCGGGATATCCGTGGCGCCCGGCCGACCGGCCCGCAGGTTCCGCACCAGCTGAACCAGTCCGGACTCGTATTCGCCGCCGATCACGGTATCCACACCGAGTGTGCGCAACAGCGGCTCGTTCATCGGGGCGTACAGGCCGTACACGCACAGATGTGCGCCGGGCGCGAGCCGGCGGATCTTCGGCAGGGCCTCGACCGCGATGCGGGTGGCGGTGTGCATGGCGACGTAGATGGCGACGATGTCGGTGTCCGCTGTCAGGCAGTTGTCGAGCCGCTGCAGCGACAGGTCGCAGCAACTGACGTCGCAGTCTTCCCGTGCCAGCCAGGCGGCCGGTTCCGCGAGGCCGAACGGCTGCCGCCCGAGTTCATAGGGATTGATCAGGAGAACTTTCATATTAATTATTCATTACAAAAGGATACATGATCATTACAGATCTGGCTTCAGCTGCCTGCCGGCGCTGCCCGCGGCGGCTGCGGAGAGACTGTCCGGCAGATTGTAGCGCGTCAGTCGCGGGCGGCTGAAGCTGAATTGCCCGGGGGATGTCTGTATCATGCAGCGCTCCTGCAGCGGGCTGCACACGGGGACCAGACAGCTTATGCATGTGACAGATTATCCACGGCATTGTTCAGCCGCTGCGACACACCGTGCACCCGTCCCGGGACTGCGCCGGTGAGCGAGGCGCAGCCCGTCGCGTATCTCGACACGGCAGCGGGTCTCGGTGCGCTCTGCACACGGCTCGCGGAAGACGACTGGTTCGCCATCGACACCGAGTTCCTGCGCGAGAAGACCTACTACCCGAAGCTGTGCCTGGTACAGATCGCGACGCCGCGGGAAGTGGCCGTGATCGATCCGCTGGCGCTGACTGATCTCACGCCCCTGCTCGACCTGCTGGCAGCGCCCGGCATCACCAAGGTCATGCATTCCTGCCGCCAGGACATGGAGATCTTCTATCACCTGGCAGGACGCGCCCCTGCCCCGGTGTTCGATACCCAGGTCGCCGCGCCCCTGCTCGGATATGCAGACCAGATCGGCTATGCGAACCTGGTACAGGAAATGACCGGGGTAGCGCTGGACAAGCTGCATACCCGCGCCGACTGGACAGTACGGCCGCTGAGCTCGGCGCAGCTGCAATATGCGGCCGACGACGTGATCTACCTGGTCGATATCTACCGCCGCATCGTCTCGCAACTGCGCTCGCTCGACCGGCTCGATTGGCTGGCGGAGGATTTTCGCCAGCTTTCCGATGCCGCGCTCTACGACAGTCCGCCCGAGCAGGCCTGGCTCAGGGTCAAGGCCGCCAGCCGTCTGAAGGGTCCCGCGCTTGCGGTGCTCCAGGCACTGGCACAGTGGCGCGAGGAAACGGCACGCCGCCGTGACCGGCCGCGCGGCTGGCTGCTGCGCGACGACACGCTGGTCGACATCGCACGGCAGCGGCCGGCAACGCTGGAGTCGCTCGGTGCCATCCGCGGGCTCGGCGACGGCCTGCTCGGCCGGTCCGGTGCGGAAATGCTGGAGTTGATCCGTCAGGCCGCCGCGCGTCCGCCGCAGCCCTTTGCTGACAGCGACCGCCGCGCCCGGCTCGCCCCGGCCCAGGAGGCACTGATCGACGTGATGATGGCCGTGGTGCGCATCACCGCGGAGGAGAACCGGCTGCATCAGAGCGTGCTGGCCGGCCGCCGCGATCTCGAGGCGTTGCTGCTGGACGATCCCGCCAGCAGCCTGCTGCACGGCTGGCGCTACCGGCTGGTCGGGGCGCGCCTGCAGCGCCTGCTGTCAGGACAGCTGGCGCTCTCCGTCCGGGATGGCCGGTTGGTGCTCTAGCAGCGCAGTCATCCAGCCCGCCGCTGTCGCCATGCGGCAAGCGCACCCGCCCGGCAGGGCACCGCACTCAGGTGCGGATGCCGCGCCCGGTACGCAGCAGATACAGGCTGAACAGATACAGTGCAAGAATGAAGCCGCAGCAGATCGTGTACGAGGTCAGCAGGCTGATATCGGAGATGCCGAGGAAACCGTAGCGGAACGCATTGATCAGGTAGAGGATGGGATTGAAGCGGGAGACCTGCTGCCAGAACTCCGGCAGCATGCTGATCGAGTAGAAGATGCCGCCCAGGTAGGTCAGCGGAGTCAGCACGAAGGTCGGCACTATCGAAATGTCATCGAAGCTGTTGGCATACACGCCGTTGATCAGCCCCGCCAGCGAGAACAGGACCGAGGTCAAGAGGATCATGCTGAACATGACCGGCAGGCTGTGGATGTTGAGCGGGTTGAACAGCAGCGAGACGACGGTCACGGCGCAGCCGACGGTGAGGCCGCGCATGACCCCGCCGCAGACGAAGCCCAGCACCACGACATAGGTCGGCGTCGGCGAGATCAGCATCTCCTCGATGTGGCGCTGAAACTTGGAGCCGTAGAACGAGGAGACCACGTTGGCGTAGGAATTCGTGATCACGGCCATCATGATCAGCCCCGGGATGATGAATTCCATGTAATCGAAACCTTCCATGGTGCCGATGCGCGGTCCGATCAGGTTGCCGAAAATAATGAAATACAGCGCCGTCGTCACCACCGGCGGCAGCACGGTCTGCACCCAGATGCGCGCAAAACGCAGCGTCTCCTTGGTGAGGATGGTCTGGAAGGCGATCAGTTTGCCGCGGGCGTTCATGGCTGTTCCCCGCCGCCGTTTTCCACCAGGCGCATGAACAGTTCCTCCAGCCGGTTGGTCTTGTTGCGCATGCTCAGTACCCGGATGCCCTGCTCCGTCAGTTCGGCGAACAGGGTGTTGATCGTTTCATTGCGATAGATCTCGGCTTCCAGGGTATGTTCGTCCAGCAGCTGCACCCGGTGCTGCCGCAGCAGCGGCGCCCGCTGCAGCGGTTGCTCGACATCCAGGATGAAGGTTTCCTTGTGCAGGGTGTTGAGCAGCTGCTTGGTGCTGGTATTGCTGATCAGCTCCCCCTCGTCGATGATGGCGATATTTCGGCACAGGCTTTCCGCCTCTTCCAAGTAATGCGTGGTGAGGATGATGGTGGTGCCAGCCTGGTTGATCTCGCGCAGGAAGCGCCACATCGAGCGGCGGATCTCGATGTCGACGCCGGCGGTCGGTTCGTCCAGGATCAGGAGCCGCGGTTCGTGCACCAGGGCGCGCGCGATCATCAGCCGGCGTTTCATGCCGCCGGAGATGTTGCGCGCCATCACCCGGCGCTTGTCCCACAGGTCCAGATGCTTCAGGTATTTCTCGGCGCGCCGGAACGCCTCGCCGCGCGGAATGCCGTAGTAGCCGGCGGCGTTCGCGACCACCTCGACCACCGGCTCGAACATGTTGAAATTGAATTCCTGCGGCACCAGCCCGAGGCAGGCCTTCGCGGCGGCCGGTTCCCGTGCGATATCGTGGCCGAAGATGGCGACCGACCCGGCGCTGCGGTTCACGAGCGAGGCCACGATCCCGATCAGCGTGGTCTTGCCGGCACCGTTGGGGCCCAGCAGCGCGAAGAAATCGCCCTGCGCGACATCCAGGCTGACGCCCTTCAGGGCGACCAGCCCACCCTTGTAGATCTTGCGCAGATCGCGGATCGACAGTGCAGGTGTCATGCTCAGACCAGCTTGATCAGCAACAGAACGAACAGCACCACCAGTGCGATGGGCAGCAGGAAGCCGGCCCAGTCGCGGTTCTCGGCCTGGCGGCTGCGCTCCAGGGTTGCCTTGATGCCGGGCCCCATCCACCACAGCACCAGCAGTACCAGTACGCCGAGCAGCAGCATTTCCCAGGTTGATGGCTGTTGCATGTGTCGGAGTCGTGTGTCCGGATCGGGCTGCAGCAGCCCCACTGCCTGCCGCGGGGCTGTCGTGATTTGCGCTATGATAAGGCATGTGACGACAGCGGGTGAAGCGGCAAAATGCATGATCTCCATGGGGTAGTCGGCGGCGCTTCCGGCGCCTGCACGGACCTTGTCTAATGGCAGACTGGGTCGAAGGCCGTGTCGTGAGCCTGCGGCGCTGGACCGACACGCTGTACTCACTCCGGTTGCAGGCAGACATCCCGCCATTCCGGGCCGGCCAGTTCACCCGGCTGGCGCTGGAACTCGAAGGCGAGTTGGTCGCGCGTCCCTACTCGTTCGTGAACGGGCCGGATGAGCCGCTGCTGGAATTCTGCTTCGTGCGTGTCCCGGACGGGCCGCTCACCGCGCGACTGGTCGCACTCGGGCCCGGCGACCGGGTCCTGATCTCGCCGCGCAGCGCCGGCTTCTTCGTGCTCGACGAAGTGCCGGCCGCGGACGTGCTGTGGATGCTGTCCACCGGTACCGCGATCGGACCGTTTCTTTCCATCCTGGCGACCGCTCAGGCCTGGCATCAGTTCCGCCACCTCGTATTGGTGCACGCGGTGCGTTATCTGCCGGAACTGACCTACCGGGACCAGATCGAGGCACTGCGCGCGGCCCACCCGCAGCAGCTCAGCTACATTCCCTTCGTCAGCCGCGAGGACACCGGCTTCGCCGTGCGCGGACGCATCACGGCAGCGCTGGAGAGCGGCGCGCTCGAGCAGCGTGCCGGCCTGGCACTGGCTGCCACGACCTCCCAGGTCATGATCTGCGGCAATCCGGACATGGTGGCCGATACCCAGCGCGTGCTGGAGGCGCGTGGCATGAAGAAGAACCGCCGGCGCGAACCCGGCCAGATTACGACCGAGCAGTACTGGAAGACCTAGATCCTATCTCATAATTCCCCGCGGCCGCGGACAGCGACGCGATGGGTTCCGGCACCAGCCGGCCAGCGGTACTGCTCAGACAAACAGGGTCAGCACACCGGTATAGCCATACAGCCGGTTGTGCGAGATCTCCCCGTTGGCGAAGAAGCCGGCCAGCGGAAATTCCCCCAGCGTGTCACGGATCATCTGCAGTTCCGCGGAATCCTCGCCGAACTGGTGCCGACCGCGTCCCAGGCAGCTGAAATAGAGCCCCCCGCGGATGTCACCCGGCGCGCGCCGCTTCAGATCGTCCAGCATGCGTTGCATATCCTGGCGCGCGGCGGCACCGTCGCGGCGACAGAACAGCAGCGCGGCGTCTTCCTCGAGGTTGTCGCCGATGGCCAGCAGCCGCTCGTGCGGATCGATGCCGATCAGGTTGCGGACCAGATAATCGCCGGTGTCCGAACCCGGCACCGGGATGCCGGCGAAGATGTAGCCGGCGACGCGGGACAGGTCGCGTGCCATGACCTCGCCGATGTCTTCCCGGAAGACGTCGAGCGCGGGACGGTGATCGAGTTCCGCGAGTACGTTGCCCTGGCATTTCGTGATGACATGCCGCTGCGGCAGCGGGGTGCAGCCCTGCGTCAACCCGCTGACGACAGCCACCTCCGTGGACATCAGCACGCCGGACAGGCCGCCGTGCTGGATAGCGCCGGCCACCTGGAGCAGCGCGTCGTCGCTGGCTGCCGATGACAGGCCACCGACCAGGAAGCCGGGGTCGAGCTGGGCCGACAGGGAGTCGACGAGCTGGGATATGTGGCGGTCGCGCGGATCACCGTGCACCACGCCAAAATGGACCTGCCGCTGTTGCAACCAGGCCTGTTGCCGCGTCAGCATGTCGGTGAGGGCGTGGATGCCTGCGGGTATCAGGCGGTAGCTGTCCGGCGGGAAGTCCGCGACGAGGACGGCGGCCGCCGGGACGTCGTAGATCTCCCGGCCGGTGGCGCAGATCGCGCTGCCGACGCTCCCCACCCAGTCGCGCACGCCCGTGCCCGCGCGCAGTGCCTCGAGGATGGCAGCGAGGTCCGGTGCCAGCGGATCGGTCACGTAGATGAATCCCGGGCCTGCGCCGTTGCGCTGCATGCCGGGAGCCGCCAGCAGTGCTGCAACCACTGCCTGCCAGTCCTGCCCTGTCGCACATGCCGCGCTGAAAGCGTGCTCGCTCATGCAGACATTCTACTTGATCAAACGGGCCGCCGCCTGCCAAACCCGCAGTAAGCCGGCTGCCGGGGCGAGCCGGGTCGCGGCGCTTCCCCCAGCCGCGTCATTTCGCGGTCCCCAGCCGGGGAATTGTCGACAGTTGCTTGCGCTTTGGGATACCATCCCGCCACCAAGAATATCGCTTCCTGACTGCGGGATAGCCCAGCGGCAGGTTTCCTGCGCACGATGACCCGGACCAATCTCATAATCGCTGCGGTAATCGCGGCCATCACCGTCAGCATGTGGGCACTGCTCAATCGCCCGGAGCAGGAGCCGGCATGGCCTGCGGTCATCCAGGGATTCTCGTTCTCGCCCATGCGGCTGCACCACGATCCGCTCAAGCAGATCAATCCGACCGTCGAGGAGATCGACGCCGACCTTGCCCTGCTGGCCGGCAAGACCAATGCCGTGCGTACCTATACCCTCGAAGGTGCGCTGGCCGAGGTGCCCGCGCTGGCGCGCAAGTACGGCCTCAACGTGGCACTGGGCGCGTGGGTCGACGGCCGTCGCGAGCGCAGCCGCAAGGAAGTGGAGCAGCTGGTGCAGGTGGCTGACAAGAATCGCCGCAACGTGGTCCGGGTCATCGTTGGCAACGAGTCCCTGCTGCGCAACGACCTGCCGCTTGCGGAGCTAACCGGCTACCTGGATTACGTGCGTGGCAAGCTGCATGTACCGGTCAGTACCGCGGAACCCTGGCATATCTGGCTCAAGTATCCCGAACTGGTCAACCATGTCGATTATATCGCGGTGCACCTGTTGCCCTACTGGGAGAACATACCGCTGGATATGGCCGTCGACTACGTCGTGCGCCGCTACCGGGAGCTTGCGGCGGCTTACCCCGGCAAACCGATCGTGATCTCGGAAGTGGGCTGGCCCAGCAACGGCCGGATCCGCGGCGGCGCCGTGGCCTCGGAGGCCAACGAGGCCACGTTCCTGCGCCGGTTCCTGCAAGTGGCCGCCGAGAACAACTACATCTACTACGTCATGGAAGCCTTCGACCAGCCCTGGAAAAAGCAGGTCGAAGGCGCGGTCGGCGCCTACTGGGGGGTTTACGACGTCCTGCGGAAACCGAAGTTCACCTTCACCGAACCGATCGTGGAAATACCGGAGTGGCGCCTGCTGGCTGGAATCTCCGTGGTGATCGCGATGATCACCTTCACCCTGCTGCTGACGGATGCGATCTCGCTGAATTCGCGCGGTCGCGGCTTCCTCGCCATCGTGGCCTATGTCATGGCCACCGCGGCCGTGCTCATCGTCTACCGCTACCTGCAGCAGTACCTCTCCTGGAGCGCCATCCTGGTCGGGGTGCTGATGCTGATCGGCATGATCGGCGTCATCATCGTGGTGCTGGTGGAGGCGCACGAATGGGCCGAGGCCCTCTGGGCCAGGGAGCGGCGGCGCCTGTTCATACCGCTGCCGGCCGACGACACGGACCTGCCGCTGGTATCCATTCACGTGCCGGCGCATAACGAGCCGCCGGAGATGCTGATCGAAACGCTCGATGCGCTGGCGCGGCTGGATTATCCCCGCTTCGAAGTGCTGGTGATCGACAACAATACCAAGGATCCGGCCGTCTGGCAGCCGGTGGAGGCGCATTGTCAGGCGCTGGGTCCGCGCTTCCGCTTCTTTCACGTCGATCCCCTGGCTGGCTTCAAATCGGGGGCGCTCAACTTCGCGCTGCGGCACACCGCGCCCGAGGCCGAGGTGATCGGGGTAATCGACAGCGATTACGTGGTAGCCCCGAACTGGCTGCGGGACCTGATGCCGCAGTTCGGGCAGCCAGGAATCGCCATCGTGCAGGCGCCGCAGGACTATCGCGATGCCGGCGACAATGCCTTCAAGGCCATGTCCTACGCGGAGTACCGCGGCTTCTTCTACATCGGCATGATCACGCGCAATGACCGTAATGCGATCATCCAGCATGGCACCATGACACTGGTGCGCAGGACGGCGCTGGAGGAAGTCGGTGGCTGGAGCGAGTGGTGCATCACCGAGGACGCCGAACTCGGCCTGCTGATCCTGCGTCAAGGTCACCAGGCAATGTACATCCCGCGCAGTTACGGCAAGGGCCTGATGCCGGACACCTTCAGCGGCTACCGCAACCAGCGCTTCCGCTGGGCCTATGGCTCGATGCAGATCATGCGTCACCATGCGGGCGACCTGCTCGGCCTGGTGAAGAGCAGGCTGACCGCCGGGCAGCGCTACCACTTCATTGCCGGCTGGCTGCCCTGGATCGCAGACGGGGTCAACCTGCTGTTCAACTTCGCGGCACTGTTCTGGTCGTTCGCCATGGTGTTCGAGCCGCTGTCGCTCGATCCGCCGCTGATCATCTTCTCAATTCTTCCGCTGGTGCTGTTTTGTTTCAAGATGGCGAAGGTTTTCTATCTGTATCGCGGTGTGCGTATCGTCGGCACCCTGCGCCAGACTCTGGCGGCTGCGCTCGCCGGCCTGTCCCTGTCGCACACCATCGCGCGCGCGATCTGGCTGGGACTGGTGACCCGGTCACGACCGTTTCTGCGCACACCCAAGATGGAACGGACCAGCGCGCTCTGGCGTGCCCTGATGTCGGCCCGCGAGGAAACGCTGTTCGCGCTTGCCCTGTGGCTGGCAGCAGGCACGATTGCCTGGAAGAGCGGTGCGGGCATGCTCGATCTGCTGCTGTGGATCATCGTGCTGCTGGTCCAGTCGGTCCCCTACTTCGCGAGCCTGCTGGTGTCGATCATCAGCGCCTTCCCGCAGTTGCCGGCCCGGTTCATGTGCGGGGGGCTGTGCGACGAGGAGACCGCCGTCGTCGTGGAACAGCGCGGCTGACGCCTCGGCTTGGAAGTTCGATCGCGCTGCTGTCACGGGGGGCGTCCGCCCCCGGCTACGGGCGGCTTGGCCTGTTACCGCCGCGCCGCCATGCTTCCAGACCGGCAGCCGCTGGCCAGCGCGGATGCGCTGTCGCTGCGTCGCGGGACCGCTCGTCGCGTCCGGCTGGGACGCCCCCGACGCCGCGCGCGAGATCGTTCAGCGGCAGGACGGACGCGCTACCGGAGAGCAGCGGATATGCGTCGCTTTCCGTGCCGGTTTCCACTCCGCCGCCGTTGTCGAGTACGCTGTAGTAGCGGATGACATCACCCTGCCGGTATTGCCGCTGGCTGCCGGGGTCCTCGCCCACAGTGAAGCCGGTGCCGCCGGGATACACCACGGTCCGCCGCGCACCGGCTGCCGCACCCGTGGATATGGCCTGGCCGGTCGTGAGCGCCGTGCCCGCGGCAGCCGGCGCGCGCCCGTCCGTGCGGCAAGGCACGCCGCCGGTCAGCGCAGCGCGCCAGCACTGCAACAGCTCCAGGTGCAGGCCACCGCCAGCGGCAGTCGGCGCAAACGCCGGCAGCAGCAGTATCAGCAGGATGGCGGTGTTGGGGCGCATGGTCTCTCCGGCAGGCAGTACCCGGCCACTCTAGCGCGCCGTTGCGGACGCTGGGCGGACGCGGTTCACATTCAGCCATGGCGCAACGCCTGCGGGCCAGCTCCGCTACCGGCCCCGGTCCGGCAGCCGCGCCGGCCGGCGCTGGCCGCAATGCAGGTATAATGCGGCGGCATGGTATTGCTGACCGTATATGTGCTGGTCGCGCTGGGATTCTCGTTTCTGTGTTCGGTCGCCGAGGCGGTCATACTCAGCGTGAACACGCCCTACATTACCCTGCTGCAGCGGGAGGGACGCCGCTCCGGGCTGCTGCTCGGGCGCATGAAGGCGGAGATCAACCGGGCGCTGGCGGCAATCCTGACGCTGAATACCATCGCCCATACCATCGGTGCCGCCGGCGCCGGTGCCCAGGCGGCAGTGGTATTCGGCAACGCCTGGGTCGGGCTCGCCTCGGCGGTACTGACCCTGCTGATCCTGATCTTCTCCGAGATCATTCCCAAGACACTCGGGGCCCACTACTGGAAGCAGCTGGCACCGGCCACCGCCTACCTGCTGCAGTTGCTGATTTGGATGCTCTATCCGTTCGTGCTGCTGGCGGAACTGATCACGCGCGGCCTGTCCCACGGACCGGTACTGACCGGTTTCAATCGCGACGAGCTGGCGGCCATGGCAGAGATCAGTGCCGGCGAGGGCCTGCTCGCCCGCGACGAGACCCGGGTGCTCAAGAACCTGCTGCGACTGCGTGAGATCCGGATAACCGCGGTGATGACGCCGCGCCCGGTCATATTCGCGCTGCCGGAAGAGCTGCCGGTGGCGGCGTATTTCTGGAAGCACGGGCAGCAGCGGTTTTCCCGCATTCCGATCTACCGGGACGATCCCGAACACCTGAACGGCTTCGTGCTGCGCAGCGACCTGCTGTTGGCACAGGCGCGCGGTAATACCGACACCCCGCTGTCCGCTTACCGCCGCGAGCTGCGCGCACTGCCGGCCTCCATATCCGTGGCACAGGCATTCGAGGCCTTCCTGCAGCAACGGGCGCATATGCTGATCATCGTCGACGAATACGGCAGCCTGGTCGGCCTGGTCACCCTGGAAGACCTACTCGAGACGCTGCTGGGACTCGAGATCGTCGACGAGGGCGACCGGACCCCGGATCTGCAGGCGCATGCCCGCCGCCTGTGGCGCCGGCGTGTCCGCAGCATGGGGCTGGAAGGATTGGAGGAACCGTGACTGGCGTGGCCCCGGGCCGGGACCTTTGTCTGCGGCGGGACGGCCGGTAATGGTGCTTGAGCGCAGCTCAGTGGCGCGGCATGTCCCTCACCTGTCGCGGACGAAACGCGCGGCGAATTGCCAGGCCGCTGCGGATGCATCGACCAGCGTGGTGGGTGGTCCCAGCAGTCGTTGCCGCCACCGCGGCGCCGTAACGCCCGGCCAGCCGTGACCGCTGCCACTCAGGCGCAGGTGTTCCACCGCCCCGTCCGGACGGCAGCCGCGGTAGACGAGATGCGTCAGGTCCTGCCCGGCATTCGTCCCGCTGCCGGCACGGGTGTCGAGTACCTGCGGCTGCGGCTCACAACCATTGTACGCCGCCCAGCGTGCCAGCCCGCTGGTCACCGGCTGGTGCTCGACGCGTTGATCGGTACCCGGAAAGCTGGGGCCGAGTCCGCCCTCGTACAGGGCGCGCGGGTCGTCCGTACTATGGATATGGAGTACGGCGACCGGCCGTGCGGGATTGAAGGTCGCGAGATCCATGGCACCGGCTACCGGCACGATCGCCACCACACGTTCGGCATATTCGGCAGCGAAGCGGTAGGCCATCATGGCGCCGTTGGAATGTCCGGTCACGTAGACGCGCCCCGTGTCGAAGGGGATGCGTGCGGCCAGGTCGTCGAGGACGGCGGCCAGGAAGCCGCTGTCGTCGACCGCGTGCGCCCGCGCCCAGCCGCAGCAATGCGTGCCGGCATTCCAGGTCAGCAGGCGCTCCCGCAACGGGCCGGTCCCGTCCGGGTAGACCGCCAGGAACACTTCCCGGTCGGCGACCGGGTCGAGCGCGTTCTCGCGCTGGAATTGCCGGCCGCTGCCACCCCCGCCGTGCAGCGCCAGCAGCAGCGGCAGTGGCCGCTCGTCGCGCCGCGGAGGAACATGGACATGGTAGCGCCGGGTCAGATCGCCCTGCTGCAGGGTGAAGGTGTGATCGCCCGCCGCGAGCGTCGCAGGCTGTTGCGGGTCGAGTCGCTGTCCGCTGCCGCTGCATCCGCCCAGGCAGGCCAGCAGCAGCGCCAGTGCGCAGCGGCGGGATCGATTACGGCTGGGCAGCATACGCCGCCTCGTGCCCTAGGCCGGGATGAACCCGAAGGCCCGGTCATGCACATAGACCAGCTTGCAGTCATCCAGGTAGCTTGCATCGTGGATCCTGCCGGCCCGGATGTATCCGGTGTCACCCGCATTCAGCACCAGCGGCTCGCCATCGATGACCAGGTCGTCGCCCCGGCGGAGGTAGAACCTGACGGTCATCCTGCCCGCCACCACCACGGTCATGTCGTCGCCGGGATGCGAGTGCGGGGGTTCACTGCTGCCCGCCTCCCAGCGTTCGAGCATGACTTCCACGCCGGCGGGATTGCCGGGGTAGGCGGTACGCACCGTGAAGCCGTCCGGCGTGTCGGGCACGCTGACGTGGTGTTTCCAGATGGCACTGGTTTCCGCGCTGCTTACTGTATCGTTGTGCGGATTGATCTGGGACATGTTGGCCTCCTCACGGTTGTTGCAGAATCGCACGCTGGTCTGTTTGCCGGGCATGGTGCCGGCCGCGCAGGCATGGTCGGTTAATCCTCTGTTAATCTGGCGCAGGTAACTTGATAATCATGCTGCCACCGCATCCATCCTGCTGGCCCGAGACGCATGGAACACTGGACCGAATATACACGCTTCACGACCGCCCTGCTGGTCATCCTCGACCCTTTCATCGCAGTGCCGCTATTCCTGTCCCTGACCCAGGGCCAGGACAGCCGCCAGCGCAGACGCGTGGCACTCATCACCAGCATCACGGTGGCGGTGGTGCTGGTGACGGCTGCGCTGTTCGGCGAGCACCTGCTCGCCTTCATCGGCACCAGCCTGTCCTCGTTCCGCGTCGGCGGGGGGATCGTGCTGTTGCTGATGGCGCTGGCCATGCTGCGCGCCGAGCCCGACACGCTGCGGACCACCCATACCGAGAAAAAGACCGCCGCGGACATGTCCAGTATCGCCGTCGTACCGCTGGCGATTCCGATGCTTGCCGGTCCGGGCGCCATCAGCACCGTCATCATCCAGATGCAGCGCTCCGCGCAACCCTGCATCCGGTTGTCGTCATCGGCTGCATCCTGCTGGTCTGCGTCGTGCTGTGGCTGGTGCTGAGCCTGGCGCTGAGATCGGCACCACGCTGGGCCGGATCGGCATGAGTATCATCGATCGCCTGTTCGGACTGCTGCTGGCCGCCATCGCGATAGAAATCATCGCCAACGGCCTGCGCGGCCTGTTTCCGGTGTTGGGCTGAATCATGCGTGGCACTAGCCCGGCAGTATTGTTGTGCGCGCTGCTGTTCCTGTGTCCGGCACGGGCGGAAGTCACGGCCACGGCGGCAGTCGATCCGCTGTCCCCGGCCTACCTGGAGGCGACGGGCGCACGGATCGGCGAGATCCTCATCGACAACGGCGACATCTTCAACCCCGAAGATCCCAAGGAGAACCGCCTGCTCTACCGCGCCGCGAACCGCCTGCATATCCGGACCATGCCGCACGTCATCCGCCGGCAGCTGCTGTTCCGGTCCGGGGACGTGTACTCACAGCGCTTGCTCGAGGAATCCGAACGGATCCTGCGCAGCAATGCCTACCTCGAGAACGCGCGTATCGAACCGGTGCGTTACGCGGACGGTGTGGTGGACCTGCGGGTCAAGACCACCGACGTCTGGACGCTGAAGCCCAGGCTCGATTTCGGCCGTAACGGCGGCACCAACAGCGGCACGATCGGCTTCGAGGAGTCCAACCTGCTCGGTACCGGCATCTCGCTCAGTCTGCGCCACCAGGCGGATGTGGACAGCGAATCCGACATGATCGAATACTACGACCGCGAGGTGGGCGGGACGCGTTACAGTCTGCTGGCTTCCTATGCCGACAGTGACGAGGGCAGCGGCTATCAGTTCGACGCCGGGTTACCGTTCTACGCCCTGGACAGCCGCCATGCCCACGGCCTGTCGCTGCACAGCAGCAACGGTGTCGATACGCTCTACGACCGCGGTGAGCAGCAGGCCGAGTTCCGCCACGAGGAAGACGGCTATCAGGTGCACGTCGGTTTCTCGCCGGGCCTGAAGTCCGGCTGGGTGATGCGCTACAGCGCAGGTTTCGGGTTCGAGGAGCACCGCTTCAGCCCGGACGGCAACAGCACGCTGCCACAGGCCGGCGTGCTGCCGGAAGACCGCAAGTACGTCTTCCCGTTCGTGGGCCTGGAAGTGATCGAGGACGATTACGCGGTCGTGGTGAACCGAGACCAGATCGGACGCGTCGAGGACATCCTGCGGGGCTTGCAGCTGAACCTGCAGCTGGGTTTCGCCAGCACGGCGTTCGGTTCGCTCGACAATGCCGTGCTGCTGGATTCCACCGTCAGCCGCGGCTTCGGCAATCCTGGCGAGAATGCCCTCTATCTCGCCGCCGGCCTGGGCGGGCGCTGGCAGGATGGCGGCGCGCAGAACCTGTTGCTGGACACCAGTGCCAGCTGGTATTACCGCCATTCGCCGCGGCGCATGTTCTTCAGCAAGGTGGCGGCGAGCGCGGGTACGAATCTCGACCTGGACAACCCGCTGTATCTCGGCGGCGATAGCGGCCTGCGCGGTTACCCGTTACGCTACCAGGGCGGCGACCGCAGCCTGCTGCTCACAATCGAGGAGCGCTATTTCACGCGTTGGTACCCGTGGAACCTGTTCCGCATCGGCGGCGCGGTGTTCGCCGACGTCGGCCGCACCTGGGGCGAGAATCCGGTTGGTGCGGACAATCTCGGCTGGCTGTCGGATGTCGGCTTCGGACTGCGCATCGGCAACAACCGCACCGGCAGCGGCAAGGTGATTCATGTCGACCTTGCCTTTCCGCTCGATCGCACGGATTCGATCGACAGCGTGCAGCTCCTGCTGGAGGCCAAGACGACGTTCTGAAGCCGCTGCGGGATGCCGCCTCAGTGCGCAACGATCAGCACGGCCGCGAGTACGGCGGGTGTCAGTACCGCGGTGGCGACATTGGCGGCAAGGTAGCGCGGATAGCGGCCGATGCCGCCGTGATGTCGCAGGGCGCCGACCCATGCGAAGCATGACGGTGCCAGCGTGAGCAGCGCCAGCAGCGCCGTAGCGGGCAGCAGCCCGCTGGCTGTGGCAGCCAGCAGGTCCACCGCAGCCGCGGCCAGGAACACTGCGTAGATGGTATTGGCCGTGGTCGTGCCGAAGGCGATCGGCACGTGCCTGCGGCCGGCGCCGGCATCGGCCTCGATGTCCGGATACTGGTTCAGCAGCAGCAGATTGTTTACCAGGAAGAACGGCACCAAGGCGGTGCTGAGCGCCTGGGCGGTGATCTGCCCGGTCAGCACGAAATGGGTCCCGGCCACCATGAGCGGGCCGAAGCCCAGACCGGGTGCGACCAGGCACAGCCACGGCGAACGGTTCAGCCAGCGCGTGTAGGTCGTCACCAGCAGCAGGCCCACCATGCCGGCGGGGAGCAGCACCAGTCCGCGCAGATAGAGGAAATAGCAGCCGGCCAGCACGACGACCCCCAGCGACAACAGCCCCGTCGCCAGCACGGCCGGGGCCATACCGGGGTGCGCCGGCAGTGCCCCGCTGCCGCCGCTGAACGGTGTCTTCTGCGTGTGCAGATCGAGACCGCTGGTGAAATCGTGATATTCGTTGAGCGTGTTGACGCTGATGTGTGCGAACAGGGCGGCAGCCAGCGTCGCGAGCACCAGCATCGGGTCGAGATGTGCGTCGCTATGCGCAGCCGTGGCGACGCCGAGCAGCACACAGACCGGGGTCAGCACCAGGAACGGCAGCCGCAGCGACTGTAGCAGGACGCGGAAGGACATGACGAAAATCAGCGCTGCCGCCGCCCGCATGCGCCGGCTGGCGGCGGATCACGAACGGCGGCTGTCACGGTGTCCTGCCGGCGCGGGTCAGCCGGTATTTTTCCAGCTTGCGGTACAGGGTGCGCTCGCTGATGCCCAGTTCCCGGGCGACCTTGCGCCGGTGGCCTTGGTACTTCTCCAGCAGGTAGGCGATCTGCTCGGACTCGATCTGGCGCAGCGAGCGCGCGTCGCCGCCGGCCGGCGCCGGGACGGCGGGTCGCTCGTCGAAGCGGATGTGCTCGGCCCGGATATGCCCGTCCGTGCACAGCGACACCGCCCGTTGCAGGGTATTGCGCAGTTCGCGCACATTGCCGGGATAGTCGTACTCCGCCAGCAACATGCGCGCGTCTTCGTCGATCTGGCAGCGATAGGCGGCCGGATCGCGCAGACGCACGAGCAGCGCATCGGCAAGCGCCGGTATATCGTCCTTGCGTTCGCGCAACGCGGGGATCTTGTGCACGATACCGGAGAGCCGGTAGTAGAAATCGGAACGGAAGCTGTTGCAGCGGATCAGCGTCGGCAGGTCCTGATGGGTCGAGGCGATGATGCGGATGTCGGACTTGCGCAATTCGCGGCCGCCGACCCGGCGATAGTGTCCGGTTTCTATGGCATTCAGCAGCCTGCCCTGCAGTTCCAGCGGCAGATCGCCGACCTCGTCCAGGAACAGCGTGCCGCCGTCGGCCTCGTCCAGCAGACCGCGCCGGCGACCGACACAGCCGGCGAAGGCGCCGCGCTCATGGCCGAACAGCTCGCTCTCGAACTGTGCTGCATCGATGTTCCTGCAGTCCATGGTGATGAAGGTGCGGCCGCTGCGGGATGAACGGTTGTGGATATAACTGGCAGCCAGGTTCTTGCCCACCCCGCTTTCGCCGACCAGCAGGATATTCGCATCCGAGGCCGCCGCCGTCGTCAAACCCTCGATGCAGCGTCGGAAGGCCATGGACCTGCCGATCAGCTGTTGCTCCTCGCAATCGAGTTCGGTGGCGCGGGCCAGGCGAATGACCTCCTCGCCGACGTAACGGGTGCCGTCCGCACCCAGGATCGGATAGCCCTTGATGCGCACGTGCTCCGGCTGGTTATGCTGATCGTAATGGATGTGCAGGACTTCGTAGCGTGCATTGGTCTCCAGGACCTGTGCCAACGGGCAGTCCTCGCCGTTCATCGCACACGGGGTATCGAAATGATGCGAGATCCGGTGACACTTGTGGCCGACCACGCTGTCGTCGGTGATGCCGTAGGCATCGCAGTAGGCCTTGTTGGCGGCGATGATGGTGAAATTCTCGTCCAGCAGGACGAACGGATTGGAATGCGAGTCGATGATGGACTGCAGGCTGAGATCTGGCTTGTGTGGCTTGTCCATGATGGAACATCCCCCCGTATGCTCCGTTGCAGCGTGTTGTTATGCGCCTGAGAATAGCCCCGTTTCCCGGGGCTGACAAACTGTCAGGCAATGCTGCCAGGGCGGGCGTATAAAAACGCTTTCAATACAAACAGCTAGCTGCATCCCCTGGCAGCCGGCAGGAGCGGCATGGCGTCAGTCACGATAGATCGCGAGTTCGCGCGCGTGGTTTCCGGGTACGGGATCGGCGCATGCGGGAATGCGCCGGATGCGCGCGATATAAGCGGCGGGAAGCGCATGCTCGCACGCGCCGCGCAATACATGCTGCTTGTACCACCGATAGGGTAGCAGCCCCGCCGCGATGTCAGTGGCGTAGTAGGTGAAGGCACGGTACTGAGCGCCGGCGCGGTCCGTCACGGTAACCGTCTTCTCGAGATACCCGTGGCCGAGTCCCTCGCAGGCATCCAGCCGCGGCTTGTCCGTGGCGCGGATTTCAAACACGACGCCGTGTACGACATCGCGGGCACGACCCGTGTGGCAGGCGTCGCACTTCGCGGTACCGTCCCGGCCGCGCTTGTGGAAGCGCAGTGCATGACCCGCGAGGCTGGCCACGGCAACGCGGCGTGCGCTGGCGATGCGACGGCGCAGGCGTGGTGTGGACATGTTCGAACCATAGGCAAAGTACAGCAGCGGTTCGGGGCCCGGCGTCTCCATGAACGGTTTCCTGCCGGTACTGCCGGCACGCGCTAGTATCGGCATGGCCGGATGCGGGCCAGTGCATGCGTCCGCACCGGCCCGGTCATCCCCTGCCCGCGGTGGCCAGCATAGGCAGCCGGCGGGTACGGCCACGCACGCACAATGGCAGCCGGACCTGGTGCAGGGCTAACAGGTTTCGCATCCCCGATTGTCGCATAGTGGCTAGAGCCTGCAGCCACGGCACATGCCCTGCGCTGCCGGGCATAAATCATTGCGCCGGTCCCGGCCGGGCGGATCTCGTGAGCAATGCTAGTCGGACCTCCTGTAGGTGCCGATCAGCTCGGCCTGTGCGATCACATGTCCCTGCATGGCGTTCTCGATGGCCTGTTTGCCGGGCGTCTGCAGGTCCGGCAGCACGCTGTCCAGCGCATAGAGGCGGTGCACATAGCGGTGCCGCCCGAGCGGTGGACAAGGGCCGCCATAGCCGGTGCGTTTCCAGCTGTTGCTGCCTTCGCGTGTACCGGACGGCAGGTCCGCCGGGCCGCAGCCTTCCGGCAGCCCGTGCGCCGTTGGCGGAATGTTGTACAGCACCCAGTGCACCCAGGGCAGGTGCGACGCGTCGGGATCCGAGGCATCCGGATCATCGACGATCAGGACCAGACTGTGCGCCGCAGCGGGTACACCGGTCCATGCCAGCGGCGGTGCGCGGTTGCTCCCGTCACAGGTATAGCGGGCGGGGATCTCTCCGCCCTGGACGAATGCCGCGGATCCGAGCCTGAGCGTCATTGCGGGTTCCTGTTCAGGGTCGACCTCAGAAGCATAGCGTAAAACGGCCGCGGCGGTGTCCCCGGGTTCAACTGCGCGGGGTCCTGCCGTAGAGCCGGCGCAGCTCGTCCTTGGCCTGTTCCAGGACTGCGCGCTGCTGACGGTCCAGATTGCGGCCGGCACGGTTGATGTATAACACCAGCATCGACATGGCAGAGTGGAATGGCGGACGCTTGCGGCGGCGGCTGGCTTCGGCCGAGCGCTGCAGGGAGCGCGCGATGCGGACCGGGTCCTGCCAGGTGAATACGCCCGCCTCCAGGTCGAGCGCATTACTCGTGCGGGTGACCTCGCCGGACCAGCGGGTACCGGCAGCGCGCTTGTGCCTAGCGGCCACGACAGTGCGGGTCCCGGCCGGGCGCGCTCGGTAGCCGGCTGTCGTGCGGCAGGTTCATGCCAGCACGCGATACGTGCCGCTCGGTATACCGTCCAGCGTCCACTTGTCGACACGGTAACGGACCAGCCGCAGCGTGGGATGACCCACCTGTGCCGTCATGCGCCGGACCTGGCGGTTACGGCCCTCGCCGATGGTCAGATCCAGCCAGGCGGTGGGTATGGCCTTGCGCACGCGGATGGGCGGATCGCGCGGCCAGAGCTGGGGCGGCTCGATGCATTCGGCCTGTGCCGGACGGGTCATGCCGTCGTTCAGCGCGACGCCGGAGCGCAACCGCTGCAGCGCGGCCGCATCGGGTACGCCCTCGACCTGTACCCAGTAACCCTTGTGCTTGCCGTGACGGGGGTTGCT
This sequence comes from Pseudomonadota bacterium, assembly GCA_041395565.1. Classification (NCBI taxonomy): domain Bacteria; kingdom Pseudomonadati; phylum Pseudomonadota; species Pseudomonadota bacterium. Next base: position 261,151 of record JAWLAI010000002.1, on the reverse strand, counting down.
GATGCTTTGCTGCAGCCGACCGTCATCCGTCAGCACCAATAGACCCTCGCTGTCGTAGTCCAGGCGTCCGGCACAGTAGACACCGGGGATGTCGATGTAGTCCGCGAGGGTGGTCTTGCCATCGGCGGCAGTGAACTGCGACAGCACCCTGAAGGGCTTGTTGAACAGGACGATCATGCCGTCGGCCGGTTGCGCTCGGTTAAACGCATAGACGAAGGTCTAGCGCGTTGCCTGTGCGTTCGTAACTTGATGCGCATGGCGTGCGCCGGCAGGCATGGCCGGAGACGAGATGACATTTTGTTGACGAGTTGTATGCCGTCGCGCGGGTGCCGCTGTACAGCGCGGAATACGCTAACACGTGCGTCATTTTGTCAGTGGTTGTATCGGTAATTTCGTGAATTAGAATAGCATGCGTTTTGTATTAACCGGATTTGATTAGCGTCAATAACAAATTTCGAGCGGCTGGCATTATCCTTACACCAAATCGACACAAGGAGACGAGCTATGGATGAAACCGGAAAGTTGGCGAAAATGCTGAACACCAGTCGTGACCGGCATGAAGTCGAGGACTGGATGTTCACCCTGACCCCGCTGGGTGTTGCCTTCGTGTTTTTCATTGTCTTCATCCTGAGTTCCGACATCGCCAACAAGGGACTGGTCATGGTGGTCGGAACCGCGGCGGGCTTTGTCGGCCTGCAGAGCTACTGGGTATTCCGGGGCTGGCGCAAGAATCACATTGTCACGGTGCTGATGGGCGTGACCAGCATCGCGCTGGTACTGGGTCTCGTCTGGGTCTACACGACTTTCGCACTCTAGCCTGATTTTCGTGCGGTGGCGGCCGTCAGCCGTCACCGCGCCGTTCACCTGCCTATTCCTCCTGTAGCGTCCGCACGCGGCACGCCGCATGGCGGCACCCCGTTCCAACTGCAACGCGCAGGTCCGCCGTGCTCGATCCAGCCGTGCAGCATTCCCCCGGGCGTAAAGCGGCTGGCGCAGCGGCCGTTGGCATCGATGACGATCACGCCACCGTGACCCGCAACCCGGCGCTGCAGCTGTTCGATGCCGGCCTGCGCCGCACGCGCCGCGTCTTCGCCCAGCAGTTCGATCCGGTCGGCGATGTACTTCGCCAGCACGGTGCGGATGAAATCCTCGCCACGACCGGTCGCGGAAACCGCGCAACTCAAATTGTCGGCGTACACTCCCGCACCGACGAGTGCTGAATCACCGATGCGGCCAGCCCGCTTGCGCGCCACACCGCCGGTCGAGGTCGCCGCTGCCAGATTGCCGCGCTTGTCGCAGGCCACGGCGCCGATGGTGCCGGTCGGTGACTCCGACCCGTCGCCCGGGTCTGCGCTTCGATACTGCTGCAGGCGCGCCGCGGTGACGAGCGCGGCTGCGGCGACGCGGGGTATGCCCTGCTGCCTTGCGTAGCGCGCCGCACCCGCACCTGCAAGCAGCACGTGCCCGCTGTGTCGCATGACCTGCCTGGCCAGGGCGACCGGATTGGCGATGCGGCGGATGGCAGCCACGGCACCTGCGGCGAGGTCGCGCCCGTCCATGATGGCGGCATCCATCTCGATGGCGCCGTCAGCATTCAGTACCGAGCCACGGCCCGCGTTGAACAAGGGATCGTCCTCGAGCCGGCAGGCACAGTATTCGACGGCCCGCAGTGCGCTACCGCCGCGTACCAGGATCTCCCTGCCCTGTTCCAGGATGGCATGCAGGCTGTCGAGTCGCGCGGCGAGCGCCTCAGTGCGCAGCGGCGTGGACGGTGTCAGTGCGCCGCCATGGAGCATGAGCGAATAGGGTCGGTGCGTCATCGCGTGTGCCGGCAGCCGGCAGACCCGTCGCGGCTAGGTTTTCAGCAGGGTCCAGACCCCGATGGCGATGAAGCCTGCGGCGGCGATATAGCGGAGGACCCGTGCGCTGATGTAAGCCGACACGAGACCTCCTGCCAGCACGCCGATGGCGGATGCCACGATCAGCGCCAACGAGGCGCCGAGGAAGACGGTCAGCTTGCTGACCTCACGGTCGGCGGCGAACAGCATGGTTGCCAGCTGGGTCTTGTCGCCCAGTTCGGCGATAAATACGGCGATGAATACGGTCAGCAGAACCTTGATATCCACGACAACGCTTCCTTTGCCTGAGTGGCCGTGCGGCCGCCTGTACCCAACCGCTCACGCCACGTGGACGCGGCGGGCGGCAACCATGCGCGCTACGCAGCGTTCCCGCTCGCAAGCGGCGCGGTGCGCGGACCGTGCCGGTTGCGCGTCTAGGGATAGGCGCGCCAGTAACGGTAGCGATAGGAATAGTCCGGCCGGGCCTGTTCATCGGCGCGACGGCGTGCCTCGATCAGCTCGCGTTGCCACTCGCTGCGCGCGCGGTTCCACTGGCGGCGGTCTTCCGCTGCGGGATTGTTCCACCAGCGACGCGCACTGCGCCAACGTTCCATGTTCTCGCGCCGCTGCCGCGCGGCCTCCCTGATCTGCGCGATGCGCTGGTTCTGCAGGGTGCGGTTGCGGGCGTGGGCCGGTGTTGCTGATTCCGCAGTGCCCGTGTCGGCGGCGGCATCCGTGGCCGTTGCCGGCGCCGCTGCGGTTTCCGCCGGGGCTGCCGCCGCCGCTGCGGTTTCCGCGGTGGCTGCTGGTGCCACGTCGGCGGTTGCGGCGGCAGGCGCGTTCTCGGCTTCGGCCAGTGCCGGATTCGGCCAGCCGGAAGCGCCGTAGAGGGCGAGTGCGGCGGCCAGTGCCACCAACTGCGGGTTGAAGCGCGCGGGTTTGCTCATATTCTCCTCCTGTTATCGCACGTTATCCGGGGCAACCGCCTGGCGCTGCGGCCCCGCAATAGCGCGACACTACCGCCACAGCAGGCGCTATATCTTTGACGGAGGTCAAGCGAAGCGGTATCCGCAGCCAACCACTCCAGAAGTTTTCATATATTTTCAGTCGCTTGCCAGAGAACCCAGGCGCTCGGTATCGAGCAGGGTGATGCTGCCGCGCTGCAGCCGGACAAGCTGGCGCTGTTCGAAATCCTTGAGCTGACGACTGATCACCTCGCGCGCGGTACCAAGTTCGGTCGCAAGTTCCTGATGGGTGGCCTGCAGGGCAGCCGTCGCGTCCGCGTGATCGAGCAGGTGACGGGCCAGGCGGACGTCCACCCGGCCGAATGCGACCTCCTCGACCAGGGTGATGAGACTGCCGAGATGGCCGCTGAACGTGGCGAACACGAACCGCCGGAAGGCGACGGAGGTCTGCACGGCTTGATGGAAACGGTCGGCGGGTATCGCCAGGGCGAGGACCGCGGTGGCCGTTACGCCTTCGGCGGGATAACGGCTGTTACCGAACAGGCAGGACGTGGTCAGTACGCAGGAATCGCCGGGGCTGAGCCGATAGAGCACGATCTCGCGGCCGTTCTCGGCGCGGGTCATCACCTTGACACTGCCTTCGATGACGAGCAGATAGTTGCTGCACTGGTCGCCCTGGTGGAATATCGTTGCGCGCGCCGGCACCCTGACCTCGGCTGCCGCATCCAGCAAGGCCGCGACCTCGGCCTCCATGGCTACCTGTCCCGGCGCGACCAGTTCGGGAAAGATGGCGGGCCAGTCACGCTTCATGCAGCGGCCCGAGGTCCTGTCCGCCACGCCTGTGGCTGACTCACTGTGCGGCGACGAGCCGGTCCAGCTCTTCGAGCGCCCGGCTGGATCGGTGCAGGTTGAAAGTCGCGGTAGTCTCGCCCCAGGGCCAGCGGTGGAAGGTCACGGCCAGCTCACGGCCCGCACGCAGTTGCTTGAGGATGTTACTGTCGGCGGGGACGCAGCCGGTGGCGTTGTGTGCGCCGATCTGCAGCGGCGGATTGCCGTCGACACGCATGCTGACCGCCTTCACCGGATAGTCGTGTCCGAACACGCAGACCGAACGGTATCCACGCGGTTCGCCCTTCAGCCAGGCAATCCACAGCACCGGGGTAGGATGATAGATCTCGTCGCCGACCGAAACACTGATCTTGCCGTAGGTTTCGGCCTTGCATTGCGTGGAAAAATTGACTTCCTCATAGATGCAGTCCACCCGCCAGTTGCCGAACTGTACCCTGCGTTCCCGGGTAGACTGACGGTCCTGCGGCCTGACGCGTTCCATGCGCGTGGCGGACGGCTGATCTTCGTCGCCGCCGGGGGTATAGCTGGGGATCCCGGTGCAGCCGGTGACCAGCAGGATCGGCAGAAGCAGTAACAGACTGGCAGGCATTTTCATGGCAGGCTCCCGTGCATGGATTCAGGTCGTTGCGGTCAGCCGGGATTATTTATCAGAATGCCGTCCACATAAAGCGCCGCAGCGGATTTTTGGCTATATTCCGGGTACCATCCACAGCAACCGAGTACCGGGGAGGCGCCATGTCGCGATATGCACTCGTTTTGATCCTGCTGCTGGGCGGGGTGCCATGCACCCAGGCCAGCGTTGTCGGCCAGGAAGTCACCTACCAGGACGGGGAGACGACCATGAAGGGTTACCTGGCCTGGGATGACGCGATCGCGGGCAAGCGCCCCGGGGTGCTGGTCGTACACGAATGGTGGGGATTGAATGACTATGCGCGCCGGCGTGCCGAGATGCTGGCCGCGCTGGGGTACACGGCACTCGCTGTCGACATGTACGGTGACGGCCGCACCGCCGGCCATCCCGAGGACGCCGGCAAATTCTCCGGTGCCGTACGCAAGGACCTGCCCCTCATGAAGGCGCGCTTCGAGGCCGCCCGTGCCTTCCTCAACCGGCAGCCCAGCGTCGATCCGTCACATAACGCGGCGATCGGCTACTGCTTCGGCGGCAGCGTGGTCCTCGAAATGGCGCGCATGGGCGAGGATCTCGACGGCGTGGTGAGTTTCCACGGCAGTCTCGGCGGTCTCGGTCCGATCAGTGACAAGGTCACCGCCAAGTTCCTGGTGGCCAACGGCGCGGCTGACCCGTTCGTGACGAAGGAGCAGATCGAGCTGTTCGAGCAGGACATGGATGCCGCAGGCGTGGACTACAATTTCATCAGCTACCCGGGCGCGAAGCATAGCTTCACCAACCCGGACGCGGATGCCTTTGGCCAGCAGTTCGGGCTGCCGCTGGCGTACAACGCCGATGCGGATGCGGCCTCCTGGTCGGCCATGCAGGATTTTCTCAAAAACATCTTCAAGTGATGCGCGACCGGCGGGCGCGGCTGTCCCCAGCGGCAGCCGCCCCCCCCCCCCACGTGGCCCTGCCCACGGCGCGACGACGCCGCGGCAGGCGGTCGGGGGCGGCCGCAATACCCCGCTTCTCTTGTGGTTCGGGGCCGCATGCGACACTATTGACGGAAGCGACTGACAATAACAGAGGAGCAACACCATGGACCAAGGCGTAACCAACATCGCTGTCTTGCTGTTGATACTTGTCTGCTTCTGGATCGTTTTCCTGTGGAAGAACTCCCGCAAGCTCAACAGCGACATCAAGCACGTGGCCCAGCAGCACCACCTCATCCGTCATGACGACCGCGTGCGCACCCTGTGCCGGGCTATACACCTGATCAACCCGAATGTCTCCGCCGGCGTCGATTACGTCATCCGGCACGACAATCCGGCACAGGACCCGGTCATTGCGCAATGGAACGCGGACGTGCCGCGCCCCAGCGACGAACAGATCCGGCTCGCGCTGGCCGAACTCGCGAACCGTTACCATGAAGAGGAATATGCCGAGATGCGGCGCGCGGAATATCCCAGTGTCGCGGAGCAGCTGGAGGCGGCCTACGAGGCACGCCAGGGTAATCCGGCCATGCAGCAGGCCATCGACGAGAAGATCCGCAAGGTCAGGGAGAGATACCCCAAGTCCGAGGTCTGCGACTAGAACCTATCTCATTATCCCCCACGCCCGCGTGGGGGAATTCAAATAATCAGCACGCCGTCCGGCACCTGCGTACCGGCCGGCGTCGCAATACCGATCCCCGCCCGGTTCAGAGCCTGGCCCAGCTGCCGTCCGGCTGCCGGCAGGCGCGACCATATACCTGCTCCGCACGTCCGCCGATAGTGGCCCGTGTGGTGTACTCGCGGCAGTAGCGACCGCCCGGATCCTGGTAGGTCGTGGTGGGGGTGACCTGGTATTCCGCGCCGGTGTCGGGGTTGCGCCACTGAATCGCAGCCCGATCCGGAACATGCTCGAGGACCTGGCCGGTGCACTGCTGGTCGCTGGCGTTCATGCTCTGACCGATCGAACGGCCGACCAGGATGCCGATGACCGTCCCGGCGATCGTCGCGACGGTGCGTCCGTCCCCCTTGCCGAGGCGCGAGCCGGCAAGACCGCCGACCACGCCGCCCACGACCGCCCCGAGTGCGTCACGGTCGCAGCGCCCGTTGCGGATATAGCGATTTTCCTGGTCGCGGCTATGCCAGGGCAGCGCCGGCCGGTACTCGCGGTAGCTGTAATGCTCCCGGTGTTCGTAACGGTCATGGTGCTTGTCACGGTAGCCGTGCGCCGGTGCCCAGGGCGGCGGCGTGGCGGACGCTGGACCGGCGACGGCCAGCGTGAGCGTTGCCATTAACAGCGTGCTCGTGAGCTTCAGCGGTGATCTCTGCATATGCCCTGCTCCTGGTTTGTGGTTGCGGCGGGTGCCGCGGTACGACGGTCGGCGGTATCCGGCCCGAGGCGACCATCTTAGGGCGGCAGACCGGTTGCCAACTTGAGCCGCACATGCCAGGGCATGAGCGGCGCGCTTGCTGGCAGTCCGGCCGGGGCCGGCAAGCGCTGTTGCGCGCTCAGGACGCATTCCCCTCCGGATCATAGCCCAGCACCGGCGCCAGCCAGCGTTCGGCCTCTGCGTGCGTCATGCCCTTGCGCTGGGCATAGTCCGCGACTTGATCGCGACCGATCTTGCCGGTGCCGAAGTAGCATGCCTCGGGATGCGCAAAGTACAGTCCCGACACGGATGCCGTGGGCCACATGGCATAGGACTCGGTGAGCGAAATCCCGGCATTGGCGAGGGGTTCGAGCAGCTCCCAGAGGATGGCCTTCTCGGTGTGGTCGGGGCAGGCGGGATAGCCATGCGCCGGCCGGATACCGCGGTATTCCTCCCGGATCAACTCCTCGTTGGACAGGCTCTCTGCCGGCGCGTAGCCCCAGAACTCCTGGCGCACACGCTCGTGCATCCGCTCGGCGAAGGCCTCGGCCAGGCGGTCGGCCAGGGCCTTGAGCAGGATGCCGTGGTAGTCGTCGTGATCCGCCGCGAACACGGCGAGTCGCGCCTCGATGCCGATGCCCGTGGTGACGGCGAAGGCGCCGATATAATCGGCAATACCCGACTCTACGGGAGCGACGAAGTCGGCCAGCGCGTAGTCCGGTGCGTTGCCGCGGTGCGCGATCTGCTGGCGCAGGGTGTGGAATACGGTGCGCACCGTGCTGCGGCTGTCGTCGGTATAGAGCTCGATGTCATCGCCACTGCTGTTGGCCGGGAACAGGCCGATTACCGCCCGGGCCTGCAGCCACTTCTCGCCGACGATCTGTTTCAGCATGGTGTTGGCGTCCTCGAACAGGCGCGTGGCCTCGCTGCCGACTTTCGGGTCGTCGAGGATCTGCGGGAACCTGCCGGACAGCTCCCAGGCCTTGAAGAACGGGCCCCAGTCGATGTAGCGCACCAGCTCGGCGAGCGGATAGTCATCGAACACCTTCAGGCCCAGGAACGCGGGCTGCGCCACCCGGTAATGGCCCCAGTCAGTGGCGAATTTGCGCGCACGGGCCTCGACCAGGTCGAGCAACCGGCGTTCCTTCTGCTGCGCGGCGCGCTGCGCGCGCAACTCGCCATAGCCGTCCTTCAGCTCCCTGATGTAGTCCTCGCGGCGCTCCGCGCTGAGCAGATTGCTTGCCACGCCCACCGCGCGCGAGGCGTCCGGCACATAGACCACGGCGCCCGTGTAGGCCGGGTCGATCTTCACCGCCGTGTGGATGCGCGAGGTCGTGGCGCCGCCGATCAGCAGCGGCTGCGTCAGGCCGCGACGCTGCATCTCGCGCGCGATGTGCACCATCTCGTCCAGCGACGGCGTGATCAGCCCGGACAGGCCGATGATGTCCGCCTGCCGTTCCTGCGCGGCCTGGAGGATGTTGTCGGCCGGCACCATGACCCCGAGATCGATCACCTCGTAGTTGTTGCACTGCAGGACCACGCCGACGATGTTCTTGCCGATATCGTGGACGTCGCCCTTCACGGTCGCCAGCAGGATGCGGCCGTTGCTGGTGGAAGCGGCGTCCTTCTCGGCTTCCATATACGGCATCAGATAGGCCACCGCCTTTTTCATCACCCGTGCGGATTTGACCACCTGCGGCAGGAACATCTTGCCGGCGCCGAACAGGTCGCCGACCACGTTCATGCCGGCCATGAGCGGGCCTTCGATCACCTCGAGCGGCCGGGCGGCCGCGCGCCGCGCCTCCTCGGTGTCCTGCTCGATGTAGTCCGCGATGCCCTTGACGAGCGCATGCTCCAGGCGCTTGTTGACCTCCCACTCGCGCCAGGCCGCGGCGACGGCCTGCTCCGCACCGGTGCCGTCGCCGCGGTATCGCTCGGCGATCTCGAGCAAGCGTTCGGTCGCATCCGGTCTGCGATTCAGGACCACGTCCTCGACCCGCTCGCGCAGCTCACCCGGGATTTCGTCGTAGATGGCCAGCTGGCCGGCGTTGACGATGCCCATGTCCATGCCGGCACGGATGGCGTGGAAGAGAAACACGGCGTGGATCGCCTCGCGCACCGGGTTGTTGCCGCGGAACGAGAACGAGACGTTGGACACGCCGCCGGAGACCAGCGCGTGCGGCAACTGCGACTTGATGTCATGCGTGGCGTCGATGAAATCGCGCCCGTAGTTGTTGTGCTCCTCGATGCCGGTCGCGACCGCGAAGATGTTCGGGTCGAAGATGATGTCCTCCGGCGGGAAGCCGGCCTGTTCGACCAGCAGCCGGTAGGCGCGCCGGCAGATCTCGAGCTTGCGCGCACGCGTGTCGGCCTGCCCCTGTTCGTCGAAGGCCATGACGATCGCGGCGGCGCCGTAGCGGCGCACCGCCCTGGCGTGGGCGAGGAACTCGTCCTCGCCTTCCTTCAGGCTGATGGAGTTCACCACGCCCTTGCCCTGGATACATTTCAGCCCGGCCTCGAGCACCTCCCACTTGGAGGAATCGATCATGACCGGCACGCGCGCGATGTCGGGTTCGGCCGCGATCAGGTGCAGGAAACGCACCATCGCCGCCTGCGAGTCGAGCATGCCCTCGTCCATATTGACGTCGATGATCTGCGCGCCGTTTTCCACCTGCTGGCGGGCGACGTCCAGGGCATGCTCGTAGTCGCCCTCCGTGATCAGGCGCCGGAAGATCGCCGAGCCGGTGACGTTGGTGCGTTCACCGACGTTGACGAACAGCGATTCCGGGCCGATGTTGCACGGTTCCAGGCCGGCGAGGCGGCACTGTTGAGGAATGGCGGGGATCCTGCGTGGCGGGTGTTTGCCGACCGCCGCCACGATGGCCCTGATGTGTGCCGGCGTGGTCCCGCAGCAGCCACCGATGATGTTGACGAAACCGCTCGCGGCCCAGTCCGCCAGCTCGCGGGCCATGGTCTCCGGCGTCTCGTCGTATTCGCCGAATTCGTTCGGCAGTCCGGCGTTGGGATGCGCCGAGACGAAGGTTGCCGCGATGCCGGACAGTTCCTCGACGTACTGGCGCAACTGGGCGGCGCCGAGCGCGCAATTGAGCCCGATCGAGAGCGGCCGCGCATGACGCAGCGAATTGTAGAAGGCCTCGGTCACCTGGCCGCTGAGCGTGCGCCCGGACTGGTCGGTGATGGTGCCCGAGATCATCACCGGCAGGCGTATGCCGGCGGTTTCGAAGTATTCCTCGATGGCGTACAGCGCCGCCTTGGCGTTGAGGGTATCGAAGACGGTCTCCACCAGCAGCAGGTCGGCGCCGCCCTCGACCAGGCCGCGCGTGGCTTCGAGATAGGCCGCGACCAGCGCGTCGAATGTGATGTTGCGGAAACCGGGATCGTTGACGTCCGGTGAGATCGAGGCGGTGCGGTTGGTCGGGCCGAGCACGCCGGCGACGAAACGCGGCTTGTCCGGCGTTTTCCGGGTGAACGTGTCCGCGACGTCGCGTGCCAGCCTGGCAGCGGCGACGTTGATTTCGTGGGCCAGTTCCTCCATGCCGTAGTCGGCCATCGCCACGCGCGTAGCGTTGAAGGTGTTCGTCTCCAGGATGTCCGCCCCGGCTTCCAGGTACTCGCGGTGGATGTCCGCGATAAGCGCCGGGCGGGTCAGCACCAGCAGGTCGTTGTTGCCCTTCAGATCGCGCGGCCACGCCGCGAAGCGTTCGCCCCGGTAATCCGCCTCGCCGAGTTTGTGGCGCTGGATCATGGTACCCATCGCACCGTCGAGGAACAGGATGCGTTGCTCTAGCAGTTCGTTGATTTTTGTCATTGCATCAGCGGGCTGGGTTAAAAAGCGCAAGTCTAACATGAACGGCGCCGATAATTGCATGATCCGTAAATGAAAACAGCGCCCGCACGCGACTGCCGGCGTTGTCAGGCACGATCATGCGATCGACCGGGTAAAAGCACAAAATCTCGGGGTTGGTTCTGTATCCAAACCCTACATCTGGTTTTATACTGCGTAAAGTGATGCGGGTGCGAAAATCTCCTACTCTCAGGGACAGGTGTCGATTGACACAGGTCAGGCAATGAAACGCTCAGGCGCCATTCTCCTACTGCTGTGCGCGCTGTCCGGGGCAGGATCGGCACGGGCGGCGGACGACATGTTCAGCATGATGTTCCGCATGATGCTGACCATGATGAACGTCATGTCCGATGCCATGCACGACAAGGATAACGGTTGGGGTGGTGGCAACTGGAGCGACAATTTCGGCGTCGGCGGCCTGAACAACTTTAATGCGGGAATGCAATCCTGGCCGATGCTGTCGGGTCTCGGCTCGCCGTTCACCAGCTTCGGCTATTCCCCGTTCAATACCTTCGGTATGTCGCCCTGGTCGGGGATGTCGCCCTGGTCCGGCATGTCGCCGTGGTCGCTGGGCAGCAACCCCTGGAGCGCGATGCCGGCCACTGGCTGGCCGGGGGCGGGTTATGCGCCGTTCCGGAATTCAGGTAGGGGCTACCCGCAGCAATTCGGCAACCTTATGCCCGGCAACTGGTATGGCGGCGGACTGCCCGCGGCCGTTTCGCTGCTCGATGGACGCTGGTACGGGACGTCCGGTGAAATCCTGGAGATCCGCGGCAACCGCTTTCGTCTGCGGCAGGGCCAGTTGAGCGTCGATGGCGCCATCACGCTCGAAAGCGACGTCGTTACCCTGTACAGCCCGAAGACCAACTCCGCGACCCGTTACACCTTCCTGCGCAACCAGTCGGGACTGCTGCTGCAGGATGCCGCCGGCAAGCTGCTGCGCTTTACCAACCGGCCGTACAACCGCTACCGCATTTTCTAGAACCTATCTCATCATCCCGCACCGGGATTCTCGGGGATCGCGGGGGCTCAGGCACCGATGACGGTGACATCGCCCATGTAGGGCCGCAGCACCGGGGGCACGCGGATCGAGCCATCCGCCTGCTGGTAGTTTTCCATGACCGCGACCAGTGTGCGCCCCACTGCCAGTCCGGATCCGTTCAGGGTGTGCAGGAGTTCCGGCTTGCCGGTTTCGGGATTGCGCCAGCGCGCCTGCATGCGGCGTGCCTGAAACGCCTCGAAATTGCTGCACGAGGAGATCTCGCGGTATTTCTGCTGCCCCGGCAGCCACACCTCCAGATCGTAGGTCTTCGCGGCGGAGAAGCCGATATCGCCCGTGCACAGCGCGACCACCCGGTAGGGCAGCTCGAGCTGCTGCAGGATGGCCTCGGCGTGACCGGTGAGTTCCTCCAGGGCGGCCCAGGAATCCTGCGGCCGCACCAGCTGGACCATTTCCACCTTCTCGAATTGGTGCTGGCGGATCATGCCGCGCGTGTCCTTGCCATAGGACCCGGCCTCGGAACGGAAGCACGGGGTGTGCGCGGTCAACCGCAGCGGCAACGCGGCGGCGTCGATGATTTCATCACGCACCAGATTCGTGACCGGCACCTCCGCCGTCGGTATCAGGTAGTACGCCTGTTCGCCGGCGGTGCGGAACAGGTCTGCCTCGAATTTGGGCAGCTGGCCGGTGCCGCGCAGGCTATCGGCGTTCACCAGGTAGGGAACATATACCTCGCGGTAGCCGTGCGCACGGGTATGGGTGTCGAGCATGAACTGGATCAGTGCACGGTGCAGCCGCGCGAGCAGACCCTGGATCACGGCGAAACGCGACCCGGTGAGCTTCGCGGCGGTCTCGAAATCCAGCAGGCCCAGCCGCTCGCCGAGGTCGACATGGTCCTGCGGCTCGAAATCGAAGGCCGTCGGTTCGCCCCAGCGCCGGAGCTCGGGATTGTCCTCCTCGCCCCTGCCCTCCGGAACGGAGTCGTGCGGTATGTTGGGAATCTCCAGCAGGATGGCGTTGAGCTCCTCCTGCAGCGCTGCCAGCGCGTCCTCGGCCGCCTTGAGCTGCGCGCCCAGGCCCTCGACCTCCTGCAGCAGCGGTGCGATATCCGCGCCCGCCGCCTTGGCCTTGCCGATGCCCTTGGAGCGGGCATTGCGCTCAGCCTGCAATTCCTGGGTCCGCACCTGGAGCGCCTTGCGGCGTGCCTCCAGCGCCTGCAGCGCTGCCGTGTCCAGGGTGTAACCACGCCGGGCCAGTTGCCTCGCGACGGTCTCGAGTTCGGTGCGCAGGAGTCGGGGATCGAGCATGGCAGTCCTTTTCGGCGTTGTCGGGTTGTGCTGCTGGAGCGGGATTGTAATGCAGGAGCCGGCAGGCTGGCGAATGGGTGAATACTCCACCGGCTAAAGCCGGTGGCTTCAGGTTACGGCTGAAAGCCGGATCGATCGGCCACCCGGCCGATTGCCCCGACATACAACTCCGCTGGCGTTCCACGCTCCCCGTGCACCGCACTTGCCCATACGCCTGTATGAAGGTCCCCGTCATTGCGGCGCAGGCCGCAATCCAGATCTACCCATGGAGCAGTCTCTCTGGCTGCCGGCATACGCCGGCATGACGATTTGCCGCCTGAAGGCGGGGGGGGTTACTGATCCCCTATTAGAGACGCTAAACCCATCTCATAATCCCGTGCGGGATTATGAGATGGGATCTGTAACGGTGGCTTGCCGGAGCACCCGGGTTATACATACAGCGTCGCCGGCCAGCTCACGACATGTCCGGGTTCGATTTCCTTGCCGATATGCGCCATGATCCGTTCGAGCTTGTGCGGCTCGTCGAAGAATTCCACGACCAGCGGCAGGTCCAGCGACATGTCCAGCAGGCTGGACGAGTGCAGTTTACCGGATCGGCCAAAGCCGCTGATGCCGCGCAGCACGGTCACGCCCCTGACCTTGGCTTCGTCATGCAGGCATTTCAGCAAAGCGGTGAGGCGTCCCTCCCCCTCGGTCAGATACACATGGACGAAGATGACATCGAGCTGTTTCATAACTGCCTCGCAGCGAAGACGCCGAGGCCGGCGGCGAAAATGCAGACAATCACGCTGACCAGGACGTTGGCCAGCGCCCTGCCCGCCTGGCCGGTCTCCAGCAGGTTGAGGGTTTCGATGGAAAAGGTCGAGAACGTCGTGAAGGCGCCGAGCAGGCCGATCATGAGGAAGGCGCGCAGCGCGGGAGCGGCGGCCGTGCGTTCGATGAGCCAGATATAGAGGAAGCCCATGAGCAGGCTGCCGAGGACATTCACCGTCAGGGTGCCCCAGGGAAAGGCCGTGCCGAAGCGGCCGTGCACCGACACCGAGGTCCAGTAACGCAGCAGCGCCCCGAGCGCACCGCCGGCGGCGATGGCGAGCAGCTGGTTCATGTCCGCGCGACCTGATTCATGGCGCTATGGTACCTCCTGGGCGGCATGCAGGCACGCCGGAAATTTCAGGACCCAGGCCGGAATAAACGATTTACCACAGCGATCACAGCGGCTGATCAATGCTGGCGGGATCGAACACGCAACTGAATTCAGGCGCAAATGATTGTGGAACATCTGATTAACCCGTCTCTGCGATTGCAGCGGTGCAATCCCCACTATGGCATCGACTGACTGGCGCTTGCTGCGGAACGTCGTTCCTCGCACTGACGTATCAATCAGCGGATCCTCTCTGTTACCTGGGTGCGCTGTATCCGCTGGGGCGCTAGCCTTGGCGTATTTGCGCCTTGGCGCGGGCCGTCATTTCTTCGCCTGCCGGCGGTCCAACTCGCGCAGGTGGGCGAGCTTCTCGGCGAGCTTGATCTCCAGGCCGCGCGGCACGGGTCGGTAGTAGTTCGGCGTCCCCATGCCTTCCGGGAAGTAGCATTCACCGGCCGCGTAGGCCTCCGGTTCGTCATGCGCGTAACGGTATTCCCGGCCATAGCCGAGTTCCTTCATGAGCCGGGTCGGTGCGTTGCGCAGGTGCACCGGCACCTCCAGCGAGCCGGTCCTGCCGATGTCGCCGCGTGCCGTATTGTAGGCCGTGTACACGGCATTGCTCTTGGGTGCGCAGGCCAGGTACAGCACCGCCTGGGCCAGCGCCAGTTCGCCTTCGGGGCTGCCCAGGCGCTCCTGCACGTCCCAGGCATTCAGGCACAGCGTGAGCGCACGCGGATCCGCGTTGCCGATATCCTCGGATGCCATGCGCACGATGCGCCTGGCGAGATAGAGCGGGTCGCAGCCACCGTCCAGCATGCGCACCAGCCAGTACAGCGCCGCGTCGGGGCTGGAGCCGCGTACCGACTTGTGCAGCGCGGAGATCTGGTCGTAGAAGTCGTCCCCGCCCTTGTCGAAGCGCCGGGTACCGCCGCTGATGACCTCGGCAAACACACCCTCGGGTATGACCGCCACGCCGTCTTCCGTCGCGGCCAGATCCGCGGCGATCTCCAGCAGGTTCAGTGCACGCCGCGCGTCGCCGTCGGCGGCCACGGCCAAGCGGTCGAGCCAGTCACCCGGAATCGACAGCCGGCGCGTGCCCAGTCCATGCACGGGATCGGCGAGCGCCGTGTCGATGATGGCGCGCAGGGCAGCGGGTTCGAGTCGTCTGAGCACGTAGGTACGCACCCGCGAGAGCAGCGCGCGGTTCAGTTCAAACGACGGGTTCTCGGTGGTCGCCCCGATGAAGATGACCGTG
Source organism: Pseudomonadota bacterium (assembly GCA_041395565.1). NCBI lineage: Bacteria > Pseudomonadati > Pseudomonadota > Pseudomonadota bacterium. Next base: position 245,962 of record JAWLAI010000002.1, on the reverse strand, counting down.
CCATCCTCCACGTAAGGCAGGAAGGCGTCCTGCTGGGACTTGTTGAAGCGGTGCGCCTCGTCCACGAACAGGATGGTCGGCCGCCCATCCCGCTCGCGCAGTTCCTGCGCCGTGGCGACGGCGGCCCGTATTTCCTTCACCCCCGCGAGCACCGCCGACAGGGTGAGGAATTGTGCGTTGGACTGCTCGGCCAGCAACCGTGCCAGGGTGGTCTTGCCGGTGCCCGGCGGGCCCCACAGCACCATGGAGTGCAGATTGCCCTCCTCGATGGCGCGCTGCAGCGGCTTGCCCGGACCGAGGATATGCGGCTGGCCGGTGAAAGCGGCCAGGTTGCGCGGTCGCATGCGGTCGGCCAGGGGCCGGTAGGGTGCAACGGCGTGATCCGGCATACGCGCGTGGCGTCAGTCGGTTGCTCCCACCACATCCGCCCCGGGCGGCGGCTCGAAGTGGAAGAGTTCCTTTCCGAGCGGCGGGTTGCGGACCACGTTGCTGAAGCTGAAGGTCGTGGTGTTGCCAAAGCTGTCGTGCGCCTCGATGCGGGACAGCACGCCGTCGGCAAAGGCGAGCGTGAGCGTGGTGATGTTGCTGTCGTCCGTGCGCGGGGTGAGCCGCACCTGCCCGTTCGCCACTTCCTCGATGGTGAATGCCTCGGCCAGTGGCCGGCTGCCGCTGAGCAGCATCGCGGGGGTCGCGGTCAGCACCTCGTTCGCAGGCTGCACAGTGACCTGTTCCAGGTCCTCGTCATACGACCAGACCCGCTCGCCATCGGCAACGAGTTGCTGCTTGTACGGGGCGAGATAATCCCAGCGGAAGCGCCCCGGACGCATGATCCAAAGCTGGCCGCGTGACGACTGGACGGTCCGGGCGCTGCTGTCGACCACCAGTTGGTCGAAATCGGCCTGCAGGGTGACCAGATCGCTGAAGAAACGCTCCACGTACGCCGGTGTTGTTCCCGCCAGCACCGGCGTGGCCAGGCACAGCAGGGCCGTGCACAGGACCTTGATCAGACGGATGGGCATGAGTCCCTCAGTCGGGCGGCGGCGGCGCCAGCACCTGGCGGCTGCCGTTGGTTTCCATGGGGCCTACGACACCGGTTTCCTCCATATGTTCAATCATGCGCGCGGCGCGGTTGTAGCCGATCTTGAGCCGGCGCTGGACACCGGAGATCGAGGCCTTGCGGGTCTGGGTCACGATCATCACGGCCTGGTCGTAGAGCGGGTCGGATTCGGTGTCGTCGCCGGTACCGCCGCCGTTGGCCGGTGACAGCCCGGGGACCGGCTCGCTGGGCATCTCCAGAATATCGATCAGGTACTCCGGCTCGGAGCGACCCTTGAGGTGCGCGGTGACCTTGTGCACCTCCTGGTCGGACACGAAGGCGCCGTGCACCCGGACCGGGACGCTGGTACCGGGCGCGACATAGAGCATGTCGCCGTGCCCGAGCAGCTGCTCGGCGCCCATCTGGTCGAGGATGGTGCGCGAGTCGATCTTGGACGAAACCTGGAAGGCGATGCGGGTCGGGATATTGGCCTTGATCAGGCCGGTGATGACATCGACCGAGGGCCGCTGGGTGGCGAGGATGAGATGCACCCCGGCCGCACGCGCCTTCTGCGCCAGACGCGCGATCAGTTCCTCGACCTTCTTGCCCACCACCATCATCATGTCGGCGAGCTCGTCGATGATGATCACGATGTAGGGCAGCGTCTCCAGCGTCGGGTGCTCGGTACCTTCCAGCGCCTCCTCGGGATTGAACAGCGGGTCCTCGATGGGTTCGTCCGCCTCGATGGCCTCCCTGACCTTGCGGTTGTAGCTCGCGATGTTGCGCACTCCGAGCGCGGCCATCAGGCGGTAGCGCCGTTCCATCTCGCCGACGCACCAGCGCAGCGCATTGGCGGCGTCGTTCATGTCGGTGACCACCGGGGTGAGCAGGTGCGGGATGCCCTCGTACACCGAAAGTTCGAGCATCTTCGGATCGATCATGATCAGGCGCACGTCCTTCGGCAGGGTCTTGAACAGCAGACTCAGTACCATGGCGTTGATGCCGACCGATTTGCCGGAGCCGGTGGTGCCGGCCACCAGCAGGTGCGGCATCTTCGCCAGGTCCACCACCACCGGCACGCCGCTGATATCCTTGCCCAGCGCCAGGGTCAGCGGCGAGGACGAGTCATCGTATTCGCGCGTGTTCAGGATCTCGCCCAGCGTGATGATGGCGCGGTTTTCGTTGGGGATCTCCAGCCCGATCACCGATTTGCCCGGGATGACCTCGACCACGCGCACGCTGATCGCGGACAGCGCGCGCGCGATGTCCTTGGCCAGGTTGGTGATCTGGCTGACCTTGACCCCGGGGCCGAGATCCAGCTCGAAGCGCGTGATCACCGGGCCTGGATTGACGGCGACGACCTCCACCTCGATGTTGAAGTCGAGCAGTTTCATCTCGACCAGGCGCGACATCGCCTCCAGCGCAGCTTCCGAGTAGCCCGCCTGGGATTCGCGCGGCTCGTCCAGCAGCGACAGCGGCGGCAGTTCACCGTCTTCCGGCGGGTCGAACAGCGGGACCTGGCGCTCGCGCTCCTTGCGATCGCTGACGGGCGGCTTTTCGATGACGGGTTCGATCCGCACCGGTTTGCGGGCGGCCAGCTTCCGCTGCACCGTCTCTATCACTTCCTTGCGCTCGTTACGCGCGCGCCGCGCCGCCAGGTATTCCGGGACCATCGCGCCGTAGTAATACAGGAAGTCGCCCGCGGTCAGCGTGTGCTTGCCGATGAAATCCATGACCGACAGCCACGATATGCCGGTGAACAGGGTGACCCCGGTCAGGAACAGGGCCAGCAGGAACAACATGGTGCCGACCGGGCTGACCACGTCGATCAGGCCGCCGGTGATCACTTTGCCGAGGACGCCGCCGGCGCCGGCCGGCAGGCCGCTGTTGGTATTGCCCGCTTCCAGCGCCGCCAGGCCGCAGCCGGCGCCGACCGTCAGCAGGAAACCCGCCCAGCGCACCGCGAGCACGTGCAGATCGATGCCGCCGGTCGGGCTGTGGTCGCGGTAAACCAGCCAGCCGCTGTAGGCGATCATGACGGGAAACAGATAGGCCAGGAATCCGAGCAGGTAGAGCAGCACGTCGGCCAGCCACGCCCCGATCAGGCCACCGGCATTGCTGATGTGGGTGACCGCCCCGCTGTTGGACCAGCCGGGATCTGCCGGGTGGTAACTGGCCAGCGAGACCAGCAGGAAGATGCCGAGCGTGCCGAGCAGCAGCAGCGCGCCCTCGCGCAGGCCGCGGGTCACCTGGTGGGTGATCCGGGGAACATCAGTCGTTTTGCGCCGTGCCTGGGCCAAAATAATCTTCTTTCGGAGCTTGTCTCGCCAATCGCAGGATTCTATTTGCTATTTTGTGCCGCAATCAAGTATTGACTTGCAAGGCCGGGTGGATCACCGCGCCTGCGCGCACGTTGATGCCCCGGCGCAGCTCGGCGACATCCTCCCAGCCCGCCTGCGCGAGTTGCAGCACATAGGGCAGCAGGGCTGCCGAAATCGCATGACTGGCGCTGTGCGGCACGGCACCGGGCATGTTGGTCACGCAGAAATGCACGACGCCTGCCTCGACGTAGGTCGGGTCCGCATAGGTCGTCGGTCGCGTGGTCTCGATACAGCCACCCTGGTCGACCGAGATGTCGACGACCACGCTGCCCGGCTCCATGCTGGCCACCAGTTCGCGCGTGACGACGTGCGGCGCCCGCGCACCGGTGCGCAAAACCGCGCCGATCAGCAGGTCGGCGGCGGCAACATGCGTGCGCACGTTGTCGGGGTAAGGATACAGGCTGGTGACATTGTTGCCGAGCGCGCGCATGGCGGCCAGCCGGTCGCGGCGCAGGTCGAATACCGTGACCTCGGCGCCGATCGCGGCCGCCATGGCCGCCGCATTGCCTCCGGCATGCCCGGCGCCGAGCACCACCACGCGACCGCGCCCGACACCCGGCAGCCCGCCGAGCAGCAGACCCTTGCCGCCCTGAGGCTGATGCAGCAGGTGCGTGCCAATCTGCGTCGCCAGCCGGCCGGCGATGTCGCTCATCGGGGCCAGCAGCGGCAGCTCGCCGCTGTCGGTTTCCACGGTTTCGAAGGCGATGGCGGTCAGCCCGATCTCCAGCAGCCTGCGGGTCAGCGCGGGCTCGGGCGCCAGATGCAGAAAACAGAACAGCAGGTGGTCCTTGCGCAGGTGCGCGAGGTCGCCCGCGATCGGCTCCTTGACCTTGACCAGCAGCTGGGCCGCCGCGTAGGTCGCGGCGGCGGAGGGACACAGTGTCGCGCCTGCCGCGCTGTAGCCGGCATCGCTGAAGCCGGACAACAGCCCGGCGCCCTGCTCCACGTACACCGCATGTCCCGCCTGCACCAGCGCGGCGCAGGCGTCCGGGCTGAGTGCGACGCGCCCCTCCAGGGGCTTGATCTCCCGTGGAATCCCGATCTTCACGCTTGCTTTACCCTGTTCGTCAAGTTACGTACCATTCGCGAGGCGTCGGTCGGACCGGTTGCCGGCTGCTGCCGGAACCCGGCGACCACAATCCGGTCGAAACTCTCCCGCCAGCATGCTGACATTACACGAACGGCGTCTCACGGATTCAAATCGGAGCATTATACATGAGCGATATCAAGCACTGCCGCCTTCTCATCCTCGGATCCGGACCGGCTGGCTACACGGCCGCGGTCTATGCCGCACGCGCCAATCTGGCGCCGGTGCTGGTGACCGGCCTGGAACAGGGCGGCCAGCTCATGACCACTACGGAGGTGGAGAACTGGCCGGGTGGCGCGCCCGACCTGCAGGGGCCTGGACTGATGGAGGAGATGCGCCGGCACGCGGAACGCTTCAATACCGAGATCGTGTTCGACCACATCCACAGTGTCGATTTCAGTCGCCGCCCCTTCTCGCTCACGGGTGATTCCGGCACCTATAGCTGCGATGCGCTCATCATCGCGACCGGCGCCTCGGCGATGTACCTGGGACTGCCTTCGGAGGAGGCGTTCAAGGGCAAGGGCGTCTCGGCCTGCGCCACCTGCGACGGCTTCTTCTACCGGCAACAGCAGGTGGCGGTGATCGGCGGCGGCAACACCGCGGTGGAGGAAGCGCTCTATCTTGCGAATATCGCTGCACACGTCACCCTGGTGCACCGGCGCGACGAACTGCGTGCCGAGAAGATCCTGCAGGACCGGCTGTTCCGCAAGCAGGAAGAAGGCCTGGTCACGATCCTGTGGGACAGCGTGCTGGAAGAGGTGCTGGGCGATGCCAGCGGCGTCACCGGCATGCGTGTCAGGAACATCAAGGACGACAACACGTCCGACATCGAACTGACCGGCGTGTTCATCGCCATCGGCCACCGGCCCAACACGCAGATATTCGATGGCCAGCTGGACATGGCCAACGGCTACATCAAGGTGCGCAGCGGCCTGGAAGGCATGGCGACCGCCACCAGCGTCGAGGGCATTTTCGCCGCGGGCGACGTCAGCGACCACGTCTACCGCCAGGCGATCACCTCGGCCGGCACCGGCTGTATGGCCGCCCTGGATGCCGAGGCCTATCTCGACAACCTGGCGCACCGTTCCGGGGGCTGATACGGCCGGCGCTACCGAGGCGGTCGGCCCGGGCGCGGACTGAACGATGCGTACGGCCGTACTGGAGTGCATCGACGCGGTAACGGCCGCTGACTGGAACCGCGTTGCCGGCACCGCGCATCCCTTCTCAGGCACGAATTCCTCGCCGCCCTGGAGCGGCATGATTGCGTCGGCGCGCACTATGGCTGGCTGCCGCGCCATCTCGCCGCCTACGGCGCGGACGGCCGGCTGTGCGGTGCGGTGCCGCTGTACCTCAAGGACAATTCCTACGGCGAGTTCGTCTTCGACTGGGCCTGGGCCGATGCCTATCATCGCGCCGGCCTGCCCTATTACCCGAAGCTCGTGGCCGCCATCCCCTATACGCCCGTTACCGGCGCCCGCATCCTGGTGGCAGCGGATGCCGACCGCGACGCGGTGGCGCAGGCGCTGGTCGATGCCGCGCTGGCACTGACCGCGGCGGCCGGGGCCTCCTCGCTGCACTGGCTGTTCACCGATCCCGCGGATACCGCCCTGCTGGTCGCGCGCGGGCTGCTGCGCCGCAGCAGCTGTCACTTTCACTGGCATAACAGAGGCTACACGTCGTTCGACGATTTTCTGGCAGGCCTGACCTCACGCAAGCGCAAGAAGATCCGCCGCGAGCGCCGTTACGTGGCGGATGCGGGTATCCGCATGGAAATCCTGCACGGCGGCGAGGTAACGCCCGCGCAGTGGCGGGTCATGCATGATTTCTACCGCACGACCTTCGAGAAGAAATCCGGCATCCCGACCCTGTCGCTGGCGTTCTTCGAGGAGATCGGCCGCACCATGGGCGACCAGGTGGTGCTGGTGTTAGCGCTGCACGATCAGCTTCCGGTCGCCGGCGCCATCATGCTGCGCAGCCCGACGGCGCTGTACGGACGTCACTGGGGTTGCCGCGCGGACTATCACAGCCTGCATTTCGAGACCTGCTACTACCAGGGTATCGAGTACGCCATCCGGCACGGTCTGGAACTGTTCGAACCGGGCGCCCAGGGCGAGCACAAGATCAGCCGCGGCTTCCTGCCCAGTTATACCTGGTCCGCCCACTGGCTCCGGGACGAGCGATTTCGCGCCGCGATCGCGCATTACCTGAACCAGGAACATACCCTGATGGTCGCGTATCATGACGACCTGCAGGAGACCTCGCCCTACCGTACGGGCGACGGCGACGGCGGCAGCGGAGACGGGCAGGCAGGCGGCCAGCAATGATACGCAGCAACGACACGGCACCGTTCTGGATCGACAGCAAGGATCCGGCGTCCGGCTTCCCGGACGTCGAACTCGCCCTGCGGGATCCCGACGGCCTGCTTGCGCTGGGCGGAGACCTGTCCCTGCCGCGGCTGCTCGCGGCCTACCGCCGGGGCATCTTTCCCTGGTACGGACCCCGCCAGCCGATCCTGTGGTGGTCGCCGGACCCGCGCCTGGTACTGTACCCATCGGACCTGCATGTCTCGCACAGCCTCGCCAGAACGCTGCGCCGGGAACGGTTCCGCGTCAGCTTCGATCGCGACTTTCCGGCGGTCATCCGCCACTGCGCCGCGCCGCGACCCGGGCAGGCCGGGACCTGGATCATCCCCGAGATGCAGGCGGCCTACATCGCGCTGCACACCGCCGGTTACGCGCATTCGGCGGAATGCTGGCGCGACGACGTCCTGGTCGGCGGGCTCTACGGGGTCGCGCTGGGTCGTATTTTCTTCGGTGAATCAATGTTCGCCCGCGAACCGGATGCGTCCAAGGTGGCGTTCGTCCAGCTGGTGAGACTGCTGCAGCAGCGCGGTTTTCGCCTGATCGACTGCCAGGTGCACACCGCGCACCTGGCCAGCCTGGGCGCAATCACCATGCCGCGCCGGGAATTCGTGCGGATCCTCGCCGAATCCTGTGCCGACGGCCCTGCCCCCGGGCGCTGGCGGATCTCGGTAGAAGACGGGATATGAAGGACGCCCAATTCCGGTATAATGCCCGGCTGAATTCAACAGGCGCTTGGAATTTCATGGCAAAAGAAGATCACATCGAGATGGAGGGGACCGTGGTCGAGACCCTTCCGAACACCATGTTCCGGGTCGAACTGGAGAACGGCCATGTGGTGACGGCGCATATTTCCGGCAAGATGCGCAAACATTACATCCGCATCCTGCGCGGCGACAAGGTCACTGTCGAGCTGACCCCCTACGACCTGACCAAGGGGCGCATCATCTACCGCGCCCGCTAGCCGCCCCCGCGGCCTCAGGTGACCGGCAGCGCCTTGCCCTCGATATCAAAGGCGAGTTCGCCGTCTTCCAGGTGAATCAGCAGGTGACCGCCGCCCACGAGCCGGCCGAACAGTAATTCCTCCGCCAGCGGCTTCTTGATGTGCTGCTGGATCAGCCGCGCCATCGGCCGTGCACCCATCTTCGGGTCGTAGCCGTGCTCGGCCAGCCACAGCCGCGCCGCCTCGTCGAGGTCCAGCGTCACCTGCTGTTCCTGCAGCTGCGCCTCCAGCTCGAAGATGAACTTGTCCACGACCTGTACGATCACGGTCGGGTCGAGCGGCGCGAACTGCACGATGGCGTCGAGCCGGTTGCGGAACTCCGGGGTGAACAGCTTGCGTATCGCCTCCATGGCGTCCGAGCTGTGGTCCTGCTGGGTGAAGCCGATGGAGGGTCGGTTCATCTCGTGCGCCCCGGCATTGGTGGTCATGACCAGGATGACATTGCGGAAATCCGCCTTGCGGCCGTTGTTGTCGGTCAGCGTGCCGTGATCCATGACCTGCAGCAGCAGGTTGAAGACATCCGGATGCGCCTTCTCGATCTCGTCCAGCAGCAGCACCACATGCGGGTTCTTGGATATGGCCTCGGTCAGCAGGCCGCCCTGGTCGTAGCCGACATAACCGGGCGGTGCGCCGATCAGGCGCGATACGGTATGCCGTTCCATGTACTCGGACATGTCGAACCGGACCAGCTCCAATCCCATGATGCGTGCGAGCTGGCGGGTGACCTCGGTCTTGCCGACACCGGTCGGTCCGGCGAACAGGAACGATCCGATCGGGCGGGTCTCGTTGCCCAGTCCGGAGCGCTGCATCTTGATCGATGTGGCCAGGGTCTCGATCGCCTTATCCTGGCCGTAAACGACCATCTTGAGATCGCGCTCCAGGTTGCGCAGCGTTTCCTTGTCGGAGGCGGAAACCGACTTTTCCGGAATGCGCGCCATCAGTGCGATGACATGCTCGATCTCGGCGACGCCGATGGTCTTCTTGCGCCGTGACGGCGGACGCAGGCGCTGGCTGGCGCCGGCCTCGTCGATCACGTCCACGGCCTTGTCGGGCAGGTGGCGGTCGTTGATGTAGCGGTCGGCCAGCTCGGCCGCGCTGCGCAAGGCGCCGATGGAGTACTTGACCTTGTGATGCTCCTCGAAGCGCGACTTGAGACCCTTGAGGATGGTGAAGGTTTCCTCCACCGAGGGTTCGTTGATGTCGACCTTCTGGAAGCGCCGGGACAGGGCGTGGTCCTTTTCAAAGATGCCGCGGTATTCCGTGTAGGTGGTCGAGCCGATGCACTTGAGCTCGCCGGAGGCCAGCAGCGGCTTCATCAGGTTCGAGGCATCCATGACGCCACCGGACGCGGCGCCGGCGCCGATCATGGTGTGGATCTCGTCGATGAACAGGATGGCGCCCGGTTCCTTGCGCAGCTGTGACAGCACCGCCTTGAAGCGCTTCTCGAAATCGCCGCGGTACTTGGTGCCCGCCACCAAGGAGCCCAGGTCGAGCGAATAGATGGTGCTGTTCAACAGCACATCCGGTACATCGCCTTCCACGATCATGCGCGCCAGCCCTTCGGCGATCGCCGTCTTGCCCACGCCCGCCTCGCCCACGAACAGCGGGTTGTTCTTGCGCCGGCGGCACAGGATCTGGATGGTGCGCTGGACCTCGGCGCGGCGCCCGATCAGGGGATCGATGCGGCCCTGCGCGGCGAGTTCGTTGAGATTGGTGGCGAAGGTTTCCAGCGGCTGCTTCGCGGTGTTGTCCTGCAGCTCGGTGTCCGCCGGATTTTCGATGCTTTCGTCGGGCGTTTCGTTGACCTTGGAGATGCCGTGCGAGATGTAGTTGATGACGTCGAGGCGCGTGATGTCCAGCTTGTTCAGGAAATACACCGCTTGGGATTCCTGCTCGCTGAAGATGGCCACCAGCACGTTGGCGCCGGTAACCTCGTTCTTGTCGGACGACTGCACGTGGAACACCGCGCGCTGCAGCACGCGCTGAAATCCCAGCGTGGGCTGGGTCTCACGGGTGTCGCCCGGGTTGAGTTTCGGGGTGGTTTCCTCGATGAAGGCGCCGACTTCCCGCTTGAGCTGCTCGACGTTGCCGCCGCACGCGCGCAGCACCTCGACCGCGGAGGGATTGCCGAGCAGCGCATAAAGCAGGTGCTCCACGGTCATGAACTCGTGGTTTTTCTCCCGCGCCTCCTTGAAGGCCAGGTTCAGGGTGAATTCGAGTTCCTTGCTCAACATGTCAGCACCTCGCAAGCAAATCGCCAACTAGACCTTTTCCATGCTGCACAGCAGCGGGTGCTGGTGGCGCTGGGAATATTCATTGACCTGCGCCACCTTGGTTTCGGCGATCTCGTAGGTGTAGATGCCGCAAACCCCCTTGCCCTGACTGTGCACCAGCAACATGATGCGCGTTGCCTTCTCGCGATCCATCCCGAACAGTTTCTCCAGCAAGGTCACGACGAACTCCATGGGCGTGTAGTCATCGTTCAGGAGAAACACCTTGTACATGGACGGTTCCTTGAGCTCGGGCTTTGCCTCCTGGAGCGCTAGCCCGTCACCGTCCCGACGTTCCTGCTCACCGCTCATAATCCGGTTCCTGCCTCCCGTTCCGGGCACCTGTTCACGATGAGGGTATTTTACCACTCACTTCATAAACATACAGAGTAGCCCGACGGGTGTTTGACAGCGCGGCAGACGACAAGTTGCGCGACCGGACCCTGTCCCATGAATCGGCAAGACCGGTGCGAACTTGAAATGGCGACGCCCGCTTGCGTGGCATGCGGGAAGCCGGCGCAGCGGGCCGCGCATGACTGCGCACGGCCGCCGCGCCGGTGCGGCAAACGCCTCAGGCGTTGGCGAGGATGGCGCGGCCGAAGCCGGAGCAGCTCGCCAGCGTCGCGCCCGGCATGAGCCGATGCAGGTCATAGGTCACGGTGCCGCCGGCGATGGTGGCGGACAGGCCCTTGATGATGAGATCCGCCGCCTCGTTCCAGCCGAGGTGCCGCAACATCATCTCCGCCGACAGGATCAGCGAGCTGGGATTGACCTGGTCCTTGCCGGCATAACCCGGTGCGGTACCATGGGTCGCCTCGTACATCGCGACCGTGTCGGAGAGGTTGGCGCCGGGGGCCATGCCGATGCCGCCGACCTGCGCGGCCAGTGCGTCCGAGATGTAATCGCCGTTCAGGTTGAGCGTGGCGATCACGCTGTATTCCTTCGGGCGCAGGAGGATCTGCTGCAGGAAGGCGTCAGCGATCACGTCCTTGACCACGATTTCCCTGCCGGTCCTGGGATTGCTGAAGGTGCACCAGGGGCCGCCGTCGAGCTCGACCGCGCCGAATTCCTCCCGCGCCAGCTCGTAGCCCCAGGCCTTGAAGGCACCCTCGGTGAATTTCATGATGTTGCCCTTGTGCACCAGCGTGACGGAGGGCAGATCCTGGTCGACGGCATACTGCAGCGCCTTGCGCACCAGGCGCTTGGTGCCTTCCGCGGACACCGGCTTGATGCCGATCCCGGAGGTGGCGGGGAAACGGATCTTGGTCACGCCCATCTCGCGCTGCAGGAAGTCGATGATCTTGACGGCCTCGGCACTGCCCGCGGGCCACTCGATACCGGCGTAGATATCCTCGGAGTTCTCGCGGAAGATGACCATGTTGGTGTGCTGCGGTTCGCGCAGCGGACTCGGCGTACCGTCGAAGTACCGGACCGGCCGCTGGCACACGTACAGGTCCAGCTCCTGGCGCAGGGTGACGTTGAGCGAGCGGATACCGCCGCCCACCGGTGTCGTGAGCGGCCCCTTGATGGCAACGCTGTATTCACGAATGGCGTCGAGAGTCTCGGCAGGCAGCCAGGTGTCGGCGCCGTAAACGCTGTTCGCCTTTTCACCGGCATAGATCTCCATCCAGGCGATGGCACGCTTGCCGCCGTAGGCGGCCTGCACCACGCCGTCGACCACCGCGCGCATGACCGGCGTGATGTCGATGCCGATGCCGTCACCCTCGATGTAGGGGATGATGGGCCGCTCCGGCACGCTGAGCGACTGGTCCGGATGCACCGTGATCTTGTCGCCGTCCTTCGGTATTACGATGTGCTTGTACGCCATGAATCAGTCCTGGTTTGTGTTACTGGATCGCAAAAAAAAGCCCCTGCGGATGCAGGGGCTCTAGGTTACAGCATCCGGCCGCTCGTGGCAGGCGGTTTGTTCTTACACGTCGCCGCCGGAGGCCTTGATCAGCGCTTCCTCGATCGCGCCCGGCGAGCACATGATGTTCATGAAGGTGGCGCCGGTTTCGCTGGCGACCATCGGCAGGTGTGGCCAGTTGATCGCGATGCGGAAACGTGCGAACAGCGCGTAGGCCGTGCCGTCGGAGACCACGATCTCGTACGGCAGGTGCGCGGTGGAGCGCGGGGCCGCCTTGTCGATGCGGCTCATGACGAACTGATCGCCGCTGCAGTCGTCCTTGTCCTTGCCTTTCAGCGCGACACCGAACACGGTCTCATCCTTGCCCGGAATATCGATGCGATAGACCTTGGCGGTAGCGCCCTTGCCGGCGGCCAGCCCGGCCTCCACTGCCTTGACGGCCTCTTCCTGGCTGTCGTACTCGGCCAGCACGCTGGGATCGTCGAAGTACTCCATCATCACGGTGTAGTGATAATCGCGCAGGTCCTTCGCCGTCAGGTTCTTTTCGGAACCGAATTCCTTCTCGGCGCCGAGCGCGCCTTCCACCTGGGCGCGGATATCGGCCAGGTCGGAGGCCATCCGGTAGGCGGCCGCCATGTAGACCGGGTTGGTGTAAACCACCTCGGTGCTGTCGCCGTCCTTCGTCACGGACACGCGGACCATCGCGCCATAGGCACCGAACTCCGACTTGGCGGCATGGTTCTTCAGTGCATCGTTGGTAACGACGATGACATCGGCATCGGCGTAGGGTGAGTACTCACCCACCACCTGGAAACCGGCACCGGTGAGCTTGGATTTGACCTCGGACGCGACCGATGCGACATCGCCGCTCGAGGTGTAAGCCAGCACAAACGGCATCAGGATGTCGTCGGCAAGGGCGCCCCCTGCTGTCACGACGAAAAGGAATACCGTAAACAGAGTCTTTCGTAGCAAGCCAGTCATTACCAATTCCTCCAGAACGTTTTTGTTAATAAGCCCGTAGTTGTTTACCGTTAGATTGAGGCTATGAGATATTGCCTCAGGTAGACGCCATAACTACACCCCCACGAACGAGTTGTGAAGTATAGGGGATTGTTTGTTACAGTGCGAGCGCCAATTATCCAGCATCGCCGGCTCGCAAGCCTGCACATACCGGCAAGCACCGCAGCACGGCCCTGGACTTTTCTGCAAACCTAAACCGTTGAAAGTTATTTATGATCTGGAAGCCCCACGTCACGGTTGCCGCGATCCTGGAACAGGACGGCCGGTTTCTGCTGGTGCAGGAACGCGTCGCTGGACGCTCGGTGCTGAATCAGCCGGCCGGCCACCTGGAAGACGACGAAAGCCTGATCGCTGCCGTGATCCGCGAGACCCGCGAGGAGAGCGGCTGGGATTTCGCGCCCGATCGCATTACCGGAATCTATCGCTGGCGCATGCCCGAGCGCCACCAGACCTATCTCAGGGTCGCCTTTGCCGGGCGCGGACTCGCGCATGATCCGCACTGCGACCTGGATGCCGGCATCGAGCGCACCCTCTGGCTCACGGCCGCCGAGGTCCGCGCCAGGGCGGATCAGCTGCGCAGCCCACTGGTGCAGCGCACCATCGATGACTACCTGGCCGGCGCCGACTACCCGCTGGCCCTGCTGACGGATATCGTTTAGCGGCCGCCGGCCGTGTCGGGAACGGGGCGCAGCGGCACATGAGCAGGGTCGTCGTGGGACTTTCAGGCGGTGTCGATTCGGCCGTGGCGGCCCTGTTGCTGCTGGAGCAAGGCCACGACGTCAGCGCGGTGTTCATGAAGAACTGGGACGATGACGACGACACGGATTTCTGTCCAGCCGCGCAGGATCTCGCCGATGCACGCGCGGTCGCGGCGCGACTCGGCATCGGTCTGGAGGCAGTCAGTTTTTCTGCCGCCTACTGGCACCGCGTTTTCGCCGTCTTCCTGGAGGAATGTGCCGCCGGGCGCACACCCAGTCCTGACATCGTCTGCAACCGGGAGATCAAGTTCCGCGCCTTTCTCGACCACGCCCTGGGCCTGGGGGCCGACTACATCGCCACCGGCCACTACGCGCGCATCGAGCATGCCCCCGCGGTACGCCTGCTCATGGGTGCGGATGCCCACAAGGACCAGACCTACTTCCTGCATACGCTCGACCGGGAACAACTGTCGCGCAGCCTGTTCCCGCTCGGCACCCTGCACAAGCACCAGGTGCGGGCCATGGCGCGGCATGCGGGGTTCGCCAACCACGCCAAGAAGGACAGTACCGGGATCTGCTTTATCGGCGAGCGGCGCTTCAGCGCCTTCCTCTCCCGCTACCTGCAATCCGCGCCGGGTGACATCCGCACGCTGGACGACCGGGTCATCGGCCGGCATCGCGGTCTTGCCTTCTACACCATCGGCCAGCGGCAGGGGCTGGGGATCGGCGGTCTGCGGGAATCCAGCGGCGCCCCCTGGTACGTGGCGGGCAAGGACCTGGAACGCGGCATCCTGTACGTGGTACAGGGCAGCGACCACCCCGCGCTCTACAGCCCCGGGTTGCTCGGCAGCCACACGCACTGGATCGCCGGCGCAGCGCCGGCACCGGCGTTCGAGTGCACGGCACGCATCCGCCACCAGCAGCCGGTCCAGGCCTGCCGCGTCCAGACCGACGCCACGGCTGCATGCCGGGTCACGTTCCACCGGCCGCAGCGGGCCATCGCACCGGGACAGTCCGTCGTGTTCTACGCCGGCGACGAATGCCTGGGCGGCGCCATCATCGAGCGCGCCCTGGACGCGGCGCTGCCGGTTGCGTAATCCCGCTCCGGCAGGCACTGTGTTGGTGGCGCCGCGCAGCACCGCCACGCGCATCCCGGACGGTCGCTGCCGAGCGCCGGCCCGGGTGACCTGGCCGGTTCGCGCCGGCCGCCGCCGCGGGGATTCTTGACACAGGTTATGACCAGTCCCGACAACCGCACACCGCGCAACCGCGCCATTGCACTCGCCGGCCTGTTTCAGGTCGCCGCGCTGGTGCGGCAGACCGGTCTGGGCCGGATGCGGGACGCGGCCGCGACGCAGGCCAGCCTGACGAGTATCCTGAAGCTCGACGCCGCAAGCGTAAGCGATGTCTACGGCGGTATCCCCGCCCTGCGCGTCGGACTGGAAACGCTGGCCGACCAGCTGGGTGACGAGCGCCGGCTGCGCGACATGGAACTCACCGGCTATGCCATCACGCTGCTGCACCTGGAGCGCAAGCTGACGCGGAACGCGGACCTGCAGGCGCGTCTCGGCAGCGGCTTACGCCGGATTGCCGCACAGCTGCCGGCGGCCGGGGCACCTGACCCGGAGACGGTCGGGGCGCTGGCCGAACTCTATACCCAGACCATCAGCACCCTGACCCCGCGCATTTTGGTGCATGGCGATCCCGGGGTGCTGTCGGGCACGTCCACCCGCAACATGATCCGGGCGCTGCTGCTTGCGGGCATCCGTGCCGCCGTGCTCTGGCGTCAGTGCGGCGGCAGCCGCCTGCGCCTGCTGTTCGGCCGTCGCCACTTGCGTGAAGCCGCTGCCACCCTGTTGCGCGAGGCGCGCCTGCACGGCGCGCTGTAACCGACAGCCAGCGGATTCTGTGTATAATTGCCGCCGTTTGCCGGTGGTGCGTTCCGTTTGCAGGAGATTCCATGATCAACAGTTTCGATACCCGTGACACGCTCGTGGTCGGGGGCCAGTCCTACGAATTCTACAACCTGCGCAGGTTGAGCGGGGCGGATGACGCCACGCGCCTGCCTTATTCGCTCAAGATCCTGCTGGAAAACCTCCTGCGCTGCGAGGACGACAAGACCGTCACCCGCAGCGATATCGAGGCACTGATCAACTGGGATGCGCAGGCGGAACCGGATACCGAGATCGCGTTCCGGCCGGCACGGGTACTGATGCAGGACTTCACCGGCGTGCCGGCGGTGGTCGACCTCGCGGCCATGCGCGACGCCATGACCGCGCTGGGTGGCGATCCGGACCGCATCAATCCGCTGCAGCCCGCCGAGCTGGTCATCGATCACTCGGTGCAGGTGGACAGTTTCGGCACGGCACAGGCGATGGATCTCAACAGCGAGCTCGAATACCGCCGCAACGAGGAACGCTACCGTTTCCTCAAGTGGGGCCAGAAGGCGTTTTCCAGTTTCAAGGTCGTTCCGCCCGACACCGGCATCGTGCACCAGGTCAATCTCGAGTACCTGGCGCGGGTGGTCTTCAGAAACGGCAGCCAGGCCTATCCCGACACCCTGGTCGGCACCGACTCCCATACCACCATGATCAACGGCCTGGGCGTGCTGGGTTGGGGCGTGGGCGGCATCGAGGCAGAAGCGGCCATGCTCGGTCAGCCGATCTCCATGCTCATCCCGCAGGTCGTAGGCTTTCACCTGCACGGCACCCTGCCCGAAGGCGCCACCGCGACCGATCTGGTGCTGACCGTGGTCGAGATGCTGCGCAAGGAAGGCGTGGTCGGCAAGTTCGTGGAGTTTTTCGGCGACGGTCTCGACCACCTCTCGCTTGCCGACCGGGCGACCATCGCCAATATGGCGCCCGAGTACGGCGCCACCTGCGGCCTGTTCCCGGTCGATGCCGAAACCCTGGCCTACCTGCAGCTGTCGGGCCGCGACGCGCACCAGATTGCGCTGGTCGAGGCCTACGCGCGTGCCCAGGGCATGTTCCGCACGTCCGGCGCGCCGGCCGCCAGCTACACGCGCACCGTCGAGCTGGACCTAGCCAGCGTGGTGCCGAGCCTCGCCGGTCCGAAACGCCCGCAGGACCGCGTCCCGCTGCACGACGCCAAGCCACGCTTTCTCGAGGCGCTGGCGGCGCTCAAGTCCGAACGCAATCTGAACAGCCATGCCGTCACCACCACGCTCGACGGGCAGGAGGTCGAACTCGACGACGGGGCCGTCGTGATCGCGGCGATCACCTCCTGCACCAACACCTCGAATCCCTCGGTCATGATCGCTGCCGGACTGGTGGCGCAGAAGGCCATGCAGCATGGTCTCGGTGTCAAGCCCTGGGTAAAGACCTCGCTCGCACCGGGTTCGCGCGTGGTCACCGCCTACCTGGCGCAGGCCGGGCTGACGGCGGCCCTGCAGGCGCTCGGTTTCCATACCGTCGGCTACGGCTGCACGACCTGCATCGGTAATTCCGGCCCGTTGCCGGAACCGGTCTCGCGCGCCATCCAGGACGGCAACCTTTCGGTCTGTTCGGTGCTCTCCGGCAACCGCAATTTCGAGGGCCGCGTGCATGCCGAGGTGCGGATGAACTACCTCGCCTCGCCGCCGCTGGTGGTTGCCTATGCCCTGGCCGGGCGTATGGATATCGACCTGCAGTCGGAGCCGCTCGGCACGGGTAACAACGGCGAATCGGTGTACCTGAAGGACATCTGGCCGACGCAGCAGGAGATCCAGGCCGCGATCGCGCACAGCGTCAAGCAGGAGGAATTCAGCAGCGTGTACGCGGATGTCTTCGCAGGCGAGCAGCACTGGAACGTACTGTCGTCCCCCGCCTCGAAGCAGTACGCCTGGGACGACGCCTCGACCTACATCCGCAAGCCGCCCTATTTCGACGGCATGTCGAAACAGGCCGGAGAACCGGCCACGATCCACGGCGCACGCGTGCTCGCGCTGCTGGGCGACTCGGTCACGACCGACCACATCTCTCCAGCCGGCGCCATCAAGCCGGACAGTCCGGCCGGCAGATACCTCAACGCCCTGGGCGTGGCCGCGGGTGATTTCAACTCGCTTGGCTCGCGCCGCGGCAACCACGAGGTGATGATGCGCGGCACCTTCGCCAATATCCGCCTGCGCAACCGGCTCGCCCCCGGCACCGAGGGCGGCATTACCCTGCATCTGCCGGGCGGGGAGCAGATGAGCATCTTCGATGCCTCCGAGCGCTATCGCCGGGACGGCGTGCCGCTGATCGTGCTGGCCGGCAAGGAGTACGGCTCCGGTTCCTCGCGCGACTGGGCCGCCAAGGGGCCGCGCCTGCTCGGCGTCCAGGCCGTGATCGCGGAAAGCTACGAGCGCATCCACCGATCCAACCTGGTGGGGATGGGCATCCTGCCGCTGCAGTTCTGGGCCGGCGACTCCGCCGACAGCCTGGGACTGAGCGGGCACGAGGTATTCGATATCGAGGGCCTGCAGGGCGGCCTGCGCCCGGTCACCCGGGTCACGGCCACCGCGCCGGACGGCAGCCGCAAGGCGTTCGAGGTGCAGGTGCGCATCGACACCCCGCAGGAATACGAATACTACTGCCATGGCGGTATCCTGCAGTACGTCCTGCGGCAACTGGCCGCCTGAGCGGGCAGCGGGAGACACGATCATGGACCTGTCACAGCTCAACGCCATTTCACCGGTCGACGGTCGCTATGGCGGCAGGACGGCGGCCCTGCGACCGATTTTCAGCGAGTTCGGCCTCATCCGTCACCGCGTCATCGTGGAGGTGCGCTGGCTGCAGGCACTCGCCGCCCATCCCGGCATCGCCGAGGTGCCGGCTCTCAGCAGCCACGCCGAGCGCGTGCTCAACGACATCGTTGCGAATTTCAGCGAGCAGGACGCCCAGCGCGTCAAGAACATCGAGCGCACCACGAACCATGACGTCAAGGCGGTCGAGTATTTCCTCAAGGAGAAGATTGCCGGCAACGCCGAACTGGAGGCGGTCGGAGAATTTTTCCATTTCGCCTGCACCTCCGAGGACATCAACAACCTGGCCTATGCACTGATGCTGCGCGAGGCACGCAGCCAGGCGCTGCTGCCGTTGCTCGACGATGTCGTCAAGGCCATAGCCGCGCTGGCGCATGCCTGGGCCGACAATCCCATGCTGTCGCGCACCCACGGCCAGACCGCCTCGCCGACCACGGTCGGCAAGGAAATGGCCAACGTGTGCGCGCGCCTGCAGCGCCAGCGTGAACAGGTCGCGGCCATCCCCATGCTGGGCAAGATGAACGGCGCGGTGGGCAACTACAACGCCCACCTGGTGGCCTACCCCGCGCTCGACTGGCCCGCCTTCGCCGCGGATTTCATCACCGGCCTGGGCCTGGAGATGAATCCCTATACGACCCAGATCGAGCCGCACGACTACATGGCCGAGCTGTTCGATGCACTGGCGCGCTACAACACGATCCTGATCGATTTCTGCCGCGACGTCTGGGGCTATATCTCGCTGGGTTATTTCCGGCAGAAGACGGTGGCCGGCGAGGTCGGCTCATCCACCATGCCGCACAAGGTCAACCCGATCGACTTCGAGAACTGCGAAGGCAACCTCGGTATCGCCAACGCCCTGTTCGGGCACTTCGCGGCCAAGCTGCCGGTTTCGCGCTGGCAGCGCGACCTGAGCGATTCCACCGTGCTGCGCAACATCGGCGTGGCGGTGGCGCACTGCGTAATCGCGTTCGAGTCCTGCCTCAAAGGCATCGGCAAGCTGCAGCTCAACGAGCAGCGCACGCTCGCGGATCTTGAACAGAGCTGGGAGGTGCTGGCCGAGGCGCTGCAGACCGTGATGCGGCGCTACGGCATCGAGAAACCCTATGAAAGGCTCAAGGAGCTGACGCGCGACCGCGCGGTGACACGCGACACCCTGCAGGCCTTCATCGCCACGCTCGACCTGCCGGAGGCCGTGAAGGCGGAGCTCGCCGCCCTCACCCCCGCCGCTTACACCGGCAACGCAGCGGCACAGGCCAGATCGATCTGAGCCGGCGGTGCCGGATGCCGCGATCAGCGTACGCACGGCCGACTGGCGGACGGACCAGGCCGCCATCCGTGCCGTGCGGCATGCCGTTTTCATCACCGAGCAGGGGATTCCCGCGGCGCTGGAATGGGACGGACTGGATGGTGACTGCCGGCATGTGCTTGCGCACACCGCGGCCGGCGTGGCGGTCGCTACCGGGCGGTTGACCCTGGCAGGGCGGATCGGGCGGATGGCGGTACTGCCGGCGTGGCGCGGGCATGGCGTGGGCCGGGCCCTGCTGGAACAGCTGCTGCTGCAGGCCGCTGCGCTGGGCCTGCAAGATGTCTATCTCCACGCGCAGCGCGCTGCGGTGGCGTTCTACCTGCGGCAAGGATTTCAGCAGACCGGCGTCCCCTTCGTTGCCGCCGGGATCGAACATGTACGCATGTCACGGCGCACCGCCCGCTAATCACTGCTTGCCGAAGACATCCCGGGTCAGGGGATGCAGGTAGATGTGGCTGATCGGAATCCAGACCGCGGCGATGTTGTTGAGCCTGCGGTCCGGGCTGACCCGGCGGTTGTGTTTGCCACAGCGCTCGAAGTTGACCTCCAAACGCCGGCGTTCCTGTTTTGTTCTGCGCTCGCTCATGCTCTTGGCCTGTCTTCTGAGGACTTGGCCCATCATTGCAGCCAGCGCTGCCGGGCGCCATTGTACCGAGGTGCAGGTGGCATCCCGCCTGCCGGCACCGTGGCGGCGACAGGCGGGATGCGCGGGGGGATACTTCAGGGGAACGCCGGTATCACCGGCTCCGTGCCCTCGATATGGGCCTCCGGGTGATGGCTCCTGACCAGGTCGGTGATTTCCTCGACCCTGGCCTTGGGCACGTCCAGCATCATGAGCAGCTCGCCGTTCTTGATCGCCGTCTCGAATTCCTTGAGACGCGAACTCGGTGCAGAGATTCCGATCATGCTGGAGACCCAGGCCCCCGCCCCGGCGCCAGCCAGACCGATACCGAGGATGGCGCCGCCGCCCAATGCCAGGCCGATCCCCGGAATGGCGACTGCCGCGATACCGGCCAGGATACCTGTCGCCCCGCCGATCGCCAGTCCGCGCTCCACGGCCGGAATGAAATCACTTTCCTGCAGCAGCCCCGCCTCCGGCAGATGCGCCGCGGTCAGGGCGTGATGATCGGCGGCGGCGATGTGTATATGGCGTTCCTCGACGCGCGCCAGCAGCAGTTCGTCGACGATCTGTTTGGCACTGTCGATGTTGGGTAACAGAAAATACAACCTTCTCATGGGCTTCCTCCTTGCCTGTCCGGCGGTGCAGGCACCGCGTTGGGTGTGATGATCATGATTACCACCTATATAGAACAGGGATTGTCGCGGCGCCAGCAAAAACGTCAATAATCACAGTGATTTTCCGCGTTGCCCGGCACCAAGCCGCCGGCGTGATGGCGCAGATAGTCTGCGGGCGTGTCCAGGTCCGCATGTTCGGGCAGACAGTGCCAGGTGAGTCCGTGGCCGCGACAGCGTTGCAGGGTCAGCTCGAGTACCCGCGCACTCCCCCAGGGTATGTCCGCAAACAGGCCGGGGTGGCACCTGGATAGCCCGATCAGGTAATAACCGCCATCCTGCGCCGGTCCGAGCACCACGTCCGTGCCCGCCGTCAGCGCCTGCAGCGCCGCCGCGAGATCAGCCCCGGCAAGTGCCGGACAATCCGCACCGATCAGCAGGGCATGCCGGGCCCGCTGCAGCACGCTGTCCAGGGCCTGGGCCATGCGTGTGCCCAGGTCGCTGCCGCACTGGGCATGCAGGGTGAGCGGATGACGCGCACGACAGTCCTGGAAGTGCGCGTGCCCGGTATCGGGCGTGCACCACAGTTCCACCGGGCACAGGTCTGCGGCCAGCGCCTTGTCCAGGGTGTTATCGAGCATCCCGGCGTAGTACCGGGCAGCGCCCTCGGCACCCAGCAACGGGATCAGCCGGGTCTTCGCTGCCCCCGGCTCGGGCGCCTTGCTGAATACCAGCAACCGGGCCTGCGGATACTTCATGGCCGGTGCACGACGTAGTAACGCGCCAGGACCTGGGGCTTGACGCCCAGAAAATAGGCCAGGCGCAGCCCCCACATGGTCAGGATGGTGCGTACGATCCCGTGTTTTTCCCAGCGGCGCGACGAACTGGTCAGTCGGACCGCGATCGGCAGCGGCCGGCCCAGGCGCCTGAGCCGGCGGCTCAGGGCGATGTCCTCCATCAGCGGAATCGGCGGGAATCCGCCGGCGCGGTCATAGGCTGCGCGGCGCACGAACATGCCCTGGTCGCCGGTGGCGATCCCGCTGAGACGGGCACGCCGGTTCATCAGCCAGGCGACGCAGCGCAGCAGCCATCGCGATCCCGTCAGGCGCACGTCGAACCAGCCCCAGTCACCCTGCCCGGTCGCGAGTCTGGCCTGGATCAGGCGGTCGGCCCCGGGGGGCGGTTCCGTATCGGCATGCAGGAACCAGAGAATCGCGCCACGCGCCGCGCACGCCCCGGTGTGCAACTGCCACGCACGACCGCGTTGCGCGTGCAGCACCCGGTCCGCCAGCGTCGCGGCCTCGCATGCGGTGCCATCCGAGCTGCCGCCGTCGACCACGATGATCTCGTGTCCGCGCCGGCGCAGCGGCTGCAGGGATTGCAGTGTGCGCACCAGCACGCCCGCCTCGTTCAGCGCCGGGACGACGACCGAGATACGCGCTTGCTCAGCAGCAGCCACGGGGCGTGGATGGCGGCGCGCAGCAGGCGGCGGCCGCGGACCCGTCCGGTTGGCAGCAGCCGGATGCGGTCGCGTCGGTTTCGATGAACGCACCGGCGTACGCCGGTTGCAGCAGCTGCCGGGCCATGCCGGCTGCCACTGTGTACCGTTCGCCGCGGCGCCACTGCATTCCGCTGTCATCGGTGACCGCGGCGAACGGGCCGCGGTACATGAGCTGCCGTCCTGGTGTCGTGTGTTCCTGCGGCAGCGGTTTGACCGCCGTCAGTGTCACGGAGCGGAAATTGATGCCCGCGACGACGCGCCAGGGGTGGGTGTCCCACTTGTCGTAACACACCGCAGCGAAACCGGCAGCGGCGAACGCCGCCAGCATTTCCTTCTCCTGGAAGGCGCCGGAGAGGCAGCCGCTCCAGAGCTCGGCATCCTGCTTCAGCGCTGCGGGCACGGGGCGGTCGCTGACGATGTCCGCGATCGCGATGCGGCCGCCGGGCTTGAGCACGCGGTGAATCTCGCTGACCAGCTGCAGCTTGTCGTGGTCGTCCACGAGGTTCAGCACGCAGTTCGAGATCACCAGGTCGATGGAATCGTTCGCGATCAGCGGCCGTTCGCGGCGCGCCATCCGCTCCCATTGCTGCAGTGCGACATAAGCGGCATGGCAATTGACCGGCTGGTCGGCCAGGCGCGCGGCCAGGGCCTCGATATCGAGCGCCAGGTCCTGGATCCGCCCCTTGCGGAAACTGACCCGGTCGCCGCCGAGCCGCGTTGCCATCGTTGCCTGATGCCGGCGTGCCAGCGCCAGCATGTCATCGTTCATGTCGACACCGATCACCCGTCCGGTCGGGCCGACCAGCTGGGCGGCCATATAGCAGATCTTGCCTCCGCCGGAGCCCAGATCGAGCACCGTGTCTCCCGCCCGCACATAGCGCGACGGGTCACCGCAGCCGTAATCGCGCTCGATGATCTCCGCCGGCAGCAGGTCGAGGAGATTGCTGTCGTAGTCGACCGGGCAGCACAGCGCCGCCTGGCGCGCGTGCGCGCCCTGTGAATAGCGTTCCTGTACGCTGTCTTCGACATTCATGGTCATGTGCCCCTCCGTCATTCCGGTTTACGGTTCCAGTGCCCCGCCGCAGCTCGAACCCTGGCCGGCGGTGCAGGCATAGCAGTGTTGGGCGACCCGGATCGGGGCACCCGCCAGCGCCCTGCCCTGCAGGTCGCGCAGGTGCAGTCGCGGCCGCGCATCGAGTCGCAGGGGCAGATCGAGCATCTGGTTGAAATCGCAGTCGTAGACATAACCCTGCCAGTCGACACTGATCAGTGCACGGCACATCACGCCGGGGAGATTTTCCGCGCGGTGCGCATCGCGCAGCAGACGCAGGTAACCGTCGAGTTCGCCGCGACTGACCAGCGTGCTGCCGAAGCGCTTGATCGGCATGTTCGCGATGGTGAGCAGGTGATTGAAGCCGACGCCGTAGGTGTCGGCCAGATGCCGCCGGTAGTCGGCCTCGAGCGCCTGCTGCGGGGGTGGCAGCGTGGCGCCCCGCGGGTTGTAGACCAGGTCGAGTTGCAGACCGGAGCCCGGCTGGCCGTATCCCAGGTCATTGAGCAGTTCCAGCGCGGCGATACTCTGCGCGAACACGCCGTCACCGCGCTGGGCATCGACGTTCTCTTCCAGGTAACACGGCATCGAGGCCACCACCCTGACGCCGTGAGCCGCAAGGAAACGCGCCGTATCCTGCTGCCCGGGTTCGAACAGCACCGTCAGGTTACAGCGATCGATGACGCCGAGCCCGCGTGCGCGCGCCTGCCGCACCAGGGTGCGGAAATTCGGATTCAGTTCCGGTGCGCCGCCGGTCAGGTCGAGCGTGGTCAGCCCGGGCGTGTCGAGAAAGTCGCAGACCACCGCTGCCGTAGCCGCGTCCATCATCTCGCTGCGCCCGGGTCCGGCATTGACATGGCAATGCAGGCAGCTCTGGTTGCAGCGGTAACCGAGATTGACCTGCAGTGTCTGCAGGCGCGCGCGCGCGAGCGGCGGGAAGTCGGTAGCGACGAGCAGAGGCAGGGTTGCGTGCATGGTCTTCGTGCTCGTCCTGGCTCAGGGCAGCAGCCGGTTCAGGCCCCAGGCGAGCCAGCGCAAGCGGCGCGAGCGCAGCAGGTACGCATAGTGCGCATTGACGGTGCGCCGGTGGATCTGGGCATAGGTCGGGTAGGCATGAATGAGCTCGCTGATGTCTCGTATCCTGGCATTGACGCGCATGGCCAGCGCAAGTTCGTGGATCAGTTCACCCGCCTGCGGCGCGACGATGCTCGCGCCGAGGAGGCGGCCTTTGCGGATCAGCAGCCGGCAGAAGCCGGCAGCCGTACCGGCGGTAATGGCACGGTCGAGCTCACGCAGCGGAAATTCCGCCGTATCATAGCGGATGCCCCGCGCCTGCGCCTCCCGCGGATCGAGGCCGACGCTGGCCACTTCCGGATCGGTGTAGACGACCCGCGGCACGACCCGGTAGTCCGCCCGCCGCGGAAACCGGAATACCATGTTCGCCAGCGCGATCCCGGCCTGGTACTCGGCCATGTGGGTAAACGGATAGGGGCCGCAGACATCCCCCGCCGCGTAGATGTGACGGCGCGAGGTGCGTTGCCTGGCATCGACGCCGATGCCGCGGCCGTCATGCTGCACGCCGGCCGCCTCGAGTCCGAGCGCGGCCAGTGCCGGGCGCCGACCGGCCGCCACCAGGATGCGGTCGCATTCCAGCGTGGTGCCGTCGGCAAGCAGCAGCTGCCGGCTGCCGCCGTCGCTGCGCACCGAGTGGACCGCGGCACCGGCATGCACGCTGACACCCTCACCCGTCAGCACCTCCTGCAGCACGGCGGCGCTGGATGCATCATGCGCCGGCAGCAATCGTGCGGCCTGTTCGACCAGCGTGACCCGGGCGCCGAGGCGCGCGAAGGCCTGTCCCAGTTCCACCCCGATCGGGCCGCCGCCGAGGACCGCCAGGCGCCGTGGCAGCTCGCGCCGGCTGAAGATCGTGTCGCTGGTATCGAAGCCTGCCTCCTCCAGCCCCGGGATCGGCGGAATCGCGGGCTTGGAACCGGTGGCGATGAGAAAACGTCGTGCCCGTATGACCTCGTCCCCGATCGCGAGCGCGTGCGGTCCGACGAAGCGCGCGTGACCGAAGCGTACGTCGCAGCCGTAGCCGCGGAAACGCTCCGGATCGTCGTGCTGCTGGATCTGTTCGATGACGGCCCGGACACGGTCGACTGCGGCACCGAAATCCACGTCCGGCATGGATGCGAACAGGCCGTCCCGAACGCCACATCGGGCGGTGTGGACCGTCTGCGCCAGGTGCAGCAGGGTCTTGCTGGGTACGCAACCGGTATGCAGGCAGTCACCGCCCAGCCGGTCCGATTTTTCCGCCAGCGTGACCCGCAGGCCGAGCTGTCCGGCGACGCTGGCCGCAACCAGTCCGGCCGGCCCGGCGCCGATGATCACGAGGTCCTGCCGGCGCGACACGGCGCTTACCCGCTGCGCCTGCGACGCAGGAGCAGATGCGAGGCGAACGCGAGACTCGCAACCGCGGCCAAAGCGAGCAGGGCCTTGCGCACGACGTCCTCGCCGCCTCCGGCCAGTTCGCGGCCGGCATAGCCAAGATAGGTGTAGGCGGCGCCGGCGGGTGCCATGAAGATGAAGGTACTGATCACGTAATGTGACAGCCGGATACGCGTCAGGCCGAGGGCATAGTTGAGCAGGTTGAAGGGCAGCAGCGGCACCAGGCGCACGAAGGCAACGAAGCGCCAGCCTTCCTGCTCGACCCCTTCGGCCAGCGTGCGCAGGCGGCCGCCGGCACGTCGTGCGACCAGGTCGTGGACCAGGTAGCGGGCGGTCAGGAACGCCAGCGTGGCGCCCAGGGTCGCGCCGGTCAGGTTATAAAGTGTCCCGTAGACCGGTCCGAACAGGGCACCGCCCGCCAGGGTGAACAACAGCCCGGGCAGGAACAACACCGTGGCGATGGCATAGCCGGCGATGAACGCCACAGGTGCCAGCATACCGAGCCCCCCGACCCATGCCGTCAGGGACTCGGCGGACAGCTGGCCGCGCCAGTGATACGCGGCGCCGGTAGCGGCGAGCAGCAGACACAGCACGAGCCCGCGGCGCAGTGCCGGGTTCATGCTAACCGCGCTGCGGCACGCGCCCGCAACGCCCCCGCGCCGGTGTGCCGCAGCCACCGCAGATCCGCAGTCGTGGCGAGCACATGCGGTGTGGCTGTGCGCTTGGCCCTGAGTTCATCCATGTCGCTGTCTCGGTTCACGCCCCGCGCCGTCTGTGAGGATCTGCGCCAGTGCCGCGCTGACCAGCTCGGGACCCGCCGCGCCGCCGCGCGGCTGGCAACTCAGTACCCGGCGCCAGGCGCGTGCGCCGGGTTGACCCTGGAACAGGCCGAGCATGTGCCGGGTGATGTGTTTGAGCAGCGTCCCGGCCTGCAGTTCCCGCTCGATATACGGCAGCATGGCCTGGACCACCCCGGCACGGGTGGGAACGGGATGCGGATCCGCAAACAGGCGCTGGTCAACGGCCGCCAGGAGATAGGGATCGTGATAGGCGGCCCGGCCCAGCATGACCCCGTCGACCCGCTGCAGTTGCTGTGCCGCGGCATCCAGGGACGCGATACCGCCGTTGCTGACGATAACCAGGTGAGGGAAATCCTGCTTGAGCCGCCACACGACCTCGTGGCGCAGGGGCGGCACGCAGCGGTTCTGCTTCGGACTCAGACCCTGCAGCCAGGCCTTGCGGGCATGCACGATGAAGCGCCGGCAGCCGGCCGCGGCGACCTGCTCCACGAAGGCGGCCAGCAGTGCGTAATCGTCGTGCTCATCGATGCCGATGCGGGTCTTGACGGTGACGGGAATGCGCACGGCAGCGTGCATCGCCGCCACACATTCCGCCACCAGGGCTGGCTCCGCCATGAGACAGGCGCCGAAGCGTCCGGACTGCACCCTGTCGCTGGGGCAGCCCACGTTGAGATTGATTTCGTCGTAGCCGAAATCCGCACCGATTGCGGCGCAGGCCGCCAGCGCCGCGGGATCGCTGCCACCGAGCTGCAGTGCCACGGGATGTTCGGCCGGGTCGTATCCCAGCAGGCGTTCGCGCTGCCCGTGCAGGATCGCGGCCGTGGTCACCATCTCCGTGTAGAGCAGCGCGTGCCGGCTGAGCAGGCGGTGCAGATAGCGGCAGTGACGGTCGGTCCAGTCCAGCATGGGCGCGACCGCGAAGCGATGTGTGACGGGGTGGGTAATACGAACGCTCCTGTGTACAGTAATCGCACAGCCCCGCCGATAGCCTGACTGGCTACACGCAGGTTGGTGATTTCAATCACATTATATTCAAATATGGGCTTTAGGTTTTCAGGACCGGATGCTATAGTGCCGGCACCCGGTCCGTAATGTAAATGACCAAGGTAACCAAGGAGTTAGCTATGAACCCTCTGCGCACATTGCTGCTGACACTGGCGCTGCCCCTGACCCTCTGCGGGCCGGTTGCGGCTGACACCTTGCTGATGGAGAGTATCGGGTCCGCGCCGTCCATTCCGACGCCGCGCTCGGGGCTGAACATGGCCAGCGTGCGCGCGCAGTTCGGCGAGCCCGTGATCGAGCAGCCCACGGTGTCCGTCAACGGCGGTCCGCTCCAGCCACCGATCACCCGCTGGGACTACGACGGCTTCTCGGTCATCTTCGAACGCGATCTGGTGGTGCATTCCGTCGTACACCGCCAGTAACCCGCAGCGCGATCGCTGGGTTATGATAGCCGGTCTCTCGACCGGCTATTTGTTTTACGGTGCCCATGCTGATTCCCGAATTCGCGCCCCAGTCCGGGGTTCTGCTCACCTGGCCACACCGGCATTCCGACTGGCAACCCCTGCTGACCGCGATCGAGCCCGTGTACGACACGCTCGCACGCGCCGTGACCGCACAGCAACACCTGCTGGTGATCTGTTATGACAGCGAACACCGGCAGCACGTGCAGGCACGGTTGGACGCCGCCGGCGTGCCGCCTGACCGCGCCGGCCTGATCTGCGTCCGCACCAACGACACCTGGGTCCGCGACTACGGCCCCCTCTGCGTGCGGCAGGACGGCAAACCGGTGCTGCTGGACTTCGCGTTCAACGCCTGGGGCGACAAATACAGCGCTGCGCTGGACGATGCCGTGACCGGAAGTCTGTATGCTGCCGGCGTATTCGGTACGCTCGCGTGCCGGCGCATTCCGCTGGTGCTGGAGGGCGGCAGCATCGACGTCGACGACACGGGCAGCCTGCTGACCACATCGCGCTGCCTGCTCGCGCCGACCCGCAACCCGACCCTGGACCGGGTGGCGCTGGAGTCCGCGCTGCGCGAGCATCTGGGCATCGAACGGGTACTGTGGCTGGACCACGGGGAGCTGGCCGGCGACGATACCGACGCGCATGTGGACATGCTGGCGCGATTCTGCGATGCGCAGACCATTGCCTACACCCAGTGCCCCGATGCGGACGATCCGCAGCATGCAGCGCTGGCCGCCATGGAACGGCAATTGCAGTCATTCCGCACTGCGGCCGGCGCGCCTTACCGGCTGGTCCCGCTGCCCTTGCCGCGCGCCGTGCACGCAGTCGATGGCAGCCGCCTCCCGGCGAGCTATGCGAACTTCCTGGTGATCAACGGTGCGTTACTGCTGCCGGTCTACGACGACCCGGCCGATGACGTGGCCGCACAGCGGCTGCAGGCATGCTTTCCCGGCCGCAGCATCGTCCGGATCAACTGCCTGCCACTGATCCAGCAGTTCGGCAGCCTGCATTGCGCTACAATGCAGCTTCCCGCAGGCGTCCTCAAGGCAGCGAGCGAGTGAGATGAACGACAGGATACTCAAGGTTGCACTGGTACAGCACGGCTGCACTACCGACCGCGAGGCCAATCTCGCGACGAGCATCGCGGGTATCGAGGCGGCCGTCGCCGGCGGCGCGCAACTGGTGCTGCTGCAGGAACTGCACCGGGGTACCTATTTCTGCCAGGTCGAGGATGCCGCCAACTTCGATCAGGCGGAACCCGTTCCCGGGCCGAGCACCGAGCGGCTCGGCGCACTGGCGCAGCAGCACGGCATCGTGATCGTGGCATCGCTGTTCGAACGCCGCACCGCCGGGCTGTACCACAACACTGCAGTGGTGCTCGATGCCGACGGCTCCATCGCCGGACGCTACCGCAAGATGCACATCCCGGATGACCCCGGCTACTACGAGAAATATTACTTTGCGCCCGGCGATCTCGGCTTCACGCCGATCGATACCAGCGTGGGCCGGCTCGGGGTGCTGGTATGCTGGGACCAGTGGTATCCGGAGGCGGCACGCCTGATGGCGCTCGCCGGTGCGGATCTGCTGCTCTACCCCACCGCGATCGGCTGGGACTACGATGACAGCAGCGAGGAGCAGGCACGGCAGCGCGAGGCCTGGCTCACCGTGCAGCGCGGCCATGCCGTCAGCAACAGCCTGCCGGTGCTCGTCTGCAACCGGGTCGGTCACGAGCCGGACCCGTCCGGCGGCAGCGCCGGGATCAGATTCTGGGGCAGCAGCAGCGTGTTCGGCCAGCAGGGCGAAATTCTGGCCCAGGCCGGCAGCGACGCCCCGGAGACACTGGTCGTTGCGGTCGACCTCGGGCGCACCGAACAGGTACGGCGCAGCTGGCCCTTCCTGCGCGACCGCCGCATCGACGCCTACCAGGAGCTGCTCGCACGCTTCCGCTGCTGACGCACGGCGGGGTATCCCCGTGCATCCCCGCCGCTGGGCTGCCGTGCTGCAACTGCAATCGGATCTGCCGCGGGCCGGCATGACGGCGGTAGGCAGTTGAAATCAATCGTGGTAGTGTTTTTTCAAACTGTCACCACGGATAACGTCAATGATACTCATACTGTCCCCGGATACCGACAAGGATGGCGCGGAATACCGCCAGCTGCTGGAGTTCCTGTCCAACCTGCAGAACATCCACACCCGCGTGCATGACGAAAAGGGTACCCAGCAGACACTGACCGAGATCTACCTCATCGGCGACACGGCCAAGTTGCAGATCGAGGACATGGCCAGCCTGCCCTGCGTCGAACGCGTGGTGCGCGTGTCGGAGGAATACCGCGTCCTCGGGCGACACCAGGACGACAAGCGCCCGACCTGGTTCGACTACAACGGGATCCGCTTCGGGCAGGACAACCTGCATGTGTTCGCCGGCCTGTGCGCGGTCGATACACGCGAACACGTGGAGCTGATGCTGCAGGCTTTACGCGACCACGGGCAGCAGTGCACGCGCATGGGTGCCTACAAGCCCCGCACCAACCCCTACTCATTCCAGGGTCACGGCAAGAGCTGCCTGCCCTGGGTATTCGAGCTGGCCGGCAAGTACGGCATCAAGGTCGTCGCGATGGAGGTCACCCATGACTCGCATGTCCGCGAAATCCACGAGGCGCTCGATCAGACGGGGCATCCGACCGGCGTGATGCTGCAGATCGGCACCCGCAACACCCAGAACTTCGAGTTGCTCAAGGCGATCGGCCGCGAGCCCGAATTCCCGGTATTGATGAAGCGCGGCTTCGGTATCACGCTCGAGGAATCGCTGAACGCGGCGGAGTATCTGGCCAGCGAGGGCAACCGGCGGGTGATCTTCGGGCTGCGCGGCATGAAGACCAATATGGGCGACCCGCACCGCAACTTCATCGATTTCGCGCATGTGCCCGTCGTGCACCGCCTGACCCGCATGCCGGTCTGCATCGACCCCTCGCATTCGGTAGGGTCCAGGGATGCGGACAGCGACGGCATCCTCGACGTATTCCATGTCACGGCGCAAGGCGTCATCGCCGGTGCCAACATGGTCCTCGTCGATTTCCATCCTTACCCGAGCAAGGCGCTCGTCGACGGGCCGCAGGCCCTGCACATGGACGAACTCGGATATTTCCTGGAGGATATCCGGATTGCCAGGCAGGCCTACGAGGACCGGCGCGCACTGCACGGCAGACATGTCATGCAGACCGCGCTGGCAGGCTAGCACGGGCGCCTGCTGCAGCATCCAGGGAGTAGCCCATGCAATCGATCCGTCAGCTTGCGGGTGCCGCGGTGATCCTGACCGCAGCCAGCGCGCCTGCCGCAGCCTGGGCGGCCGATGAGCTGGCCGTGAAGATCACGCCTGAGCTCGCCACGGTGGAGGTCCTGCACGCGGGCAGGAAAATCAGCATCACGCGCAACCAGAACCAGGACAACACGGTCGTCCCGGCATTTGCCAGGACCTCGAGAAAATGCCCGCCCTTCTGCATCCAGCCGGCGGCGCTGGCGCCGGGCGTGGCGACGATCGGCGAGCTCGAGGTGCTCGACTACCTCCGCAGGATCGCTGCAGGCGACGACAGCGTGCTCGTCGTTGACTCACGCACGCCGGAGTGGGTGAAACAAGGCACCATCCCGGGCGCGGTGAACATCCCCTGGACCGCGCTCAACCCGGCCATGGGGGCTGATCCGATCTCGATCGGCGAGATCCTGACCGGCCGCTTCAACGTCAAGGAGCAGGAGGGATTGTGGGATTTCAGCCAGGCCAGGACGCTGGTGCTGTTCTGCAACGGCATGTGGTGCGGACAGTCGCCAAACAATATCCTCAATCTGCTCAAGTTCGGCTACCCGGCCGACAAGCTCAAGTGGTACCGCGGCGGCATGCAGGACTGGGAGATACTGGGTCTGACCACCGTTGCGGGCGGCGACTGACATGCACGTCCGCTGCGCAGCCGGCATGCCCGCGGCGAACAGCTAGAATTCGTACTCCAGCAGCAACCGGTAGCTGCGGTCGGGCGTGGCGTCCTTCAGGCCGACGAGCAGCCCGCCTTCCCAGTGCAGCTGCCGACCGGCGCCCAGGCGCAGGTCACCCATGAGGATCGGTCCCAGCGCGAGCACCCCTTCCCCGCCGTAGAATTCGACCGCCGGTTCCAGCGATTTCGACAGCCGGTAGCGCGCCTGCAGCGCGAGTTCGGAATCCAGTTCATTGGCGATGTCGCTGCCGTACTCGTAGGCCAGGGACAGGTTCGCCGTTCCCGTCCAGCGCTGCCACTGGGTCTCGGCCAGGAGGGTGGTCGCCAGTTCGTTCCTGTCAGCGGAATCCATGGTCGCGAATTCGAACAGCAGCCCCCAGTCAGCGGCGTATTGCCCCTGCTCGGTCAGTTGCCACAGCGCCTCGACCTCGTATTCGCTGAGGCGGAAGGAATGCAGGCCGTCCTGTTCCCCGATCAGGTACAACTCGCCGAACCAGTTGTCGGTCAGCGCCTGTCCGTAGCCCAGGCGCCAGGTCTGGCGGTCCGGCAGGCGCGCGTGCCCGCCTTCTTCCAGCGTGGCGCGCAGCTCCAGCTCCCGTTCCATCGGCTGGACGTAGGGGTGATAGATCTTGTCGATGACGCTGCCGTCTGCGCACGCGTGCTGCGGGTGCGCCAGGAGAATCATGCTGCCCGCCAGCAGGCAGGCGAGCGCGCGTGCGGCCTGCATACTCAAGGTGCTCCCGAACCCGCTGCGTGTTGCAGCATGTTGTGGTGGCGCAGGACCGAGAACAGACCGGCGGCCAGCATCAGCGCCCCGCCGCCGAAATAGAAACCCGCCTGGATGGCGGTGGGTGTGGCCTCGTAGCCGATCATGGCATACAGCAGCTGTCCGGTCACCGTATCCTCGCCGATGAGGGCGGAACTGTCCCAGAGCGGCAGTTGGGCGGGCAGCCAGTCGGCCTGGATCAGCAGTAGCGCCGCCTGCGACAGCAGGCCGGCCGCCACCAGCACGACGAGCACCAGTCCCAGGGCCTGCGCGGGCAGACGCGGCAGGCTGCGCAGCAGATAATAGATCAGGGCGCCGATGCTGATACCGATGCCGGCACCGATCGCGGAGCCGAGCAGCACGACCAGCAGCTGCTTCAGACTGCCGGCGAATCCGAGCACGTAGACCAGCACCTCGAAGCCCTCGCGGGTTAGCGCCAGGGCGACAACCGCCGCCATGAGCACGCCCCACAACCGTATCTCGCGCCCGCCGGCGCCGGGTCGTCCCAGCAGCACGAGCAACAGCAGCAGCAGCGCGTAGATGCCGAACTGCAGCACGGCGCTGCTGACCTCCTGCCCCACGCCATCGAACCAGGCCGAGACCGTATCGATACCATAGCCGAGGCCGACGGCGGCCGTCATGCCGCACAGCAGCGCCCAGCCGATCCAGCCGCGCCTGATGCCGTGTGCAACGGACAGCGCCGACAGGATGCTGATCAGCAGCGCCGCCTCGAGCACCTCGCGCAGTACGATGATGACCGATGTCAGCAGCATGGGCGGCACCTCATTTGGCGATCACTTTGCCCTGCGCCGTCTTGGGATGGAATTCACCGAAGAACGGATATTCGCCCGGGGCCAGCGGACCGATGAAAATCACGCCGGTGCGCCCGCCCATGATGACCTTTTCCCGGTTCAGTTCATAGCTCTCGAATTCCTCCGGCGTGGCGTCGGTGTTGCGCACCAGCAGTTTCACCTTGGTCTGGGCGGGGATGACCAGTTCGGCTGGCCAGAACAGGTGGTTGCGGATCTCGATGGTGAACTCGGGTTTGTCGGCCCGCGCCGGCGCCGCCGTGCCGGCTGTGGCCAGCAGCGCGAGTGCGGCGAGCAGGCTGCGCGCGGAGTTCATGCGTATGCCTCGCCGCTGTGGACAGGCAGGCTGCGTGCCGACTCCGGGTCGCAGGCAGGAAACGAGACGCTGATGGACAATCCGCTGGCGAAATCAGATTCACCCAGCGTGATACCGGCATGATGCAGTTCGGCGATGTGCTTCACGATCGACAGGCCGAGGCCGCAGCCGATGACACCGGAGGTATGCTGGTCCCCGCCCAGGCGGTAGAAGCGGTCGAAGATGCGTTCGTACTGACTGGCGGGTATACCGGGACCGGAATCCTGCACCTGCAGCACGATGCGCGCCCCTTCAGGGCGGACGGAGACCTGTATCCTGCCACCGGCCGGGGTGTACTTGCCGGCATTGTCGAGCAGGTTCTGGAGCAGCGTCTCGAGCGCGAAACGGTCGCCCGGCACGCAGGCACGCGTGCCATCGAGCTCCAGCTGCTGCTGCCTGGCCTCGAAGCGGGCATACTTGCGCGCGATAAAGTCCTGCACCAGCGCATGCAGATCGACGGGCTCGAAACGCATCATCAGTTCGTCGGGCGTGGTGCGATACAGGGCCAGGATCTGCTCGACCACGTTCTGCATGCGCGAGGTCGCGGTTTCGAGCTGGCTCAGGTTGTGGTTCTCCCCGGGCAGGTCGCGGGCAAGGTTGTGCAAATGGATTTTCATCGCACTGAGCGGGGTACGCAGCTCATGCGCGGCGTCGGCGGCGAAATGCTTCTCGCGCTGGAACGAGGCATCCAACCGCCGCAGCAGGTCGTTGATGGAGGTGATCACCTGCAGCAGCTCCTGCGGCTGCGCTTCGACGGGCAGCGGGCCGAGGTCGTCGGCGCGCTTGTCGCGCAGCCGCACGGCCAGCCGGCGCAGCGGCGCAAGGCCGTAACCGACCACGAACCAGATCAGCAGGCCGGCCAGCGGCAACGCGACCACCACCGGGACGACGGACTTGAGTATCACGTACTCGGCCAGTTCGTTGCGCACATCGACACGGTCCGCGGTGATGATCCAGCGCCGTGTCGACGGCTCGGCCATGACATAGGTGCGCCAGCGGTAATCGCCGAAATTGTTGTAGCCGTACCCCTGCTCCAGGCGCGCGATGGGAACGAGCGGGGCATTGGCCGAACGCTGCCTGAGTACGCCGTCCTGCCAAACCTGGAAGGCGAACAGCCGGTCCAGCTCGTACTGTCCGCCGACCGCCCGCTCGGGATCATGGGTGGCGGCCAGCAGGTGCGCGGCATCGGCCAGCTTGGTGTCGAACAGCGTCTGTGCCTCGGTCATGCTGGCGCGGTAGCCATGCAATGCGGAAAGAAACACCGTCAGCGTCATGGTCGCCAACAGGGCAACGACCAGGAAGATGCGGATCGAACTCACGGCTTGTTTACCGTGTAACCGACACCCCGCACGGTCTTGATGAAATCCGGCGTAATCTTCTTGCGCAGGTGGTGGATATGCACCTCCACCGAATTGCTGCTGACCTCCTCGCCCCAGCCGTACAGCTTGGTCTCCAGGCTCTCGCGCGAGAGTATCCGGCCCGGATTTTCCATGAGCAGCTTGAGCAGCATGAATTCGCGGCGCGGCAACTCCACCTGCCGGCCTGCCACGGTGACCTGGTGGGTCGACGTGTCGAGCACCACCGGGCCGAGCGCGATCTCGCTGCTGCGCACCGCGCTCACCCGGCGTTCCAGCGCCCGCAGCCGGGCGAGCAGCTCCGGCATCTCGAACGGCTTGGCGAGGTAGTCGTCCGCGCCCCGGTCCAGGCCGGTCACCTTGTCGGCCGTGGTGTCGCGGGCGGTCAGTACCATGACCAGGGGGTTGGCCTCGCTGTGGCGGATGGCCCGCAGGACATCGAGCCCGTCCATGTCCGGCAGGCCCAGGTCGAGGATGACGATGTTGGGTGTGTCCGTGTCGACGGCCAGCAGCGCTGCCTTGCCGCGGTCGACATGATTGACGGTGAAGCCTTCCCGCTTCAGCGCGCGCTGCAGTCCATCGGCCAGCGACAGGTCATCTTCCACCAGCAGTATTTGCATGTAGCGGCTCTGGTCATCCCCGGTCACCCCGTCCGGGCAGCGAATTCGCGCGCACGGTGATTCTGCTTGCGCAGCGCCCTGTCCACCAGCCCCGGTAGCAACCCGTTGATTCGTACAAACAACGACTCAGGGAAGCCAATATAGCATTCTTTCCGGCGACTGCGCACCGCCGCCACGATGCGGCGCGCGACCGCTTCCGGCGCGTCGAAGTTCATGCGGACCGCCTTGGCCATGTCGTAGACCTGCTGCGAATTTATCCCGGTGCGAACGGCACGCGGCGCCACGTAGGTCACGTCGATACCGGTGTCCGCGAGTTCCCGGCGCAGCGCCTGCGAGAAGCCGCGCAGGGCGAACTTGCTGGCCGAATAGGCCGAGAACCAGGCGAAGCCGATACTGCCGAAGACCGAACCGACATTGACGATCTGACCAGCGCCTTGCGCCAGCAGCGTCGGCAGCACCGCCCGCGTCAGCAGCATGGGTGCCAGCGTATTGATCTCGATCGTCTTCTGGATCAGTCCGGCCGGCTGCTCGGCAAAGACGCCGAACGGATTGATGCCGGCGGAATTGATCAGGATGTCGATCCCGCCGAGACGTTCGCGCGCCGTTTCGACGATACGCGCCGGTGCGTCCGCCGCGGTGATATCGGCGGCCAGGGTGTGGATGCGCGCCGGGTCCAGCGACTGCCGGCGCGCCGCCAGGGCCTGTTCATTGAGATCCACCAGCAGCAGCCGGGCACCGGCCTGTACCAGCTGCCGGGCGAGTTCCCCGCCGATGCCGCCGCCGGCACCGGTAATGATTATGCGTTTGTTTTCCATCGTGCGATTCCCGCTCAGGTGGTCGATCAGAGCTTGCTGCGCGCCAGCTGCAGCTTGGCGGCGACTTCCTGCTGCCGTCCCTTGTCCGCCAGTTCCCGGTGCGGTCGGGGCGCCGCCGCCTGCGCCTTCTCCAGGTAGCGCACGGCCTCGGCCGGCTTGCCTTCCTCGAGCATGAAATCGCCATAGAAGAAATTGGGATCAATGCCGTTCGGATTCAGCGTGAGCGCCTTGCGCAGATAGAGTTCGGCCTTGGCATCGTTGCCGAAGCCGATCGGCCAGCCCGGAACCTGGTAGTACAGGGAACCGAGCGAGGTATAGATCGAACCATCCAGGGCCTTGGGATCGATCGCCTCGGCCTGCTCCAGCAGCTTGCGTGCCTCCTTGACCTTGCCCAGCGCGCTGATGCCCCCGGTCTTGCCGGCATCCGAGCTGAGGACGATGGCGAGCCAGATCAGCGGCTCGGCCTTGTCCGGATAGTCTGCGGCGAAGCGGCGTGCATCCCGGGTCAGCTCCTCGAAGGCCTTGGCCTGCGCTTCCTTGGCGGTATCGTAATTGGCAACGGCCCAACGCTGCTGGATGGCGAGCAGGTCGTCCTCCATCCCGGCGGCGCTCGCCGCGAGCGGGCCGGCGAGCAGCGCGATACATACAAGGAGTGCGGATAGTTTCATAGCGGTAACCTCGGCTTAATCCAGTGGAAGACTGCGGAAGACATCGCCGTAGAGGCGGAACATCATGTTGGCCATGTGAATGACCGCCTGCTGGTCCGCGGCGTCGTCCAGGCGGTTCATGAGCGATTCGAAAAACTGCATGTGGCTGATATCCAGCGAACCATGCGAACTCAGGTAGCTGAACGCCTCCGCGGGCAGATCGAGTGCAGCGGCTATGGTACCGGCCGCACGGGTCGCCAGCTGGATGCTGGTGCCTTCCAGCACATAGACCATGCCGAAGAACCCCACCGGGTTGCCGCGGTTGACGGTGTCGTAGGCATACGCCACCATCAGTTCCGTCTCCGGGTGCGGCTGCCCGTGCCGGACCGCTTCCGCGTCGGCGCCGCAGGCACGGATGTCGTTCAGTATCCATTCCTGGTGGCCGGTTTCTTCCGCGATGTAGTCGGCGAGCGCCGCGCGCAGCCATTCCCTGTCCATGGTCAGGCGGCTGCCGCACGCCATCAGCAGCGGTACCGTGTGCTTGACGTGATGATAGGCCTGCCCGAGAAAGGCGACATAGGTGTCGCGCGATATGTCCCCCTGCACACCGCGAACCAGCTGCGGGATCGCCAGCAGTGAAGTTCGTGCGGGTTGCGTCGCCGCCTGCAGGTGCTGGAAGAATCCGTTCATCGGTTCCCCACCTTGTGTAACGGAAAGTAATGCTGCTCGATAATATCGCGGCGCGGGCTGCCCGCCGGACTGAGCTCGCCCGACGCCACGGTGAATGGCCGCGTAATGGGCAGCCAGGCGTGGATCTGCGCGTAATCCGGGAGACGCGCATTGGTGGCGGCGACGGCCGCCGCGAGATCGCCGCCTTCGCCCGCGGGCACCAGTACCGCGAGCAGCCGGGCGCGGCCGTTGCCGATCACCGCGGCCTGGGCGATGCCATTGTGCGCCAGCAGTTCCGCCTCGACCCATTCGGGCGAGATGTTGCGCCCGTACGAGGTGATGATGCGCTCCCGTACACGCCCGGTCACGTACAGGTAGCCGTCCGCGTCGAAGTGGCCGGTATCGCCGGTAGCCAGCGACTCGTGCGGGTCGCGCCCCTCGGCCCCCAGATAGCCGGAAAAGGTCGTGCCCTGCAGCACGATCTCGCCCGCCTCGCTGATCAGCGCCCTGACATGGGGCAGCAGCCGGCCCACCGAGCCGGGGCGATTGTGCGTCGGCGTGTTCACCGCCACGACGGAGCCGGCCTCGGACAGGCCGTAGCCCTGATACACCGGCAAGCCGGCTGCACCGGCCGCCTCCAGCAGACCTTCCCCTGCGGGCGCGCCGCCAACGGCAATATAGCGCAGCGAATCGGGTATGGCATGGCGCTGCGCCAGCCCCGTGAGCAGTTTGAGCAGGCCGGGCGGTACGATCAGCGCGGTCGGCCGGTGGGTCTGCAACGTGGCCGCCAGCCGGCCGGCATCGACCCG
This sequence comes from Pseudomonadota bacterium, assembly GCA_041395565.1. Taxonomy (NCBI): domain Bacteria; kingdom Pseudomonadati; phylum Pseudomonadota; species Pseudomonadota bacterium. Next base: position 206,869 of record JAWLAI010000002.1, on the reverse strand, counting down.
GCTGGAACCGTCCACGCCGGTATCCGCCGCGTCCGGCACCAGCAGTTGCGCACCCGCGAGGACGGGCACATAGACCGTGCCGATATTCTCGAGCAGGATCGAGAGCGGCAGCAGCGCCATGGCACGGTCGGCGGGCGTCGCCTCCGCTGCGCGGGCGAGCGCAGAGGCGACTGTTTCCAGGGTCTCCAGCGACAGCCGCACGCCACGCGGGCTGCCGGTCGTGCCCGAGGTGTAGGTCACCTTGGCCACGGCGTCCGCCGCTGCCGCCTGTGGCAGCTTGATGTCCAGCAGCAGGCGGGCGCAGCGCCGTCCCGCGATCCACAGGGTATCGCTGGCCGTTACCGGGAACAGGGCACGGATGCGTTCGGGGTCGTCCGTGATCAAGGTGTCGACGGCGGCGTCCTGCAGGGTGTGCTGCAGCTGGCTGTCGCTGAAGAACACCGGCAGGGGCACATGCGTAACGCACGCGCGCAGCGCGGCGAGGTCGGTCACGACCCAGGCCGGGGAGTTGACCAGCAGGGTGGCGAGCACCCTGGCACCCGCCAGGGCCGTGGCCAGGCGCACGACCTCCTCGTGCAGCTGCTGCCAGTTCAGATGTTCCCGACTGCCGGTGACGGCGCGCTGCTCCGGCTGCTCCCGGGCGTGCCGTGCGAGCGCGTCGGTCACGCTACTCATGACAGCGGCACGGCACCGCTGCGGGCAAACACCTGGCCGGCGGCGTAGGCGCGCTGGGACAGCTGCTGCAGATCGGGATCGGCGGCCAGCAGCGCCCGCAGCGCCGGTGTACCCGCGACGATGTCGCCGGCATACACCGCGGGCTGGCAGTCGTAGTAGCTGCCCCACTCCGCCTGCTGGTCGGCCGGGAGGCACGTGCAGCGCGCATCGGCCAGCCGGGTCAACGGCAGTCCCATCCGGCTGAAGGCGTTGCGCAGTTTCGGTACCAGGGTAAATACCACGTGGGTGAAGCCGGCGCCCATCAGGAACGCGCTGACGGTGCAGATGAGCCAGCGGGCCTGACCCGCGCTGGCCGGCGCGAGATTGCCGATTTCGGCGATCCCGCTGCGGGCCGCCGCCAGCAGCTGGTCGACCGGCTGGTCGAGGTAATGCTCCGAGAACAGCCGGGTGTTGCCGGCCGGGCGAATGCCGGCCACGGCGGCGTAGTCGCCGGCAGGCCGGGTCAGCCCCAGCAACAGCGGATACAGGGCGCCCAGCCGCGCGCCGTAGGCACGCTGGAACACCGTGCGCACGAAGGCCTCGGCCAGCGCGCGCTCGCTGTGGGCGGAATCCATCAGCGCCAGTGCCAGCGTGCTGCCGCTGGCTGCGGCGCGTTCCGGGCACGGTACGATACTGGCCCTGCGGGTTTCCGACTGCATCTGCATAGAGGCGATCCTCCCATGAAACTGGCGGGCAGTATGGGGGACGGACCTTATGTGGGACTTAAGAAACGCCGGCCGGCCAGGCGCAATTCATTACAAAAATGTGAACCGGTTCATATTCTTGCCGGCCACCCCGGACGCCGTGCTGACGCCGGCCATGACCAGCCCCCCGCCCGCCCTGGCGGCACCGGGACACCCGGAATCGCGCAAGGCGCGCGCAATGCGCGGGGAGGGAATGACGGAGCGCGCGGTTGCTGCAGGATCGGGCGATCCCCCGGCGCAGGCGCATCCGGCCGCTGGCCTTGTCGTGGCCATCTCATGTAGGATCGGCCACAGCGTGCCCGCCGCAGTACACCACGAACCAGAGCCGCCGCGCTGGCGGCCATGGGGGAGCCGGGACAGGTCCCGAGGAGAACAGCGACATGCCGCGTCCAGCCCTGCTGGTGCTGTTGTACCTGACCCTGCTCGCGCCGGCCGGCGCGGCAGCGCCGGCGTCGCGGGAAGTCCACACCCCCTACACCGAACAGCGCGTGGTGTTCGATTTCTACTTCGATGACCCCGACAAGATCGGCACGGCCCTGTTCTGGATCAGGTCCTTGATCAACCCGCTGCTGGACGAGCCTTACGCCATGGCCCCCGAATTCCTCGACATCAAGGTCGTCGTCCACGGCACCGAGATCGTCACCCTGGCGCGCAAGAACTACGACAGGTATCGCGACGTCGTCGAGCGCATGCGCTACTACGCCGCGCTCGGCGTCGAGTTCAAGGTCTGCGGGCTGGCGGCGCAGGACTATCACTATGCCAGCGACGACTTCTACGATTTCGTCGATGTGGTGCCTTCCGCCATTACCGAGCTGGCGCACTGGCAGCTGCAGGGCTACGCCCTGATCACACCCCAGGTGCTGGAGAAAAAACACGCCATCGAGGATATCCGCTAGGGATCATCTCGGTCTGGCAACACGCGTGCCGCATCCCGAGAATGATCGTGCGATGTTCAGGGAGGGACGAGTGCCGTGGAGCACCGGGATGCGCGGGATCTGCGGCGCGCTCCGCGCCTACCTGTCCACCTTCATCAGCAGCGGCGGCAGCAACAGGAAATCGGCGGCCAGGGCGAAGGCGATGGTCACCGCTGTCAGCAGACCCATGTCCGAGTTCACCCGGAAACCCGACTGCGTCAGCACCAGGAAGCCGGCGATGAGCACCAGCGTGGTCACCAGCAGCGCGCTGCCCACGGTGTGGAAGGCATAGCGCACGGCATCGGCGGCATCCAGGCCGCGCTCGCGGCGGGCACGCAGATATTTGCTCAGGAAATGCACCGAGTCGTCCACCACGATGCCGAGCGTCATCCCCGCGACCACGGACAGACCGAGACCGACCTGGCCTGACACCAGCCCCCACACGCCGAAGCCCATGGCCGCCGGGGCCAGGTTGGGAATCAGGCTCACCAGCCCGATCTTGATCGAGCGCAGCGCCACGATCAGCACCAGCGAGATCAGCACCAGGGCGAAGGTGGTGCCGCGCAGCATGCTGTGGATGTTGCGCTGCCCGATGTAGGCGAACATGACGGCGGAACTGGCCCCGCTGGACTGCAGGTGCGGGGCGTTCGCGCCGAGCCATGCCTGGGCCCTGTGCTCGATGCCCAGCAGCGTGTTGCTGGAGACGTTTTCCAGCGACACGATCAGCCGGGTGGCGGACTTGTCGACGTCGATCTGGTTGTTGAGGTCGAGGCCGTAGGGCAGCGACATCTCGTAGAGCAGCAGGTACTGCGCCGCCAGCGCGCGATCCTCGGGCAGGCGGTACCAGGCCGGGTCGTCGCCATGCATGTTCTTGTTGAGCCGGCGCATGATGTCGGTGATGGAATTGACGTGCAGCACATGCGGCTGACTGCGGTACCACTCGGCGAAGCGGTCCACCTCGCGCAGGAATTCCGGGTCGTTGATGCCGCCTGCCGCCCCGGTGCCGAGCGAGTATTCGATGGTATAGACGCCGGTCAACCGGGTGGTGGCGAACTCGGTCTCGACCCGGAACGGGATGCTGGTGTCGAAGTACTTGATGAATTCATCGTTCAGCTCGTTGCGCGGGATGAAGCTCACCAGCACCAGCACGACGAGGCCCATGCCCCAGAACAGCGTGTTGCGGTGGGTTACCACGAATTCGCCGAGCCGGTCCATGTAGCGCGCCTGCTGCAGGCCGCCGCTGCGTGCGCGTACCGGCAGCAGGGACGCCAGCGCGGGCAACAGCGTGACCGAGAGCACGAAGGCGACGGCCACGCCCATGGCGACGATATTGCCGAGATCGCGGAACGGCGGTGCATCGCTGAAATTCATGCTCATGAAACCGATGACGGTGGTCAGCGAAGTCAGGAATACGGGCTGCATGTTGATGCGCAGGCTCTCGACGATGGCCTGCTGCTTGGCTTCGCCCTTGCCCATGGCGTGCAGCATGGTCGCGAAGATGTGCACGCAGTCGGCCACGGCGAGTGTCAGGATGATGGGCGGCGAGGAGGCGGACGGCGGCGTCAGCGCATACCCCAGCCATCCGGCCAGCCCCATGGCCGCCACGATGCTCATGATGATGACCAGGAAGGTGACGAGCATGGCCGTGAACGAGTGCAGCATCAGCACCAGGGTCAACAGCACGATACCGAACATGATCGGGATCAGCGTCTGCTGGTCGCCCACGCTGACTTCCTGGAAGGTATTGTTCATCACCACCATGCCGGTGAGATACACGTCCAGGTCGGGGTCGCGCGCCTTGAGTTGCCGGACGAGATCGCGGGCGAAGGCGGTGATCTCCGGGACCTCCTTCCCGCTGCCTGCGTCCGGCAGCTGGATGGTGACGTTGACCCCGGCGACCTGCCCGTCCGTGGAGATCAGGCGGTTGACCAGCAACGGCTCGTTGAGGGCGATGTCCCGGATCGCCGCGAGCTGTTGTGCATCCAGCGCTCGCGGATCCGCCACCAGGTCGGCTACGATCAGGTCGTCGCCCTCGGCACGGGTATGCTGGTAGTTGGTGATCGAGTCGACCCGCAGGGAATACGGCATCTGCCAGCAGGCCTGGGTCAGCCAGGCGATGCTCTCCAGGGTCTGCGGGGTGAACACGCCGCCGTGCTTCGGCGCCACGGCGAACAGGACATTGTCGGTTTTCGTATAGGTGTTCTGCAGCTGCTCGAAGGCCTGCAGTTGCGGATTGTCGCGACTGAAGAAGACCCGGTAATCGGTCTTGAAGGTGATGAAACGGGCGCCACTCGCGGCCAGGGCCACGAGCACGAGGCAGGCCAGCACCACCGGAACGCGCCAGCGCAGGATCCACTCACCGTATGAAATGACCATGCTTGTTCCTGTCGAGGCCGATTGTTCCGCTGCTGTCAGGGGCGGATAATCGGCCGTGCTGGCGCGGTTCACTTAGTACCGCATTCGGCCAGGCCGCAGCCTGGACGGGATCATACAGGAGAATCGGAATATGAGCGCAATACGGATGCTCTTTATTGTCGTGGCGCTGGTCATCGGCGCGGGGATCTGGCTCACCGGCGTGGACAAGGTGCACTGGCTGCTGTACCTGCCGCCTGCCTTCCTGCTGTTCGCCGGTATCACGGGTATCTGTCCGGGTTACATCATCCTCGGCAAGCTGGGTTTCAAGCGCCAGGGCAGCGGTAACAGGCTCTGACGCCACGCCAGCGACCGGAATGGCGCAGCGCGCGTTGCCGGGAGCGGCGCTGCCACGGTCCGGCATGCCGTCAGGCCTGATTGTGCGATAATGCGGTCCTCGAACCAGGCCGACCCCAGACGCCCGCATGACCCGCAGCTCACAGGCAGACCTCACCCGGACGACAGATCAGTCGGTGTTCGCGCCGCAGCTGCCGGCGCGCCCGGGCCGCTCCACCTGGACCGGGCTGCACGGCGACAGCCTGCCGCTGCTGCTCGCGCGGGCCGTGCACGACTACCGCCGCGGGCCGCTGGTGGTGATAGCGCCGGACATGCAGGCGGCCGAACTGCTGGCCGACCAGTATGCCTTTTTCGCCGCCGGTGACGCCGCACCGGCGCTGATCTTTCCCGACTGGGAAACCCTGCCCTACGACCTGTTCTCGCCGTACCAGGACATCATCTCCGAGCGTCTGGCCACGCTCTACCGTCTGCCGGCACTCGAGCGCGGGCTGCTGATCGTGTCCGCACCCACCCTGCTCGGCCGCCTGCCGCCGCGCACCTTCATCGAACGCAACAGCCTGCTGCTGCGGCGCGGCGACCGGCTCGACCTCGACGGCATGCGCGCACGACTCGATGTCGCCGGCTATCACTGCGTCTCCCAGGTCATGGAGCATGGCGAGTTCGCGGTGCGCGGCGCCCTGCTCGACCTGTTCCCCATGGGCAGCCGCGCCCCGTACCGCATCGATCTGTTCGACGAGGAGATCGAGACCATCCGTACCTTCGATCCCGAGTCGCAGCGCTCGCTGGAGGACTGCACCGAGATCCGCCTGCTGCCGGCGCGCGAGTTTCCCATGGACGAGGCCGCGATCCGCCTGTTCCGGCAGCGCTTCCGCGCCACCTTCGAGGGTGACCCGCAGGCCTGCAGTGTCTACCGCGAGGTCAGTCAGGGTATCGCGCCGGCCGGTATCGAATACTACCTGCCGCTGTTCCTGGAGCAGACCGCCACACTGTTCGACTACCTGCCGGCAGGCAGCTGCGTCATCCAGTTCGATGCCACCGAACGGGCGAGCGCGGCCTTCAACGCGCAGCTGCAGGAACGCTACGAGGCGCGGCGCCACGACCGGGAACGGCCGATCCTGCCGCCGGCGGCGCTGTTTCTGGAACCTGCCGAGCTGGAACAGCGGCTGGCGGCATGGCCGCAAGTGCAGGTCGGCCTGTTCAAGGAAGTGCTGCTGACACCGGACAGCCACACGTTCAACACCCGGCGGCCGGGCGAATTACGGCTCCGCCCGCGCAGCGAACAGCCCGCCGCCGCGCTGCAGTCATTCATCGACGGTTTTCCCGGCCGGATCCTCATCACCGCCGAATCGACGGGACGACGCGAAACGCTGCGCGACCAGCTGGCCGGATTCGGCATCCGGCCCGTGGTGGTGGCTGACTGGGCCGCCTTCCTGGCGACGGACACGCCGCTGGCGCTCGGCGTGGCGCCGCTCGAACAGGGCCTGGTACTGGACGACCCGGCAGTGGCGCTGCTGCCGGAGGCACTGCTGTTCGGCGAGCGTGCACGCCAGGTGCGGCGCCGCAAGCCGGTGCGCGATCCGGCCAGCATCGTCCGCAACCTCACCGATCTCGAGATCAACGCACCGGTCGTGCACGAGGAACATGGCGTGGGACGCTATCTCGGGCTGGAACGGCTTGCGGTCGGCGGCATCGAGAACGAGTACCTGGCGCTGGGCTACGCCGGGGGCGACAAGCTGTACGTGCCGGTCGCCGCGCTGGGCTGGTGAGCCACACCGGCGCCTCCCGGAGCAGGCCCCGCTGCACAAACTCGGCGGCGACCAGTGGGAGCGCGCCCGGCGCAGGCCACGCAGCGGATCCGCGACGTCGCGGCCGAGCTGCTCGACATCTACGCCCGGCGCGCGGCACGCGGCGGCCATGCCTATCAGGCGCCGCGCGACGATACGCGGCCTTTGCCGCAACCTTTCCGTTCGAGGAGACCCCGGACCAGGAGGCGGCCATCGGCCAGGTGCTGGCCGACCTGCAGTCACCGCATCCCATGGACCGCCTGGTGTGCGGCGATGTCCGGCTTCGGCAAGACCGAGGTGGCCATGCGTGCCGCCTTCGTGGCGGTGCAGGACGGCCGCCAGGTCGCCGTGCTGGTTACCGACCACGCTGCTGGCCCAGCAGCACTACAGAATTTCCGCGACCGCTTCGCGGACTGGCCGGTTCGCATCGAGATGCTGTCGCGTTTCCGCACCGGCCGGCAGCCCAGGACAGCACGCTCGCGGGGCTCGCCGAGGGCCGTGTCGACATCGTGATCGGCACCCAGGCTGCTGCAGCCCGCAGTGAAATTCCGCAATCTCGGCCTGCTTATCCTCGACGAGGAGCAGCGCTTCGGCGTGCGCCAGAAGGAGGCCATCAAAGGCGCTGCGCGCGGAGGTGGACATCCTCACACTGACTGCGACGCCGATCCCGCGCACGCTCAATACGGCGTTGGCCGGCGTGCGCGACCTGTCGATCATCGGCACCCCGCCACCGCACCGGCTCGCGGTGAAGACCTTCGTCTGCGAATGGGACAAGGCGATCATCCGCGAGGCCTGCCTGCGCGAGATCAAGCGCGGCGGCCAGGTGTATTTCCTGCACAACGAGGTCGAGACCATCGAGAACATGGCGCGCGAGCTGGCCGCCATCGTGCCCGAGGCGCGCATCGGCATCGCCCACGGCCAGATGCGCGAGCGCGAGCTGGAACAGGTCATGCTGGATTTCTATCACCGCCGCCACAATCTCCTGCTGTGCAGCACCATCGTGGAAAGCGGCATCGACGTGCCCACGGCCAACACCATCATCATGAACCGTGCCGACAAGCTCGGCCTGGCACAGCTGCACCAGCTGCGCGGCCGGGTTGGCCGCTCCCATCATCGCGCCTATGCCTACCTCATCATCCCGCCGCGCCGCGTACTGACGCCCGACGCCGAGAAGCGCCTGGCCGCGGTGGAATCCATGGAGGAACTCGGGGCCGGCTTCACGCTCGCCACGCACGACCTGGAGATCCGCGGGGCCGGCGAGCTGCTCGGCGAGGACCAGAGCGGCCAGATCCACGAGATCGGCTTCTCGCTCTACATGGATCTGCTGGAACGCGCCGTGCGGGCCCTCAAGGAAGGGCGCACGCCGGACCTGGACCAGCCGCTGCACCAGGGCCCCGAGATCGACCTGCTGGTACCGGCCCTGATCCCGGACGACTACCTCCCCGACGTGCACACCCGGCTGGTGCTGTACAAGCGCATTGCCGGCGCACGCGACGAGCGCGAGCTCGATGATCTGCAGGTGGAGATGATCGACCGCTTCGGCTTGCTGCCGGAAGCGGCGAAGAACCTGTTCCGGATCGGCGCGCTCAAGCTGCGGGCCGGGCCGATGGGCATCCGCAAGATCGAGCTCGGCAGCCAGGAGGGACGACTGCTGTTCAGCGATGCGCCCGACATCGATACGGGACGACTGATCGAACTCATCCAGACCCGGCCGCAGGCGTTCCGCTTCGATGGCGTCAACAAGCTGCGGCTGTTCGGCGACTTCGCGACGCCGGCCGCGCGTTTTGATACAGTGCAACAGCTGCTGGATCAGCTCGCCGTGCCGGCCTGACGGCCGCGGCATCACCCCGAACCGAGAGCGAACGACCGACATGAAATGCAAAGACAGGCTTCACCACGGCGCCCGGCTGCTGCTCTGCGCGCTGGCGCTGCTGGCGTCCACCGGCGCGGTGGCGGCACTCGATCAGTACGACGTCGAGGTCATCGTCTTCAGCAACGATGCCGCGGCCGGCGATGACGAGAACACCCAGGAATCCGGCACTGCCGGCAGGCCTGCTGCGGGTGCCGTCCCTGCCAGCGAGTTCATCGAGCTGTCTGCCGCGGATTACCGGCTGAACAACATCCGCGGCGGGCTGGCGTCCGCCCGCGGCTACCGCGTGCTGTTCCATCGCGCCTGGCGCCAGCCGGTCTACGACCGGGCCCATGCCGTCGACTATCCGGTACATGGCGTGGCGGCAGGCGGCCGCACCAGCGTGGACGGCACCGTGACCCTGATCCGGGAGCGCTTCCTGCACCTGGACGTGGACCTGCTGCTGCAGACCACCGCCGGCAACGGCATGCCGGTGGCGTTCCGCCTGAACGAACGGCGCCGCATCCGCAGCGACGAGCTGCATTATTTCGATCACCCGCGTTTCGGCGTGATCGCGCGCGTCACCCCGTACGCGGCCGCGGCCGAACCGGCCGCAGTAGCGCCGGATGCCGGGGCCGGCAGCGTGGAAGACGGCGGCGCCGCGGGTATGCAGGAAGAGGAACCGGTGGAAGGCGCGCCTGCCGGCGACCAGCTCACCCGCTGAGCATGCCGCGTCCGGCTCAGGCCGGGGCGCTGATCGCAGCTTCCAGTATCGCGCGCACGCGCGCCATGCCGGTCTTGAGATTGTGCTCGATCTCCGCCATCTCGATCGGGCCCGGGCTGCGCCCGGCCGCGTCGTTGGCGGACACGGCACAGACCGCATAGCACAGCCCCAGTTCGCGCGCGAGCGCCGCCTCCGGCATGCCGGTCATGCCGACCATGTCGCAGCCGTCGCGCTCCATGCGGTTGATCTCCGCCGCCGTTTCCAGGCGCGGCCCCTGGGTGGCGCCGTAGGTACCCGTGGTCAGCACCTCGACGCCGGCGCGGCCGGCGCTGGCGATGAGCAGTTCCCGCAGCTCCCGGCAGTAGGGTTCGGTGAAGTCGACGTGGGTTACCTCGGTGAGGTCGGCCTCGAAGAAGGTGTGTTCGCGTGACCAGGTGTAGTCGATGATCTGGTCCGGGATGACGACGGTGGCGGGTCGGATCGCGGCGCGGATGCCGCCCACGGCGCACACGCCGATCACCCGTGTCACGCCGTGTTCCTTCAGCGCCCACAGGTTGGCCCGGTAATTCACCTTGTGCGGCGGTATGGTATGGCCGTAACCGTGCCGCGCGAGGAATGCCACTTCATGACCGCACAGGGTACCGATGGTAAGCGCCCCGGAGGGTTCGCCGAACGGGGTGTGCATGACTTCCCGCCGCTCGATCTCGAGATGCTTGAGCTTGGTCAGCCCGGTACCGCCGATGATTGCCAGTTCCGCCATGATGATCCTGCCAGTATAAGTGTTATCGGTAAGCGGGCGCGCGTGGGCACACCGCCAGCGGCATATCGGCTACTGCAAGCGCTCGCCGCCCGCGTCCGCGCGCCCGGTCAGGCAGACTCGCCCAGCGCATAGATGCCGTTCAGGTTGCGCAGGTAGCCCTTGTAGTCCATGCCGAAGCCGAAGACATAGCGGTCGTCGACCTCGAGTCCGACAAAGTCCGCGTGCGCCGCCGGATTGCGCCGATCGTGCCGCTTCTGGATGAGCACGGCGGTGTAGAGCTGCGCGGCCCCGGCCTGGCGGCAGTAGCGGGCGATGTCGACCAGGGTATTGCCCTCGTCGAGGATGTCGTCCACCACCAGCACGGTGCGGCCCGCGAGCGAAATGCCGGGTTCGGAGACCCATTCGACCTCGCGGCCGCTGGTGGCGCCGCGGTAGCGCGTGGCATGCAGGTAGTCGGTCTCGAGCGGAAACGGCAGGCGCGTCAGCAGGTGGCCGGTCGGGATGATGCCGCCGGTCAGGACGCACAGCACGACCGGCAGCGTCTCGCCGAGGACGGCGGTGATCTCGGCGGCCATGCGATCCAGCGCTGCATGCACCTGCGCCGGTCCGTGCAGTTCGACCGCGGTGGCGCGTATGCGTTTGAGTTCGGCCGGTGTGAGTGTCATGGTTTGGGTCGACTCCGAGAATTCACTTTAATCAATTTGCACGAATAAGGCTCTGTAGCCTTTTGTTTTATTTAATTTCCATAGACCGGCGAAGCGACCGCAGGGCAGCGGCGTACGGCCTCACGCGTCCAGGTCCAGCTCCGGTGCCTCCTCGTAGCCGCGCACCGCCACCACCGCCTGTTCCCAGCGCGGATCGGCCATCAGCGCGGCGCGCGTGAGGGGGTGTTTGCCGTGCATGCGCGCGATGCGGGTATGGGCGACGGGATCCTGGTAGCCGGCCAGGGCCTCGGCCACCTGCACCGCGCCCGGGCGGTCGTTGCAGACGAGCACCATATCACAGCCGGCCTCCAGCGCGGCATGCGCGCGAGCCGCGAAGTCGCCGGCGAGACAGGCCCCAGCCATGCTGAGATCATCGCTGAACACGAGCCCGCGGAATCCCAGCCGGCGGCGCAGGATCTCGCCGATCCAGACCGGCGAATAACCGGCCGGCAGCCGGTCGATCTCGGGGTAGACCACATGCGCCATCATCACCGCCGCCAGCCCGGCATCGATCAGGCGTCCGAACGGCACCAGGTCCCACTGCTCGATGTCCGCAAAGCGCCGCGGGTCGACCGGTAGATCGACATGCGAATCGGCCGCCACCGCGCCGTGGCCGGGGAAGTGTTTGCCGGTTGCCGCCATGCCGGCCTCGTGCATGCCGCGCTGGTAGGCGACGGCGAGTTCGGCGACGGCCTCTGGCCGCCGGTGTAGGGCGCGGTTGCCGATGACGGTGGATACACCGTAGTCGAGATCCAGTACCGGGGCGAAACTGAGATCCACGCCTGCGGCGCGCAGCTCGACGGCCATGAGCCAGCCGGTGACGCGCGCGAGCTGCTTCGCGCGCGCGCGGTCGCTGTCGTAGATGCGGCCGAGACAGGACAGCGGCGGCAGCCGCGTGAAGCCGTCGCGGAAGCGCTGCACGCGCCCGCCTTCCTGGTCGACCGCCACCAGCAGGTGCGGCTCGCGCAGGGCGTGTATGGCGCCGACCAGCGCCTCGAGCTGGTCCGGGTCCGCGTAATTGCGTGCGAACAGGATGACGCCGCCTACCGCCGGCTGGCGCAGCAGCTCGCGATCCTCGGCATCGAGCTCGAGGCCGGCGACATCCAGCATCAGCGGTCCCAGTGTCATTCGCGTGGTCCTGTCGGTTGTTGTTTGAGCCGGATATCGAGGCGGTCGCGCAGGCGGTCGCCGAGCAGGTTCACGGCCAGTACCACGGCCAGCAGCGCCAGACCCGGTGCCAGCACCAGGTGCGGCGCGACCAGCAGGTAGCGGGTGCCGTCGCGGATCATCGCCCCCCACGAGGCTGCCGGCGGCTGCACGCCGAGTCCGAGAAAGGACAAGCCGGCCTCGGCGACGATCACGGCGGCCACGCCGAAGGTCGCTTCCACGATCAGCGGCGCCGCCATCAGCGGCAGCAGGTGACGGCGCATGATGCGCCAGCGGTTGCTGCCGAGGGCCTCGGCCGCCTGCACGTGTTCGCGCTGCTTCAGCGACAGCACCTGCGCGCGCGCCAGGCGCGCATAGCCTACCCAGCCCACCGTGGTCAGCGCAATGACGACGTTGTCGAGACCGGGGCCGAGCAGCCCGGCCAACGCGATCGCGAGCAGGATGCCCGGAAAGGCGAGAAAGATGTCCACGACCAGCATCGCCAGCCGGTCCCACCAGCCGCCACGGTAGGCCGCCGCGGTTCCGAACAGCGTCCCGGCCAGCAGCGACAGCCCGACCACCCACACGGCCACCAGAAACGAGGTCCGCGCCCCGACCGCGAGGCGGGCGCCGATGTCGCGGCCCAGATCGTCGTAGCCGAGCACGGCCGCCGCGCCGGGCGGCTCGAGGATGTGCGCGAGCCCGATGCGATCGGGATCCAGCGGCAACCACGGCGCGCCGATCGCCGCCAGCGCCCACAGGGCCAGGATCAGCAGCGGCAGACGCATCAGGCGTACGCCCCCAGGCGGATGCGCGGGTCGATCCAGGCATAGGCCAGGTCGGTCAGCAGGTTCACCACGACATAGGTCAGGCTGATCAGCAGCACGCAGGCCTGCACCACCGGATAGTCGCGCGCCTGGATGGACTCGATGGTGAGCAGGCCGATACCCGGCCAGGAGAACACCGTCTCGGTGATCACCGCACCGGCCAGTAGCGCACCGAGCTGCAGACCGAGCAGCGTGATCACCGGCAGCAGCGCATTGCGCAGCGCGTGGTGCAGGATGACGCGCGCCGGTCCCATGCCCTTGGCGCGCGCGGTGCGCAGGTAATCCTCGTGCAGCACCTCGAGCAGGCTGCTGCGCACCATGCGCGAGAGCACCGCGACCAGGCCGGTCCCGAGTGTCAGCGCCGGCAGGACGACCGCGGCCGGACCGCCCTGACCGCTCACCGGCAGCCAGCCCAGCCACAGTGCGAACACCAGGATCAGCATCGGTCCGAGCCAGAAATTGGGAATGGAAACGCCGAGCAGCGAGACGGTCATGGCGGCGCTGTCCCAGGGCGTGCCGCGCCGGAGCGCGGCGACGATGCCCAGCGGCAGGGCCAGCAACACGGTCACGGCCAGGGTCGCGAGCGCCAGCGCGCCGGTCGCCGGCAGCCGCTCCAGCAGCAGCGCCGTCACCGGCACGCGCCGGTGGATCGAGGTACCGAGATCGAGCCGCAGCAGGTCGCCGAGATAGCCGGCATACTGCGCCGCCAGCGGCCGGTCCAGTCCCAGCGCCGCGCGCAGCGCCGCGCGGTCGGCCGTGGCGGCCGATTCGCCCAGCATGACCTCGACCGGATCGCCAGGCACGAGGTGGATGAGCAGGAACACGAGGCTGACCACGCCGAGGATCACGAGGCAGGCGCCGCACAGCCGTTGCAGGAGGTAGCTCAGCATTGCGCCGGGATTATACCGGCTCCGGCGTTACCTTGTGGCCGGGCGGCACGGCTGCGGCTTGGCGGACAGATCCGCCGTCATTGCGAACGCGATGTATCGGGAGAAGGTGAGGCCGGGAACGGCCAGCGCAGCAAGCTCCAGCTACAGGCTGAGTCAGGAAGAGATTGCTGCGTCACTGCGTTGCCCGGATGACGGCGGCTGTAAATACGACTGCCTACAGACCCGGCTCCTGCGCCCGCTCGCCGGCATGGTATTCCGTGTAGACGTAGACCGGGATCCCGATGTCGCCGAGACGGTCCTGCAGCACCGGCCAGACCTCCTCCCAGGAGAGTCCACCGACACCGGTGGCCAGGCGCGGCAGGGCGATCGAGGTGAACGGCTCGCTGGCCGACATCTTCGCCAGCGCGCGCAACGCGTCGCTGACGTGCTTGACGGTCGCCTTGCCGGGACGCGAGCCGTGACCGTACCCCCCCTCCTGGGTGAGCAGGTTCACGATGCGCACGCCGTCCGTCCCGCCCCACATCCAGGCCGCGCCGGGTTCCGGGTGGTGCTGGTTGCACCAGTGGTGAAAGTCCTTGTGCATGGCGGGATACTTCTGATGCAGCGAAAGCGCCAGCCCCTGGCTCATCGGATCCTTCGGTGCCACGCCATGGGCCAGCACCTGAGCCTTCGACAGCAGAATGTCGCCTGATACCTGGTGAATCATAAATCCTCTGTGGTTCGTTGCGTTGGTGGAAAACGGTACGGACCGGGGTCGTCCGGCGTGTATCATACCCGAGTGGCGCGAAAGCGCGAGCCGCTGCATGGGTCTCACCGTAGCCGGCTACCGTCCCGCGTCCCGGCGTGCGGGATCCCCGGCCGGCCCGGCGCCGTTACGCCCTACCGGCATACACAACAGGACCGCCCGAGATGACAGCCACCGTCACGATCCAGAGCAGTGGGGAATCCTTCGCGGTCGCGGACGGCGAGAGCATTCTGCAGGCCGCGCTGCGCCAGGGTGTCGCGCTGCCGCACGGCTGTTACAACGGCGTCTGCGGCGCCTGCGTCAGCCGGATCGTCGCCGGTGGCATCGACTATCCGGACGGCGAGCCGCTGGCCCTGTTCGGGGAGGAGGCGGACAAGGGCCTGTGCTGTGTCGGATACCCGCGCGGCGATCTGGTGATCGAACCCGAACACCTGGGCGACGACTGCGAACCCTGGTTGTAGGTCATCCTGCCTGCCCGCTGCATAACCCGAACCCGATGGACGAGTCCAAACCCGCCACCCGCACCCCGGTCTTTGCCGGCAGGCTGCTCGAGGTCGCGCTCGAGACGGTCACCCTGCCCAACGGCGTGGTGGCAGAACTCGAGATCGTCCGGCATCCGGGCGGTGCCGCGGTGGTGGCGCTGGATGCAGCGGACCGGGTCTGCCTGCTGCGACAGTACCGGTATGCCGGCGGGGGCTGGCTGTGGGAGCTGCCGGCCGGCAAGCTCGATCCCGGCGAGCCGCCGGAAGCCACCGCGCGGCGCGAACTCGAGGAAGAGGCCGGAGTCCGCGCCGGCCGCCTGGAAACGCTCGGCAGCATGATCCCCACCCCCGGCTATTGCGACGAGGTCGTGCATCTGTACCTGGCGCACGAGCTGACGCCGGTGCCCGCTCGCCCCGAGGAGCACGAACTGTTCGAGGTGCACTGGCTGCCCTTCGCAACCGCCCTCGCCCGGGTTCACGACGGCACCATCCGCGACGCCAAGACCATGCTCGGTCTCATGCTCTGCGCCGGCCGGCGCTGACGCGGCGCCATCCCGCCAAGCCGATGGATGCCGCGCTGCGTGAAGAACTCCTGGACCTGCAGCGTCGAGATGGAGCAACGCGTGCGCGGCTGCTGGCCGCAGGCCGCCTCTACGGCGATTACGCCGAGGAGATGCAGCAGGTCCACCGCCGCAATGCCGAGCGACTCGCGGCCATCGTCGCGGCGCAGGGCTGGCCCGGGCGCACGCTGGTCGGGACGGACGGTGCGCGCGCGGCCTGGCAGATTGCGCAACACGCCATCTGCACGCCCGCGCTGCAGCGCGGTTTCCACGTGCAACTGACGGCGGCGGTCGCGGCCGGCGAGGCCACGCCGCTGCAGCTGGCCTATCTGACCGACCGGATCCGTTTCAACGAGCAGCGACCACAATGTTACGGGCTGGTGCTGGACTGGAATGCCGCCGGTGAGCTCGGCTGTGTGCTGGAGGCGCCGGCAGGCGTCGATGCGCGCCGCGCGGCCGTCGGCCTGCCGCCGTTCGCGGAAGACCTGGCCCGGCAGCGTGCGGCGGTGGCGGCGGAGGGCGGCACCTGCCCGGCGGAGTACGCCGCCTACCGGGCCCGCGCCACTGCCTGGGCGCACCGCACGGGCTGGCTGTGACAGCCGGCATGCGGTTCCCAACGCGCCGGGAAAGCCTTAGAGTGTATGCCGAGCCGGCACGTCGTCCGGCCGGTTGCAGCATCAGGTACCTACCGGTTTCCGTCACATGATACGCGCCCGCATCGTCCGTCCCCTGCTGCCTGCCCTGGCCCTGCTGCTCGCCGCGTCCGGCTGCCGTGACAACGGCGAGTTCGCGGTGGTCGGCACGCTGGAATGGGACCGCATCGAGCTGACCGCCGAGGCGGCCGAACCGATCGAACGCATCGAGGTGCGCGAGGGCGAGCGGGTCACTGCCGGCCAGGTCATCCTGCGTCAGGATACGCGGCGCCTGCAGGCGCAGACGGACCAGGCCGACGCCCTGCTGGCCCAGCAGGAGGCGCGCCTGGCCGAACTCAGGCGGGGTCCGCGCACCGAATTGATCACGCAGGCACGGGCGCAGCTCGAGGGTGCGGAGGGCACGCTCGCCAGCGCCCGCCACGAGCTCGACCGGGTGCGCCCCCTGGTGGACAAGAATCTGCTCAGCCCGCAGGATCTCGATCGTGCACGGGCGGCGCACGACAGCGCGCTCGCCGCGCGTGACGCGGCCAAGGCGGTACTCGCTGAACGCGTGCACGGCACGACGGCCGAGGAACTCGACCAGGCCCGCGCCGCGCGCGATGCGGCGGCCGCGGCGGCGCGGGCGCTTCGGGTCAGCCTGGAACGGCTCACGGTACAGGCACCGGCGGACGGGCTCATCGACGACCTGCCGCTGGAACCGGGCGAGCGTCCGCAGGCCGGGGCGGTGGTCGCGGTACTGCTCGCCGGCAAGGCCCCGTACGCCCGGGTCTACCTGCCGGAACCGCTGCGAGCCGAGGTGCACATGGGCAGCGCCGCCACGGTACAGGTCGATGGGATCGACCAGGCCTTCCGCGGCCGTGTCCGCAGGATCAGCGCCGATCCCGCCTTCACGCCGTACTACTCGCTCACGGCGCACGACCGTTCCCGGCTCAGTTACCTGACCGAGGTCGAACTCGAGGACGCCGCGGCACACGGTCTGCCGGCCGGCATCCCGTTGCAGGTCACCTTCGATGCCCGGCCAGCCGGTGAATGAGGCACCTGCAGCGGAGCCTGCCATCGTCACACGCGGCCTGACCCGCCGCTTCGGCGCCCTCACGGCGGTCGACGCGGTCGACCTCGAGATTCCGCACGAGACGATCTACGGCTTTCTCGGTCCGAACGGTTCGGGTAAATCCACCACCATCCGCATGCTGTGCGGCCTGCTCACGCCGAGTGCCGGCAGCGCCACCGTGCTCGGCCTGCGGATGCCCGAGCAGGCCGAGGCGCTCAAGCGCAAGATCGGTTACATGACCCAGCGTTTCTCGCTCTACGACGACCTGACCGTCAGGGAAAACCTGGATTTCATCGCCCGCATCTACTGTCTGCCACCCGCGCGCCGCAAGCCGCGGATCGCGCAGCTGCTCGCCGACTACCACCTCGAAGACCGCGCCCGGCAGCGCGCCGGCACACTGAGCGGCGGCGAGAAGCAGCGCCTGTCGCTGGCCGCGGCGACGCTACACGAACCCGAACTGCTGTTCCTGGACGAGCCGACCAGCGCAGTCGATCCGCAGAGCCGGCGCGATTTCTGGGAGAACCTGTTCCGCCTGGTCGACGCCGGCACCACCATTCTCGTCTCGACGCACTACATGGACGAGGCCGAGCGCTGCCACCGCCTCGCCATACTCGACCATGGCGTGGTCCGCGCCGACGGCTCGCCGCAACGGCTGATGGCGGACATGCCCGCCACCGTGGTCGAGGTGCAGGCGCGCGACTACCGCCAGGTGCGCGCGGCGCTGCACGCGCTGCCCGAGGTGCTGAGCATCGCACAGATCGGGGCGCACCTGCGCGTGCTGCTATACCGCGAGGTGGCGGCGCCGGAGGACACGGTCCGCACGGCGCTCGCGCACGCCGGTATCACGGCCGGGGTGGGCATCACCACCCCCAGCCTGGAAGACGTATTCGTCACCGCGACCCGGTTGTCCGGTCGCGGGCCGCACGCGGCGCACACATGAAACCCTGCTTCATGCGCCTGTTCGCGATCATGCGCAAGGAGGTGGCGCAGCTCGCGCGCGACCGGCTCACCCTGG
Organism: Pseudomonadota bacterium; assembly: GCA_041395565.1. Taxonomy (NCBI): domain Bacteria; kingdom Pseudomonadati; phylum Pseudomonadota; species Pseudomonadota bacterium. The sequence goes on along the minus strand of JAWLAI010000002.1, from coordinate 188,638 downwards.
CCATGATCGTCGGCATACCGATGATGCAGATGATCCTGTTCGGGTATGCAATCAATACCGACGTGCGCCACCTGCACGCGGGGATCGCCGACGCGGCGCAGACCCAGCTTTCGCGCCAGCTGGTGGCCGACGTGCAGGCCTCCCAGGTCGTGGACGTAACGCATTCCGTGCAGACCGGCGCCGAGCTGCAGGCGCTGCTGGACAGCGGCACGATTGCGGTCGGCGTCGTCATCCCGCGCGACTTCGAGCAGCGCCTGCAGGAACGGCGCAGCCGCGACGGACGTCCCGCCGCGCAGCTGCTGGTCGACGGCAGCGACCCCATCGTACTCGGTACTGCACGCGGCCTGACCGGGATGCAGTTGCAGCAGGACACTGCCCGTCATGAACCGCCGCTGGTGCCCTTGTTCGAGGTGCGCAACTTCTACAATCCGGAGCGGCGCTCGGCCGTGTTCGTGGTACCCGGGCTGATCGGGGTGATCCTGACCATGACCATGGCCATGTTCACCGCGGTCGCCATCGTGCGCGAACGCGAGCGCGGCAATCTGGAGATGCTGATCAATACCCCGGTCAGCTCGCTGGAACTGATGATCGGCAAGGTACTGCCGTTCGTGGCGATCGGCCTGGTTCAGGTGACGCTCATCATGCTGGTCGGCATGTGGCTGTTCGACGTGCCCGTGACCGGGCAGGTGACCGACATCTACCTCGCCGCGCTGCTGTTCATCGCCGCCAACCTCACCCTCGGGCTACTCATCTCCACGCTGGCGCAGACCCAGTTCCAGGCCATGCAGATGACATTCTTCTTTTTCCTGCCCTCGGTACTGCTGTCCGGCTTCATGTTCCCGTTCGACGGCATGCCGCGTGCCGCGCAGGTGATTGCCGAGGCGCTGCCGCTCACGCACTTCGTGCGCCTGATCCGCGGCATCATGCTGCGCGGCGCGGAACTGGGCATGATGGCCTCCGAGCTGTACGCACTGGCGGCATTCCTGCTGCTGACCATGGGCATCGCGGTGCTGCGCTTCAGCAAGCGGCTCGATTGATGCCGGAGCGCAGGCGCGACATCGTCCTGGCTGCACCGGTGGAGGGACGCTGATGCCGGCGCGGATGCTGCCGTTGCTGATCGGTCTCGCGGCGCTGATCGCGCTGTTACAGATCAACCTGCTGGCGATCGCCTTCGACAAGCTCGGCCTGTCGCCGGCAGCCGCCATGACACTGGTGCTGGGCGCGCTGCTGGGCAGCGGCATCAACCTGCCGCTGGTGCGAATCGCGGCCGAGGAACCGGCGGAACCGCCGCCGCCCCTGCCCGCCTGGCTGCAGCCGCTGCAGCTGCCGTTCGACGGCACGACCCTGATCGCGGTCAACGTGGGCGGATGCATCATCCCGGTGTGTTTCTCGGTCTACCTGGTGGCGCGCAATCCCCTGCCGGTGCTCGAACTGGTAGCGGCCATTGCCGTGGTGAGCCTGGTCAGTTACCGACTCAGCCGCCCCGTTCCGCGCCTGGGCATCGCCATGCCGATGCTGGTCGCACCGCTGACCGCCGCCATCATCGCCCTGCTGATCAATCCGCAACACGCCGCCCCGCTCGCCTACATCGGCGGTACGCTCGGTGTGCTGATCGGGGCCGACCTGCTGCGCCTCGGCGATATCCGCAAGCTCGGCGCCCCGCGCGCCGCGATCGGCGGCGCGGGTACCTTCGACGGCATCTTCATCACCGGGATCGTCGCGGCGCTGCTGGCATAAGGGGACAGCTACCCGGGCAGGCAGCCGCCGGGGTCCGCTGCCGCTGGCCGACTGGCCGGTCGGCGCCGGAATCGGGCCGGAGTCGCCGCCTCAGCTGCGCACCAGTCTGAGATAGGGCCATTCGTCGCTGACGAGCTGTTCCATCAGTCTGACCACGTCGGCATGCCCGGCCTGTTGTGCCAGCTGTTGCGCGGTCAGGCCGGCGCCGTTCCTGATACCGATACTGGCCCGGTACTTCAGCAGGGTGGCGACCGCCTCGGCATGGCCCGCCTCCGCCGCCAGGTGCAGCGCCGTATCGTACGCATTCGTCACGGCGTCGGGCGCCGCACCGTAGCGGATCAGCATTTCGCAGGCAGCGGCGTGCCCCTGCATCGCGGCGATCTGCAGTGGTGTATAGCCCATGGCCCGGTCACGGGCATTGAAATCCGCGCCCTGTTCCAGCAACCCCAGCAGCATGTCGGTATTGCCGCTCAGCGCGGCCAGGTGCAGGGTTGGCGGCTGCTCCGCGCTATCGCGGTCAGCCTGCCTGTCCCCGTCACGCAGCAGCCGCACCGGTTCGCTGCACGCGCCCTCAGGCTGGGCTGCAGTTGCACGTGCGCCCCGCGGCGGCTCCTGGAGCAGCCTGGCGCCGATGAACATCGCGTATGGCAGCAACAGGGCGGCGAGCGGCAGTGGCTCGAGCAGGTGCTGGAAAAAATGCAGGTAGGTGGCCGCTGCCGTCATGGCATCGGTGCCGGGCAGGATCAGGTAACCCAGGCTCGCCAGCCACCAGAACACGAAAGGCAGGACGGCGACGCTGGCGGCAAGCCACAAAACGAGATACTTCAGTTCCCTTACGATGTGTTTCATAGGTCCTTCACGAATACTGGGCCAGACAGGCGGCCGGCGCGCCAGATCCTGCTCAGCGCATGGTTTCGAGGATGATGATGACAACGAACGAAGAGGTCACGGACAGCAACAGCAGCAGTTTCAGAATCTGTCGATAATCTTTCATTGGCTCGGCCCGTGCGCCTGGCAGCCAGGCACCGGTGGCAGTCTGTCGAGGTACGTCTCTGGCTTCGGCTGCCGACCAGATTACGCCGATAAGGCGCGATTGCTATTCGTAGATCTACGTAGCCGGCGTTACACCGGATCTGCGATTCGCCGTCATGCGGCATAGAAACACTGGGATCCTACAGGTTTTTCGTCGCATGCAGCCGCAACGGCTGTGTTATCATGCGGTACTGTGTAACAGGGCAGCCGGCATCTGCTTGACCGCCGCCTGCCCGGTCTGCCAACAGGTCCATTGACCGCATGCCTGGTCACCCGGCGACCGGAGGCATGATTGAAAACAGCCACTGCAACTGCACGTCCGGCGCAGTACGCAACCGCGCTGCAACCGCCGCCCCCCGGCCGGCCAGCCAGCCGCCCGAAAACGGGACCACCGCGTCATGGATGAAAGACATCGTGCCAGCGAAGCGCGATTATGGGCGTTCATCGAACAGGCACCGGTCAGCATCGCCATGTTCGACCGCAACATGTGCTATCTCGCGGCCAGCAGCCGCTGGCTGCGTGACTACCACCTGCCGCCCGATCTCGATCTGATCGGACGCTCGCATTACGAGGTCTTCCCGGAGATTCCCGAACGCTGGAAGGCGGTGCATCGCCGGGGCATGGCGGGTGAAATCCTGAGTCACGAGGAAGACCCGTTCGTGCGCAGCGAAGGCGCCACGCAGTGGGTCAAATGGGAAGTGCGCCCGTGGCTGACCGACGCGGGAGAGATCGGCGGCATCCTGATCCTGACGGAGGACGTCACCGAGCGCGTGCTCGCACGGCAGGCGCTGCAGGAAAGCCGAGCCGACCTGAACCGGGCGCAGGCCGTGGGCCAGATCGGCAGCTGGCGGCTGGATGTCGGCCGCAACGTGCTGACCTGGTCCGAGGAAAACCACCGGATCTTCGGCATACCCGAAGGCACGCCGCTGACCTACGAGACGTTTCTGGATAGCGTGCATCCGGACGACCGCGACTACGTGAACAGCAAATGGTTGGCCGCCCTGGACGGCGAACCCTACGATATCGAACACCGGATCGTCGTGGACGGCCAGGTCAAATGGGTCAGGGAGAAGGCATACCTGGAACACGATGACAACGGCCGGCTGAGCGGCGGCTTCGGCATCACCCAGGACATCACCGGGCGCAAGCTGGCCGCACTGGCGCTGGTCGACGCCGATCGCCACAAGAACGAATTCCTGGCCATGCTGGCCCACGAACTGCGCAACCCGCTGGCGACGATCCGCAATGCCGCGCAGGTCGTCTGCCAGACCCACGCGCAGAACGCGACCCTGGCGCATGCGGCCGGCATGATCGAGCGCCAGGTCGAGCACCTGGTGCAGCTCGTGGACGACCTGCTGGACATCTCGCGCGTCTCGCGCGGCAAGATCAAGCTGCGCAAGGCGCGGTTCAACCTGTCGACGATCATCCACCAGGCGGTCGAAACCGCCCTGCCCTTCATCGAGTCGCGCGGTCACCGGCTGGAGGTGACGATGCCGCAGCGGCCGATCCGGGTCGAAGGGGATGCCGCCCGCCTGACCCAGGTCATCGGCAACCTGCTCAGCAACGCGGCCAAGTACACCGATTACGGCGGTACGCTGCACCTGACCGGCGAACACGTCGCGCCCGCCGCCGGTGCTGACGCGGTCCTTATCCGCGTGCAGGACAACGGCCGGGGTATCGAAGCCGACGCGCTGCCGAACCTGTTCGACCTGTTTTTCCAGGGAGAGCGCAATCTGGACCGCACCGAAGGCGGCCTCGGTATCGGCCTGGCGCTGGTGAAGCTGCTGGTCGAGCTGCATGACGGCCGGGTCGAGGCGCACAGCGCCGGTCTCGGCAAGGGCAGCGAGTTCATCGTCCATCTGCCCTGCCTGCCGGAAGCGATCCCGGCGCCGGCGGCGACGGCGACACCGCCGGAACTGGCGGTGACCGGCCGACGCGTCCTGCTGGTGGATGACAACCGGGACGTGGCAGCAAGCCTGTCCCTGCTGCTCGGCCTGGCGGGACATGACGTGACCACGGTCCATGATGGCCGTCAGGCGATCGACACCGCGCTGCGGGAGCACCCGGATGTCGTGCTGCTGGATATCGGTCTCCCTGCCCTGAACGGCTACCAGGTGTGCCGGGCACTGCGCGATGCCGGGCTGACCGAGACGCTGATCGTCGGCATCACCGGCTACGGTCGTGACGAGGACCGCGCACAGGCCAGGGACGCCGGGTTCGATCTCCACATGACCAAGCCGGTCGCCCCCCAGGCCGTCGTCGAGCTGCTGTCCAGGCCGCCCGCGCGCTGACCGGAAACACTCGCCACCTGCAACCCCGGCTGCACCCCCGACAGCCGCGCCTGGCGGTGCAGCCTGCGTCAGCCGCCGTAGCGCGACGGCCGGATGTGGCCCTCGTATTCGAGAAAGGACTTGAAGCGGATGTCCCCGACCAGGACGTCGTCAACCAGCAATTCCTCCATGGCATTCAGGCAGTTTTCCAGATCCTGCTCGCTGCGGGTGTTGCGGCAGATGCGTTTGAATGTTCCGGCCTGCACCAGCAGGTTCATGTGGTAACGAATATGCTCCTCCAGGTCCGGGTATCTGATCTTCTTCAGATAGGCTTCCTCGCGCATGAAGTGTGCCGCGGTCTCGACCAGGATCTCGTTCGACAGCAGCAGGCAGCTGTCGCAATCGCCCTGCTCGACCGCCGCGTACAGGCGACGCATGAGTGCGAGTATCTTCTTGTGGTCGTCGTCGATAAACTTGACACCGATCTCGTAGCACGAGTGCCAGTCGAGTTTTTCCATCGTTATGCTCCCGGTTGTCGCAGATCTGGTACTGGATGATCGATTGCAGCGCGCGGACGCCGCGCTTGCCAGTGTGCTGGCCGACCGTCTGGTCTGCACCGTTTTAAATGCATTCGCAGCTGTTGTAAACAACCCAATGTGGCGCCACCACTTGCCGCAGAACAGCAAGTTATGCAGTATTCTTCAGCTCGCGTTGCGCCGTCGCCGTGCAGTGGCGGGCGCACGGCACTGCAGCAGAGGCTAGACCGCCTTGCCCGCCGCCGAGGCCGCGGGCACCTCGACCAGTTTCCCCGTACCGCAGTCGTAGATGTAGCCGTAGACCGGTATGTATCCGGGGACGAGCGGGTGCGCCTTGATGCGTCTGACGTCCTCGACCACGCTGGTCGCATTGTCGGCGATGGTCAGCCAGTTGATGTAACGGCCCTCGGTCGAGCCCGGCCCGGCACCGTTGTCGTGCCAGCCGCCGGCGTCGATGATGGCGGTGTCCAGGCTGCTCTCGAGCAGCCCAGCCATGATGTCGCCGGTGAAGGTTTCCATGCCGCAGTTGGTATGGTGGATAACGAACCACTCCGCCGTATCCAGCAGCTTGTGTGAAATGACCAGCGAGCGGATGGCATCGTCGCTGGCCCGTCCGCCCGCGTTGCGGATGACATGGGCATCCCCTTCCGCCAGCCCGGCAAATTTCGCCGGATCGAGCCGCGCGTCCATGCACGTCAGGATCGCGAAACGCCGTCCGGGCGGCATCGGGAGCCTGCCCTTGTCACCGAAATTCGCAGCATAACCGGCATTTGCCGAAAGTACCTCATCCACCACCTTGCTCATGATGCACCTCCCTGGGGTAAGCCCCCGAGGATCAGTCCGTTAAGTGATCCGGCGCGTCGTGTCAGGAAGGTGCGCGAACTCGCCGCTGCTGACAGTATAGACAGGCTACGAGCGTACCTGACGGTGTCAGGACCCCGTCGCTACGGACGCAATGCGCAGCGCGGGCTACTCCGGCACGACACCCGCGAACGGTATCCCGCCGAGCCGCGCCAGCTCCGGCCTGCAGGTCGCCAGGTCCTCGGGACAGAACTCGCGCAGGTGCGCATGGCCGCAGGCCCGGGCCATCACCTGCATCAGCTCGACGGAGGCACCGAGGAAGCGGGCCAGGCGCTGTGCGGCGGCATCGACGTCCAGCCGCCGGCGCAGTTGCGGTTGCTGGGTGGCGATGCCGGAAGGACAGTTGTTGGTATGGCAGATCCGCGCCGCAACGCAGCCGATGGCCTGGATTGCGCTGTTTGCCAGTGCGATGCCGTCGGCGCCGAGCGCCAAGGCCTTGATGAAATCCGCCGGCACACGCAGACCGCCGGTGATGATGAGCGTCACCCGGCCGCTGGCACCTTCCCGGTCGAGGTAACGCCGGGCGCGCGCCAGTGCGGGTATGGTTGGCACGCTGATATGATCGCGGAACAGCAGCGGGGCCGCGCCGGTGCCGCCACCGCGCCCGTCCAGGATGAGGTAATCCGCGCCGGCCGCGAGTGCGAATCCGATGTCGTGCTCGATGCGGTTGGCGCTCAGCTTGAAGCCGACCGGGATGCCGCCGCTGATCTCGCGCACGCGGTCGGCGAAGCGCCTGAAGTCCGCTGGTGTCTCGAGATCGGCGAAGGTTGGTGGAGAAACCGCGGGCGCACCGGCGGGAATGCCGCGCACCGCGGCGATCCGTGCCGTGACCTTCGCCGCGGGCAGGTGCCCGCCGGTACCCGTCTTGGCGGCCTGGCCGCCCTTGAAGTGGAACGCCTGCACCTTCTCCAGCAGTTCCTCGCGGTAGCCGAATTTCGCGCTGGCCAGTTCATAGAAATACCGGCTGTTCGCCGCCTGCTCCTCCGGCAGCATGCCGCCCTCGCCCGAGCAGATGCCGGTGCCGGCCAGCTCGGCGCCCCGGGCCAGCGCGATCTTCGCCTCCGCCGACAACGCACCAAAGCTCATGTCCGAGACGAACAGCGGGAGCGCCAGGCGCAGCGGCCGCCGCGCCTGTGGGCCGATCACGAGTTCCGTGCCGACCGGCGCATCCTCGGCGAGCGGCCGGCGCGCGAGCTGCGCGACCATGATCTGGATGTCGTCCCAGTGCGGCAGCCGCTCGCGCGGCACGCCCATCGCCGCAATCGGCCCATGCCGGCCGAAGCCGGTCAGCCCGTCGCGCGCCAGGGCATGAATGAACTCCACCGTCGGTTCCTCGGCCGTGGCGTGTACCGGCGGCACCGCATCCGCCGCGTCGCTAATGCCCGGCCCCTCCCTGCCCACCTGCGCGTCCGTGAACTGCTGGTGGCTGCCGTCACAGAAGGGCGCGTTGCGGGTGTGCTTGCAGGCGCACAGAAAGGCCGCGCCGTCCGCGGCGGCGACGAAAGCCTGCGGCGTGAAAGCTGTGCCGCTATGCGAGCCGTCGCAGAATGGCTGCTTGCGCGAACGGCCACAGACGCAGAAATGGTATTCAAGGCCCTGTTCCAGCTCGACCATGACGGGCTTGTTGGCGGCGACGATCGGGTGTTTCATGACGACTCCTGGGCTGCTGCGGGATCCCCCGACCGGCTCAGGGTACCGGTTGGCGCCGGCCGGGAAAACCCGTCGGCATGTATTGCCCGGCACGGCCGTTGCCCGCGGCGCGCAGGCATGCACCCTGCCATTTATTTGCTATACTCTTTCCGGTTGCTGCACAGGGGGCTGGCAGTGATGCAAAACTCGAATAACAATCGCGGGCGGCCTGCAAGCGCCGCAAGCACAGCAGATATACCCGTCTGGATCAATTCACTGGTCCCGGTCGGGGTCGCATTCGCCTGCTACGTTATCCTGATCCTGACGACCGGTCTCGAACCGAAAGACAAGCTCATCGCCTACGGTGCGGCGGCGGCATTCATCGGACTGGAATGCTACTGGATCCTGCGGGGGCTGCGCGATAACCATCTCGGCACCATGGTGACCGGGATCCTCGGCGCGGCGCTGGCGGTGCTGCTGCTCGACCGGTTCCTGTACTGACCCGCGCGGTCACCGGGCCAGCGCAGCCCGTCCCTGCCCGGCTATTGCTTGTCCGCTGCCTTGGCAGCGGGTGGCGCGTTTGCCTCTGTCACGCCCAGGTACGCGGTCAGCGATTTGAAGCCGCCCTTCAGCACGTACACGTTGTCGAAACCGATATGCCGCAGCGCAGTGCCGACTGCCGCGGCCCGCGTACCGGACGCGCAGATGATCACCACGGTCTTGTCCGTCGGTATGCGGTCCAGGCTGGGCTCGGTGAACAGTTCGTTCGTGGGAATGACCAGGGAATCCGGCAGTGTCATGCTGTAGAAGGCGGTCTCGGCGGGTGTCCGGATATCGATGACCGCCAGCGGTTCCTGCGCCTTGACCTTGGCAACGAACACGTCCGGCGGCATCAGGTGCAGGGCCTTGCCGGCAGCGGCGCCCTGCACCGGTGCGAACAGCGTCGCGTAACTGGCCGCGAGCGCCTTGTCGTAGGACCAGGCCGGCGTCGCGAAGGTCGTTACGAGCAACAGCAGCAGGGTTTCAAGCGGGCGTTTCATGATGGCGGATCTCCTGTTCAGATGTTCCGGCATAGTGGAGGGCCGGAAGCTTATCAGAGCACATCTTGCGCCGGGATACGAGACCCGGCGTCCGCGCGCTGAGGTCATGAGGGCTGCACGCGCAACCCGGCGCTTTGCCTGCGCCAGGCGACGATCCACAGTGCCAGCGCCAGCGACAGCAACACGCCCTGACCGATCACGAAATGGGCGCGCTGGGTGTGCAGCGCGGGAACGGCGACGCCGGCAACGGCGGCATTGATCAGCATCTGGAAGAAACCCTGCACCGAGGCCGCCGTGCCGCGATGATGCGGGAAACAATCGAGCGCGAGGATGGTGAGTGCGGGCATGAGCATGGCCATACCGAAGGCGTAGAACACCAGCGGTCCGACGGTGTACGGGACACTGGCAGCGGTCAGCTGTACCTGGATGAGGTTGAGCACGACCGCTGCCGCCAGCACGCCGAAGCCGATACTGACGATACGCGCGGGCGTGAGGTGATGCGACAGGCGGCCGGAGGCGAACGCGCCCAGCATCAGGCCGCCGACCATGGGGACGAACTGGACGGCGAAATCGTCGGTGCCCAGGCCGAGGAAATCGTAGATGACCGTCGGTGCGCCGGCGATGTAGAGAAACAGGCCGGCAAAGGCGAACCCCAGGCTCAGCACCAGCGGCAGGAACCAGCGGTGCCTGAGCGTCCGCCAGTACACACGTGCCACGGCCAGCGGCTGCACCGACTGGCGTTGTGATGCGGGCAGGGTCTCGCGGATCCGCAGCGTCATCCCAAGCAGCAAAGCGCCGAACAGGCCCAGGAACCCGAACACACTGCGCCAGCCGTAGTGATCGTGGAGCCAGGCACCCAGCACCGGCGCGATGGCCGGCGCCAGTGCGAATACGAGCGTCACCTGTGCCATTGCCCGGTGTGCGCTCGCCGCGTCGTGCGCATCGCGGATCATCGCCCGCCCCGCGATCAGGCCACCGCTGGCCGCCAGGCCCTGCAGCGTGCGCCAGCCGATGAAGGCAGCGGCGCTGTCCGCCAGTGCACAGCCCAGGGATGCGAGCATGTACAGCGACAGGCTGACCATGATCACCCTGCGGCGCCCGTAGCGGTCGGCCAGCGGCCCCCAGAGCAGCGTCGAGGCCGCGAATGCCACCAGGTAGACCGACAGACTCTGGCTCAGCACCGCGCGGCTGACCCCGAACGCCGTCTCGATGTCCGGAAAGGATGGCAGGTAGGCATCGATGGAAAACGGCCCCACCATCGAGAGCAGCGCGACGATGAAGGTCAGGCGGGTGTGGATGCCCGGGCGGGGAGCGTCGGCATCGTGAGGTGAAGGCTGCGGCTGGGTCATGGATAAGAGAGCCTAGCGGTTCTGCAGCGCATTTTCTATGACTGATAATCTGATTGGCTTCTTGTATCCAGGCCCTTTATGCTGTGCCTGGCAAGCGACCGTCAGAACGGTCTGCAAACGAGGAATAGTCCGTGAAATCCCGACTCATCGAGTTGCTGGTCGTCGTATTGATCGGCGTCATGCTGGCCACCAATCCCACCCTGGACGACTATGGCGAGCATCTACGCCAGCAGGTCGTAGAGGATACACAGGGCAAGGATGAATTGAGCAGGGGAATGGCATCGATCTTCGGCGGGCTGGCCGGCACCATGCTCACCAACCTGAGCAAACGCAGCAACTACCTGCTGTTCAGCCATTTCGAGACCGACATGAGCCCCGATATCTATCACTGCATCGGCGTGCTGGGCAATTTTGTCAATTGCGGCAAAACACCGGCGGCGCAGGTCCACGGGGGCCATGACGAATGAAGCCAGCGTAGCAACAGCGTCCTTGCCTGTTACGACGGTAGGCCGCTACCGCCTCCGACCGACTGACCAGCGCAGCATCGCACCGGGACCTGGCGGCTGCGGCTGCTGGCATCATTGCTTTGACTTGATATCGAGCGTTGCAGGACGCAGATGTGAACGGATGCGGTCGCAGATTTCCTGCGTGCCTCGATTCAGCCAGCCGAGGTCGGATAGCTGCGCGCCTGCTCCGACTAGCTGGCCGGCGGGGTCGTAGCGAAGTTCCAGCAGCGCCCGCTGACATTGACGTTCCCAGTAGGAGCGCGTCCCCAGTGATCCGAGATTCATCGCTTCCCAGCCGGCTGCGGCCAAGGGCCACCACAGCGGATTGTCGTGTGCCGGTGGATGATAGCCACGATCGAAGTAGTAACGAACGGTTGTGCCGTCCTCGGTCAGCTCACTGCTGTCAGCCTCAGGCCCGAGCCTGGCCTCTATCTCGGCCCGGGTCATCCCGATCTGCAGCCAGGACAGATCCGTTGCAGGAATCCCGCAGGTTTGCTGCAGCGCAGAACACCCGGCGAGGGCTGCAATGAACAGCAGAATTGCGAAAAATCTCACCCTCTGTGTTTGCAACGAAGACAGTGACAGACAGGAATCAGGGTGCAGATCTCAGTTGCTCCCCAGGCGTGCATGCATGGAGAACGGCCCCGCCATCGGGCACAGCGCGACGCTGCAGGTCAGGCGGGTGTGGCTGTACGAATAGAAGGCAACGTGAAGTGAATACTGCATCTGGCACATGGGTGGCAGAGCCTAGCGATTCTTCGGCGCAAATACCACACCTTAGGAATCCGGATGCTGACCTGTAGCGCGCCCTTCAGCTGGCAGGGGCTTTGAATACAAACTCGTTCATCTTTCTCAGCTTATTCGACTTTACCAGCCGGAACCCGTCCCTGGAAAAAAACCTAACGACCTCCTCGTCCTTGGCAAATTCGAATGGAAAGCCGCCAAGCCAGTCGATCCAGTCATAGTACATGGACATGCCCCGCTGCTGCATTTTTTCCCGGTAACGGGCAAACGGCGAACGCAGCTTGAGCAGATCAAACAGCAGCCCCTTCACGACGAAGGCCGGAACAAAGACGGTGATCACGAGCAGTTTTCCTGCCGTGCCGCCGTTGTAGATGCGCTTGACCTTCCACCAGGCCCTGGATTTCCAGCCCTGATCGTCGTAAATCGCAATAAACAGTATCCCGTCATCCGCCACGAGCGACTTGACATTCTCCAGGGCCGCCCACATCTGGCCAGTGTGGTGCAACACGCCCCAGGAATAGACAATATCGGACTTTCCCAGTCCGGCAAGATAAGCCGTATCCAGCGCCGAGCCCTCATCGATGCGCCAATGGTCATCGTGACGGAAGAAGGTCTGCTTCAATGACCTGGTGCAGGCAACCGAATCCGGATCGAAATCGAATGAGTGCACGATTGCGCCCAGTCGTCGAGCAGCCAGGCTGAACAAGCCGCTGCCGCAACCGACATCCAGGAATGTCAGGCCGGTCATTGATTCAAGGCCCAGCATTTTCCGCAGCGAATTCTCTGCCTCCCTGATCCGGGATTCATCAAGGATGGAAAGGAAGGCATTCCAGTTCCTGCCGAACTCGAATCGCCTGCCATTGGCAATCTCGCTACCCCACTCGTTCATTCCGGTTCCTCCAGTTGCGATCAGTTCCGACGACGCCATGGTAGGTTGCGCATAGACGCGTACCTGCTTCGAATGACCCTTGAGATCAGGTTCCCGTGGCCGCACTGGGCCGGGCATCGAAGAACCGGCGTCTGTCAGTGTCGCGACAGGCATAGCGGCTTGTTACAGTTGCTGCGTGGTGCGGGGTTGTTCTCCTATGCTGCCAGGACCGCGTCGCCAGTCCGGGTGCACAAAATATCGTTACCGTTTGAGAACAGGGTAATGAATGCAGGTTGTGGTGTACAGAATACTTGTTGTATCAGATGTACTAGTTATTACGCACTAATGCGTTTGTATTAGAACCTATCTCATACTTCCCCGTGGCAGCCACCCTGGCGATTTTTGCGCCTGGCAAGGCGCGGCGCGCGCGGTGTAGCCATAGCCACATGGAAGAGCCGGAACACGGCCAGGCGCATAATCGTCCGGTCCCAAGGGGTTGCGACCGAAATCCCGTCCTCTCGTGTTGCACCGCCTGCCCGTACAGTACGTACTGTGCTGTGCGTTGCGCCTTGCGCTGTACAGGGATGTACGAGTGCCGCGTGAGGCAGGAAGCCGGCAGCGGCCAGTGCCGGATTTCAGTCAGCAACGCGGCTCGTGCGGGTGTATGAGGTAGGCCCTAGTCGCTGCATGAAGTGGGGTCCGCAAACGCTCGCCGGAGTCGGGCGTCAAGCCTGTGCCGGGTCGGGCGAGCCTGCCGCGTGGATCTGCATCGTCCCGCTGAGTTAAGCCACGGGCATCTCAGCAATTGAAAGGACTGATTCCCACCCAGCGCTTTTGTTCGAAGTGAATCGATGGAAATTCGATCTCTTTACCGTCGAGGACAAGGGACGGACTGAGCAAATCGAATATCGCCGGCAGCGGGTCTGCGGAATTGATTTGTATATGAAACCTGGATATCCCCAGTCTCTCGGGTGGCGCGATATAAGGATCCACCGTCAGACGGCCTATGCCTTCCGACTTGTAGGCGATAACCGATGTGGCGTCATTAGTCTCATGCCGCTCGACATCTCGAATCCTGAACCGCGTCGACGTGAAATGCAGCTCGTTCCACGAATTGCCGGAGAAAAACAGGGCGATCTGGTGCACGTGCCCGCCATTGTCGGCCCATGCCCTGACATGCAGGCGGCCGCCATTCTGCGGCAGAGCGAAATCAATCATGTAATCGGTAGGAACGCAGCGCGGCCTGACCAGGGCCCCACCGTCGACCGTTGGGTAATAGTAGGCGACGGAATTCGGCACGCAACCAGCCAGCGACAGCATAAACAGCAAAGACAGTAACGTTGCAGGATAAACGAAAGTAACCGGGTACATTTTACACAAGCGAAAATTTATCCGGCCACTTATTTGTACTCATCGGAGCACTGCAGTGTGGCACGGTTCCAGCCGCCTGCCCGCTCGTGACACTGATGGACCAGCACGAACTGGAGAGTGTATGAACCAAGGACCAGCATTGCCCCGAGCACGATAAACGCGGCAGATTCCCTGGTTGCCTCAGGGAATGTCAGGATACCCTTGAACAAGCCGATACCGAAAGACAAAGCCGCGAGTCCGAAACAAAGATGTTCTATGGCCCGGCGTGCCAATCCCAGGGAATACGGGTTTGACGGACTGACTGCAGCCCATGCGTGATGAATGGCACTATTCAGAAAAAGCAATGCCACGATGATGAATGCGAGCAGCGCGCCCCACCGTAGCAGCCGACGCAATACCGATGGTTGTGCAGTAACGCTCATCTTCCCTAAAGCCTCACCTCGAACCCACTGATCGCGATCCGCAGGACCTCGTCGATCCGCCCCACCGGGATGAAGGTCAGCGCATCTCGCACCTCCCCCGGCAGTTCCTCCAAGTCGGCCGCGTTGTCCTTGGGCAGGATCACGCGCTTGAAGCCGGCGCGGTGCGCCGCGAGCATCTTCTCCTTGATGCCGCCGACCGGCAGCACCAGGCCGCTCAGCGTGAGCTCGCCGGTCATGGCGATGTCATCGTGGATGGGGGCGCCGGTGTAGGCCGAGGCCAACGCGGTGGCCATGGTCACGCCGGCGGACGGACCGTCCTTGGGCGTGGCGCCGGCCGGCACGTGGATGTGCATGCCGGACTTGCGGATCAGCTCGGGATCGATGCCGAGTTCCGTCGCCTGTGACCAGATGTAACTCTGCGCGGCGCGCGCGGATTCCTGCATCACGCTGCCGAGCTGGCCGGTCAGCGTGAGTTCCCTGCCTTCCGGCAGCATCACGGCCTCGACGTAGAGCACCTCGCCGCCGGTCTCGGTCCAGGCCAGGCCTGCCACCACGCCCGGGATGAGCTCCGCACGTTTGCCCTCGCGCGCCATGCGCGGCGGCCCGAGATACTCGGTGATGAGATCCGCGGACAATGTGACCGGCTCGGCATGACCCTCGGCGATGCGGGTGGCGACCTTGCGCACGATGCGGCCCAGCGCGCGGTCGAGCGAGCGTACACCGGCCTCGCGGGTGTAGTTGCGGATCACGAAGCCCAGCGCGGCGTCGTCGATGATGAGCTGTGCGGGCGCGACGCCGGCGTTTTGCAGGCTGCGGCCGAGGATATAGCGGCGCGCGATCTGCAGTTTTTCCGCCTCGCTGTAACCGGACAGGCGCAGCACCTCGATACGGTCGAGCAGCGGCGCGGGAATGGTGTCGAGCGTGTTGGCGGTGACGACGAAGAACACGCCGGACAGGTCGAACGGCTGGTCGAGGTAATTGTCGCGGAACTCGTTGTTCTGCGCCGGGTCGAGGATCTCCATCAGCGCGGCGGCCGGATCGCCCCGGAAGTCGCGGCCCAGCTTGTCGATCTCGTCGAGCATCAACAGCGGGTTGTTCACCCCGGCGCGGCGCACGGCGCGGATGATGCGCCCGGGCATGGCGCCCACGTAGGTGCGGCGATGACCGCGCAGCTCCGCCTCGTCGTGCAGGCCGCCCAGGCTCATGCGCTCGAAGGTGCGGCCCAGCGCGCGGGCGATGGACTGGCCGAGCGAAGTCTTGCCGACGCCGGGCGGGCCGACGAGGCACAGGATGGGCGCGCGCGCCTGCGGATTCAGCTTCATCACCGCCAGGTGCTCGATAATGCGGTCCTTGACTTCCTTGAGGTCGTAGTGATCCGCATCCAGCACCGCGCGTGCGCTTACCAGGTCCAGCTTGTCCTCGGTGCGCTTGGTCCAGGGCAGGTCCAGCACCAGGTCGATGTAACTGCGCGTGGTCTGGTAGTCGGGCGCGCTGGCGGACATACGCTCCAGTCGGGAGAGTTCCTTCTCGATCTCCTGGCGGATGGTTGCGGGCAGTGCGGCATCGTCCAGGCGTTCGCGCAGCGCGGCGACCTCGGCCTGCTCGGGCGAGGTCTCGCCGAGCTGGTTCTGGATCTCGCGCAGCTGCTGCCGCAACATCATCTCGCGCTGCTCCTTGCCCAGCTTCTCTGACACCGCGCTGGAGATCTGTTGCTGGATCTCCAGTACCTGGATTTCATGCTTCAGGTAGTCCACGATCAGGCGCAGCGCCTCGAGCTGGGTATTCGCGGCCAGCAGCTGGTACTGCTTGTCGATGCTGATGGAGACCAGCGAGGACAGCACGTAGGCCTGTTCCACTGGCTTGTCCAGGTCTGAGACCAGCTGCTTGAGGTCGATCTGCATTTGCGCGGGTCCGAGCTCCAGCATGCGCGCCGCCTGCTCGAGCATGGTACGGTGCAGGGCCTCGACCTCTGAACCGGTGTCCTCCGGCTCGGGCAGGTAAGCGGCCTGGCATTCCAGAAACGGCGTCTCGCCGGTCAACACCTCGCGCTCGATGCGCCGGCCGGCCTGCAGTATCAGGTTGATCGTACCCTGGGCCCGCTGCATGCGCTTGATCACGCAGAGCGTACCGACCGCGTACAGATCGCCCTCCCCCGGTTCCTCGACACTGGCGTCGCGCTGCGTGAACACGGCAATGCGCTTGTCTTCGGTTGCGAGCGCGGCCTCGACGGCGGCAAGCGAGCGCGCCCGGCCCGCTGTCATCGGCATGACCATGTGCGGAAAGATGATGCTGTTCTTGAGCGGGAACACCGGCAGGATCAGCGACGTGGCATGGGATTCGGTCGTCATGGCCGTTACTCCGTGTCGTGCAGGTAGATCATGAGCATGCCGTCGCGATACTGCATGCGCATGGCGGTGGCAGGACCGGGTAAACGGATGCTGCGACGGAACCAGTCGTAGCTGATTTCCATGGACAGGTATTCCCGCGCCTCGGCGATGCACAGGTCACGGCGCCGGCCCTCAATGACCAGCCGGTCGCCCTGCACTTCCACGCGCAGATCCTGTTCGGCCACACCGGCCAGCTCGACCTTGACCAGCCAACCGTCAGCGCAGCGGTATACGTCCGCGCGCGGGTACCAGCCACTGCGTTCGTAGAGCGTCATGTGCATATCCTGCAAGCGCCGCATTCCATCCCGCCTTTATCATACCCCAGTGCGCAGGGTTTGCAGCCAGCCCCGGGCGGCCTGGAGGAGCGGCCTCGCCCTGGCTGTATCACGCGCCCGTAGGAACGCAGGCATGGCCGCTGCGGGCTGCTATGCCTGCCCGGGCCGCGCACCTCCCTATGCATCGCGCGAATACCGCTGGCATGCCGTGCGCGGACGCGGTCCGCGCCTCTGGGTTATGATAGCGGCATGGAAACCGAGACCATCCGTTACGTGAAGATCTGGTCCGGCTGGTTGCGGCTGGCACACTGGCTCATCGCCGGCGGGGTGCTGTTCGAGCTGGCCAGCGGCTGGGCGCTGGCGCACGATGCAATCGACCCGGGCTTCTGGTATGACTGGCACATCATGATCGGCCAGCTCACCGCGCTGGCAGCGCTGCTGCGCGTGATCCTGCTGTTCGTCCCGGGCAGCAGCCACTGGCGTGCCCTGCTGCCGAACCGGACCGACCGGCAGGCGATGGCACAGATGCTGAAGTTCTACCTGAGCCTGGCGCGGACACCGCTGCCGGCGTGGTACGCCCATAACCCGGTCTGGAAGCCGTTCTACGCGCTGAACCACCTGGTGCTAGTGGCCTGCGTGGCGAGCGGCTTTCTGCACGGCACGCCATGGCGGCTGTTCGGCCAGGCACCCGATACACTGCATACCTGGCTGGGTGTCTGCCTGGGGCTGTTCGCCATAGCGCATGGCATCGCCGTGTTCCTGCATGACCTCAAGGGCGACGGCGCACTCGTCTCGGCCATGATCAGCGGTGCGCGCTACTTCCATGTCAACCGCGCGGGCGAGGATGCGGTCTTCGGCCGGCGCATCCAGGTCGAGGTCGACATCGAGACCCTGGGACGGCGTCAGCGCACGGATCAGAACCGGGACAGGCCGGGTTGAGGTAAGCCGCGCCTGCGCGGACAGGGCCCGCCCTGCAGGCCCGGCCAAGCAGCGCGGGGCGGGTGCCTCAGCAATATTACGCGCCTGCAGGAGCCCAGGCAGGGACGCTGCGGGCTGCCATGCCCTCGCGCGGCACGCCCAATCCTTGCGCTTCGCGCGTATACCGGTGGCAGACCGTGCGTGGACGCGGCCCGCTCCTGCAGGCATTGCATTGCATGGTGTGGGAGTTTGCGCATGCGCTCCATGCCAGGCGGCAGCACATGCGCACCCTGACGAAAAAAGCCCGGTGCCTGTGGCACCGGGCTTGCGGGTGAACACCAGCGCACCGTCAGGCGCGGCTGGCACTGCCAGCGGCTAGCCGCCGAGCTTGATGCCCAACTTCTCGATCACCTGTATGGTCAACCCGCCGGTCGGCAGCCCGTTCTTGCGCTGGTAGGCGTCGATGGCCGACATGGTTGCGCCGCCCAGCACGCCGTCCGCCACGCCCGGGTTGTAGCCGGCCTTCTGCAGGCCTTCCTGGATCTGGATTACCAGGTCACGCGTGGTGTTGGTCTCGCACAGCACCTGGCGCCATTCCAGGCGGGCATCGGACACCTTGCTCTGCTTGGTGACCATCTGGTGCTTGGCCGGGATCGGGATACGCTTCTCGGCGGCGGCGGAGACCAGCTTTTTCATCTTGATGGTCTTGAAGGTCGCCGGCACTTCCACCTTCTTGATGGTGGCCGGTTCCTTCACCACTTCCTTGGAGACGGTCTTGAACTTTGCCGGCACCTCCGCCAGGCAGTAGGTACGGCCGGTCGGCTCACCCTCGCCACCCATGCCGGAAAGACTCCAGCTGACCTTGGCATCGGACACCTTCACGTGCTTCTCGACGGTCTGGTACTCGGCCTCGATCGGCGTGCGGTTTTCGGCAGACGGCTTGACCAGCTTCTGCACGCGCACGGTCTTGTACTCGGCGGGGATCTCTATCTTCTTGGTGGTCGCCGGGGTCTTGAGCACGCGCTTCTCGATCTCGGTGTACTTGGCCGGCACCTCCACCAGACACATGATCTCGCCGGTGGCGTTGTCGATGCGCTCGTTCAGGCCACGGCCGTTCTTCCAGGTCGTGTAGGCGGGAGACTCGAGCACCTGCTCAGTGACCACGTCGTACTCGGCGGGGATCTCGACGATCTTCTCCGAGGCCTCCTTCACCAGCACCTTTTCCTCGACCCACTCGAACTGCGGCTCGGAGGTCGTGATCTCCTCGGCGGCTGCGGTCTTCAGCAGTTTTTCGGTCTTGGTCTCGAACTTCGCCGCCTGGTAGAACTCGTCGTAGCACTGGCCCGGCTGGGCGGCTGACGGCAGTCCGAGCGCGAGCGCCATGGCGAGGTCGCGGTCGCCGACATCCTTCGCCTTGTCGCCGGGGCCGGTGCGCCACACGGTATGGGCGGGTTCGATCTCGATCTTTTCCTCGACGGTTTCGTACTTGGCCGGTACCGCGATCAGCTTTTCGGATGCCTCCTGCACGGGCACCTTGACCTCGGTCCACTCGTACTTGGCCGGTATGATCTCGATCTTCTCGCTGGCTTCCGCTATCACCACTTCCTCGTCGACGGTCTTGTACTGTGCCGGTACCATGACCTTGGCATAGCACTCGCCGGGACGGGCGTTGGCCGGCAGCAGACCGGCGCCGCCCCCGGCTGCCTCCTCCGCCGCCTGCGTCGGTGCAAACAGCATCGCTGCACCCGTCGCAGCAGTCACGGCGACGACCGCCGCCAGTGTTGAAAGCTTACGCATTTCCATACTCAGGACCTCGCTGGTTTTTCTGGATTGAATCATCTGCTGGCAGCCCGCCGGGTTCACCACGGCGCTGGCGTTGTGACAAGCCCCGCTGCCTGCGTGCAGACCGTGTATTGTCGGGGCATAACTATACGGCGACAAATCCGCAGAGTCTAAAATTTGTCAATTCCTGCACGAGATTGTGTCGTCAGCGCGGATGCGGACAGTGATATTCAAGACTGATGGTTATGAGTCTAATCTCATGTTGTTTATTTCATAAAGGCGGAATATTGACAGCCCAAACGCGAGCCTATGTGCCAGTAACAGGACGGCAGGTACCGTTGAAGTGGCTTGCGTGGCCCGCCGCGGGGCCGGTGCGGCGATGCTAGTCGTTCGCCACGACCAGCAGCACCGAGGGCTGGATGCGCTCGGCGAGATCGGCAAGCGGGGCGGTATGTACCGCGATGGCCGGCGCGCTGCTGCCGCGCTGCGGCAGAGGCGCCAGCAGCGCCTGGAGCAGTTCGACCTTGACCGCGTAGCTGATATTGGGCATCACCACCGGCTCCGCCCCCTCGGTGACGGTACCCAGCATCGACGAGACGATACCGACCACCTCGCCGTCCATGTTCAGCAACGGTCCGCCGCTGTTGCCGGGCTGGATCTGCACCGAGGTCTGGTAGCTGCCGGGATCGTCGCGATAACCGTTGACCGAGCTGATGATGCCTTCGGTGAGCTTGGGCGTGCGCCCGAGGATGTCGACGCGCGGGAAGCCGAGGGTGAACACGTCACTGCCGAGCCGGCCCGGCAGCTGCGCGAGCGGCAGTGCAGGCGGCAGTTTGTCGGCCTCGTCGACACGGAGCACCGCCAGGTCGCTGACCGTGTCGCGGACGGCGACCGTGGCATGCAGCCGCTGTCCCGTCATGTCGTAGAGGCTGACCGCCTCGCTATCCGCCACCACGTGGTTGCTGGTGATGGCATAGCCGCCGGCCACCGGCCAGGCGGTGCCGGTCGAGGTGCCGCTGAGGGAATCGATGAAGCTTTCCCTGGAGCCCAGCACGCTCGCGGCCGGCGTCTCCCGGCGTTCGAAGTCGGACAGCATCGCGCTGGCTTCCTGCAGCCCCTGCCCGGCCGCCTGCGCGAACCAGAAGCGTGCCTCGGTGTTGTCCTGCGGCACGCCGCGCCCGGCGACGTACATCAAACCCAGGTTGTACTGCGCCGCGGCATGGCCGTGCTCGGCCGAGCGGCGGTACCAGTGCGCGGCCTCGACCGGATCCGTCGCCACGCCCTGTCCGACGTCATACAGGATACCGATATTGAGCTGGGCATCGGCGTTGCCCGCATCCGCCAGCGGCAGCCACAGTTGCATGGCGCCGTTGTACTGACCGGCCTGGTAGGCGCTCCAGCCGCGGGCGAAGGCGTCGTCGGCGAGCCCGGATGCGGTGCAGGTAGCGGCGCACAGGGCCAGCAAGACCAGTCCTTGCCATGCCATCCGGGATGTCTGTCTGCGCTCCATGACTGTCTCCGGCGTATACGCCCCGGCGTTGCCGCGCCCGCACGCCGGGCGCGCCGATTGCTCCGGTAGTTAGCATAGCGGCACGCCGAAAGCCGACTTGAACCCCGCCCGCCCGCCGCAGCGGCGATGGCACAGGGGCCGCTCGGGTATACTGGCGCGACACCCGCCGGGACCCGATCATGCCGCCGCTACCCGCTCCACATGCACTGGCCGTACTGTTGCTGACCGCGCTCGCGCTGTTTCTGTTCACCCGTGATCGCATCCCGCTGGAGACCTCCAGCCTGGCAGTGCTCGTGCTGCTGACCGTCGGCTTCGAGTGGTTTCCCTACCGCGATGCGCAGGGCACGCTGCACACGGTCGAGTTCTTCAGCGGGTTCGGTCACGAGGCGCTGGTGGCGGTGTGCGGTCTGATGATCGTCGGCCAGGGGCTGGTGCGCACCGGCGCCCTGGAGCCGGTCGGCCGCCTGCTCTCGCGAATCTGGCTGCACAGCCCGCGGCTCACCCTGCTGCTGACCCTGGTGCTGGCCGGCCTGCTCAGCGCCTTCGTCAACAACACGCCCATCGTGGTGCTGCTGCTCCCGATCCTGGTCAGTGTCTCGCTGCGCGCCGGCACCAGCGCGTCCGCCATCCTGATGCCGATGGGACTCGCGACGCTGGTCGGCGGCATGGCGACCACCATCGGCACCTCCACCAACCTGCTGGTGGTGAGCGTGGCTGCCGAGCTCGGGCTGCGGCGCTTCGCCATGTTCGACTTCTTCCTGCCGGCCGCGATCGCCGGCAGTTTCGGCATCCTCTACCTGTGGCTGGTCGCACCGCGGCTGTTGCCCGAGCGCGAGACCGCGCTGTCCGACACCTCGCCGCGCATCTTTTCCGCGCACCTGAATATCGTCGCGGACAGCTACGCAGACGGCCGCACGCTGTCCGAACTCATCGAGAAGACCGGCGGCGGGATGCGTGTGCAGCGCATCCAGCGCGGCGAGAGCGTGCTGCTGCCGCTGCCGGATGTCGCCCTCCATGCCGGCGACCGGCTGGTACTGGCCGACACCCCGGCGCAGCTCAAGGAATACGAGCAGGTGCTGGGCGCCCTGCTGTATTCCGGCGAACGCGCGGTGGACGAGGAGCACCCGCTGGAGGCCGGCGACCAGCAGCTGGCGGAGATCGTCGTGGTGCAAGGGTCGCCGCTGCTGAACCGTACCCTGAACGCCAGCCGCTTTACCGACCGCTACCAGCTCGCCACGCTGGCCCTGCATCAGGCCGGGCGCCGGCTGCACACGCTGCGCAATCACATCGGTGACATCCGCCTGCAGGTCGGCGACATCCTGCTGGTCCAGGGCGCACGCGAGCAGCTCGCGCAGATCAAGCGCGCGGGCGAGCTGCTGGTGCTCGACGCCACGGCCGACCTGCCTTCCACCGACAAGGCACCGCGCGCCCTGCTGATCATGGCGGGCGTGATCCTGACCGCGGCGGTCGGCCTGCTGCCGATTGCGGTGAGCGCCGTGGCCGGTGCCCTGCTGATGCTGCTCACGGGCAGCCTGGCCTGGCGCGATGTCGGCAATGCGCTGAGCAGCGCGGTGATCATGATCGTGGTGGTCAGCCTCGCGCTGGGCATGGCGCTGACCCGCACCGGTGCGACCGCCTGGCTGGCGGACCTGTATCTCGCACTCACCGCCGGGCTGCCGCCGCACGTGATCCTCAGCGGGCTGATCCTGCTGATGGCCCTGCTCACCAACATTGTCTCCAACAACGCCGCGGCGGTGATCGGCACACCGGTGGCGGTAGCGATCGCCGAGGGCCTGGGACTGCCGGCCGAGGCGTTCGTGCTCGCGGTACTGTTCGGCGCCAACATGAGTTACGCCACGCCGATGGCCTACAAGACCAACCTGCTGGTCATGAACGCGGGCGGCTATACCTTCGGCGATTTCATGCGCATCGGGCTGCCGCTGACCCTGATCATGTGGCTGGCGCTGAGCTGGCTGCTGCCGCGCCTGTACGGCTTCTGAGGCCACCCCCTTCCCCTCCGCCGCCGGGAGGCTAGAATTCAGGGTACAGGCTGTGCGGAGGATGACCGCATGAAGATGATCAGTGCGATGCTCGCCCTGTTGCTGTGGCTGTCCGGTCATGGTGTGCTGGCGGCGCCGCCGCCGGGAACGGCGTATAGCACGTCACTGGCGCCGGCTGCGGGTCGCTTCCTGGTCGCGCAACGAGGCCTGCGCGGAGAGTATTTCGGCCATACCGTCGTCTATCTGCTGCAGCACGATGCCAGCGGCAGCGTCGGCGTGATCGTAAACCGTCCCCTCGGCATGAAGGTCGCCGAGGTGCTGCCGGACACGGAACACGAGGATATCGGCGCCTCCCCTGTCTACAGTGGCGGCCCGGTGAACCGGCGCATCATGGTAATGCTGTTCCGGGGCAACTACCCGACGGAGCTGGCGCTGCACGTCGACGCGGACATCTACGCCAGCAGCAACACCGCCATCCTGGCGCGCATGATGTCAGAGCACAAACCCGCGCACGAACTGCGCATGTATGCCGGCCAGGCCGGCTGGGCGCCGGGCCAGCTGGCAAGCGAACTGGAGCACGGTTCCTGGTTCGTGACCGAGGGCGATCCGGATATGCTGTTCGCGCCCGATGCCGGCGATTTGTGGAACCGCCTGATCGAACAACTGGATCCACCGGGCATCCTGGTCCTGGAACAAGACCGGCCGGCGGCGAGGCTATAGCGGCGCCTCCTGGATCAGGACCCGGGTACCGGCCGCGACCCGTTCGAACAGTTCAATGACCGCACTGTTGCGCATCTTCACGCAGCCGTGCGAGGACGGCACCCCCATCGTGTCCTCGTCCGGGCAGCCGTGGATATAGATATAGCGGCGCATGGAATCGACATTCCCCAGGCGGTTGCGGCCGGGTTCCAGGCCGCTCAGCCAGAGGATGCGGGTGAGCATCCAGTCGCGCCCCGGGTGTGCGGCCTTCAGTGCCGGGCTGTAGATCTCGCCGGTCGGGCGCCGGCCGACAAACACGGTGTCCGGCGCGCAGCCGGCCCCGATCTTGGCACGAATGACATGCCAGCCGCGCGGCGTGCACTCGCTGTGGCGGATCTCGCCCGGGCCGTTGGCCGCGGTGGACACGGCCACGTCCATGACGACCGCGCCGTCCTGGAGCAGCTGCAGGCGTTGTTCTTCGATGCTGACCCTGATGAATGCTTCGGTGGCGGCCATGCCGGGATTATACGGCAAGGACCGTTCACTCCGCTGTGCCGTCATGGTTTCTGGTCACCGCGGTCAGTGCGTCGTAGTTGCCGTCGCCGGCGAGCCGGTAGCCGCCGATGCCGCTGCGTGCGGCGTAGACGTGATCCTCGTACCACAGCGGGACATACGGCAGCGTATCCAGCAGCCGCGCCTGCACGGCACGATAGCCCGCCCCCTGTTCCTCCAGCGTGCCGCCCCGTTCCGCCGCCTCGATCAGCCGGTCGGCTTCCGCGTCGTCGTAACGGCCGCGGTTGGCACCCGCCGGCGGCAGCGAACCGCTGTGAAAGGCATAGCGAAAGATATCCGGGGTCTTGATGCCCACCCACATCAGGCTGTAGAGCTGGAAATTGCCGGCCTTGATGTCGCCGAAAAACGTGCCCCAGTCGTAACTCTTGAGCTGCATCCGGATACCCACGTCCGCCAGCTGCTGCTGGATGATGGTCGCGATGCGCAGCCGTACCGGGTCGGTGGAGGTCTTGTACACGAGCTGCAGCGGCCGCTCGGGGCCATAGCCCGCCTGGCGCAGCAGCGCGCGGGCGCGTTCCGGGTCGAACGCGAGCGGCTGCAGCCCGGGATGGCCGGCCCAGTGTTCCGGTGGCAGCAGGGCCGCCGCCGGCCGTGCCGCACCGCCGAGCACATGGCGCATGATGGCGGCGCGATCGATGGCGTGCGCGACCGCGCGCCGTACGTCGGGTTCCGCGCTGCCCGGCGCCCTGAGATTGAAACCGAGATAGGCGAAATTGCTGCCCGGTCCACGCACGACGGTCACGCCCGGTTGCCGTTCCAGGTAGCCCAGCAGTTCGGCCGGCAGGTCGTTCTGCAGCAGGTCGATCTCGCCGCGCAGCAGTTTCAGCACGCGTACCGTCGGATCGTTGATGCGCAGGAACTCCACGCGCTGGCCGTCTGCCCGCCGTTCCAGCTGCAGGCGGCCGGGCTCCGGCCAGTGCGTGAGGCGGAACGGCCCGCTGCCGAGCGGTGCCGTGCTGAACGGCGCGCCGGCGGCGATGCCGCGCGCGGGCAGTATGCCGATCACCAGGTAGCCCGGGAACAGCGGGTCGGCGTGATCGAGCGTGAAATCCAGGGTGTCGGGATCGAGCACGCGGATGGCGCTGATCAGGCGCAGCGTACCGGCGTGCGGCGAGCCGCTGTCCGGCGCCAGGATGGAGCGATAGGTGGCAGCGACATCCTCGGCCTGCAGCGGCGTGCCGTCGTGAAAGGATTCCCGTGCGGGATCGAGATGAAAGCGGTAGTGGCGTGGATCGAGCTGTTCCCAGCGCGCCAGGTCCGGGACCGGACGCACCTGCTCATCGAAATCCACCAGGCGCCGGTACAGCAGGCGGTTGATGCGCGCCGAGGTCGCATCGGTGGCATAGCGCGGATCGAGGTTGTCCGGTGCGGCGGCCAGACCGAAACGGATGACCTCGTCGGGTTCCGGTGCGCACGCCAGCAGCGCGAGCAGCAGGGGTAGAAGGATCGGCAGCAGCCGGCGCCTGCTAGTGTGCATCCCGCCGCTCCAGCTCCAGGCGCAGGCGTACGCGCAGGCGGCGAAACGTCGTGGCGTCGAGCATGTCCGGCAGGATGACCTGGTAGCGGCGCGTGCGACCCGGTCCCGCGAGTCGCAGGATGACCAGCCAGGGCTGCACGAAGGCCTGCCCGCACAGCGCTGCCTGCGCCACCGCGCCGTCCCGGCGCTGCAAGCGGCACTGGCGCTCCGCCTCCCAGGTCACGATCTGCAGGCATGCCGCCGCGGTGCGGCTGACGTGGCGCGGCCAGTACCAGACGAGACTCAGCAGGAGGGCGACGGTGAGCAGGACAGTGAGCGGCAACGGCAGCGGCGTCAGCGACAGCGTCAGGCCGGCGCATGCGTGACCCGCAAGCAGCCAGGCAGCCATACGGCGCGAGGGTCCCAGCTCAAGCCGCAGCGGTGTCGCGTATGTCCCGGACAAGGCGCGCGATATCCCGGTCGGCGGGCACCATGCGGCCCATCAGCAGCTCCAGCAGCACGCTGTCCGGGTATGCCAGCAGGACGTCGAGCAGCTGCCGCTCGCGTGCATCCAGCGCCGGGTAGCGCGCAGCGAGAAAGCCGCGCAGCAGCTCGTCGAGCTCGCGCATGCCGCGCCGGCACTGCCAGGCCACGCGGTTGTAATCGGCCATGCCCGGATCCGGCATCTGCATCAGGTGCTGCGACGGATCATCAGTTCCTTGATCCGGCCGATGGCGCGTGTCGGGTTCAGCCCCTTGGGACAGACCTCGACGCAGTTCATGATGGTGTGACAGCGGAACAGCTTGAACGGTCCGTCCAGGCCGGCGAGCCGCTCGTCGGTGGCCTGGTCGCGGCTGTCGGCGAGGAAACGCCAGGCCTGCAGCAGCGCCGCCGGTCCGAGGAACTTGTCCGGGTTCCACCAGAACGACGGGCAGGACGTGGAGCAGCAGCCGCAGAGGATGCACTCGTACAGGCCGTCGAGCCGCTCGCGCTCCGCCGGTGACTGCAGCCGCTCCACCTCCGGCACCGGATCCTTGTTGATCAGGTAGGGATCGACAGCGCGGTACTGGCGGTAGAACTGCTGCATGTCGACGATCAGGTCGCGGATCACCGGCAGCCCGGGCAGCGGGCGGATGCGAATCGGCGTGCCGAGCGAGAACAGCGGCGTGATGCAGGCCAGCAGGTTGCGGCCGTTCACGTTCATGCCGTCCGAGCCGCACACCCCTTCCCCGCAGGAGCGGCGGAAGGCGAGCGTCTCGTCCTGCGCCTTGAGCATGAGCAACGCGTCGAGCAGCATCATGTCACGGTTGAGTCTACCGTCGTCCAGCTCGAAATCCTGCACGTAGGGTGCGCGGTCGGTCTCCGGGTTGTAGCGGTAGATGCTCAGTTTCATGGCGCCCGTCCGTTCAGTAGCTGCGCGGCTTCGGCGGGAAGGATTCCACCGTCAGCGGTTTCATGCGCACCGGCTTGTAGTCGATGGCGTGGCCCTGCCTGTGGTACAGGCTGTGGCGCAGCCAGTTGACGTCGTCGCGCTCCGGGTAATCGATCCGCGAATGCGCGCCGCGGCTCTCCCGGCGCGCCTGCGCGGACACGATGGTGGCTAGCGCCACATCCATCAGGTTCTCCAGTTCGAGCGCCTCGATCCGGGCGGTGTTGAAGACCTGGCTGTGATCGCGCAGCCGCACGTCCTGCAGGCGCGCCTGCAGCGCCAACACCTTTTCCACACCCTCACTGAGTACCGCTTCCGTGCGGAACACGCCACAGTGATCTTCCATGGTGCGTGTCAGCTCCCGGCGCAAGCTGTCGACGGACTCGCCCGCGCCCTGCTGTTCCCAGCGCGCCAGCCGGGCCAGGGCCGGTTCCAGCACCTCGTCGCGGAACGGCCGGTGATAGCGGTTCTCGCCGAGGTATTCGATGATGCGGTTACCGGCGGCGCGTCCGAACACAATGATGTCGAGCAGCGAGTTGCCGCCGAGGCGGTTGCCGCCGTGTACCGACACGCAGGCGCATTCGCCGGCCGCGTACAATCCCGGCACCGGTTCCTCCGGGCCGTGATCGATCGGCGCCACGACCTCGCCGAAGCGGTTGGTGGGTATGCCGCCCATGGTGTAGTGCGCGGTCGGAAACACCGGCACCGGCTCCACGCACATGTCCACGCCGGCGAAGGTCAGTGCCATGTCGCGGATGGCCGGCAGGCGCTGCTTGATCAGCGCGCTGTCGAGATGGTGCAGCTGCAGCAGCACGTGGTCGCGGTTCGGGCCGCAGCCGCGCCCTTCGCGCACCTCCGTCACGATGGCGCGGCTGACCACGTCGCGGCTGGCCAGATCCTTCGCGTGCGGGGCATAGCGCTCCATGAAGCGTTCGCCTGCGGCATTGACCAGATAGCCACCCTCGCCGCGTGCCCCCTCGCTCAGCAGCATGCCCTTACCGGCAATACCGGTGGGATGGAACTGGAAGAACTCCATGTCCTGCAATGGCACGCCGGCACGCAGCGCCATCGCCATGCCGTCGCCGGTGTTGATGAGCGCGTTGGTGTTGGTGCGGAAGATCTGGCCGGCGCCGCCGGTGGCGATCAGCGTGGTGCGCGCCGTGATCACCAGCTGTTCGCCGCTGGCGATGTCGAGCACCAGCGCGCCGAGCACGAAACCCTCGTGGTCGGTGAGCAGGTCGACGGCGAAGTACTCGTCGAAGAAGTGCGTGCGCGCGCGGATGTTCTGCTGGTACAGCGCCTGCAGGATGGCGTGGCCGGTGCGGTCGGCCGCGGCGCAGGTACGGGCGGCCTGCTCGCCGCCGAAATGCATGCTCTGGCCGCCGAACTGGCGCTGGTAGATGCGGCCATTGTCCAGGCGCGAGAACGGCACGCCGAAATGCTCCAGTTCGTACACCGCCTGCGGTGCGGTACGGCACATGTACTCGATGGCATCCTGATCGCCCAGGTAGTCGCTACCCTTGACGGTGTCGAACATGTGCCAGTGCCAGTTGTCCGCGCGCACGTTGGCCAGCGCGGCGTTGACGCCGCCCTGGGCGGCGACCGTATGCGAGCGGGTCGGGAAGACCTTGGACACCACGGCGACGTGCGCCTCGGCCTGCGACAGCTGCAGCGCGGCGCGCAGCCCGCCGCCGCCGGCGCCGATGATCAGGGTGTCGAACTGGCGCTGCGGGATCGGCATATTCAGCCGCTGATCACGATCAGCACGCGCATGGCCCAGAGGCCGCAGCCGATCAGCAGGAAGGCGATCGCGGTCAGCACGGTGAGCCGCAGGCCGAGGGGGTGGACATAATCCAGCGTGACGTCGCGCAGTCCGACCCAGCCGTGTACCAGCAGCGCCAGGACGAATCCCGCAGCCGCAACCGAGACCGGCGGGTGCGACAGCCACGCGCGCCAGGCGAAGTAGTCCGGCCGCGGATTGAGGGCGAAGTGCAGCAGGACATAGACCAGGAAACCGGCGAGATAGACGGCGCTGACGCGCTGCAGCAGCCAGGTGCGCAGGCCGTCCGCATGCCGGCTCACAGGACCCACCACAGATACAGTGCCGCTACGCCGATGCCGGCGCCGTTCACCAGCCAGGCCGAGGTGCGTGCCTGGCGCAGCCCGACACCCGCCTCGAGGTCGATGAGCAGGTAGCGGATGCCCGCGAACAGGTGGTGGAACAGCGACCAGACGATGATGACGGAGGCGAACCGGAAAGCGCTGGACTGCAGCAGGCCGGCGGCACGCGCGAAGCCGTCGGCATCCCGCAGCGACAGGTCCAGCAGGTACACCAGCAGCGGCAAGGCCAGGCTGAGCAGCACGCCGGCAAATCGGTGGGCGATCGAGGTCACCGCACCGACCGGGAAACTGATCCGGAACAGGTTGAGATAGACTGGAGCGGGTCGCCGTGGGGTCATGTGTCGGGTTCGCTGGCCTGCCGGTTTTATACCATCGCGCAGGCGCGAACACCAGCCGGCCCGCGCCCGTGCGTACTGACAGTACGGCGGGCATGGTCTAGAATCCAGCGACTGTGTCAAACTACGACATACTGCGATGAAATCAGACTGGAAGACCTTTCTCGCCGCTGCCGGCGCCGAGTTCGACGCGGAACGGATTGCCCACTACGGCAATCCCGAACAGGAGCGGGAAGTGGCGCTCAGCGGACTGGTGTTCGCGGACCTCGAATACCAGGGCGTCATCGCCGTGCATGGCGACGACGCCGCGACTTTCCTGCAGTCCCAGCTCAGCAACGATATCCGCACGCTGGAACCCGGACGCAGCCAGCTGAGCGCGTTCTGCACGCCGAAGGGCCGCATGCTCGGATTGATGCGCATCTTCCGCAGCGACGACGGCTACTACCTGCGGCTGCCGGCTGACACGCTGGAGGCCGTGCTGCAACGCCTGCGCATGTACGTACTGCGCGCCAACGTCAGCCTGGAGGACGCCACCGACAACTTCCTGCGCATCGGCGTCAGCGGTACGGATGCCGCCAGCGAGCTCGGCGCCATCGCGGGCGCCTGTCCCGACACGGTCAACGGCGTGGTTCAGTCCGGTGCGCTGACCATCATCCGGGTGCCCGGCCCGGGCCCGCGCTACGAGGTCTATGCCACTGCGCTGCAAGCGGCGCGCGCGCTGTGGGATGCGCTCAACGTGCGCGGCGCGCCGGTTGGCGAAACGGCATGGCGCCTGCTCGAGATCCGTGCCGGCCTGCCGGCCGTGTTCGCACCCAACAGCGAGGAGTTCGTGCCGCAGATGGCCAATCTGCAGCTGGTCGACGGCGTCAGCTTCAAGAAGGGCTGCTACCCCGGCCAGGAGATCGTCGCGCGCATGCAGTATCTCGGCACCCTCAAGCGGCGCATGTATCTCGGCCGCATCGCGCAGGATACCCCGGCACCACCCGGCGCCCTCCTGTATTCGGCCACGGACGCCACCCAGCCGGTCGGCCGGATCGTCGATGCCCAACCGCATCCCGATGCCGGGCTGCTGGCGCTCGCCGTGTTGCAGATCCATGCCGCCGAGGCGGACGCTGTCTTTCTCGGCAGCAGCGACGGCCCGGCATTCGCGATCCAGCCGCTGCCCTATCCCTTCCCGCCCGATCAGTCGGATTGAACCCCTATCGCCGCACGATTGTCGTACCCCCGAGTTCGCCAATCATCCTGCGGAGTGAAGACTATGAACATGACCGGAATACTGTCCGTGGCCGGGCTGCTGGCCATTGCCACCTTGGCCGCAGCGCGATACGGCATGGGCGCCCAGGCCGAGACCGCGGCTGCGGCGCCGCCGAGCCGGGCGGAATTGCAGGGCAGTTACAGCAAGCCGTCAGATGCGGAACTGCGTGCCAGGCTCACCCCGCTGCAATACGAGGTCACCCAAAAGGAGGCCACCGAGCGCGCCTTCCACAACACGTACTGGGACAACAAGGCCCCGGGCATCTATGTCGATGTCGTCTCGGGTGAGCCGCTGTTCAGTTCTACCGACAAGTTCAAGTCCGGCACCGGCTGGCCCAGTTTCACCCGGCCGATCGCCGCGGATGCGTTGACCGAACACAGCGACACCAAGTTTTTCATGAAACGCACCGAGCTCAAGAGCCGCCTGGCGGGTTCCCACCTCGGCCACGTGTTCAACGACGGGCCACAACCCACCGGTCTGCGCTACTGCATCAACTCGGCCTCTCTGCGCTTCATCCCCAAGGACAAGCTCGCGGAGGAAGGCTACGGGGAATACCTGCAGCTGTTCGATAATGAGTAGAAGCGGACCGGACCCGCGAACGAATACCGCCGTAGCGCACGCATCCCTGCGCTCCTACAGCAATAGGCACCCTCGTGGCAGCGCGGCGCCTGCGTAACGCTGTTACCCGTACACTGCCCGCGCGGCCTCGACGGCGACACCGGAGTTGATCGGGGCCTTCATGCCGGTGAGCACGGCGTCCAGCGCGCCCAGGCAGAACAGCACATTGGTTTGCGTGCTGGCATAGCCCATCAGACCGATGCGCCAGATCTTGCCGGCCATGGCACCGAGCCCGGCACCGATTTCGAGGTTGTATTCGTTGAGCAGCGCGCTACGCACCGCGGCCTCGTCGACGCCCGCGGGAATGGACACCGCGTTCAGCTGCGGCAGGCGCTGGTCTTTCGGCACGACGAATTCCAGCCCCATTGCCTCGAAACCGGCGCGCAGCGCCTCGTGGTTGCGGCGGTGGCGGTTCCAGGAATTCTCGATACCTTCCTCCTGCAGGATCACCAGCGCCTCGTGCAGCGCGTAGAGTGTGTTGACCGGCGCGGTGTGATGATAGGTGCGCTTGCCGCCGCCACCCCAGTAGCCGAGGACCAGGTTCAGGTCGAGGAACCAGCTCTGCACCTTGGTCTTGCGCGAGGTGATGGCCTCGACGGCGCGCTTGCTGAAGGTGACCGGCGACAGGCCGGGGACACAGGACAGGCACTTCTGGGTGCCGGAGTACACCGCGTCCAGCGCCCAATCGTCCACCAACAGGGGCGAGCCGGCGAGCGAGGTCACGGTGTCGGCGATCACCAGGCAGCCGTGTTCGTGCGCCAGCCGCGCCAGGGTCTGTGCATCGGAGATCGCACCGGTGGAGGTCTCGGCATGCACGAATGCCAGGATCTTCGCATCCGGATTGGCCTTGAGCGCGGCCTCGACCTTCTCCGGATCGACCGCGGTGCCCCAGGTATCCTCCACCATCACGGCGGTGCCGCCGCAGCGCTCGACGTTCTCCTTCATGCGCCCGCCGAAGACGCCGTTCTGGCAGACGACGACCTTGTCGCCGGGTTCCACCAGGTTCACGAAGCACATCTCCATGCCCGCCGAGCCCGGCGCGGAGACCGGCATGGTCAGCGCGTTCTGCGTGCGGAAGGCATAACGCAGCAGTTCCTTCATCTCGTCCATCATCGTGACGAACACCGGGTCCAGGTGGCCCAGGGTCGGGCGCGACATGGCCTCGAGGATGCGCGGATTGACGGTGGAGGGGCCCGGCCCCATCAGGGTGCGGACCGGCGGGTGGAAGGACTTGGTGCTCATGTGAGGCCTCTGCTTGCTGTTCCTGGTCGGGATGAAAAGCTCAAGGCCGGCATTCTAGCATTAACCCTGCGCAGCCCGTACACCCACGCCTGCATAGCACGCGCGCCCTGAACATGCCCTGCAGGCGCGTCCGCAAGCGCGGACTTTCCATCCCGGATTGCGCGGACGCGGCGGCACCTGCAGGACAGCAAGGTGGACAGCGGTGTTTGCTCCGAGTGAATCTCTCCCCATTTCCCGTCGGAACGCTGCGCGGAGTTGAATCCAGCGTTGCACCGACGCGGTCCGCTGTTACCGGACAGGGCGCCGCCGCCGATGACCTCAAGAATTAATGTTTTGATTTCAGACTGTAATGCAGACTATTTTGCGTTATTTCGCGGCAGACCGGCAATCCCGCTCAGCGATACAGGAAACAACGTACCGCGTGACCTGGGGCGCCGAAGTCGTCGGGATAGGCCGCGCTGCATGCCGGCATGGCCTCGGGGCAGCGCGGATGGAAATGACAGCCCGCGGGCGGCCGCGCCGGGGATGGCAGGTCGCCCGCCAGGCGAATGATCTCGCGTCGGGATTCGGTGTCCAGCGTCGGCACTGCCGACAGCAGCGCCCGGGTGTAGGGGTGACGCGGCCGCTCCAGCACCGCTGCAACCGGCCCTTCCTCGACGATACGGCCCAGATACATGACCGCCACCCGGTCGGCCAGGTAGGAGACCACCGAGAGGTTATGGGTGATGAACAGATAGGCCAGGCCGAGCCGGTCCTGGAGCGCCTTCAGCAGATTCAGGATCTGCGCCTGCACGGACACGTCCAGGGCGCTGGTCGGCTCGTCGCAGATCACCAGCCGGGGATCGACGGCAAGCGCGCGCGCGATACAGATGCGCTGGCGCTGACCGCCGGAGAATTCGTGCGGATAGCGCTGCATGTGCTCGGGGGACAGCCCGACCTGCTCGAACAGCGCCGCCACCCGCGTCTGCCGCTCGGCGCGGTTCTTGCCGATGCCCTGCGCCAGCATGCCCTCCTCCACGATGTCACCGACCAGCATGCGCGGGTTCATCGAGGAATACGGGTCCTGAAAGATGAACTGGAAATCGGCGCGGCGCCGGCGCAGCGCGGCCCCGCGCAGCGTGGTCAGCTCGGTGCCATCGAAGCGCACCTGACCGCCGGTCGGGCGGAGCAGCTGCAGGATGCCCTTGCCGGCCGTGGTCTTGCCGCAGCCGGACTCGCCGACCAGTGCCAGCGTGGTGCCGCGCGGGATCGCGAGCGACACGCCGTCCACGGCGTAGACATGCCCGGCCACGCGTTTGAACACGCCCCGGTGGATGGGGAAATGCACCTTCAGGTCGTGCACCTCGAGCAGCACATCCCCTTGATCCCGATTCCCCGCGCGGATCTGCGGCGCGGATGCCGTCCCGGCCGCAGCCACGGGCGCCTGGATGGCGGGATCTACGCGATGACAGCGCGCGTGCTGCCGTGCCGAGACCGTGTTCCAGCCCGGCACATGGCCGGCGCAATAATCCCAGCCGACGTCGCAGCGCTCGGCAAAGCGGCAGCCGGCGAAGCGCCGGTTCAGCGGCGGCACCGTGCCGCGGATGGTGGCCAGCGCGCGGCTGCGCTTGTGCACGTCGGGCAGCGACTCGAACAGCTTGCGGCTGTAGGGATGGGCCGGGGCGGTGTAGAAAAGATCGCGCGCGGCCTCCTCGACCAGCTGGCCGGCGTACATCACGGCCACCCGGTCGGCCATGTCGGCGACGATACCCAGGTCGTGGGTGATGAGCAGGATCGCCATGTGCAGCTCCTGCTGCAGCTGTTGCAGGAGTTCCAGCACCTGGGCCTGGATGGTGACATCCAGCGCCGTGGTCGGTTCGTCGGCGATCAGGAGATCGGGTTTGCCGGCCAGCGCGATTGAGATCATCACGCGTTGCTTCATGCCGCCGGATAGCTGGTGCGGATACTCGTCGATGCGGCGCCGTGCATCGGGAATACCCACCGCGTCCAGCAGTTCCAGCACGCGCACGCGCGCGGCACGACCACGCAGGCCGAAGTGCTGCGCCAGCACCTCGCCGATCTGATCGCCGACGCTGAGCACCGGGTTCAGCGAGGTCATCGGTTCCTGGAAGATCATGGAAATGCGCCGGCCGCGGACACCGCGCATCGCCGCCTCCGGCAGCGCGGTGAGATCCTCGTCGCCGAGCCAGACATGGCCGCCGGTGATACGCCCGATCGGCTGCGGCAGCAGGCGCAGGATGGACAGCGCGGTCATGGACTTGCCGCAACCGGATTCGCCGAGCAGCGCGAAGGTCTCGCCGCGCTTGATGGTCAGGCTGACACCGTCGACCGGGCGGATCGCGCCCGCACCGCTGCCCAGCTGCACGGTCAGATCCTCGATTCTCAATAACGGCTCGGACATCGTGGCGTTTGCTCCTGTCGGCCCGGGATCAGCGCTCGCGCAGGCGCGGATCGAAGGCATCGCGTACGGCATCGGAAAACAGGTTCGCGGCCAGCACCAGTGCGAACATGAAGAGAAAGGCGGAGAGCAGCGACCACCATACGACCGGCTCGCGAGCCATCTCCATGCGTGCGCCGTTGATCATGTTACCCCAGCTGTTCATGGTCGGGTCCACGCCGACGCCGACGTAGGACAGCACCGCCTCGGCCAGGACCAGGCCGCTGAAATCCAGCACCACCGTGATCAGCACGATGTGCATCACGTTGGGCAGGATATGCCGTGTGATGATGCGCGCATGCGCCACGCCGAATGCGGCCGCGGCCTGGATGTATTCCGCCTCGCGCAGTTTGAGCGACTCCCCGCGCAGCAGCCGGCACAGGCCGGTCCAGCTGGTGATGCCGAGGATGATGCACAGGAACAGCAAGCGGATGTCCGCCCGTTCCACCGTCGTCTCGAAATACTCGGGATGGTTGGCCATGTACACCTGCAGCATGAGGATCGCCGCGGCGATCAGCAGGACGTGCGGAATGGAATTGAGCGTCGTGTAGATGTACTGCACCAGGTCGTCGACCCAGCCGCGCGCATAGCCGGCCACGATCCCCATGAAAATGGCGAACGGCAGCATGACGAGCGTGGTCAGGGTGCCGATCAGCAGGCCGGTGCGGATACTCTTCAGCGACTGGTACAGCACGTCCTGGCCGACCTTGTCCGTGCCCAGCACGTGATAGGCGCCGGCCAGGTTGACGGCCAGCAGCAGGAGCAGCAGCAGCAGCGTGAACGCCGCCAGCACCGTGCGCCAGGGTTGTGCCCCGCGACCGGCCAGGATGCGCCCGGCCATGACCCGCGGCGGAATGCCGTGACGGCGCCCCAGCCAGGCCGCCAGCAGCCCCAGCAGCAGGACCGCGGCGGCGGCGGCACCGGCCACCGCGTGCAGGCAGCGCCGCAGGATATCAGCGCCCTTGTCCAGGCCGGCCGCGGCGAGGTGGGCACCGCCATACTGCAGCGGCGGATACTCCCGCAACTGGGTGCCGTCGGGGCGCTCCACCGTCTCTTTCGCATACAGGTGCGTGGCGAAGGGGGCCGAATAGGTCTTCTCGACCTGGGTCCGGAGCGGGCCGGCCAGCACGTCCAGCACACTCAGCACGTCCACGGCATAGTGCACCTCGCCGCCCGCGCCGTTGCCGGCCAGCGGCAGACGGAAATGGATCGAGTCGAGCAAGCCGACGAGCACGAACGCCAGCAGCACCACGGCGGATGCCGCCGCGATGCGGCCGGAGAACACCCGCCGCCAGGGTGTCGCGAGGTGCGGCTTGCGCCGGGCGTAGAGAATGAACACGAGCACCACGAACGTGAGCAGGAATACCAGCGCGTCGGTCCACAGGATTACCGGCATGATCATGTCAGGCGCACCCTGGGATCGACGATGGTATAGGTGATGTCCACCAGTACCAGGCCGAGGATATAGAGCACCGAGCCGAGGAACACCATGACGCGCACGATGGCGAAATCCTGGTTGTTGATGGCGTCGATGGTGTAGCTGCCGAGCCCGGGTATGGCGAAGAACGATTCGGTGAGCAGGCTGCCCATGAACAGCAGCGGCAGGATGACCACCACGCCGGTGACGATGGGGATGAGGGCGTTGCGCAGGATGTGCCGGAACAACACCAGCAGCTCGGACAGTCCCTTTGCGCGCGCGGTGCGGATATAGTCCTTGCCGGCCTCCTCCAGGAAAAAGGTGCGGTACCAGCGGGAGCCGGAGCCGATGCCACTGACCACGCCGATGATCACCGGCAGCACGATGAACTTGAGCGCATCCAGCCCGTCGGCAAAGCCCGAGATCGGCATCAGCCGGAACAGCTTGGCCAGCAGGAACTGCCCGCCGATGATATAGAACATGCCGGAGATGGACATCAGTACCACGCACAGGATCACGCCGGAGGTATCTAGGTAGGTGCCGCGGAAGAACGCCATCAACAGGGCGAAGGTGATGTTCACCAGCAATCCGAGCAACAGCGCCGGGATGGCGATGGCAAGGCTCGGCAGCATGCGCTGGCGGATGTCGTGGCTGATGTCGCGCCCGTCATCCGAGGTGCCGAAGTCGAACGCGAACAGCCGCACCGATTTCTCGAAGAAGATGGTGTCGGTGAAGCGCGCCAGCCCGCCGGCGTCCGGATGCAGCAGCAGCGGTTTATCGTAACCGTGGCTCGCCTTCCATTTCTGGATCGCCTCCGCTGTCACGTGCTTCATGCCCAGGTGCATACGCGCCATGTCGTCCGGCGAATTGACCACGAAGAACAAGTAGAACGTGAGGACGTTGATCCCGATCAGGATGGGGATGGCATAGAGCGCACGGCGCACGATGTAGGCGAACATCAGCCGACCTCCCGCCAGGCCGGTCGGCGCTGATGGCGCCGGTAACCGAGCCAGGCCGGCAGCACGACCAGCAACAGCAGCGCGGCAAGCACGTATAGCGGCCAGACGACCGGCCGGTTCCATTCGGCCTGCAGGCGCGCACGCAGCTGCGGATTGATGCGCCGGTACTTGAGTGCGTTGTTTGCCATCAGGTTGGGCTTGGCATTCAGGTACCAGGCATGATGCAGCGAGAACTGCTTGGGGAAATAGCCCCAGGCCCAGGGGGCGTCCTGGCAGGCGATTGCCTGCATGCGTGCAATGAGTTCCGCGCGTTCCGGCGTGTTGTCCATGTTCTTGACCCGGTCGAACAGCCGGTCGAATTCCGGGTTGCTGTAGTTGGCGGCATTCTCGCCGTTCTTGCCGACCTTGCTGTTCGGTCCGTAGAGCAGGAACAGGAAGTTTTCCGGATCGGGGTAGTCCGCGTTCCAGCCCCACTGGAAGATCTGTGCCGTGCCCTTCTGCATCTTGTCCTGGAATCGGTTGTAGTCGGTACCGCGAATGACCAGCTGCAGGTTGAGTTTGGCGAACTGCTTGACCAGCCAGTCCAGCTGCGCCTTGGCGTCCGGACCGGTCGCGGCGGTGTCGAAGTTCAGCACCAGCGGCTTGCCGGTGTTGATATCGCGCCCGTCGGGGTAGCCGGCCTCGGCCAGCAGGCGTCGCGCCGCCTCGATGGACTTGCGCCGGGGGCCCTGCGGCGTGATGTCATAGACCAGTGTGTTGATCCCGGCCGCCCCCCCGACATGGCCGAAGATGCCCGGCGGGATCATGCCGTGTGCCGGAATGCGGCCGTTCAGGAAGATCGAGATGAATTCCTCGAAATCGATCGCGATGGAGATTGCCTGGCGCAGCTTGCGCGCGCGTTCGCTGTCGCCGCCGACCACCGGATCCTGCATGTTGAAGCCGGTGTAGAAGATCGAGGTAGACACCGCGGTATTGAGCCTGATGCCCTTGGCCTGCATGGCCGGGGTCAGGCTGACATCACCGCCGGCACCGATGCTGATCGCCTGGTCGAAGCTGTCCGAGGAAATGCCCGATGCATCGTAGTAGCCCTGCAGGAACTTGCTCCAGTACGGGATATCCTCCTTCTCCAGGCTGAACACGATGCGATCGATGAACGGCAGCGCCTTGCCGGCATCGTCGAGCAGCCCTGCCGCCGCGTCACCGGGCGCGCCAGCCGTCGGATAGCGCTCGCCATGAAAGTTCGGGTTGCGTTCCATCACCATCTGCCGGTTGGGATTGTTGACCGTCAGCATGTAGGGCCCGGTGCCGACCGGGTACCAGTCGAGCGTGATGTTGCGCGCCTGCAGACCGGGTTGCGCGTAGAAGGCGTCAACCTCGGGCGGTACCGGCGCGAAGAACGGCATCGCCAGCCAGTACAGCAGCTGCGGATACTTGCCCTTGAGAGTGATGCGATAACGGTAGTGGTCCAGCACCTCGGCGCCGGCGAGCGGATACTGTGACAAGTCGAGCCACGCCGCTGCGCCCGCCGCCGCCGTCAACCGGGCCCGCGCCGCCTCCAAGGTTCGCGCGTATTCGCCGAGGCCGACGATATAGTCGCTCATCAGGCCGAGGATCGGTGAATGCAGGGCCGGATGCGCAAGGCGCTTGATCTGGTAGACGTAGTCTGCGGCGACGAGTTCGCGCGTGCCCTGCTGCGGGAAATCCGCCAGCGTGTAGATGCCCTCCAGTTGCCGCGCGTCGAGCGCATGATACAGCGGCGCACCGCCGGCATCCGTCGCGAACGCCGGGTGTGGCTGATAGCGGATGCCGGGCTCGATATCGATATCGTAATAGCTGAAGGCGATCGCCTCGGCCGGGGCGTCATCCGGTAACGGCCGGTGCTCTGCATCGAGGTAATGCGCTGCCGGCACCTGCGTGGCCGTCAGCGGGATGAGCTCGTAGGGTCGCCGCAGGTAATGGTACTGTAACGGCGGCTCGTAGATCTGGCCGGTGAAGGTCACCTCGTTGGAACTGTATGACTGCGCCGGATCGAGGTGTTTGGGGCGTTCCTGAAACGAGGAAAAGAGGATGTTGGCGGCGGCTTCCGCGGCTGGATAGGGACGGTTCCAGGGTTGCCCGTCGCAGGCGGCGAGCAGCAAGCCGCACAGGATGCCGGCCACGCCCGCCAGCACCTGTCTGCATAGCCGTATCTTGCCCACCTGTCCGGGGTCCTTGCGCATGGGCCGCCATTATAAGGGCCGCCCGGCGTGGATTCATGCATTTGATGCACTTCAACTGGCGCTGGTTTTCCGGTAACGTATCGTCCCTGCCAGCGGGTGAGACGGCCCGCGACTGTCCGTATCTCCATCACATCAGTGGGAAATTGCCATGGGATTCTTGAGCGGGAAACGCGCACTCATCGTGGGCCTGGCCAGCAACCGGTCGATCGCCTGGGGTATCGCGCAGGCCATGCAGCGCGAGGGCGCCGAGTTGGCGTTCAGCTACCCGAGCGACAAGATGCGCGAACGGGTCGTGAAGCTGGCGACCGAAGCCGGTGCGGACATCGTGCTGCCGTGCGACGTCAGCAGTGACGCGCAGATTACCGCGCTGTTCGACGAACTCGGCAAGCGCTGGGACGGTCTCGACATCATCGTGCACTCGGTCGCTTTCGCGCCAGCCGACCAGCTGGCCGGCGACTTCCTCGAATGCGTCACGCGCGAGGGTTTCGCGATCGCGCATGACATCAGTTCGTACAGTTTCGCGGCCCTGGCCAAGGCCGGCTACCCGCTGCTGCAGGGCCGCAACGGCGCCCTGCTCACGCTGAGCTACCTCGGTGCGGTGCAGACCATCCCGAACTACAACGTCATGGGCCTGGCCAAGGCGAGCCTCGAGGCCAACGTGCGTTACCTCGCACAGAGCCTGGGTCCGAAAGGGATACGTGTTAACGGTATCTCCGCCGGCCCGATCCGGACCCTGGCCGCCTCCGGCATAGGCAACTTCCGCAAGCTCCTGGATACCTTCGCGCACACCGCACCGCTGCGCCGCAACGTCACCATCGAGGACGTCGGCAACACCGCCGCCTTCCTCTGCTCGGACCTGGCCGCCGGCATCACCGGCGAGATCACCTACGTGGACGGCGGCTACAGCATCGTCGGCATGGCGCCACTCAGCGAGAGCGACTGAGCGGCGGCGCAGCCAGGATGCCCGGCTCGCCCTCGAGGCGGCCGATCACGACCGCGCCACAGGAATCGCTGAACACGTTGACGCTGGTTCGGCACATGTCCAGCACCCGGTCCACCGCCAGGATCAGTCCCACGGCCTCGACCGGCAGGCCGATCGAAGCAAGGATGATCGAGATGGCCACCAGGCTGGCCGCCGGGATGCCGGCCACGCCGATGGAGGTCAGCAGCGCGACCAGCACGACCGTGAACTGGGTGGCGAATCCGAGTTCGATGCCGTAGGCCTGCGCGATGAACATTGCGGCAACGCATTCGTACAGCGCCGTGCCGTCCATGTTGACCGTCGCCCCCAGCGGCAGCACGAAGCTGGTGACGCGGTTCGACACCCCGGCGCGCCGCTCGACGCAGTCCATGGTGATGGGCAGGGTTGCCGAGGACGAGGCGGTGGAGAAGGCCGTCAGCAGGGCCGGTGTCATCGCCTGGAAATGGCGCTGCGGCTGCACCCGCGCGACCAGCCGCAGCAGCAGCGGCAAGGTCACCAGCAGGTGCACGGCGAGCGCCGCCAGCACGGTGAAAAAGAAAGCCAGCAGCGGCACGACGGCGGCGAAGCCGGTCGTGGCCACCACCTTCGCGACCAGCGCGAACACGCCGACCGGCGCGAACAGCATCACCCAGTCGGTGATTCTCATCATGACCGCGAACACCCCGCGCCAGAAGTCGCGCAGCACCTGGGCCTGCGCGCCGTCGATCCGGGTCATGAAATAGCCGAACAACAGGCTGAAAAAGATCAGGCCCAGCATCTGGCCATCGGCGGCGGCGGCAACGACGTTGGTCGGAATCATGCGCAGCAGGATGCCGACAACGTCGCCGGCGCCCTGCGCGCCGACCTGCGCGGCGATGGCCGCCGTGTCTGCATCCGACTGCGGAATGATTTCGTGCGCGGGCTGGCCGTCGATGATGCCGGGCGCCACCAGGTTCACCGCGCCCAGACCGACGAGTATCGCCAGCAGGCTGGTACTGAGGTAATACAGCAGGGTTTTCAGGCCGAGGCGGCGCATGACCGCTCCCCCACCCATGCCGGCCACGCCGGTTATGATGGAGGAGATGATGAGCGGCACGATGAGCATCTTCAGGGCATTCATGAACATGCTGCCCAGGAAGTCGAAGACATCCACCAGCAGGATGCCGAACAGCGCGCCGTCGGCGCCGGAGAGTCGGCCGGCAACCACGGCCAGCGCGAGAGCCACCAGGATTTGCCAGTGCAGCTTCAGCGTTGTGCCCTCCGTTGCCGCTGCCTGCGACGCGCTAGCGCCCGCAGCGGAAGATCGCGGCAGACGCGGACCGTGCCCGCGAACCTAGAGCTCCTCTTCCCGCGGGATGTGGATGCTCGCCTGCGTCCTGAGCCGGTCGAGTACCAGCTGCAGTTCCGCACTGCCATCGATCTGGCCGAGCTCGCGCCGGGCCTGCTTGCGGGCTGCCTCCGGCAGCGCGTCGTAATCACCCGGTTTCACTTC
Source organism: Pseudomonadota bacterium (assembly GCA_041395565.1). Lineage (NCBI taxonomy): Bacteria > Pseudomonadati > Pseudomonadota > Pseudomonadota bacterium. The sequence goes on along the minus strand of JAWLAI010000002.1, from coordinate 146,188 downwards.
CTGCAGCGCGACCAGGACGTAGTCGCCGCTGGCGAGCATCCTGCCGGCGAAGACTGCCTTGTCGTCGTGCGGCGGGGCCATGCTGAAGGCGAGTCCAACCAGTTCCCGTGCAGGCTGCTCAGCATTGCGCTGCAGCAGATCGGTGGATTCCACCTGTAGCGACCGGGCAGCGGCGGTAGCTTCCAGACTGCTCTTGCCGCTCTCGACCTCTGCCAGCAGCGCAGCGCCCTGCTCCTCGAGCAGCCGTCGCGCCTTGTCCGCACGCGCCGCCTCGGTGACACGCTCGCGCACGCTGTCCAGCGTCATTTGCTCGGCTGGCTGGTGTTCCAGTATGCGCAGCACGACGACATGATCGTCGCCGATCTCGATCGCCGGACTGTTGTTGCCCTGTTCGAGCACGTCCGGGTTGAAGATGGCTTCGCGCACGTCGGGATCCGCAGCGATTCCGCTGCCGTTGTCGCGCTCGATCCAGTCCGATTCGGCGATCTTGAGGCCCAGTGCATCGGCGGCACCCTGCAGCGAGTCCGGCTGCTCAAAGGCCAGGTTCGAGAGGGTCTCGGACCGGTCGTAGAACAGTTCACCGCGTTCCTTGTCCTGCAGCTGCGCGACCAGCTCGTCGCGAACCGCTGCCAGCGGGGTCACGACCTCGGGCCGCACTTCCAGCAATTCGATGATGTGGAACCCGAACGGCGTCTGCACCGGCTGACTGACCGCGCCGACCTGCATGCCGAACACCGCATTCTCGAATTCCGGGGTCATGAGTCCCTTGCCGAAGAAACCCAGGTCGCCACCGGTCGGTGCCGAGGCCGGGTCATCCGATTCCGCCTTGGCGATCGACTCGAAGGATTCGCCGGCGGCCAGCCGCGTCGCAATGGCCTCCGCCTTGGCGCGTGCGGCCGCGACGGACGCATCGGACTGGTCCTTGGCCTGTATCAGGATGTGACGGGCATGACGCTGTTCGGGTATCACATACTTGTCGCGCTGCTCGTCGTACAGCGCTTTGACCTGTTCCTCGTCGACCGCGCCGTCGGGACTGATGTCGGCCGCGTTCAGCTCGACGTAGGCGATCCTGACGCGTTCGGGACGCATGAAATCGGCCGTATGGGCAGTGTAATAGTCGGAAATCTCCTGCTCGGATACCGTGGCCTGATCGGCGACCAGTGCGGCCGGCAGCTGCAGATATTTGAAACGGCGCTGTTGCGCCTGCAGCTCGTAGGCCGCACGCAGTTCCCGCTCGGTGCCGGTGGCGGTCAGCAGGATGCCCGACTTGAGCTGGTTCGCCGCGAGTTCCCGCCGCAGGCTCGCCTCGAAATCATGGGGCGAGAATCCCTGATAGCGCAGCACCTGGAGGTAGCGGTCCTTGGAAAAGGCACCGTCCTTCTGGAAATTCTCGATTCCCTTGATACGCCCGGCGATCTGCTGCTCGCTGGTGTCGAACCCGGCATCCGCCGCTGCCTGCATGACCAGTTCGTCGCTGACGAGCTTGTTGATGGTGCCCTCGCGGATGAGCTTCTCGTCGATCCGGGCCGGATCGAATGCGGCGCCGAGCGCCTGCTGCAGGTTAGACATGACGAGGTTGCGCGCATTCTGGTACTGGCGCGGCGATATCTCGACATCGTTGATCTTGGCCACGTAGGTGACCGCGCTGGATTGCAGGTAGGAGTGCAGGCCGAAGAATGCGAAGGCGATGAACAGGATGCCGAGCACGATCCAGCCCAGGAAGCCCATCACCTTTTCACGAATGGCAAGTAGCATGGTCAGCCCCTGAATTTCAGAACGGTATTATTATGCGGTGCGAATAAAGAAAGGGCACCCATACGGGCGCCCTGTTCTGGTCATATGGCGGAGTGGACGGGACTCGAACCCGCGACCCCCGGCGTGACAGGCCGGTATTCTAACCAGCTGAACTACCACTCCTGATCCTTGGTGGGTGCTGAGGGGATCGAACCCCCGACATTCGCCTTGTAAGGGCGACGCTCTACCAGCTGAGCTAAGCACCCGAAGGCGCGCTAGTTTACGGCATCCTTAAAGGCTTTGCCAGCCTTGAAACCGGGTGATTTCGAGGCCTTGATCTGGATCGTTTCGCCAGTCTGCGGATTACGGCCCGAGCGCGCGGCACGCTCACGCACCGAGAAGATGCCGAAGCCGGCAATATTGACCTGATCACCGCCAGCAAGCGCACTCACGATATTTTCCAGGACGGCATCCAGAGCGCCTGCCGCATCGTTGCGGGACAGACCGGCTGAACTGGCGACGGCATCGATCAATTCTGATTTGTTCATATTAAATCCCTGAATCTGGTTGTGGTTAAGACGACCCAGCTGCCGGAGGCGGTCGCATCCGGACGGCATTCCTGCCGGTGGATGCGAACAGTACCAGAACCGGGTTGCCGGGTGCAAAATCGCCGCTGGCCACAGCGGCAGCCAGCGGCGAACAGGTACTTACGTGACGCTCAGTGCGCCGTCAGGTTTTTCACCTTACCCTTCGGCTTCGTGCTCTTGCGCGACTCGGTCTTGCCCTCGGCCTCGGGCAAGGGGGTGGGCTGGTGTGTCAGGGCCACCTCGAGCACCTCGTCGATCCAGCGTACCGGCCGGATATCCAGCCGGTCCTTGACGTTGCGCGGTATCTCGGCGAGGTCCTTGCGGTTCTCCTCCGGGATGAGCACGATCGAGATACCGCCGCGATGCGCCGCGAGCAGCTTCTCTTTCAGGCCCCCGATCGGCAATACCTCCCCGCGCAGCGTGATCTCGCCGGTCATGGCCACATCGGCCCGTACCGGGATATCGGTCAGGGCGGACACCAGGGCGGTGCACATGCCTACGCCGGCGCTGGGACCGTCTTTCGGCGTGGCACCTTCCGGCACATGGATGTGCATGTCGAATTTCTGATAGAACTCCGGATCGATGCCGAGCGCCGCGGAGCGGCTGCGCACCACGGTCATGGCCGCATGGATCGACTCCTGCATCACGTCACCCAGCTGCCCGGTGTGGATCATCTTGCCCTTGCCGGGGACGATGGCGGATTCGATGGTGAGCAACTCGCCGCCGACTTCCGTCCAGGCCAGGCCGGTCACCTGGCCGACCTGGTCGTTCTCCTCGGCGCGGCCATAGCGGAAACGCTTGACCCCCAGATATTTCTCCAGGTTCTTCGGCGTGATCGAGACCTTCTTGCCCTTTTCATGCAGCACCATCTCCTTCACCACCTTGCGGCAGACCTTGGAGATCTCGCGCTCGAGATTGCGCACGCCCGCCTCGCGCGTGTAGAAGCGCACGATATCGCGCAGCGCCTGTTCGCTAATCGTGATTTCGTCCTGCTTCAGGCCGCAGTTCTCGATCTGCTTCGGCAACAGGTAGCGCATGGCGATGTTGATCTTCTCGTCCTCGGTGTAGCCCGGGATGCGGATCACCTCCATACGGTCGAGCAGCGGCGCCGGAATGTTCATGGTGTTCGCCGTGGCGACGAACATCACGTCCGACAGGTCGAAATCGACCTCCAGGTAATGATCGGCGAAGGTGTTGTTCTGCTCCGGGTCCAGCACCTCCAGCAGGGCCGACGAGGGATCGCCGCGGAAGTCCATTGACATCTTGTCCATCTCGTCGAGCAGGAACAGCGGATTGCGGACGCCCATCTTGGACAGGTTCTGGACGATCTTGCCCGGCAGGGAGCCGATGTAGGTGCGGCGGTGGCCGCGGATCTCGGCCTCGTCACGCACACCGCCCAGCGACATGCGGGTGAACTTGCGTCCCGTGGCGCGGGCAATGGAGCGTCCCAGCGAGGTCTTGCCCACGCCGGGCGGACCGACCAGGCACAGAATCGGGCCTTTCAGCTTCTTGACGCGCTGCTGCACGGCCAGGTATTCGAGGATGCGTTCCTTGACCTTTTCCAGGCCATAGTGATCCTCTTCCAGGATGCTTTCCGCTGCGGCCAGGTCGTGCCGGATCTTGCTGCGCTTCTTCCACGGCACGCTGACCAGCCAGTCGATATAGTTCCTGACCACCGTCGCCTCCGCGGACATGGGCGACATCATCTTGAGCTTGTTGAGCTCGGTGGCGGCCTTCGCCCGCGCCTCCTTGCTCATGCCGGCCTTGACGATCTTCTGTTCCAGTTCCTCGACCTCGTTCGGCGTGTCCTCCATATCGCCGAGCTCCTTCTGGATCGCCTTCATTTGCTCGTTCAGGTAGTACTCGCGCTGGCTCTTTTCCATCTGCTGCTTGACGCGGCCGCGGATGCGCTTCTCGATCTGCATGATGTCGATCTCGCCCTCGATCAGCACCATCAGGCGTTCAAGCCGGGCCCGGCTGCTGTTGATCTCGAGAATCTTCTGCTTTTCCTCGAGCTTGAGCGACATGTGCGCGGCGATGGTATCCGCCAGGCGCCCCGGCTCCTCGATGCCGGACAGCGAAGTCAGGATTTCCGGCGGCACCTTCTTGTTCAGTTTCACGTACTGGTCGAACATGGCCAGCAGCGAACGGGTCAGTATCTCCAGCTCCTTCTCGTTGTCGTCGCCCTCCGGCGCCATGACCTCGACATGCGCGGTGAAGAAGGCATCGGTCGTATCGTAGCCGGTGATGCGTACCCGCTCGGCACCCTCGACCAGCACCTTCACGGTACCGTCAGGCAGCTTCAGGAGCTGCAGGATGGTGGAGAGCGTCCCGATCTCGTGGATGTCGGAGATCTCGGGGTCATCGATTTCGGCATTCTTCTGTGCAACCAGCAGGATCTTCTTGTCCTCTTGCATTGCGGTATCCAGCGCATTGATCGATTTCTCGCGCCCGACGAACAGGGGGATGACCATGTGCGGGTAAACAACCACATCCCTCAGGGGCAAGACGGGTACCGCTTTCGAGGTCTGATCTGTCATATAGTTTCCGTCCGTATGTGAATTCAGTGAATTGAGCCAATGCCGCTTCGACTGCCTGGCCGAACTGCCGGCCAGATGTGTAACCTTCCCGCCAGAGTCCGGATCGCGAGCACCGCGTGCCCATGCCCCTGAAATGGGGACGAACCGCGGAACATCAACCGGTGGTTAATTGACAGGTAGTTACTATACAGCAAGGAATATGCCAGCTGTTCCGAAAACCCGGTGAACGGGTAACCCCTTATTTCAGATAAGGATGTCTGCTATTCGGAGACAGCGATGGCGTCTGGAGTGTCAAAAATCATGTATGGCTTGGAGCCGCCAACGATGACATTCTCGTCGATGACCACTTTTCTGACATTATCCAGGGACGGCAGGTCGTACATGGTGTCCAGCAGCACCTGCTCGAGGATGGTGCGCAGACCGCGCGCGCCCGTCTTGCGCTCCATGGCCTTGCGTGCCACCGACCGCAGGGCTTCCTCGCGGAACTCAAGCTCGCAGCCTTCCATATCGAACAGCTTCTCGTACTGCTTGGTGAGCGCGTTTTTCGGCTCGGTCAGGATCTGGATCAGCGCCTCTTCGTCGAGTTCCTCGAGCGTGGCGACCACGGGCAGGCGTCCGACGAACTCGGGAATGAGACCGTACTTGATCAGGTCTTCCGGCTCCACGTCGTAGAGAATCTCGCCGACGTTGAGTTTCTCGTCCTTGCTCTTCACCTCGGCCGAGAAGCCGATACCACCCTTCTCGGAACGGCCGCGGATGATCTTGTCGAGCCCGGCAAAGGCACCGCCGACGATGAACAGGATGTTGGAGGTGTTCACCTGCAGGAATTCCTGCTGCGGATGCTTCCTGCCACCCTGGGGCGGCACCGAGGCGATGGTGCCCTCGATCAGTTTCAGCAGCGCCTGCTGCACGCCCTCGCCCGATACGTCGCGCGTGATGGAAGGATTGTCCGACTTGCGCGAGATCTTGTCGATCTCGTCGATGTAGACAATGCCGGTCTGGGCCTTCTCCACATCGTAGTCGCACTTCTGCAGCAGCTTCTGGATGATGTTCTCGACGTCCTCGCCGACATAACCCGCTTCGGTGAGCGTGGTCGCATCCGCGATGGTGAACGGCACGTCGAGAAAACGAGCCAGGGTTTCCGCCAGCAGGGTCTTGCCGGAACCGGTGGGGCCAATCAGCAGGATGTTGCTCTTGGACAGCTCGACGTCGTCCTTCCGCGTCTTGGCCTCGAGCCGCTTGTAATGGTTGTACACGGCGACCGAGAGGACCTTCTTCGCGCGGTACTGGCCAATGACGTACTCGTTAAGAACGTCATTGATCTCGTGGGGCTTGGGTAGTTTCTCGGCGCCGGCGCCGTTCTTCTCCTGCATCTCCTCGCGGATGATGTCGTTACAGAGCTCGACGCACTCGTCACAGACGAACACCGAGGGGCCGGCAATGAGTTTGCGCACTTCATGCTGGCTCTTGCCGCAGAACGAGCAGTAGAGCAGTTTTCCATCCTCGCCCTTGCCGTTACGATCGTTGCTCATGTCAAGCCCTCACGGTTATCAACACTTACACCATACTTTAGTTTTTAACACTAAAGGTCATCGCCGTTCAACTCCCTTGAACGCGAATACTCACTTTATCTAACAGATAAATAAGGGTTTCTGCGAATCGGGTCGATTCGTGCGGGGACGGCCAGGCGGGCTTTACAGGGACTTGCCCGCCCGTCACGGCTTGTCTTTGCCGGCTGCGGCCGGCCGGTGCTCGAGGATCTGGTCGATCAGACCGTATTCCCTGGCGGCCGCGGCGCCCATGAAATTGTCCCGATCGGTGTCCTTCTGGATACGCTCCAGCGACTGTCCGGTGTGCCGGGCCAGGATCTGGTTCAGACGCTCGCGGATATGCAGGATTTCCTTGGTGTGGATCTCGATGTCGGTGGCCTGGCCCTGGAATCCGCCCAGCGGCTGGTGAATCATCACCCGCGAGTGCGGCAGACAGAAGCGTTTGCCCTTGGCGCCGCCGGCGAGCAGCAGCGCGCCCATGCTGGCGGCCTGGCCGATGCACATGGTGCTGACATCCGCCTTGATGAACTGCATGGTGTCGTAGATCGCCAGCCCCGCAGTCACGGATCCGCCCGGTGAGTTGATGTAGAGGTGGATATCCTTGTCCGGGTTTTCCGACTCGAGGAACAGCAACTGCGCGACAATGACGTTCGCCATGTAGTCCTCGACCGGACCGACCATGAAGACCACGCGCTCCTTCAGGAGGCGCGAGTAGATGTCGTAGGACCGCTCGCCGCGCGCGGTCTGCTCGACCACGATGGGGACCAGATTCAGTGCCTGTATATCGTTAGCCTTACTCATGTTTTTCATATCGGTTCGGGGTTACTTTCCTTGAGTCTGACGGGCTTCATCGACGAGTTCGCTGAATGACATGGATTTGTCCTCAACCTTGACGCCGGCGTGCTCGATGATCCAGTCCACGACCTGCTCCTCGATCACGCTGGACTGGACACCGTGCAGCATTTCCTGGTTGGCATAATACCACTGAACGACCTCCTCCGGCTTTTCATAGGATCCGGCAATGGTCTCTATCGTGGCCCGCACCCGTTCGGCGTCGAGCTGGATGTTCTGCTGCCGGGCGATCTCCGAGACGATCACGCCCAGCTTGACGCGCTTGGCGGCGAGTTCCGCCAGTTCGTCCGCGGGACGCTGCCGGTAGCTCGCCTGCGCCTGCAGCGCCTTCACCTCCTCGGTGACCAGCTGGCGCGGCGCATCTACCGGATTGTGATCCAGCAGTTTCTCGAACACCTGTGACTTGAGCTTGGAGCCGACCAGCCCCCGCAGTTCCCGCTGCATGTTGCGGGTTACCTCGGTCCTTAGTGCCTCGATGCCGCCGCTGGCGATGCCATAGGCGCTGGCCAGATCATCGTCGAGCGCGGGCAGTACCGGTTCCGCCACCGATTTCACCCTGACCTGGAAGCTCGCCGGCTTGCCCGCGAGAGCGGCTGCGGGGTAATCCGCGGGGAAGGTGATGGCAAGCGTTTTCTCCGCACCGGCTGCCAGCCCTTCGAGCTGTTCTTCGAAGCCCTTGATCATGCTGCCGGATCCCAGTACCAGCGGCATGTCACTGGCCGTGTTGCCGGCGAAGGCTTCGCCGTTGATACTGCCCTCGAAATCGATCACCACCTGATCGCCGGCGCGTGCTACGCGCTCGACCACCTGCCAATCCGCCCGTTGCCGGCGCAGGTTGTCGAGCATGCCGTTGATGTCGTCCGCGCCGATCTCCACCACCGGCCGGACCACGGTGAAGGCGTAGTTCAGCTGTCCCTGGAGTTCGGGAAAGACCTCGAAGGTTGCCACGTATTCGAGCGGCTCGCCCGGGCGCGTGTTCGTTGCCTCTATACTCGGAATGCCGGCCGGCCGGATACTGTTCTGTATGAGCGCCTCCTGCAGGGTGGAACTCATCATTTTCTCGATGATTTCCAATCGCACCTGGCGGCCGTATTTCTGCTCGAGTACCCGCATCGGCGCCTTGCCCGGACGGAAGCCGTCCAGACGCGCCGTCCGCGACATGGTCTGCAGGCGTGAGCGTACTTCCTGTTCGATGCGTTCCGCCGGCACCTGAACCGTGACGCGCCGCGCCAGCCCGCCGGTATTTTCTACAGAGACTTCCATGCATTCACCTCGTACTATTCGCTATTGTCGTGGCTGCCGGCCCTGGATGCGCGCATGCCGGCAGCTGGATGTCTGGTGCGAAAGGAGAGACTCGAACTCTCACGGGTTGCCCCACTGGTACCTAAAACCAGCGCGTCTACCAATTCCGCCACTCTCGCAACACGCCTCCCCTACCGTACCGGCATGTTACCTAAATTTTCCCTGAATGATAATGATTTATATGTCTTTTTCAGGGTGGCCGGCGGCGGCGGCGGACGTGCCGACGCCATGCCAGCCTGGATAAAAAAACCCGTGCTGGGCACGGGCATGTCTGGTGGGCCGTGTAGGAATCGAACCTACAACCAATGGATTAAGAGTCCACTGCTCTACCAATTGAGCTAACGGCCCGAAGAGGCGGTATTGGACCACAGGGTCTGAAGGGGATCAAGCGATGCGGGATCCGGTGCTGAAATGGGGTGGACGATGGGACTCGAACCCACGACGACTGGAATCACAATCCAGGGCTCTACCAACTGAGCTACGTCCACCATTAATAGAAACATCCGCCACCGCAGACACCCGCACCCGGTCCGAATGTGGCGCGCCCGGCAGGAATCGAACCTGCAACCGCCGGCTTAGAAGGCCGGTGCTCTATCCTGTTGAGCTACGGGCGCAGGTCGCAACATGCCGTGATGCCCGCTCCTCGTGCTGGTTTGGTCGGGGTAGAGAGATTCGAACTCCCGACATCCTGCTCCCAAAGCAGGCGCGCTACCAGGCTGCGCTATACCCCGATGCAGAACAGGTTCTTGGTCACCCTGCAGAGCCAAGCGATGATACGTGCTGCCCCTGCAGGGGTCAACAAGCCGGCCCGCGCGCGCCGACAGCGCCGCGCGTTCCGTCTGCGGACGGGCTGCGGCTTGTCCCGCCCCGGTACGCGTGCGAGAATTCCGCGCTGCCCCCACTCCTTGCAAGCGCCACAGCATGACCGCGAAACTGATCGACGGCAAAGCCATAGCCGCCCGGGTGAAGGAATCCGTCAAGCAGCGCATCGACACGCGCCGGCTCAACCGGGAGCGGATTCCCGGCCTGGCGGTGATCCTGGTCGGCCACAACCCGGCATCCGAGATCTACGTGCGCAACAAGCGCAAGTCCTGCGATGCAGCGGGTCTGCTCTCGCATTCCTACGATCTGCCCCAAGACACCCCGGAACGGGAACTGCTCGCACTGATCGACCGGCTCAACGAGGATCCCAGTATCGACGGCATCCTGGTGCAGTTTCCGCTGCCCGAGCACATCAACCCGGACCTGGTGACCGAACGCATCGTGCCGGACAAGGACGTGGACGGCTTCCATCCCTACAACATCGGTCGCCTGGCCCTGCGGCGGCCCTCGCTGCGCTCCTGCACGCCGCGCGGTGTCATCACGCTGCTGGAGCATACCGGCGAGCCGTTCTATGGCCGTGAGGCGGTCGTGGTGGGCGCCTCCAACATCGTCGGTCGCCCCATGAGCCTGGAATTGCTGCTGGCCGGCTGCACGGTCACCACCTGTCACCGCTTCACCCGCGATCTGCCCGCACACGTGGCACGCGCCGACATCCTGGTGGTGGCCGTGGGCAAGCCGGGTTTGGTGGCCGGTGAATGGGTCAAGCCGGGCGCGACCGTGATCGACGTCGGCATCAACCGCCAGCCGGACGGCACGCTGGTCGGCGATATCGGCTTCGCCGCCGCCCGCGAACGGGCCGCCTGGATCACCCCCGTACCGGGCGGTGTGGGCCCGATGACCGTGGCAACGCTGCTCGAGAACACCTTGTACGCAGCCGAGCACCTGCACGGCTGAGCCTGTCGTTCAGCTGCGCCGCCAGGTGGTACCCGCGGCCCCGTCCTCGAGCACGATCCCCTGCGCCTCCAGTTCGGTGCGGATGCGGTCGGCCTCCGCCCAATCCTTCGCCTTGCGGGCCGCGAGCCGTGCCGCGAGCAGCGCCTCGATCGCGTCGTCCGCGAGACCGCCGGTCGCGCCGGTCGCCTCCCGCAGGAAGACATCGGAATCCGCCTGCAACAGACCGAGCACGCCGGCGATTTGCCGCATGCAGCCGGCCAGTTGCTGCGCCCGCGCGCTGTCGGCGGCGCGCACGCGGTTGAGCTCGCGCGCCAGCTCGAACAGCACGGCAATCGCCTCCGGCGTGTTGAAATCATCATCCATGGCCCGGTTGAAGCTGTCGGCATAGGAGCGGCAGACGCCGTCGTCGGGCACGACTGGCGCCAGCCCGCGCAGGGCGGTATAGAGACGGGTGAGTGCCGCCCTGCTGTTGTCCAGGTTCTCCTGCGAATAATTGAGCGGGCTGCGGTAGTGGCTGGCGAGGATGAAATAGCGCACCTCCTCCGCCCGGTAGCGCTCGAGGATCTCGCGCACGGTGAAGAAGTTGCCGAGCGACTTGGACATCTTCTCGTCGTCGACGCGCACGAAACCGTTGTGCATCCAGTAATTCACGAACGGATGGCCGGTGGCGGCCTCCGGATTGGGCGATCTCGTTTTCGTGATGCGGAAATTTCAGATCCATGCCGCCGCCGTGAATGTCGAAATGATCCCCGAGATGGCGGGTGGACATGGCGGAACACTCGATGTGCCAGCCCGGCCGGCCCGCCCCCAGGGTGACTCCCAGCTCGGCTCGCCCGGTTTGGCGCGTTTCCAGAGCACGAAATCGAGCGGATCGCGCTTGGCCTCGTCGACCTCGATGCGCGCGCCTGCCTGCAGATCCTCGAGCTGCTTGCCGGACAGCCGGCCGTACTGCGGAAAGCTGCCGACCGCATAGTAGACATCGCCGTTCTCGCCCTGGTAGGCATGGCCCTTCGCCACCAGCGCGCCGATCATGGCGATGATGTCAGCCATTGCATCGGTGGCCTTCGGCTCCAGATCCGGGCGCGCGATGCCGAGCGCATCCGCGTCCTCGTGCATGATCCCGATAAAGCGCGCGGTCAGACCATGGAAATCCTCGCCGTTCTCGTTGGCGCGCCGGATGATCTTGTCGTCGATGTCGGTGATGTTACGCACGTAGGTCACGTCATAACCGCAGGCGCGCAGGTAGCGAGCCACCACGTCGAACACCACCATCACGCGCGCATGGCCGAGGTGACAGTAGTCGTACACGGTCATGCCGCAGACGTACATGCGCACCTTGCCCGCCTCGATCGGCTGGAAGGTCTCTTTCTGGCTGGTCAGGCTGTTATAGATTTTCAGCATGCCGGGATCCCGGGACGGCGCGCGCAACACCGTGCTCTCTTCGCTCCGGGCGGCCACCCCGGCTGGCCGGCCCGGGGCACCCGAGCGCGGCGGGCGGCAGATCGGCACCGGCACGGCGGTGCCGCCATCTTGTATTGAGTGCCAGAGCTTATATCATTGGCACTCCCGCACATCAACCGGAGCAGAAACATGAAACAGCTGTACGGCCTGTTGCTGGCGATCTGCGTCGGCCTCGTGCCGGCGGGAGCATACGCCCAGGAAACACCCACGCACACGAACCAAGAAGGAAGCGGCATGGTCAAGGTCACAATGGACACCAGTATGGGTGTCATCAAGCTCGAGCTGGATGCCGGCAAGGCCCCGCTCACGGTCGCCAATTTCGTCGAATACGCGAAATCCGGTTTTTACGACAACACCCTGTTCCACCGCGTCATCCCCGGATTCATGATCCAGGGCGGCGGCTTCGATACCGACACGAAGCAGAAGACCACCCGGGCACCGGTCAGGAACGAGGCGAACAACGGCCTCAAGAACACGGCCGGCACCATTGCCATGGCGCGCACCTCGGACCCGCATTCGGCCACCGCGCAGTTTTTCATCAACACCGTGGACAACGCCTTCCTCGACTTCAAATCCGAAACGCCGCAGGGCTGGGGCTATGCCGTATTCGGCAGGGTCACCGAGGGCATGGACACCGTCGGCGGCATCGAGCAGGTCCGCACCGGCGTCAACTACGGCATGCGCGATTTCCCGGTCGAGCAGGTCGTCATACGCAAGGTCACCGTCGAGGAATAGCCGACGCCCGCGCCGCGCCATGCCGAGCACCTTGTTCATTTCGGATCTGCACCTGGATCCGGAACGGCCCGCAATCACCGACCTGCTGCTGAATTTCCTGCAGGCCCGCGGTGGGCGGGCGGACGCGCTGTATATCCTCGGCGACCTGTTCGAGGCCTGGATCGGCGATGACGATGACACCGAGCTGAACCGCGCCGTGTGCGCCGCGCTGGCGCGTTGCGCGGCAGCCGGAACGCCGGTTTTCGTCATGCACGGCAATCGCGACTTTCTGCTCGGCGCACGCTTCGCCAGTCAGTCTGGCTGTCGCCTGCTGGCGGATCCGGCACGCATCGACCTTTACGGCACCCCGACCCTGCTCATGCACGGCGACCTGCTGTGCACGGACGATCTGGAGTACCAGGCCTTCCGCCAGCAGGTGCGCAGTACAGCCTGGCAGGATGCGCTGCTGGCCCGCCCACTGGCGGAGCGTCGCGCCATCGCCAGCGAGATGCGCCGGAGCAGTCGCGCGCAGACGGCCGGCAAACCGGAAGCCATCATGGACGTCAATGCCGACGCGGTGACCGCGGCCCTGCGCGGGCATGCTGTGACCCGGCTGATTCACGGCCACACCCACCGCCCCGGCGTACACGAGCTGCAGCTCGACGGGCTAACCGCGCAACGCATCGTGCTGGGCGACTGGTACGACCGCGGCAGCGTACTCGAATGCACGCCACACGGCTGCGCCCTGGAGGTGCTGGAACCCGTTTCCTAGCGTGCGGCGGCCGCGGGGAATTTTGAGATAGGTGCTAGTGACCCGCGGTCGCGGCTGAGGGCAATAATGAGATAAGTACTAGTCGGCGCCGTAGCTGACACGCCGGTAGTCCGCCGGCAGCGTGAACAGCCCGGCATCGACCGCCACCCCGCCACGGAAATCCACCAGGGCCCGCCGGTAGCCGGCCCCGTCCCACTCCTGGATCGGCAGGCCATAGCGCAGGTAGCGGTCGGGCGCATAGACATAGCGCGCGAGGAAGCATGGTGTCTGTATTTCCTGCGGCACCGTCTGCAGGCTCTCGGCCTGGCGCCGGCCCAGCACCCGGGCATAGTCCGCCATACCGGCCACGGCTGCCTCCAGCAGTCCGGGCACGGCTGCGACGTGGTAACAGCTGGCACCGTTCGCGGTCAGGTCGACCAGCACGGCGGCATGGCCGGCGATGGCGGGCGCGTCCTGATCCGACGTCACCGCCGCATCCAGCACCAGGTCGTCGGGCAGGCCCGGCCCGGACTGCCGCGGGCGGATTTCGAGGATCGTGCGTTCATCGTGACTGACGCTGTACACCGTCCCGGCGGCACGATCGAGCAGGACGAAATCGCCCTGATCGTCGTCATCGTCGATCCGCAGATACGCCGACGAGACGGTGATCCGGACCGGATAGGGATCGGTGCCCGCCTCCTGCTCCTCGTACCAGAGCCGGTCGGCGACCGGCGTGGACGCCTCCTGCGCGGGCGCTGCTGCCGGGCCGGTCAGCGCCAGCATGACCACGAGTGTCCAGCCACATGCCGCATTGCCGTTCATGCCACCTCCCCGTCCAGCGCGTCCAGCATCTCGATCTCCCGCGCGTCAAAGCCTGCCGCATGCCGTGCCGCCGTGTTCAACGGTTTGCGGACCGGCCCGAGCCCGTATTCGCGCCACAGGCCGCGAAAGGTCTGCAGCGGGTCGAGCGCGCGCTGGCGGCAGAGAAACCTGTACCAGCGCGTACCGATGGCGACATGCCCGATCTCGTCGGCGAGGATGCGTTCCAGCACCTGTACGCTGGCGTGATCGCCCACCTGCCGGAGGCGTGCGATCATCCCCGGCGTGACATCCAGACCGCGCGCCTCGAGTACCCGCGGCACCAACGCCATGCGCACCAGCGCGTCATGCGCGGTCTTCCCAGCCATCTCCCACAGGCCGTCGTGCGCGGGAAAATCGCCGTAGTCATGCCCGAGCGCCCGCAGCCTGCCGCGCAGCAGCTCGAAGTGCAGCGCCTCCTCGCCGGCCACCTGCGTCCAGTCGCGGTAGAACTCAGCGGGCAAGCCCCGGAACCGGCATACCGCGTCCCAGGCGAGGTTGATGGCATTGAACTCGATGTGGGCCAGGGCATGCAGGAAGGCGGCCCGGCCCGACGGCGCGCCCAGCTTGCGCGCGGCCAGCCGGGTGTGGTGCACCAGCAGTGGTCGGCGCGGCCGGCCCGGGTCCAGCTGCGACGGCGGATCCGCGTCCGTGGGCAGTGCGCAGCCGCCCTGCATGCACAGCGCGGCCGCCCGCTGCGTCCGCGCAACCTTGTCCGTCGGCTCGATCGCCGCGAGACAGTCGCGGGCCAATGTCAGCAGATTTTCCATCAGGCAGTCAGTTTCAGGCCAATCACCAGGTCCGTCACGTTGGTGCCGGTCGGCCCGGTCACCAGCACATCGCCGGACGCCTGCAGGCAGGTCCCGGCATCCGCACGCCGCAGGGCTGCCACCGCATCCTGCCCGGCGGCCGCGGCGCGGCCTACCGTCGCGTCATCCACGATGGCACCCGCCGCCGGTGTGTTCCCGTCATCGCCGTCGGTTCCGGCAGCCAGCAGCAGTATATCCTGCCGGCCCTGCATGGCGAGCGCGGCGGCCAGGGCCAGGTGCTGATTGCGGCCACCCCGCCCCGCCGCCTGCGGCAACACGACCGTCGTCTCGCCGCCCCAGAGGTAACAGCCGGGCGCGGCGCGGGCGAGCTGCGCCACGATGTCGCGGGCGGCCGCGTCGGCCGGACCGGACAGCGCCCGGGACATGACCGTCGCAGGATAACCGAGCGCCGCGGCCTGTGCAGCGCCGGCCTGCAGTGCCTGCGACAGGTTCGCCAGCACATGGTGCGGCACCGGCGCGGCGGTGCATGGCGGGACGAGGTCGCGGGGCAGCGTCAGCCAGTCCGGCACAGCCGGCAGCGGGGTGTCGGGAGCGGCATCCGGCCACAGGGGGCCGGAGCCGATGACGGCCGGGTCGTCGCCTGGGACGTCAGATAGCAGCAGCACGCTGGTGGCATGCGCATCGAGCCGCTGCAGCAGACGGCCGCCCTTGAGCGCGGACAGCCGCTGGCGCACCCGGTTCATGGCGCGGATGTCGAGTCCGCTGCCGAGCAGCCAGCGGTTGGTGCGCTGCAGCAGCGCGAGATCGACACCGGCCGGCAACACCTCGACCAGGCTGGAGGCACCGCCGGAAAGGAGGAACAGGAGAGGCTGCTGCGGCGGCAGCTCTGCGATAAAACGCAGCAACCCGTCGCCCGCCGCAAGACTGCGGGCGTCCGGCAGCGGATGGCCGCCGGCGAGGCAGGTGATGCGGGCATCCGCCGCGAGTTCAGGATCGAAATGCCCGGGCTTGGTGATGAGCAGCGCGGCGCTCAGCCGGTCTCCCAGGACATCGTGCGCACCGGCCAGCATGGCGGCTGCGGCCTTGCCGACCGCGACGGCGGCGACCGTGCCGTGCGGCACCGTGGTCTCGAGGTGAAGCCGGACCACGGCGCGCCCGTCGACGCCGGCCAGGGCGGCACGGAAGATCGCCGCGAGATCCGCCCGTGCACGCTGTCGGTCGAGTGGGATCACGCCAGCCGGGCGGGCATTGCGCGTATGCCGCTCAGCGTGGCACGGCGGCGAAACCCCGCTCCAGATCGGCGCGCAGATCTTCGACCGCCTCGAGCCCCACCGCCAGCCGGATCAGGCCGTCGGAGATGCCCGCTTCCGCGCGCTGCTCGGGCGACAGGCGCCCATGGGTGGTGGTGGCGGGATGCGTGATGGTGCTCTTGGTATCGCCCAGGTTGGCGGTGATCGAGAAGATCCGCGTGGCATCGATGCAGGCCCAGGCGGCGCTCCTGCCGCCTTTCAGCTCGAACGACAGCACGCCGCCGTATCCCTGCTGCTGGCGCTGCGCCAGCGCATGCTGCGGGTGCGACACCAGACCCGGATGGTGTACCCGCGCCACGGCCGGCTGCCGTTCCAGCCATTGGGCCAGCGCCAGTGCGCTAGCGCAGTGTGCGTGCATGCGCAGCGCGAGTGTTTCCAGGCCCTTCAGGAACACCCAGGCGTTGAACGGGCTCATGCTCGGTCCGGCGGTGCGCAGGAAACCGTAGACCTCCTTGCCGACCTGCTCGGCGTTGCCGACCACGGCACCGCCGACGCAGCGACCCTGGCCGTCGAGGTACTTGGTGGCCGAATGGATAACGATATCGGCCCCGAGTTCGAGCGGCCGCTGCAGCGCCGGGGTGCAGAAGCAGTTGTCCACCGCCAGGATGCAATCGTGGGCGCGTGCCAGCTGCGCCAGCACCGCGATGTCGGCCAGCTCGGTGAGCGGGTTGGACGGCGTCTCCAGGAACAGCAGCCGGGTCTGCGGCCGGATAGCCGCGGCCCAGGCTGCCGGATCGGCGAGCGCGACGAAGCTCGTCTCGATGCCGAAACGCGCCAGATAGGTAGTGAACAGCACGGTCGTGGTGCCGAAGATGCTGCGCGAGGCCACGATGTGGTCCCCGGCCTTGAGCAGCCCGGCACAGGTGGCCAGGATCGCGGCCATGCCGGAGGCCGTCGCCACGCAGCGCTCGCCGCCCTCCAGTGCCGCCAGCCGTTCCTCGAAGGTGCGCACCGTCGGGTTGGTGAAGCGCGAGTAGATGTTGCCGGGCTGCTCGCCGGCAAAGCGCGCGGCGGCTTCAGCGGCGCTGGCGAACACATAGCTGGACGTCGGAAAGATCGGCTCGGCGTGTTCGCCCTCGCCGGTGCGGTGCTGGCCACCACGTACCGCACGGGTCTCGAACCGGTATTCATCGTATGACATGGCGCAGCATCCTCTCCTTCGGGCAGCAACAGCGATCGGCGGGCACAAAAAAACCCGCTTGCAGTACGCGAAAGCAGGTGCCGTCGCTTTAGCTGCATTTGTCAGGCGCCCGCAAGCTGAAATCAAATCGGCGCAGTCAGGCCAGACTAGTAGACGGCCGGCAGGCTGTCAACTCGGCGGGCCGCGTGTTCAGGCGGTGTTGTGGAGATCGATCACCTCGCCGTGCTTGTCGCGGCGTCCCTTTTTGGCGGCGTCGTTGCGCAGGTTCTGCAGGTCGTTCAGGTAATCACCGCTGACATCACCGGTCACGTACTCGCCGGTGAACACCGAATCGTCGAAGCGCTGGATCCGCGCGTTACCCTTGCCGACCGCCTTGACCAGGTCGTCCATATCCTGGAACACCAGCCAGTCCGCACCGATGGCCGCCCCGACCTCCTCCTCGCTGCGTCCCGATGCGATCAGCTCCGCGCTGCTCGGCATGTCGATGCCGTAGACGTTCTGGTAGCGCACGGGCGGTGCGGCCGAGGCGAAATAGACCTTGTTCGCACCGGCATCGCGTGCCATGTCGATAATCTGTGACGAGGTGGTGCCGCGCACGATGGAGTCGTCCACCAGCAGCACGTTCTTGTCGCGGAACTCGAGATCGATGGCATTCAGCTTCTGGCGCACGGACTTCTTGCGCTGCTGCTGCCCCGGCATGATGAAGGTGCGGCCGATATAGCGGTTCTTGATGAAGCCCTCGCGGTACTTGACCCCGAGGTTATTGGCCAGCTGCAGCGCCGAGGTGCGGCTGGTATCCGGGATCGGGATCACCACGTCGATATCATGACCGGGCCAGACCCGGCGGATCTTGTCGGCCAGCCGGTCACCCATGCGCAGCCGTGCCTTGTAGACGGAGACACCGTCGATGATGGAGTCCGGTCGTGCCAGGTAGACATATTCGAAGATGCACGGCGAGAGGATGGCCTGCCCTGCGCATTGCTGGCGATGCAACTGGCCGTCGAGCGTTATGAAAATGGCCTCGCCCGGCGCGACGTCGTCGATCAGCTCGAAGTCGAGCGCGTCGAGCGCCACACTCTCCGAGGCCATCATGTAGTCGGTCCCCTCCGCGGTCACGCGGCGTCCATACACCAGGGGGCGGATACCGCAGGGATCGCGGAACGCCACCACACCGTAGCCGGTGATCATCGCCACGGCCGCGTAGGCGCCACGACAGCGCCGATGCACCCCGGACACCGCCCGGAAGACGTCGTTCACGTCCATCCTCAGCTTGGCGTGTTGCTGCAGCTCGTGCGCGAACACGTTGAGCAGCACCTCGGAATCGGAATCGGTGTTGATCTGGCGCAGATCCTCCTGGAACACCTCCTGCTGCAGCTTGTTGGCGTTGATCAGGTTGCCGTTATGCGCCAGGCTGATGCCGTAGGGGGAATTGACGTAGAACGGCTGCGCCTCGGCAGAGGTTTCGCAGCCCGCGGTGGGGTAACGCACGTGACCGATCCCCATATTGCCCTGCAGGCGACGCATATGCCGGGTGTGGAAAACGTCGCGCACCAGACCGTTGTCCTTGCGCAGGTGCAGCCGGCCGCCCTCGCAGGTGATGATACCGGCGGCATCCTGGCCGCGATGTTGCAGCACGGTGAGACCGTCGTAGATCGCCTGGTTAACCGGGCTGTGCGCAACCATGCCTATGATGCCGCACATGCGGGTACCTCCGGATCGCCCCTGGCCGGACGGCTAGGCGTAGTTGATGTTGCTGGCAATCTCTTGCGGCAGGAAGTTGCGCATCCAGAGCGCGAAATCCTCGAAGTAGCCCAGGAACTGGGAATCCTGCCACCAGGAATCATGCGGGAACGGTGTCAGTCCGGCCAGCAACACCAGGATTGCGACAATGACACCGCCCCGCGCCACGCCGAAGACGATACCCAGCATCTTGTCGGTGCCGGTCAGGCCGGTGCGCGAGACCAGCTTGCTGGCGAGATAATTGACCACGGCGCCGAGCAGCAGCACGCAGATGAACAAGACGGCGAAGGCCGTGATCTTCTGTGCCGAGGCCAGCGTGATCCACTGCGACAGCCAGGCGGCGAACGGCTCGTAGAACGACATAGCTACCCACAGGGCCACCAGCCAGGTTGCCAGCGCCAGCGCTTCCTTGACGAAGCCGCGAAACAGACTCAGTACCGCCGAGAGCACGATCAGCGCCACGATCACGATATCAATCCAAGCTATAGCCATTTCGACCTCGCACTCCCGATTATAGGTGCTGTCCGCGCACCGTGCCCGGCCGCGGCAAAGCGTCATTTTAGCAGATTGGCGCCGGATATCGCCATGTTATCGTCATCCTGCGCCGGACAGCTCGATCACGATGCCGCGTTTGACCCGCTGTTCGCTGACGAGTTTCTGCAACAGCTTCTCGGCATCCTCGCGCGCCTGCAGCGGCCCGACCAGGACGCGATAACTGCTGCCCTTGGTGGTATCGGTCTGCTGCAGCCTGGCGCTGTAGCCGGCCTTGACCAGGCGCGCGCGCAGCCCGTCGGCATTCGCCTGCTGGCTGAAACTGCCGACCTGTGCATACCAGCCGTCTGCGGGTGTCGCCGGCGCCGGCGCGCGAGGCTCCGGCGGCGCGGCGGTAACGGCTGCCGCCGCAGCCGGGGTCGCCGGCTGTGCCGCCGGTGCAGACTCCGCCACGGCCGCGGGCGGCTCGCTGGCCGTTACCGCGCGCTCGAGCTGGGGTGGCGGCGGCGCTTCAGGCTCAGCGGCAGCCGTGGCCGGCCCGGCGGCGGGCGGTGCCGCACTCTCCGGCAGGGGCAGTTCCATGCCGGCCTGGAAATCCAGTGGCGGCGGCTGCGGGATGCTGTGATTGCGCGGTGGCCATTCGTTGCCCGGCCCCTCGAGGATGACGGGTATGAAGATGACGGCCAGGGCGACCAGCACGACCGCACCGACCAGTCTCTGCTTGAGTTGCTGCTCCATGAAGACCCCGTGACGTTCGTCGTTCCAACTGCGGCGGATCAGAGTCGGGAACTATACCGTACCGGCCCGCATTTCTCATCGGTCTGGCGGCAGGGACAACGGCCCGGCGAGCGCGGCGGCCACGGTGTGGAAGGAACCGGTCACCACGATCCGGTCCGAGTCCGCGGCGGCCGCCTGGGCAGCCGCCAGTGCGTCAGCGACACTGCCGTAGCGCTGCAGCGCGCGTGCCCGTCCCGGTTCGGCCAGCCGCTGCGTCAGCGCGTCCGCGTCGAGGCCGCGCGAATCCGCCAGGCCCGCCAAACACCAGCAGTCGACAATCCCCTCCAGCGCCCGGACGAATCCCGCGGCGTCCTTGTCCGCGAGTATACCGAGCACCAGCCAGGTCCGGCCGGCCACGGGGTTTTCCCGCAACTGGCCTGCCAGCATGGCCGCACCGTCCGGATTATGGGCCACATCGAGGATCAGCTGCGGGCTACCGGGCACGATCTGGAAGCGCCCAGCCAGCCGCACCGTGCTCAGGCCCGCCTCGATGGCCGCGCGACCGACGGGCAGACGTGAGCCGAGCAGCTCGGTCACGGCCAGCACCCCGGCGGCATTATCGAGCTGATGTGTTCCGCTCAGGGCCGGCAGCGGCAGGCGCTCCAGCCTGCTGTACCAGCCCGTCCAGTCCCAGCCGTCCCCGTGACGCCGGTGGCTGAACGCCTGTCCCAGGCACAGACAGCGCACGCCGAGGTCTGCGGCATGGGCGAGCAGACTCGCCGGTGGTGCGGGATCGCTACACACGGCCGGCCGGCCGGCCCGCAGGATGCCGGCCTTTTCCCGTGCGATGGCCGCACGGTCCGCGCCAAGCCAGGCGCTGTGATCGATACCGATCGCGGTGACCAGGGCGACGTCGGCAGCGATCGCATTGACGGCGTCCAGCCGACCACCCATCCCGACTTCCAGGATGAGGAGGTCGGGCGCCGCCTGCCGGAACAGCAGCAGCGCGGCCAGCGTGCCGAACTCGAAATAGGTGAGCGAAATATCTCCCCGCGCCTGGTCGACACGTGCGAACGCCGCGCACAGCGCATCATCGGCAACCTCGTGGCCATCGATGCGGATGCGCTCGTTGTAACGCAGCAGGTGCGGCGAGGTATAGGCGCCGGTGCGGTAGCCGGCACTGCGGTAGACCGACTCCAGCATGGCAACGCTGGAACCCTTGCCGTTGGTGCCCGCGACAGTGATAACCGGACAGGCGGGCTGCAGCAGATCCAGTGTCCGTGCGACGGCAGTTACCCGCTCCAGGCCCAGGTCGATGCTGCGCGGGTGCAGCTGTTCCTGCCAGGCGAGCCACTCGGCCAGGGTGTGGAAACGCGACATGTGTAACGCGGCGGTCGGGCGCCCGGCGGTTGATCACCGCCGGGCGGGCGCCTGGCATTCAGCCGGCGGCCACCGGCTGCCGGGTGAGGATGTTCAGCAGGCTGGCGATGCGATCGCTCATTTCGCGCCGATCGATGATCATGTCGATGGCACCGTGAGCCAACAGGAATTCGCTGCGTTGAAACCCCTCCGGCAGGGTCTCGCGCACGGTCTGCTCGATGACGCGCGGGCCGGCAAAACCGATCAGCGCGCGCGGCTCGGCAACGTTGATGTCGCCCAGCATGGCAAAGCTGGCCGACACGCCACCCATGGTCGGATCGGTGAGCACGGAGATATACGGAATGCCAGCCTCGGCAAGCTTGGCCAGCGCCGCGCTGGTCTTGGACATCTGCATGAGCGAAAACAGCGCCTCCTGCATGCGCGCCCCGCCGCTGGCAGAAAAGCAGATCAGCGGTCGTTTCTCCTTGATGCAGACCTCGACCGCGCGCACGAACCGCTCGCCGACCACGGCGCCCATGGATCCGCCCATGAAGCGGAACTCGAATGCCGTCGCCACCACCGGCAGACCGCGCAGGGTGCCCTTCATGGCGACCAGGGCATCGGTCTCGCCGGTCTCCTTCTGGGCGGCCGTCAGACGGTCGCGGTATTTCTTGCTGTCCTTGAATTTGAGCACGTCGACGGGTTCGATGCTCTTGCCGATTTCCTTGCCGGAATCATCGTCCAGGAACATCTTCAGGCGTTGCCGGGCACCGATGCGCATGTGGTGGCTGCACTTGGGGCAGACGTCGAAATTGCGCTCGAGCTCGGAGCGGTACAGCACCGCGCTGCAGCCGTCGCACTTTATCCACAGGCCTTCCGGCACCGTGCGCTTGGTGCCGCCGACGGTGCGGATCTTGGACGGGACGAGTTTACTGAACCAGCTCATGGCGCGGATTGTACATGGCGCGCTGCCGGGAGGAAATTCCGGACCACGCCTCAGCCCGCCGCATCGATGGCAGTGCGCATCCCGGCGACGGTCGCCGCCAGCTGCGCCGGGATGTCATGCGGCTTGTCGAGCAGCTCCGGGATCCTGCCGACCAGGGCGCTGCCCACGACGACCGCGTCGGCGACGGCCGCCACGCGCGCGGCGGATTCCGCGTCGCGGATGCCGAAACCGACGCCGATCGGCAGCTGCGTGAAACGGCGCAGCTCCTGTAGCTTGCGCTCCACCGCAGCGACGTCGAGCCGGTTGGCACCGGTGACGCCCTTGAACGAGACATAGTAGAGAAAGCCACCCGCCACCTCGCTGACCAGGCGCATGCGCTGCTCGGTGCTGGTCGGCGCCAGCAGAAAGATGGTATCGAGGTCGTGGCTGCGCAGTGCAGCCACCAGTTCGGTGGCCTCCTCCGGCGGCATGTCCACCGTCAGGATGCCGTCCACCCCGGCCGCTGCCGCCGCGGCGGCGAAATCCGCGTAGCCCCAGACCTCGATCGGATTGAGGTAGCCCATCAGGATGACGGGGGTGGACATGTCCTGGCGGCGGAATTCCCGCACCATGTCCAGCACCTGGTGCAACGTGACGTGATGTTCCAGCGCACGCTCGCACGCCGCCTGGATGACCGGCCCATCAGCCATGGGATCGGAAAACGGGACACCGAGTTCGAGCAGGTCGGCGCCCGCACCCACCAGTGCATGCAACAGCGGTACGGTGATATCCGGCTGTGGATCGCCGGCCGTGACATAAGGTATCAGCGCCTTGCGTCGGGCCTGTCCCAACCGGGTGAAGCAGTCAGCGATACGGCTCATATTTTTATACCTTCCAGTGCCGCCACGGTGTGTACGTCCTTGTCGCCGCGGCCGGACAGGTTGACCACGATGGTCTGATCCCGGTCCATGGCCGCCGCGAGTTTCACGGCATGCGCCACGGCATGACTGGATTCCAGCGCCGGCATGATGCCCTCGACCCGGGTGAGCTGGTGGAAGGCCCGCATCGCCTCGCTGTCGGTGACCGCGGCATAGCGGGCACGGCCGGTGTCTTTCAGCCACGCATGCTCCGGCCCGACGCCCGGGTAGTCCAGGCCGGCCGAGATGGAATGCGTCTCGATGATCTGCCCGTCCCGGTCTTCCATCAGGTAGGTGCGGTTGCCGTGCAGGACACCGGGTTTGCCGGCACACAGCGGCGCGGCATGCCGGCCGGTATCGATGCCGTCGCCGCCGCCCTCGACACCGTGCAGGGCGACCGTGGGATCGTCGATGAACGGGTAGAACATACCGATGGCATTGGAGCCACCGCCGACACACGCGACCAGCGCATCCGGCAACCGGCCGGTTCGCTCCAGCATCTGCTGGCGGGTCTCGCGGCCGATGACGGCCTGGAAGTCGCGGACCATGGCCGGGTATGGGTGCGGCCCGGCCACCGTGCCGATGATGTAGAAGGTGTTGTCGACGTTGGTGACCCAGTCGCGCAACGCCTCGTTCAGGGCGTCCTTCAGCGTCCTGGAGCCGGAACTGACCGCGACCACCGTAGCCCCGAGCAGGCGCATGCGGTAGACATTGATCGCCTGGCGCCGGATATCCTCCTCGCCCATGTAGACCACGCACTCCATGCCCAGACGCGCCGCCACCGTGGCCGAAGCCACGCCGTGCTGGCCGGCACCGGTCTCGGCGATGATGCGGGTCTTGCCCATGCGTTTGGCGAGCAGCGCCTGACCGACGGTATTGTTGATCTTGTGGGCCCCGGTGTGGTTGAGGTCCTCACGCTTGAGGAAGATGCGTGCACCGCCCACCTGCGCGGTCAGACGCTCGGCGAAATACAGCGGCGACGGCCGGCCGACGAAATGCGCCAGATCGGCGTCCAGTTCCGCCTGGAATGCCGGGTCCTGCAGGTTGCTACGGTACGCCGTTTCCAGTTCGTTCAGGGGCGGCATCAGGGTCTCGGCCACGAAACGGCCGCCGTAGATGCCGAAGTGGCCGCGGGCATCAGGCAAACTGCCGGGGCGTGTGGCCGTGCTAGCGGCCGGTGTCTGTTTCACTGCTTGCCACTCCTTTCATGAATGCGTTGATCTTCTCGGCTGATTTCATGCCCGGCGCCTGCTCGACGCCGCTGCTGACATCGACCGCATACGGCCGGGTTGCGCGGATCGCTGCCGTCACGTTGTCCGCGGACAGCCCGCCCGCGAGAATGAGGGGCGCCGGTGTCTGTGCCGGTACCCGGGACCAGTCGAAGGTTTCGCCGCCACCGCCGTGGGTGACGGGCTGCCAGGCGTCCAGCAGGAAGCCGGCGGCATCCGGGTACTGCGCCATCGTCGCGGTCGTATCCGCATCCGGCTGCATGGCGATCGACTTGATGAACGGCAGCCCGTAGCGCGCACAGTCCGCGTTACGCTCCTGACCGTGGAATTGCAGCAGACCCAGCGGCACCTGCGCAAGTACCGCGCGCACCACGGCCTCGTCCGCGTTCACGAACAGGCCGGTGACGGTAACGAACGGCGCCACCGAGCGGGCGATACGCCGCGCCATGGTCACCTCGACGTAGCGCGGGCTCTGCGGGTAGAACACCAGCCCCAGGGCGTCCGCCCCGGCGGCGATCACGGCCGCGGCGTCCTCCATCCGGGTAATGCCGCAAATCTTCACGCGCGTGCGCATCTTACCATCCAGGCTGCCTTCCTGCCTGGAGAATGTAACAGAATCCGTTATCCAATAGGGAGTTGTCGCATCAATTCGCGGCGAAGACCGGCAGCCAGCCGGTGTCCGGCAGCCCGAAGTGCGCGTCGTAGGCAACGCCGACCAGGTACAATCCGGCGGCCGGCGCATTGACCCCGCCCGCGGTCCGGTCGCGTGCCGCCAGCAGCTGTGCAGACCAGCCCGGCGCCTGTTCGCCGCGCCCGATCGCGATCAGCACCCCGGCAATCGTCCGTACCATGTGGTGCAGAAACGCGTTGGCGATGACATCGATATAGATGCACTGACCGGCGCGGGTGACATCCAGCCGGTAGATCGTCCGTCGCGGCGACCTGGCCTGGCAGGCGGCCGCGCGGAAAGACGTGAAATCGTGCTCGCCGAGCAGGTGCCTGGCCGCCAGCTGCATCGGTTCCAGGTGCAATGGCAGGCGTTCCCAGCACACCCGCTGGCGCAGGAGCGCCGGCGCCGCGGCGGTGTTCAGGATCGCATAGCGGTAATGGCGGCGCCGCGCGGAAAACCTGGCATGGAAGGCGTCGGTCGTGGGCAGCGCCCACTGGATGCGGATGTCGGCAGGCAGATTGGCGTTGGCGCCCCGCACCCAGTTATCGGGTGCGCGCGCGGCCGTGCTGTCGAAATGGATCACCTGCCCGGTCGCATGCACCCCGGTGTCGGTGCGGCCGGCGCATACCACCTGTACGGCATGGCTGGCCACGCGCGACAGCGCCTCCTCAACGGCGCCCTGCACGGTGCGCCCCGCCTCCTGGCGCTGCCAGCCGACGAACGCGGCGCCGTCGTACTCGATGCCCAGCGCAATGCGCATGTGAATCAGGGATACAACGCGATACAGACGCCCGGCGCCGGGGTTGCGCCGTCACGCAGCGGCAGCGGTTGCCGCTGGCTGCGCGGGCGGCTGCCGGCGGGCACCTCAGGCAATCTGGGCGAAGATCTTTTCAGCTTCCTGCTTCTGCGCCTGGTTGCCCTCTTCCATCACTTCCCCGAGGATGCTGCGGGCGCTCTCCTTGTCGTCCATGTCGATATAGGCACGGGCGAGATCGAGCTTGGTGGTGACCTCGTCCTCGTTGGCGAGCATGCCGTCGTAGCCGTCTTCCTCCGCCAGTGCGTCCAGCCCGAAATCGATCGTGTCCGGCTGATCGGTGACGGGAGGCCCGGCCGTCTCGAGCTCGAGGCCCAGCGCGTTGCTGCCCGCGCTCTCGGCAGCGCTCTCCATGCCGGAGAGATCCAGGTCGAAGTCGATGCCGTTGCCGTCATCGTCCGCCGCCGTCTCCGCGGGCGCGTCGACCGTAGCGCTGATGTCGATGCTGTGCTCGCCCACCGTCTCGGTCGCCGCGCGGCTGCCGTGCTCCGGCGCAGCCGCGCCGGCACGGTACAACGGGTTATCCGGGACCATGGTGTAACCCATACCCGCAACCTTGATCCAGCGCGGATCGTCCTCGTCGATGCCGGCGCGGAACTCGCTGGCGGCCTGCTCGAAGGCCACGGTGTTGCCGGCGAGGTGATGGACCTCCAGCAGCTTGAGCCTGACCTCAGCGTTGCCCGGTTCCCGCTGCAGGGCCGATTTCAGTACATCCTCCGCCTGCTGGATGCGGCCATAGGCCAGATAGACCTCGGCCTCCGTGACCGGATCGTTTTCACTCGCCTCGGTCGTCAGCAGGTCTTCCTCTTCTTCATCGTCGGCATGCTCGGCGGCCTGGTCCTCGACATCGAACACCGGCTCGGCCCAGTCATGCTTGCTGAGCGCTTCCCCGGCGGACAGCTGGCTGACCAGCGACATGTCGTCGTCGTAATCATCCGCGGCCTCGCGCCTGCGCTTGAGCAGCCACAATACGACGCCGAGCAACAGCAGCGCACCCAGCCCACCGCCCGCGAGCAGCGGATTGGCCATGACCCTGTCCACGATACCGGCGACGATGCCGCCCGGTGTCAGCTCGGCCGGGCGCGCGGCCGGCGTCGCGAGCACCGGCGCCGGCTCCACCGCGGCAGCGGCCTGTTCCGCGTCAGCGCCGGGCGTTGCGGCAACCGCTTCCTGGTCCGGCGTGGCTGCAGCGCTGGCATCATCCGTTTCCGCGAGATTGTTCTGCATGTTGGCCAGGGCATCGTCCTTCAGCTCCAGCAGGCGCTGCATGGTCTCGACCTGCGCCTCCAGTTCGTTGACGCGGGACTGCAGTTCCCGAGACTGGGCCTTGCCGGCCTCGACTTCCTCGGTAGCCAGCGCCAACTGCTGGGTCAGGTCCGCGCTGCCACCGGGTTTGCCAGCGGTCTCCGGGTCGCCGGGCATGGCAGCCCCCTCGACGGCATCGCCCTCCGGGGCGACCAGCTGCAGGCGCGCCGTACCCGTGGCGGCGGCTTCCCGCGCTGCAGCAGGTGCTGCGGCCGCGCCTTCCTGTCCGGTTTCCGCCAGCCACTCGCTGTGCTGGCGCTGGGTCTCGGCCAGGGCCTCACGCGCGCTGAAAGCCATGATCTCGTCACGCGCCGGCACCTTGAGCGTGGTTCCGGCCTTGAGCTGGTTCATGTTGCCGTTGACAAAGGCATCGGGGTTCGCCCGCAGCAGCGCGAGCATCATCTGGTGCATCGAAATGCCGGCGTCCGGCCGGACCCGCTCGGCGACCGACCAGAGCGTCTCGTTGCGGCGGATCGGTCCGTATTCGTCGGCCGCGGCCGGCGCGACCGGGACGGTCCGCGGGGTACTCGCCTGGCGGGCCGCAGGCGCCTGGACCGGCCGGACCGGCGCCGGCGCGACGGCCCTGGTCGCGGCCCGGGTGACCGGCGCGGCCGGTACCACGGGTGTGGCAGGCATGGTGACCGGCGGATCGATCAGTACCGTGTACTGCCGCAACAGCCGGCCGTTGGGCCATTCCAGCTCGAGCATGAATTCCAGATAGGGCTCACGCACGGGGTCGTCGCTGCTGACGCGAATCACGGCGTTGCCGGCGCTGCCCTGTTCAACCGCGAACTTGAAGTTCGCCAGTATCGGTGCCTTGGTCAGGCCGGCGCGCTGGTGGGCCTCGAGCGAGGCCAGCGACACCTTAATACTGTCTAGGGGAGTGCCGGCCGAGGATGTCAGGTCGATCATGGCCTGCATCGGCTGGTTCAGCGCCGACTGCATGGAGATCTCGCCAAGCCCGAGGGCAAACAACCGGGGTGATGTAACTATCAGCAGGGCCGCAACGACAGCCATCTTTCTGAACATACCTGGATCCCCTTTTGGTTGACTCATCCTGAGAAGCGTGTTCCACATCAACAGCTTGTTGGCGTGTGCAGACTATAACTTACAAATACTCCTGAACCAATATTTCAGCGATCTGGATGCTGTTCAGGGCGGCACCCTTGCGCACGTTGTCGGCAACAACCCACAAATCCAAACCCTGCGGGTGCGAAATATCCTCGCGGATACGTCCGACGAACACCGGATCGTGACCGGCCGCCTCTGTCACCGCAGTCGGCCAGCCGCCGTTGCGACGCTCGTCGAGCACCACCACGCCGGGCGCCTGCTCCAGCAGCCGTCGCGCCTCGGCGGCTGTGATCTTGCCGCGGGTCTCGATATGAACGGCCTCGGAATGGCCGTAGAAAACCGGCACGCGCACCGTGGTCGGGTTCACCCGGATGGTGCTGTCACCCATGATCTTGCGGGTCTCCCACACCATTTTCATCTCTTCCTTGGTGTAACCGTTCTCCTGAAACACGTCGATCTGCGGCAGCACGTTGAACGCGATCTGGCGCGGATAGACCTCCGCCACGGCCTCGCGCCCGTTGAGCAGTTCGGCGGTCTGCTTCGCGAGCTCCTCGATCGCCTCCTTGCCGGTGCCGGACACGGCCTGGTAGGTGCAGACGTTGATGCGCTCGATGCCGACCGCATCATGGATGGGCTTCAACGCGACCAGCATCTGGATGGTCGAGCAGTTGGGATTGGCGATGATGCCACGCACCTTGTAGTCCGCGATGGCCTGCGGATTGACCTCCGGCACGACCAGCGGGATGTCGTCGTCGTAGCGGAACTGCGAGGTGTTGTCGATCACCACGCAGCCGGCCTGGGCCGCGCGCGGCGCGTATTTCTCCGAGATCGAGGCCCCGGCCGAGAACAGGCCGATCTGCGCCTTGGCGAAATCAAAGCCGGCCAGATCCTGCACGGTGACCTGTTTGCCGCGGAACGTGACCTGCTTGCCGGCCGAGCGTTCACTCGCCAGGGGATAGATGTTGTTCACCGGAAAATTCCGCTGCTCGAGAATCTCCAGCATGGTTTCGCCGACCGCACCGGTTGCACCGACTATCGCGACATCAAATTTTGCAGACATGACTATTTAAACCTGTAGAAAAAAAGACCGATTAATCCCGCAATGCCGCAACCACGGCATCACCCATTTCCCGCGTACCCACCGTACGGGTACCCGGCGTGGCGATATCCGGCGTGCGCAGGCCCGCATCCAGCACGCGTCCGACCGCCGTCTCGATCCGTTCCGCCAGTGCCGGCTCGGCGCAGCTGTAGCGCAGCATCATGGCCAGCGACAGGATCGTCGCCAATGGATTGGCGACCCCCTTGCCGGCGATGTCCGGAGCCGAACCGTGGATCGGTTCATACATGCCCTTGGCCTGGCTGTCCAGCGAGGCCGAGGGCAGCATACCGATCGAGCCGGTCAGCATGGCGGCGGCATCCGACAGGATGTCGCCGAACATGTTGGACGTCACCATGACGTCGAACTGTTTCGGTGCCCGTACCAGCTGCATGGCGGCATTGTCCACGTACATGTGACTGAGCTCGACGTCCGGGTAGGACTGCGCGGTGGTGATCACCACCTCGCGCCACAGCTCGCTGCATTCGAGTACGTTGGCCTTGTCTACCGAACACAGTCGGCCGCTGCGCTTGCGCGCGGTCTCGCAGGCGACCCGAGCGATACGCTCGATCTCCGCTTCGCTGTATACCAGGGTATTGAAGCCTTCACGCTGGCCGTCAGCGCGAACCCGGATGCCGCGCGGCTTGCCGAAATAGATGCCGCCGGTGAGCTCGCGCACGATCATGATATCCAGGCCGCTGACGACCTCCGGTTTCAGGGTGGACGCCGCGGCCAGCTGCGGGTAAAGCAGTGCCGGGCGCAGATTGGCGAACAGGCCCAGCTCGGATCGCAGCCCGAGCAGACCCTGCTCCGGGCGCAACGCCCGCTCCAGCTTGTCCCATTTCGGGCCGCCGACCGCACCCAGCAGGACCGCGTCCGCCGCGCGCACCAGTGCCAGCGTCACTGCCGGCAATGGGTGCCCGTGTGCGTCGTAGCCGGCCCCGCCGACCGGGGCATGCTCGGTCTCGACAGACAGACCGAACGCGGTGCGCAGGAGCTCCAGCACCTTTTCCGCCTCAGCCACGATTTCCGGACCGATGCCGTCACCGGCGAGAATTGCTATTTTCTTTGACATTTCAGTGAGTTTTGAAGTTTTTCAGGAATCCTGCGCAAACAGCCACGGCGCCTCCCGGCGGCGCCTGGCCTCGAAGGCGCGGATCGCGTCGGCATGCTGCAGGGTCAGGCCGATGTCGTCCAGACCGCGCATCAGGCAATCCTTGCGGAAGGCGTCCACCTCGAACGGGAGTTCACCCTGGTCGGGGGTACGGATGCGTTGTGCCGGCAGATCGACCGCGAGGGCGTACCCGGGGCTCGCTGCCACCGCGCGGAACAGCCGGTCGACCGCAGCGGCGTCGAGGACGATCGGCAGCACACCGTTCTTGAAGCAGTTGTTGAAGAAAATGTCCGCGAAACTCGGCGCGATCACCACGCGGAAGCCGTAATCGAGGAGCGCCCAGACCGCGTGCTCGCGCGAAGACCCGCAGCCGAAGTTCTCGCGCGCGAGCAGGATGCGCGCCCCCTGGTAGCGCGGCTGGTTCAGCACGAAGTCCGGATTCAACGGCCGGACGCTGTTGTCCTGATCGGGTTCGCCATGATCCAGGTAGCGCCATTCATCGAACAGGTTCGGGCCAAAGCCGCTGCGCCGGATCGACTTCAGGAACTGCTTGGGGATGATGGCGTCGGTATCCACGTTGGGCCGGTCGAGTGGCGCAACGACGCCCGTCTCGATTGTAAACTTTTCCATCGCGCTATCCTGCCTCGCCGGTATCGGTGCTGACGTTCGCGAAGTGACCGGTCACGGCAGCGAGCGCAGCCATGGCCGGACTGACCAGGTGCGTCCGCCCGCCCTGCCCCTGGCGCCCCTCGAAATTGCGGTTCGAGGTCGAGGCGCAGCGCTCGCCCGGGGCAAGCCGGTCGGCGTTCATGGCCAGACACATCGAGCAGCCCGGCTCGCGCCACTCGAAACCGGCGGCGCGGAAAATGACGTCCAGCCCCTCGGCCTCGGCCTGGCGCTTGACCAGTCCGGAGCCGGGGACCACCAGCGCCTGCTTGATCCCGGGTGCCACGCGGCGGCCGCGGATCACGCCGGCCGCGGCGCGCAGGTCCTCGATACGCGCATTGGTGCAGGAACCGATGAACACGTGATCCGGGCGGATATCGGTGATCGCCATACCCGGTTCGAGGCCCATGTAGGCCAGCGCCTTGCGCATGCCCTCGGCCTTCACGCTGTCACGCTCGGCTGCCGGATCGGGGACGCTAGCGTCGACCGAGACCACCATCTCCGGCGAGGTGCCCCAGGTCACCTGGGGCGTGATATCCACGGCATCCAGCACCACGGTCCGGTCGAATACCGCGTCGGGGTCGCTGTGCAGATCGCGCCAGCCGGCCACTGCCTGATCCCACTGGGCACCTGCCGGAGCATACGGCCGTCCCTTGAGGTAATTGATGGTGGTGTCGTCCACGGCGACCATGCCGGCGCGCGCGCCGGCCTCGATGGCCATGTTGCAGACGGTCATGCGGCCTTCCATCGACAGGTCGCGGATGGCGGCGCCGCCGAACTCGATGGAATAGCCGGTGCCACCCGCGGTGCCGATGCGCCCGATGACGGCCAGCACCACGTCTTTCGCGCTGACGCCAGGGGCCAATCGGCCGTCCACACGCACCAGCATGGACTTCGTCTTGCGCAGGATCAGACACTGGGTGGCCAGCACATGCTCGACATCGGAGGTGCCGATGCCGAATGCCAGCGCACCGAAGGCTCCGTGCGTCGAGGTATGCGAATCACCGCAAACCACGGTCATACCCGGCAGGGTGGCACCCTGCTCCGGCCCGATCACGTGCACGATGCCCTGGCGCGGATCACTCATGCTGAATTCGGTGATGCCGAATGCGGCGCAGTTCCGGTCGAGTGTCTCCACCTGCAGGCGCGAGACGGGGTCGCTGATACCGGCGGCGCGATCGGTGGTGGGTACGTTGTGGTCCGGCACCGCCAGGATCGAGCCAGCGCGCCAGGGCACGCGCCCGGCCAGGCGCAGCCCCTCGAAGGCCTGCGGCGAGGTCACCTCATGCACCAGATGCCGGTCGATATAGATCAACGCCGTGCCATCTGGCTCCTGGCGCACGCAGTGCGCATCCCAGAGCTTGTCATACAGGGTTTTGCCGGACATTCAATCGAAACCGCGGTCAGGGTCGGTGCAAGCGCAGAATTATATTAGGATGTACCGGTCGAAGCCATCCATGTCTAGGGCAGATCCCGCGCGCGCATGCCGGTCAGCACCACCACCACGGCTGCCAGGCTGACGGCGGCCGCCAGCAGGTACATGGACTGGGCACCGACACCGCTCCACAGGTAGCCGCTCGCCAGGCTGCCGACCGCCCCGCCCGCGCCGAAGCTGATGCTGCTGTACAGGGCCTGGCCGCGCCCCTGGTGCGCGCCGGTGAACAGGTGGTGCACCAGGTGGATGGCCACGGCGTGGTAGAGCCCGAAGCTCGCGGCGTGCAGGGTCTGCGCGAACAGCATCAGCGCCAGGCGGTCGGCAAAGCCCGCTATCAGCAGCCAGCGCAGCGTGGTCAGGGTGACCGCGGCGAGCAGCAGCCGGCGCGCGCCGAAGCGCGGCAGCAGTCGCGGCATGACCAGGAAGATGCCGATCTCCGCGATCACGCCCAGCGCCCAGAGCTGGCCGATCAACCCCGTACTGTAACCATGACTCTCCAGGTAGATGCTGTAGAAGGCATAGTAAGGTCCGTGGCTGGCCTGCACCAGGAAACAGACCGTGAACAGCGCCAGCACCACGGGGCGGCGCAGCACGTCGCGCAGGCGCTGCTGGTCCAGCGCCAGATGACCTGCCGCCGATTCCGGCACCAGCAGGCTGCTCACCCAGATCAGCATGAACACAACGGCCAGCACCGGCGGCAGGTGCTCCGTACCGAAGGTATCGAGCAGTGGACCCAGCGCGGCGACGGCGAGGATGAAGCCGACGGAGCCCCACAGGCGGATGCCGCTGTAACGGTGCGTCGCGGCGCCCAGGTGATTCATGGTCGTCGCCTCGAACTGCGGCAGCGCGGCGTTCCAGAAGAAGCTGAAAGCGAACATGATCAGTGCAAGCCACCAGAATCCGCTGCCCGCGAACACGCCGAGGAAGCACAGCGCCGCCAGCAGCGCGGCGCTGCGGACGATGGTCATGCGATGACCGGTCAGATCCGCGATCCAGCCCCAGATGTTCGGCGCCACGATCTTGGTGGCCATGAGAATGGCGATCAATTGCCCGATCTGGGTGATCGAAAAGCCCTGCGACTTGAGATAAAGCCCCCAGTACGGCACCAGGATGCCGAGCGAGGCGAAATAAAACAGGTAGAAACCCGACAGCCGCCAGTAGATCATGCCGCGCCGGGACTAGTCGGCGGCGCTCGCCGGCACGGCCGGCGTGGTCGGAGTCACGTCCAGGTTCTGTGCCCGCTGCCGCAGCACGTGGTCCATCAGTACCAGCGCCAGCATCGCCTCGGCGATCGGCGTGGCGCGGATGCCGACACAGGGATCGTGCCGTCCGGTGGTAATCACCTCGACCGGCCGGCCCGCGGTGTCGATACTGCGCCCGGGTAGCCGGATACTGGACGTGGGCTTGAGCGCGATGCTGGCGACGATGTCCTGACCGCTGGAGATGCCGCCGAGCACACCGCCGGCATGGTTGCTCAGGAATCCCTGCGGGGTGATCTCATCACGGTGATCCGTGCCTTTCTGCTCGACGCAGCCGAAACCGGCACCGATCTCGACACCCTTGACGGCATTGATGCTCATCAATGCGTGCGCGATCTCGGCATCGAGACGGTCGAAGATCGGCTCGCCCAGCCCCGCCGGCACGCCGCTCGCGACCACGTTGACGCGCGCGCCGACGGAGTTGCCTTCCTTGCGCAGGGCATCCATGTAGGCCTCGAGCTCGGCGACCCGATCCGGGTCGGGCGCGAAAAACGGGTTGTCCTCGACCGCGGCCCAGTCCTTCAGCTCCAGCCGGACCGGGCCGAGCTGAGCGAGGTAACCGCGGATGCGGATGCCGTGACGTTCGTACAGGTATTTCTTCGCGATGGCGCCGGCCGCCACGCGCATGGCCGTCTCCCGTGCCGAGGAACGCCCGCCGCCGCGGTAGTCGCGCACACCATATTTCTGCTGGTAGGTGTAATCGGCATGTCCAGGCCGGAACCGGTCCATGATGTTGGCATAGTCCCTGGATTTCTGGTCGGTATTGTGGATCACCAGACCAATCGGCGTGCCGGTGGTACGCCCCTCGAATACCCCGGAGAGTATCTGCACGGCATCGGCCTCGCGGCGCTGGGTGGTATGGCGCGACTTGCCCGGCTTGCGCCGGTCGAGGTCATGCTGCAGGTCGGCCTCGGACAGCGCCAGTCCCGGCGGACAGCCATCCACGATGCAGCCCAGCGCCGGCCCGTGACTCTCGCCAAAGCCGGTTACCACGAACAGTTTGCCAAAGCTGTTGCCAGACATCCGGTTATTGTAGCGAGTCCCGGCGCGGGCGTCGCCATTTTCTTCGCCGCGAAGCGGCTAAAGCCGGGCACCCTGCGACCGATAGGATTCCTGTATCCGCCCGCTTCTGTACGCAAGGAGAACACCGTGTCACAACCGCATTCACTCCGGGCCTCGCAGGTTGGCAACTATCTCGGCCAGCCGATCTACGAGACCATCACGTCACGCAACGGCACTTACATTTTCGATCGTATCGCGGAACACATCGACGGCGAGTATCCGCTGGACCAGCTGAAGGAGGATGAGCTGCTGATCCGGCCGGGCCTGATCTACCGCCCCGCGCGCTGAGCGGTAATTCAGCCGCCGTCGATATCCAGACCCTGCAGGTGGGTCTCGTTGATCAGGTACAGGAGCTTGATGCACGGCAGCTCCTTCTCGGTATATTTCTTTACTACCCGCATCATCGGCAGGTCGAACCGGTCAAAGCGGTAACTGCCGTCCGCCATGGCAGCGCGCAATGCGCGCAACTCCTTCAGCAACACCTCTACGAAACCGAGGTTGTGTTCCACCTCGTCGAAATCGAATCCCGCCGCATCTCGGATATCCTCGAGTTCGAAGATCGCCTGCTTGACCAGGGCGGCGTAGGCGTTTGCGGTTTTGGGTCGTGTATTCATGATTGTCCTTTCCTCCCGGCTGGATCCCCCGGTTCCCGCGCCACGGCGGCTTCGGCAAATACGGCCTGGTGTTGCAGCAGCTGCCCGCGTTCCAGCAGGAACACCCCGTCACCGCCGTAGGCAAAATCCAGCCACATGAACGGCACCTGCGGGAAACGTGCTTCCAGGATGTCCTGCGTAGCCCCCACCTCCACGATCAGGACGCCGGCGGGCGTCAGGTGACCGGCCGCGTCGCGCAGGATGCGCACGACGACATCGAGGCCATCGGCACCCGCCGCCAGGCCCAGCCCGGGCTCGTGCCCGAACTCCGCGTCCAGTTCCGCCAGTTCCGCTGCCGGGACATAGGGGGGGTTGGATACTATGACGTCGTAGCGCCGGCCTGCAAGGGCGGTGAAGACGTCGGATTCCACGATGTCGACGCGCTCGGCCAGCTCATGCCTGGCAACGTTGATCCTGGCCACGGCAAGGGCGGCGGGAGAAACGTCTGACAGGGTCACCGCTGCCTGCGGGAGGTAACGGGCGCAGGCGATGCCGATACAGCCGCTGCCGGTACACAGGTCCAGTATCCGGTGTACCGCCGCGGGCTCGACCCAGGGAATGAACTGCGCCTCGATCAGCTCGGCCAGCGGCGAGCGC
The DNA here is from genome assembly GCA_041395565.1 of Pseudomonadota bacterium. Classification (NCBI taxonomy): domain Bacteria; kingdom Pseudomonadati; phylum Pseudomonadota; species Pseudomonadota bacterium. The sequence continues at coordinate 109,721 of JAWLAI010000002.1, read as the reverse complement.
GGCACGAGCACGCGTTCGTCGACATAGAAGGACAAGCCCGCGAACCAGGCCTCACGGATCAGATAGGCCGCCGGCGCCCGGGTCGCTACCCGCCGCTCCAGCAAGTCGATGACGCGGCTCCGTTCCGGTCCGGACAAGGGCCGATCGAGCGCCGATCCGGGCTGGTCATAGCCGATCTGCAGGGCATGGAGTACCAGTGCCGCGGCCTCGTCCAGTGCGTTGTCGGTCCCGTGGTGGAATCCGAGCCCGGCCGTGCTGAAGAGCTCGGCACCGCCATGAATGAGTTCACGTGCGGTCTGTGCGGTATTCAGGGCATCGCTGCCACGCGGGTTTGAATCACTGGCTGTCATGATGAATCGCTGCCGGTACTGTGGAATAATCGCGGCCCATGAACGGTTTCAGCACTCCCGGGCGCATCCTGATGGCCGCGATTATAGCCGTAATCGCCGTTGGCGCCGGCATCTGGGCCGCGCGCGCGCTGTTCGAACAGCCCGCCGCCCCCGACCCGCTTTCCGCTACCCGCTTCCCGGTGGCGCGCGAACTGCAGCCGTTCGATCTCGTGGACCACCGTGGCGAGCGCTTCGACAACCAGGCACTGCGGGGGCAGTGGACGTTCCTGTTCTTCGGCTACACCCATTGCCCCGATGTCTGCCCGACCACCCTCGCGGTGCTCAACGGCGTCGCGCAACGCCTGCAGCAGTCCGGCAGTACCGCGCGGTTCGCCTTCGTCACGGTCGACCCGCAGCGTGACACCCCGGAACAGCTGGCCCGCTTCGTATCCTACTTCAACGGCGAGTTCCTCGGCGTCACCGGCACAGCGGATGCCATCGACGGGCTCGCCCGTCAGCTCGGCGTACTGCACCTGGAGGTCAGGAACGGGGAGGATGCAGACAGCTATCTGGTGGATCATACCGCGAGCGTGTTCCTCATCGATCCGGGCGGGCGCTACCACGCCATATTCACCCCGCCGCTGGACGCCGCCGCCATCAGCGCTGATGTGCTCAGCATGCAACAGGCCTACCCGTGAAGCGCCGGCCGTACCTGCGTCCGCTGCTCGGCCTGTGGCTGACGTGGCTGATGGCGACCGCTTGCGCCGACGTTGCGATCGAGGTGAGTGACGCTTGGATCCGGGAGGCGCCGCCGACGGCCACCGTCCACGCAGCCTATCTGACGCTGCATAACCCGGGGTCGGAAGCGGTCGTGATAGATTCCGTCAGCAGTCCTGATTTCGCGGGTGCGGAGATCCACCGCAGCCTGATCGAGGACGGCATCGCGCGCATGCTGCCCGTCACACGGCTCGAACTCGCGGCCGGCGAGCGCCTGGAACTGGCGCCCGGCGGCTACCACCTGATGCTCTTCGACGCGCAGCGCCCGCTCCAGGCCGGCGCCAGCGTGAGCCTGTTGCTGCACCTAGCCGACGGTCACTGCATCCGCGTGGACGCGCCGGTGCGGCGCGTCACCGGTACCGACTAGCCAGGATATCCCCCGATGACCGACCAACCCGCCAGCCTGGCGGACCGACTCAAATCCTGGCCGCTGCTGCTGCTGCCCCACCAGCTGCTGTCGCACCTGGTGCGCCGTGCCACGCGCTGGCATGCGCCCTGGTGGAAGAACCCGCTGATACGCATCTTCATCCGCCATTTCGCTGTCGACATGAGCGAGGCGGCGCAACCGGATCCGGCCGGCTATACCGATTTCAACAGTTTTTTCACCCGCGCCCTGCGTCCGGGCGTGCGCACGCAACCGTCCGATCCGGATGCCATCGCCTGTCCGGTCGACGGCCGGGTCAGCCAGGCCGGCGCAATCGGCGGCGACCGCCTGCTGCAGGCCAAGGGTCATGACTATTCGCTCACGGCCCTGCTTGGCGGCGATCCCGTGCGTGCCGCCGCCTTCACCGGCGGCCGTTTCGCCACGCTCTACCTGTCCCCGCGCGACTATCACCGCATCCACATGCCCTGCGCCGGCACCTTGCGCGAAACCGTCTACGTACCCGGCCGGCTGTTCAGTGTGGCTCCCCATACCACCTGCCATACCCGGCCTGTTCGCACGCAACGAACGGCTGGTCACCCTGTTCGACACCGCGCACGGCCCGATGGCCATGGTCCTGGGTCGGGGCTATCTTCGTCTCCTGCATGGAGACTGTTCAGCGGCATCGTCAACCCGCGCCGCGGCATGCACCTGCAGACCACACCTACAGCAGCACCGGCCAGTCACCGGTGGCGCTGGGGCGCGGGGATGAGATGGGACGTTTCAACATGGGTTCGACGGTGATCCTGATCTACGGCCCGGGACAGATGACCTGGACCGACCCGCTCCGGCCCGGTCAGAGCATCCGCACCGGCCAGGCCATCGGCCACTGGCTGGCCGACCCGCCGGCGCCAGGCTGTTAACCTATCCTGGGCTGCTGCGTTAGCTGTCAGTGAGACAACCGATACAGGAGCCCTAACATGAAAATCCGCGCATTCGTAAGCTCGACCCTGCTGGCAGCCGCCCTGGGCCTGGGCAGCAGCACACCGGCGCAGGCGCACGACAGCTTCGTCTCGCTGTGGTGGCTCGACCACGATCACCACCTACCGCGCGCTCACCACAGCGGGTATTACGACGATCATGGACACGGCAGGTATTACCGCCGGTTCTGGGATCACCACAATGTGGACCGGCACGACGGCCGGCGCGAACGGGAGCGTCGCCATGACCGGGAACGGGATTATGACCGGCATGACGGCCATGACAGGGATCGCCATCACTGAGATCCGTGCCGGACATGCATCGGGTATACTGGAGGCCGGGCTTGAAGTCGCGTCGATACAGGAACGCAGCGGCGGCACGACCGGCCTCCAGCCGGAGCTGAAGCGCATGCACAGCCCGCAGGATACCCTCATGCCCTACACCACGGGGACCGTCTTGGACGCATCGGCCGACACCAACAACCAGGCGCTGGAATCGTTCCTTGCCGAACAGGAGGAAAAGGCGTTCTACATCGCCTACGCCGCCCTGTGGGACCGGGAAGCGGCCATGGATGCCGTGCAGGAAAGCATGCTGCGACTGGTCCAGTACTACCGGCACAAGCCGCCGGCGGAATGGCCCGCGCTGTTCCGTACTGTTCTCAACAGTCGCATCAACGATGTGCGCCGCAGGCGTCTCATCGAGCAGGGCAAGCACAAGCTGGTATCGCTGACCGGCCTGTTCCGCGGCAACCGCGAGGATGAGGCGGACAACGTCGACTACGACCCGCCTGCCGCCGAACGCGACGACGGGATAACCGCCCCCGAGGTGGAGTACCTCGCGCAGGAGCTGCGGCAGCAGGTTGCGCGCGCCCTGCAGCAACTGTCGGAAAGGCAGCGCCAGGTCTTCATTCTGCGTGAATGGCGTGGTATGAGTATTAGCGAAACCGCCACGACACTGGGCTGCTCGGAAAACAGCATCAAGCAACACCACTTTCGGGCCATGCGCGAACTGCGCAAACATCTGGCGGAGGTATGGGATTATGCACAATCAACAGCATCCTGACCTGGAGCAACTGGATCGCTTGCGCGCCGGCCTGCTGGATCAGCTGCCGCAGGAAAAGGCCCGGCTGGAGGCACACCTTACCGACTGCGGCGCCTGCCGCGCGCAATACAGCAGCTGGGCGCAGCTCGCGCCCGGTGCGCTCGGTCCCCGGCTCGAACCGGCCGCGCTCGGACAAGACCTGCGCGCCGCCCGGGCACGCGCCCTGACACGGGGCCGGAGCCTGCCGCAACGACACGCATTCGCGCCGTATGCCACGGCCGCGCTGCTGCTGCTCGCGGTCACGGTGGGCATCTGGACCGGTCACAACTGGCTGCAGCCGGAACCGCAGCTCGGCACGCAGGCAAGCGCCGAGGTGCCCGATCTCTACGAGGATCTGGACTTTTCTCTCTGGCTGGCCGATCAGAACGAATCACGGACAGAAACACCCAACAGCAATCCGAACAATACCTGACATGAAAGCACCGAGACTCATCAGCGCAGTGTTCGTCGCAGTCTTGCTCGCCGGCGGCAACCAGCCACTCTGGGCCGACGGCGGCATCCCCTGGAGCAGCCTGAGCCGGAGCGAGCAGTCCGCGCTCGGCAAGTACCAGGGCGAATGGTCGCGGCTGAGCGAGCAGGAACAGCGCAGGCTGGTGGGCGGTGCCAGGAAATACCTGGAATTGCCGCCCGACCGGCGCCGGGCGGTCGAGGACCAGCGCAACCAGTACCGGAAACTGCCGCCGGAAGAACGGGAAGCACTGCGCGACCGCTACAGCAAGCAGAAACAGCGCCGCTGATCCGCAGCAGGCGCCGGCGATACCGCGGTCCGGCCATCTCTGCTATGCTTCGCAGCCATTTTCACGGCACGCGGGCAATATCGATACCATGCAACCGATGCTCAACATCGCGGTGCGCGCAGCGCGCAGCGCAGGCAACATCATCGTGCGGAGCCTGGACCGGCTCGACAGCCTCGCCGTCCAGAGCAAGGACCGCAATGACTTCGTGAGCGAGGTCGACCAGCTGGCGGAGCGGGAAATCATCGCCATACTGCGCAAGGCCTATCCGAATCACGGCATCCTGGCCGAGGAAAGCGGCGCGCATGCCGGCGATGAATACCAGTGGATCATCGACCCGCTCGACGGCACCACCAATTTCCTGCACGGCTTTCCCCAGTTTGCCGTATCGATCGCCCTGCGCCGGCAGGGACGGCTGGAACAGGGCCTGGTCTACAACCCGCTCAGCCAGGAACTGTTCACCGCCTCGCGCGGTGCCGGTGCGCTGCTGAACGACCGCCGCATCCGCGTCAGCGCACGCCGCAACCTGGACGGCGCCTTGCTCGGCACCGGCTTTCCGTTCAAGTCACAACAACATCTCGATGCCTATCTGGGCATGTTCCGCGCACTGTTTCCGCAGACCGCGGGTATCCGCCGGGCCGGTTCGGCAGCGCTGGATCTCGCCTTCGTTGCATCCGGCCGGCTCGACGGATTCTGGGAGATCGGCCTGAATCTGTGGGACATGGCGGCGGGCGTGCTGCTGATCCAGGAAGCCGGCGGGCTGTGCAGCGATTTCCTCGCCGGTCACGACTACCTGGAAAACGGCAATCTCGTCACCGGCAACCCGAAGATACTGGCTGAAATGCTGCGGGCCATTCGCCCGTACGTCTCCGCCGACCTCGCCGCCCCGCGTCCGTTACCCCAAACCTCCTGAAGCAACGCCGGCATCCCGCCGCGCTCAAGCACGGCACCGCGTGGCCGATGCACTGCAATAGCAGTACTGCAGTGCGACTTGAACTGAAGCGGCAGCGGACAGCGCGAGGAGACCGGTATGCAGAACGAGGTGCGGGACAGACGAATCAACGGCGCGGCACTGGAGTCGATCATGCAGGACGTACTCCAGGGAATGTCGGAATTCACCCGGGACGTCTGCCGCGACTGCAGCGCAGCGGGTCTGGAGATCCTCGCCATCGAGGATGCCGGCACGATGGCGCAGCGCGCGGCGCAGGTGCTGCCGTTCCCTGCCACCGGCGGTGACCTCTCCCGGGACTGACGCCGTCGCGGTGTTGTCCGGCGCCCGGATTCAGGGCTCCGCCCTGGCGCCCTCTTCCTCCGCCTTGCTGACCATCAGGTCTGCCTTGCTGATGCCGAGCGCCAGCGCGATAGCGCTTGCCACGTAGACCGACGAGTAGGTGCCGACCAGGATACCCAGGATCAGCGCCAGCGAGAAATTGTGTATCGTTTCCCCGCCGAAGTAGAACAACGCGATCAACACCAGCAGTGTGGTGAGGCCGGTCATGATGGTACGCGACATGGTCTGGTTGATGGCCATGTTGATGATGTCGTAGGAGCTGGCCTTGCGGACGCGCCGGAAATTCTCGCGAATGCGGTCGTAGACCACGATGGTATCGTTAAGCGAGTAGCCGATCACCGCCAGAATGGCGGCAAGCACGGTGAGGTCGAACTCGATCTGGAAGAATGAAAACAGACCGAGCACAATGATCACATCGTGCACCGTGGCGATGATCGCGCCCGGCGCGAACCGCCACTGGAAGCGCACGATGATATAGATGAAGATACCGATCAGGGCATAGATCATGGCCAGGCCGCCGTGCTCGGCCAGTTCCTCGCCTATCTGCGGACCAACGAATTCCACCCGCCGCATCTCCACGGCCGGGTTCTGTGCCCGCAGCGCCGCCATCGCGTGTTCGCTGAGCTGCGCGCTCTCCGTCCCGGGTTCCGGAGCCAGTCGGATCAGCACATCGGTAGCGGCGCCGAAGTGCTGCGCCTGCGCCTGGGCAAAGCCTCCCTCGGCCAAGGCCGTACGCACGTCCGCCAGCACCACCGGCTGGGGATACCCCACTTCGATCAGGGTGCCGCCAGTGAAATCGATGCCGAAATTGAGTCCACGCGTAGACAGCGACCAGACGGTCAGCAGCACCAGCAGCACGGAGCTCACGCCGACGACGTAGCGAATCTTCAGGAAATCGAGGTGATAGGTTTTCTTGAACAGTTCCATGATGATTTTCCCGTGGCGCCTAGATCATCAGCCTGGCATTGCGGCGCCCGCCATAGATCAGATTGATGACCGCGCGCGTCCCCATGATCGCGGTGAACATCGAGGTGACGATACCGATGGACAACGTGACCGCGAAGCCCTTGACCGGGCCGCTGCCGAAACTCAGCAGGACGACGGCGGCGATCAGGGTGGTTATATTGGCGTCGGCAATGGTCGAGAACGCCTTCTCATAGCCGGCGTGGATGCTTGCCTGCGGACTGTTCCCGCTCCGCAGTTCCTCGCGAATGCGCTCGAAGATGAGCACATTCGCATCCACCGCCATACCAACGGTCAGCACGATTCCCGCGATGCCGGGCAGCGTCAGCGTTGCCTGCAGCATCGACAGCACGGCCACGATCAGCACCACGTTCATGGCCAGTGCCAGATTGGCGACCATGCCGAAGACCCGGTAGTAGCCCGCCATGAAAACCAGCACCAGCAGGAACCCGATCAGCACGGACTTGAAGCCCTGCTCGATATTATCCTTGCCCAGGCTCGGGCCGATGGTGCGCTCCTCGATGATTTCTATCGGCGCGGCCAGCGCGCCCGAACGCAGCACCAGCGCCAGCTCGTGCGCTTCCTTCGGACTGTCCAGGCCGGTGGTCTGGAAGCGCTTGCTGAACACATCGCGGATGGTCGCGACACTGACGACCTCCTCGACCTTCACGGATTTCTTCACCGGCTCCCCGTCGACCAGCTCGGTCTCGGTCCGGTTCTCGATGAACACCACCGCCATCGGCTTGCCGACGTTTTCCTTGGTGAACTTCAGCATGCTCCTGGCGCCCTTGGCGTCCAGGGTAACCGAGACCATCGGCGAGCCGCTCTGCGGATCGAAACCGGAGCGCGCATTGACGATCTGGTTGCCGGTCGCGATGACGGATTTCTTCAGCAGCACCGGCGTACCGTCGCGCTCGTAGTACAGGCGCGAGCCCGCGGGCACCTTGCCTGCCACTGCCCGCTGTACGTCATGTTCTACATCGACCGCACGGTCTTCCAGCGTCGCCGTGGCGCCGAGAATCCGCTTTGCCTGGGCGGTATCCTGGACGCCGGGGAGCTGCACCACGATGCGCTGGCTGCCCTGCTGCTGGATGACCGGCTCGGCGACGCCGAGCTCGTTGACCCGGTTGCGCAGCGTCAGGATGTTCTGTTGCAGCGCGAATTCCCTGATCTCCTTGATTTCCTGTTCGGGCGGCCGCACCAACAGGCCGACCTTGCCGGGCTCGTCCAGGGTCTCGAGCAGCAGGGACGGGAACGCCTTGCGAATGGCGCTGCGTGCCGTAGCGGCATCCTGCTCGTCGCGAAACTCGATGCGCACCGCGGCCTGCTCGGCGCGCAGCACGGTGTAACGCACCCTGGCCTCACGCAGCGTGGTCCGGAAATCGTTCGCATAGCTCTCGACGGCCTGCTTGAACGCGGCGTCCATATCGACCTCGAGCAGGAAGTGCACGCCGCCGCGCAGGTCCAGGCCGAGGTACATGGGCAGGGCATTGAGCCGCTGCAGCCAGGCGGGCGTGGTGGGTGCCAGGTTGAGCGCTACGACATAGTCGCTGCCGAGCGCCGCCTTGATGTAGTCGACGGCCCGTAGCTGCGTCTCGGTATCGGAAAAACGCACCAGGTATTGCCCCGCGGCCAGGTCCGCCTGCTTCACCTCGATACCGGCTTTGCCCAGTGCATCGGTCACGGTGCGGGCCACCGTGTCGGTGACCTCGGTCTTGCGGCCGCCCGAGATCTGTACGGCAGGATCCTCGCCATACAGATTCGGCAAGGCGTAGAGCGTACCCACCACCATGACCGCGGCAATGAGCAGGTATTTCCATATCGGATAGCGGTTCATGGTGTCCTGCCTACAGCCCCTTGATGGTGCCCTTGGGCATGAGATTGGCGACCGCCTGGCGCTGCACCTTGACCGTGACGCCCTCGGTGATGTCCAGCTCGACGAAGTTGTCGCCCACCTTCGATACCCGTCCGAGCAGGCCGCCGTTGGTGACCACCTCGTCCCCCTTCGCCAGCGCCTCGACCATCTGTTTGTGCTCCTTGGCCTTCTTGGCCTGCGGCCGGATCAGCAGGAAATAGAACACGACGAAGATGAAAATGAGCGGCAGAAAACTCATCAGGGGATCGCCCTGGCCCTGCGGCGCCGCCGCCATTGCATCGGAAATAAAGAAATCCATGATTGCTCCTTTTGTTCGGCCTGACCCCGTACCCGGCGCACCCCGCCCGCACCGGCAACCGGTCAAACCAGCGCATTATGACACAGTGCCGCGGCTGGCGTAAAAATCCCGCCGGAACTCGGCCAGCGACTGCCGCTCGATGGCCGACCTGAGGCCGGCCATCAGGTCCTGGTAGTAGGTCAGGTTATGGATCGTGTGCAGCCTGGCACCCAGGATCTCGTTGCACTTATCCAGGTGATGCAGGTAGGCACGGCTGAAATTCCGGCAGGTATAACAACGGCATGAGTCATCCAGCGGGCGCGTGTCGGTGCGGTGCGCGCTGTTGCGTATCCTGACGACACCGGTGCGCACGAACAGATGGCCGTTGCGGGCATTGCGTGTGGGCAGCACGCAGTCGAACATGTCGATCCCCTGGCAGACGGCCTCGACGATGTCCTCGGGCGTGCCCACGCCCATCAGGTAGCGCGGCGCCGCGACCGGCAGCTGCGGCATGATCTGTGCCAGCACGGCCGCGCGCTCCGCCTTGCTCTCACCGACGGAGAGCCCCCCCAGGGCATAGCCGTCGAAACCGATCTCCAGCAGCCCTGCCAGGGATTCGGCACGCAATCCGGGGTACATGCCGCCCTGGACGATGCCGAACAGGGCGGCCGGGTTGTCGGCATGCGCCGTCCGGCTGCGTCGTGCCCAGCGCAGCGACAGTTCCATGGACGTGCGCGCCGTAGCCTCGCTCGCCGGATACGGCGTGCACTCGTCGAAGCACATCACGACATCGGCGCCGAGCGCACGCTGGACCTGCATGGATTCCTCGGGGCCGAGAAACACGCGGTCACCGTTGACCGGCGAACTGAAGGCCACGCCTGCCTCGGTGATCCGGCGCAGGGCACCCAGACTGTACACCTGGAAGCCGCCCGAATCCGTGAGAATTGGGCCGTCCCAGTGCATGAAATCGTGCAGCGTGCCGTGCGCGCGGATAATTTCGGTTCCGGGCCGCAGCATCAGGTGGAAGGTGTTGCCGAGAACGATCTCAGCCCCCGTGGCACGGACCTCCTCGGGGGTCATGGCCTTGACCGTGCCATAGGTGCCCACCGGCATGAAGGCCGGCGTCTGCACCTTGCCACGCCTGAATTCGAGCACACCGCGCCGGGCCGCGCCGTCGAGGTGCGTCGTGGTAAACCTCATGCCAAGCCCTCCGGCGCGGCCGCAGTGTCCCGCGTGCGGATGAACATTGCGTCTCCGTAGCTGAAGAACCGGTACCCGCCGGCGATCGCATGGCGGTAGGCACGCAGGGTGCGGGCGTAACCCGCGAAGGCACATACCAGCATCAACAGGGTCGATTCCGGCAGGTGAAAATTGGTCAGCAGTGCATCCACCAGCTGGAACCGGTACCCGGGGCGGATAAACAGCGCCGTCTCGCCCTGGCCCGGCATCAGCCGACCCTCCCGGCACGCCGATTCCAGGGTCCGGACCACGGTCGTACCGACGGCGATCACGCGGCCGCCCTGCTGCCGGGCGGCGTTGATCCGTGCACTGGCCGCGGCATCGACCTCGTAAAGCTCGCGGTGCATCACGTGCTCGTCCAGATTGTCGACCCGCACCGGTTGAAAGGTGCCGGCGCCGACGTGCAGGGTAACGCAGGCCGTGCCGATGCCGCGCTCGGCAAGCCGGCGCAGGATAGCCGCGTCGAAGTGCAGTCCGGCGGTCGGTGCGGCAACCGCACCCGGCCGCTCGGCATATACGGTCTGGTAGCGCTCCCGGTCAGAACTCTCGTCCGGACGGCGGATATAGGGTGGCAACGGGATATGGCCGTGCCGCTCCAGCAGTTCCAGCACGGTGGCACCGGCGGGAAAGACCAGTTCGAACAGCTCGCCGCGGCGGCCGCAGATCTCAACTTCGAAGGCCTCGGCCAGCAACAGGCGGCTGCCGTCACGCGGTGTCTTGCTGGCCCGCACATGTGCGAGTGCACGTTGCGGCGCGATGATGCGCTCCACCAGTACCTCCACGCTGCCGCCGGTGGCCTTGCGCCCGGTCAGCCGGGCCGGGATGACACGGGTGTTGTTCAAGACCACGATATCCGCCGGTTGCAGCAGTTCGGGGAAATCGCGGAAGCCGCAATCCTCTAGTGTGTCGGTCGCCGGATCGACGCACAGCAGACGGCTGGCGCTGCGCACTGCTGGCGGGTACGCGGCAATCAGCTCTGGGGGCAGTGAGTAAGTGAAATCCCGGCGTTGCATGGCGCGGCATGTTAGCACAGGAATATGCGGCTACCGCTTGCCCCGATGGGGTGATTCCCCGATACTAGCTGGCCTTGTACGCTATCCCCTTCCCGCTGCCGAGGTGGTGAAACTGGTAGACGCACTGGACTCAAAATCCAGCGGAGGCAACTCCATGCGGGTTCGATTCCCGCCCTCGGCACCACTTCAATTCTGCGCGTGATTCAGCGCGCAACCGGCACCAGCCACGCGAATACCAGCATCGCCAGCAGTACGGTGAGCAGCAGGGTGCGGCGGCGCGGCGTGGGCGCCGGGCCAGGCGCGGGTGCGTCGCGTCCCGCAGGTGGAAAGTGTGCGGGCGTCAGCAACAGCTCGCCGCGGCGACGGTCGTAGGGCATGCGCCGCTCGCGGTGCGCCTGCCGGCAATGGGGACAGGTATCGCGACGGCGCTCGGAACGGCGCTCGTCGACCTGCATGCGCGCCTCGATATAGCGCTGATAATCCTCCCAGCTGCCCAGGTCGAGCAGCGCGTGCGGGAGCAGCCCGGTCAGGGTGCTGGCGGGCGACCAGGAACGCCGGTCCCGGCTCAGCTCGTCATCGAGGCGGATACGTCCGAGCAAGATGTAACGGGTTATGGCGGCGCTTGCAAAGGGACCGCGCACCACGCCTTCACGACGCGTGTACCAACTGCCTGTGACTTCACGCCGCTCCATGCCCGTGCAGTGCGAGGAGCCTAGTCAGTAAGCCACTCACCCATGCGGGCACGCAGTCGGATCAGCGCCTGGCCGTGAATCTGGCAGACCCGGGATTCACTGACACCCAGGATCTCCCCGATCTCGCGCAGGTTCAATTCTTCGTCGTAGTACAGTGCCATGACCAGCCGCTCGCGCTCCGGCAAGCCCTTGATCTCGTCCGCGAGCCCCTGCTTGAAATCATTCTTCTGCAGGTTATCGAGGGGCTGATCGACGTGGCGGCCGGATTGCGGCACGCCCTCCTCGCCCAGCATGCCAGGATCCTCGAAGCTGAAGATGCGACAGCCCGTGGAGTCCTGCAGGATCTTGTGATACTCGTCGAGGGAAATGCCCATCTCCCGGGCGACCTCGACATCGCGCGCATCACGCCCCTTCTCGTTTTCGATCTTGCGCACCGCCTCGGCAACCTCGCGGGCCTTGCGATGGACGGAACGCGGGGTCCAGTCGGTGCGCCTGATTTCATCGAGCATGGCGCCGCGGATGCGGATGCCGGCATAGGTTTCGAAGCTCGCGCCCTGTTCGGGATCGAACTTGCGGGATGCCTCGATCAGGCCGATCATGCCCGCCTGTATGAGATCATCGGCCTGAACGCTGGCGGGCAAGCGACTCATCAGATGATAGGCGATCCGTTTGACCAGCGGTTCGTGCAACACGACCAGCTCGTTGCTGGATGCGAATTCCGCGGCTGCCTTTGCTGCGTTAGCTTTCATGACCTCACCTCCATTGACCTGTTTTCGTTCTGAATAAGACGTTCGACAAAAAACTCGAGATGTCCGCCGGCATACTGCTGCCGCGGCCATTTGATGATCTGGCCGGCAAGCTGCTTCAGCGCCAGGGCGGAACTGCTGTTCGGAAAGGCGCTCAACACGGTCTGGCGCCGGGCAATCGCCTGTTGCAGGAATTCGTCACGCGGCACAAAGCCGCAGCATGACAGCACCAGGTCATGGCTGGCGGAGACACGCTCTAACAGCTGCATGAAGAGCTTGCCGGCCTCCGCAGCACAGGAAACCATATTGGGCAACACATGGAAGCGTTCCATGCCATGTTGCCGGTGCAGGGTCGCGATCAGCGCCGCCGCATCACGGACCGATGCCGGTTCGTTGCAGATCACGATCACGATATCGGTTGCTGCGCGGCAGAAACTGGTGACGATCTCGCTGATGCCGGTGGCCGTGTCGATGACAAGTGTGTCGATGGCTTCATCCAGGTCGCTGAAAGCGCGCATGAGGCCGGCGCATTCGTTGACGCCCAGCTCGGCCAGCTGCTTTACCCCCGAGGCTGCCGGTATCAGGCGCATGCCGTCCGGACCCGCCGTCAGGATGTCACCGAGCGCCTTGTCGCCGCTGAGCACATCGCAGAGCGTGTAGTCGACGTCGATCCCGAGCAGGGTGTCGATATTGGCCATGCCGAGATCGGCGTCGAGCAAGAGCGTCCGTTGACCGGCGCTGCTCAGCGCCTGTGCGACATTGACCGCGATACTCGATTTGCCGGTACCCCCCTTGCCGCCGGTGAATGCGATGACCTGTACCGGCGGATAGACCGCCGGCGCCATACATGCCTCGCCTTTGCCAAGCTTGAGATCAGCCAATCGCATGGAGCCCGCCACGACCGGTCCGGTTTGAATATCCCGCATGCATCTGCGCTACCTGTTGCTGATTCGTCGTCGAAACCTGCTTGCAACTCAGATAGCAACTTGTGTACCAACTTCACAAACAGTTGGCCCAACTCAGAGAAATCCATTAACTACATGTATTGAAATGAGATTCTTTCTAGCAGCTTGTCACGAAAATTCCCCGAACTGCGTCACAGTTTTGACGATCGCGACTGCGATGACGTCAAAATGACTTATCCGGAACGGTTTGGCAGGGGATGGAGTCGGTCGGCTGTCGCCGTGCTAGAGCGGGAGGCGGCCACCGTGAGCGAGCAGTGCGGAGAAGCGGGTTCCTGCCACGGGCTGGCTGATATGAAAACCCTGGGCCACGTCGCAGCCGAGACTGGTGAGCAGGTTCCAGGCGCGGACGTTCTCCACCCCTTCCGCGACCACCTTGAAACCGAGGTTATGGCCGAGGTCGATGATCGTCCGGACGATGGCGATGTCCTGCCGGTCGAAGGCGATGTCCTGAATGAAGGACTGGTCGATCTTGAGGGTATCGATCGGCAGTGCCTTGAGATATGACAGCGACGAATAGCCGGTACCGAAATCATCGATCGCGATGGTGACACCTGCATCGTTCAGGCGTTCGAGCACCTCGGTGGCCCGCTCGATGTCCTGCATCAGGGTCGCCTCGGTAATCTCGATCTCGAGGCAGTCCCCCTCCACACCCGCCTCCCGCAGCGCCCAGGTGATCTTGTCGAGCAGGCGCGGGTTCTGGAAGGAGCGCGCCGAGACATTGATCGATACCGGGATGGCGAGCCCCTCCTGCTGCCAGCTGCGACACTGGCGCAGTGCGGTAACCAGCACCCAGTCAGTGATCGACGTGATCATACCGAGCTGTTCGGCAACCGGTATGATGCGCTGCGGCATGACCATGCCCTCCAGGGGATGTTCCCAGCGCAACAATGCCTCCGCGCCCACCACGCTGGCGGTCTGCAGCTCGACCAGCGGTTGGTAATGCAGCGTGAACTCGTTGTTGTCGATGGCCGACTTGATCTGTCCCGAGTAACGCAGCTGCTGCACGGCGCTGACATCATTGGCCGGATCGAAATACTGGTATGGCAGTCCGTTGCGCTTGGCCCGCTGCATCGCACTCTCGGCATTGTGCAGCAGCGTTTCCTCACTGTCGCCATCGCCGGGGAAACAGGCAATACCCAGCGTCAGGCTGACCCAGAGTTGCTTGTCCCGGTAGGTGAACGGCAGGTCGAAACAGTCCAGTATCTTGGCGATGACCCGTTCGGTGGCCTCGTTGATATGATGCACAGGCTGGAGCATGATGCCGAACTGGTCCCCGCCGAGTCGCGACAGCGAATCCGATTCCCGCACGATGGAACTCAGCCGTTCGGAAATGTCTTTCAGCAGGATGTCGCCGACATCGCGCCCCAGCGTATCGTTGTACATCTTGAACTGGTTGATATCCAGCGAGATCACCACGAACTGCGAACCCGGCACCCGGCGCGAAGCGGCCAGCGCGAGATTCAGGTGATCGTTCCACAGGGCGCGATTCGGCAACCCCGTCAGTGCGTCAGTAGTGGCGAGCTGCTGCAAATGCCTGCGTTCCGCAATCTGGCGATCGAACTCCTCCAGCACGCAATGCACCACGGCCGGACGCCCCAGGCTGTCGTTGTCAGGATACAGCGCCACCCGGTACCAGTGTTCGGCAGCGTCGGCCAGCGTCATACGGGCCTCGATCTGGCACGCCATGCCATTCACCGCATCCTGCCAGGCGGACAGCAACCTGGCGCCGTCCTCGGCATGGGTATCGGACAGGCAGGGAAACGGGCAATCCATGTCCTGCGCATACAGCATGCGGAGCGGGAAACTTGCGTAGCGTATCGTATTGGTGCCGACGTCGACGCTCCACAGGTAATAGGGTATTCCGGCAAGCAGCTCTTCGGTGCGGGCATGGCAGCCGGATTCGTGCGCCAGTTCGCGGCGCAATTCGTCGCTGGCGTTAGACCAGTAGCCCTCGAGCGTCAGTCCGAGATCGTGCAGCAGGATCCGGACCAGCAGGGATTCCAGTGCCATACGCTCGGCATGCAGCGGAATCAGTGCCGGCAGCCGGTGATGCAGGTAGTCGATGAAGAGTTCATAGGCACCGATCAACCATGCGGGCCGGATACAGCGCTCCTGATGCTGTCTCCCGGCCTCGAGCAACTGTGCAACCCGTTCCCTGAGCCCGGTGGGACAGATCGCGTTGACCAGGTGCTGCAACTCACTGCGCGCATACATCCCCACGTCGCCGCCTGCACGCTCGTAGGCGTAGAGCACATCCGCGATATCGGGATTGTCAAACAGGTAATCGTAGAATTTTTCGGCGAATCCGGCGGTCGCGGTCACCAGCAGCGCATGATGCTTCTGCAGCAGACGCGTGTCATCCTCGGCGAGACGAAACAGGTAGTTGTAGTCCCTGGCCAGCTGTTCGCTGACGGCACGGACATGCCGGCCGTTTACGGCTGCCCGCGTGCCCGAATACTCCCCCAGCTCTGGTCGTTTCACAGCCATCGTGTGTTCGCGGTGGTGTTATTCTCCGGGTGCGGCGCAATGCTGGCGCCAAAGCCCGGCCGAACGCAGGCACACATCCACGGGTCACCGCCTCCCGGCGACCGGTTACTGCAAACGAATCTGGATGATGCCCGTGCTGCTGAATTTGTTATCCAACGCTGTTGTTATTCTTATACTGCTGTAGTTGCCGAAATTTAGCACAGGGTAATAGGCAAATAAAGCGCACGTGCCGACGGCGCTGCCGGCGCGTGCACTTGGAGAGGTGATCAGTTTTGCGTGCGCAGGTGCCGCGCCAGTTCAGGCCTGGCGCTGCATACCGTACTTGCGCAGCTTTTCCACCAGCGTGGTCCTGCGCATTCCGAGCCGCTTGGCGGCATGCGCCACCACGCCACCGGAATCGGCCAGTGCCTGCTTTATGTAGCTGACTTCGAGGTGGCTGAGGTGTTCCTTGAGATTCATGCCGTTACGCGGCAACCGCGGATCGAGGTCATCGGCAGTCAGTTGCGAGCCGACCAGTGCATCGATGAATTGCTCGGAAACCTCCGCAGTGACCTCATCCGTGCCGTCGCGGAATTTCTCCGGCAGGTCCGCGGCATCGACCACACCGAACGGATGCAGTATGGCAAGGCGCTCCACCAGATTCGCCAATTCCCTGACGTTGCCGGGCCAGCTGTACTGACAGAGCGCATAGATCGCGCCCGGCGTCAGTCTGACCGAACCGCGGTTTTCGTATTCGATGCGCCGCACGAGTTCGTTCACCAGCAACGGTATATCCTCGACCCGCTCGGCCAGGGCCGGCATTTCGATGGGGAAGACGTTGAGCCGGTAGAACAGGTCTTCCCGGAACTCTCCCCTGGTGATGGCTTCTTCCAGGTTCCGGTGGGTTGCAGCAATGATGCGCACATCGGAATTCAGCGTCTGGTTGGAACCGACCCGTTCGAAGGTCCGCTCCTGCAGCACGCGCAGTATCTTCACCTGCATCTGCAGGCTCATGTCACCGATTTCGTCGAGGAACAGCGTGCCGCCCTCGGCCATCTCGAAACGGCCCTGGCGATCGTTGATGGCGCCGGTGAACGCGCCTTTCTGGTGGCCGAATAGTTCGGATTCCAGCAGGTCGGCCGGGATGGCGCCGCAATTGACCGGCACGAACGGCTTGTCACGACGCGACGAATAGTAGTGCAGGTTCCTGGCGACCACTTCCTTGCCGGTACCCGACTCGCCCAGGATGAGCACGTTGGCATCGCTGTCGGCAACCTGCTCGATGAGCTTGCGAACCTGCTGAATGGCGCGGCTGCTGCCAACCAGGCTGCGGAACAGATCGACCGGACGCTGACTGGTGCCGGTATTGCGCTGTGACTCGCGGTATACCTCGGCCTGATGCAGCGCACTGGTGAGTTGGGCGTAATTCGCCGGCAGCTCGATCCGGCCGAGGATGCAGGATCCCGTATCGATCGCAACCGTGGGTTCCTTGCCCTTTCTGGACAACAGGTAGATGGGCAGATGCTCGTCGTGCTTGTGGATCTCGCCGAGCAGTGTGGACAGCATCTGGTCCGATCCGCACGACCCGACCAGCACGGCGAGTACGTTTTCCCCGTCGCCTGCAGCCGATTGCCAATCCGTGCATCGGCCAACCCACAGCGGCGAGTAATTGATGAACTTGAGTACGGCTTGCAGCTCGCTACCGACGCCCTGATCGGCTTCAATAACGAGGACCTTGGGTTCTGTGTGCATTCGATTTCCCGCTCGAATATCGTTATCGGCAGGGGATTATTATAAAAACCCGTACATTGTTAAAGTTATTTTTCTCCCCCTCCGCTCCAAGGGATGTTAACCAGCGGCGCGATGCATGTCAAAGCAATGTCATAACCGGGGCGGAGTTACGCGCAATTGGCGCGTGATCGTTGCACGCAGCTGATTTCCAGTGGTTTTTTTCGAAGATCCGGCGATAGCGAGCGGGATCCGGCCACGCGCTGGCCGCCGCGCCGATCCACGCGCCTCGCGGCCGCGCGCCGACCCGATATACGCCGGCCGGGGGAGCGCGGCCGCCAATCTCGCGCTTTGTGCACAAACCCGCAAAAACCGCCTCAATGCCCGCCGCGCCATGGACGATAGTCATGATAAGTCAGGCGGCTTGTCCAGGGGCAGCTGCCGATACTAACACCCCGGACAGTACATAAATGACGCCAGATCATCACCCCGTCACACCCGATATCGACACACGGCGCATCCGGTTGCTACGCAACCGCATCGCGCACGATGCCTACGAGGTCAACACGCGGCAGATCGCCGACAAGGTCATCGACCTGGAAAGTGAACTGTTCCGCCGCCGGCCGTTACCGTCGTAAACCCAGCGCATCCGGCCCGGCATCCCCTGCCCGCCGGCATGGCCCGCTCTTGGCAGCCGACCCTGCTGCAGTGCTAGAATGGAGTCCTGTCGGCGCCGCGGCGGGATGCTGCGCCAGCCGGCGACGAGCGGTTTAATGGGGCCGTAGCTCAGCTGGGAGAGCGATGCGTTCGCAATGCATAGGTCGGGAGTTCGATCCTCCTCGGCTCCACCAATTCTCTGTTGTACAGACCCGCCCCGGTAGCTCAGCTGGATAGAGCGGGCGCCTCCTAAGCGCCAGGTCGGACGTTCAAGTCGTCTCCGGGGCACCAAACGACGATGCCCGCACCGCGGGCGTTGTCCACTCCAGTACCGATCAGACCTTGCGCCGTGCGGTAATGACGTTCGACAGCTGGCCGATCTTGGTCAGCACCCGGCTGAGCTGGCTGATATCCCTGATCTCCAGGGTCAGAACCATGCGAGCGATACCCTCCTGCTCGTCGGTTGCGGTGTTCGCACCGCTCAGATTGATCTTCTCGTTCGACAGCAGCGCGGTGATATCGCGCAGCAGGCCGGAACGATCGTAGGCCTCGACCAGGATGTCGACCTGGTAGGTCCGCTCGGACGCCATGCCCCAGTCGACCTCGATCAGGCGCACGCGGTCGTCTCCCTGCAGCCGCAGAATGTTGCCGCAGTCCTGCCGGTGTATGGTCACGCCGCGACCGCGCGTAATGTAGCCGACGATGGGGTCGCTGGGCACCGGCCGGCAACAGCGGGCGATGGTCGTCAGCAGGTTGCCGACGCCATGAATGCGCACCCCGTCATCAAAACGCTCATCCACACGCCGGGAAGCGCGCTCGCTGCGTGGACGCAGCACTTCACCCTGCGGTACCAGGTCGCTCACGGCACCGGCGAGCTGCGCGGTGGACACATCGCCGCTGCCGAGCGCGGCAAACATATCGTCGGTCTGCCGGAATCCGAGCCGCTCCGCGATCCGGTCCACCGGCAGGCTGCTCACGCCCAGCCGATGCAGCTCACGGTCGAGGATGCTGCGGCCACCACCGATGTTGTGCCCGAAATCCTGGTGCTTGAACCAGGCGCGTACCCGCGACTTCGCCCGCGAGGTCACCAGGTAGCCCTGGTGCGCGTTCAGCCAGTCCCGGCTGGGCTTGCCCTGGCGCGCGGTGAGGACCTCGACCTGTTCGCCGTTCTTCAGTTGATAGGTGAGCGGTACGATACGGCCGTTCACCTTGGCGCCGCGACAGCGATGACCGACCTCGGTATGCACCGCATAGGCGAAATCGAGCGGTGTCGCCCCCTGCGGCAGATCGATGATCCTGCCCTGCGGTGTCAGCACGTATACCCGCTCCTGAAAGGCTTCGGACTTGAAGCGATCGACGAAGTCATGGGCGCTGTGCTCTTCGTCCTTCCATTCCAGCAGCTGGCGCAACCAGGCGATTTTTTCCTCGTAGCCGGCATCGAAGCCGCCGCCTTCCTTGTAGCGCCAGTGCGCGGCAACACCCAGTTCCGCGTGTCGATGCATGTCGTAGGTCCGGATCTGCACCTCCAGGGCCCGCCCCTCCGGACCGACTACCGCGGTATGCAGCGACCGGTACAGGTTCTCCTTCGGATTCGCGATATAGTCGTCGAATTCCTTCGGGATATGGCGCCACAGCCCGTGGACCACGCCCAGCGCCGCGTAGCAGTCCTTTTCCTCGTCCACCAGAATGCGCACGGCCCGCATGTCGTAGACCTGGTCGAAGTCGATCTGCTTGCGCTGCATCTTGCGCCAGATGCTGTTGATGTGCTTGGGCCGACCGGAGATCGCCGCCTTGATACCGGCCGCGGCCAGCTCGTTTCCCAGGGTGGCGATGACCCGCTGGATGTAGCCTTCCCTGTCGGCACGCTTCTCGGCGAGCTGCCTGGCGAGCGACTGGTAGGCGTCCGGCTCGAGATGACGCAGGGCCAGGTCCTCGAGTTCCCACTTGATCTGCCAGATACCCAGCCGGTTGGCCAGCGGCGCATAGATTTCGCGGGTTTCGCGGGCGATCCGCTCCCGGCGCGCACTGTCAAGGTGCTGCAGCGTACGCATGTTGTGCAGCCGGTCCGCCAGCTTGATCAGTACCACGCGGACATCCTCGGCCATCGCCAGCAACAGCTTGCGCAGGCTCTCCGCCTGGTGCTGCTGCTTGCTGTCCGCGGACAGCGACTGCTGGAAATCCCCGATCCGTTCCATCTTGGTGACGCCGCTGACCAGACGCGCGATCACCGGCCCGAATTCGCGGGTGATGTCCTCCAGCGTTGTGTCCGTGTCCTCTACGACATCGTGCAGGATCGCGGCAGCCAGGGTTTCGTAGTCGAGGTTGAGGCCGTCCAGGATCTCGGCGACTGCCAGCACGTGCAGGTAATATGGTTCGCCGGATACCCGCTGCTGACCGTGATGGGCGGCATAGGCCAGATGCGCAGCCCGGGCCAGGACCCGCCGCTCGTCCTCCGGTCGATCCGCCAGCAGTATCTCCAGGCGCGCCTGGTAGTGCTGGTCGTCGGCAGACCCTGCGGGATCTGTGTGCAGCTGTTCTGTCATTGCGGTAGCGTCGGCGGCCTGGCAAGGGGGGCGGTCTCGGCCAATCAGGCTGCCGCGCACACCGTATCGGCCTGCCTGTTATTTTATTTTATCGGAAATATGACATAACAATATGTTATTTATTCTTATTTTGCAGGTAAGAAAACCACCTGCGCAGCACCCCGGACCATCCAGGCCGGGTCCGCGATTGAGCTAGCCCTGAACCGAACCGCGCGGCTCTTTGCTGGTCAGCGGCGCGGGGGTCCTGGCCGGTTCCACGACCGAGAGTGACGCAACCACTGCCGGCGGTACCGCTGCCGCAACGCTGCCTGATGGATCCGTGAAGTGGTCGTTCAGGGTCTGCACATACTGGTTGGCATCGCCAACGATGCGCTGCAGGCGTTTGCGGGTGCCCTGCCCCCAGCCTATCGGGTGTTTGATGAAGATGCTCAGCCAGGGTCGGGTATTGAACAGGAACGCCCGGACGAGGCGGTTCCGGTAGAGACCGGCAGGAAACTGTTTGCCGATCAACCGCACGACGCGGCCGGCGGCGAACTTCCTGATCTTGTAGTGCAGCCAGGCGACTGCGCCGACGGCGACTGCCAGGAAAACCAGCATGCCGATCGTCGCAGCCGTGCTGCCCGTCCACCAGCTCGGCCAGCTCCAGTGCCAGCCCGCGCGGAAACCCAGCATGCCGGACAGCATGAAGACGAGCAGCAACAGCACGCCAGCCAGGATGCCATCACCCCAGAGCGTCAGCTTTTTCCAGTGCGCCTTGTAGGCAAGCAGCTGCGGTACGACCTTTTCCTCGATCTGGTGCGCGAGTTTCTCGAGCGCACCGGTGATACGGTAGGCGCGCTCGACATTCACGCCCTCGATGCGCCGGTAGATCTCTGCCAGGTCTTGGTCGCGCTTGGACTCGTAGCGCCGACGCTGGGCTTCGTCCGCAATGGTGACCGCGGCCTCAGGATTGTAGATGCAGTAGAATCGCCCGGCAGTCAGTCCTTCCTGCGCCAACGCGCGCTGCCAGGCGCCGACCACGGCCTCGGGATTGTCGTCGCGTGCCGTGGTGTCGATCTGGTTGAGGATGAACAGGAACTTGGTGGCATCCGCACGGTGTATGGTCTGGCCCACGAGGTGGGTCAGGGTATCGCGCATGGCACCGGGCTCGGGATGCCGGGCATCGAAAAACACCAGCACCAGATCGGACAGGTCGATGATGTGATCGGTCAGGCGCAGCGTGGCATTGCGCTGGGAGTCGGCATCGAAGCCGGGCGAGTCGATAATGATACGCCCGCGCAGCTTCGCGCTGGCACTGGTCTTCAGCTGCAGGTAGGCATCGACGCGACGCCCCTCCCCGCGCGCGACATGCTCGAGCTCCTTGCTGATCTGGTAGAACGGAAAGCGCGGATCGGCATCCAGCGCGGTTCCGGGGATGGCCTGCGCGTGACGCTCTCCGCCATAGCAGATCACGGTGAATTTGTCGTCCACGGCCTGGTTGCCGGTACTCTGCAGCGTCTCGCCCAGGTAATGATTGATGAACGTGGACTTGCCGGCCGAGAAGGTACCCAGCACGGAAATCATGGGCCACCAGGAGATCTGGGTGGCGAAGGACTGTTCCGGTCCGAGCAACCCGAGCGCGCGCCCGACCCGGTCAAGCTGGCGGTAACTATCGACTGCTGCCACCAGCACCGGATTTTCCTTCGTCAGGTGCTCCTCCAGGCTCTTGAGGCGCTGCTTGATGGTTTTCCCGGCGCTGGTCATCATCGCTATCCCCGACTGCTGATTTTGTGTTCCCGGCAACCGGCCGGGACGCCTGTCTCGATCGCGCGGCAGGCTGCTCCCGCGGGCGCGGATGCTAGAACGGGAACATGCCGTTGACCATCTTCATCGGCCCGGTTGCGTCATGCATGGTGTGGCTCATGCGGCCCATGTCGGTTCTGATCTGGTACATCGGCACCGTCATCACGCCTACCGACTTGTTGATATTGTCGAGTTTGACCAGCAAATGGCCCATATCCTGCGAACCGGTACCGACATCCGTCGCGATGGTGGAAAGATTGCCGGAGATATGCTCGACGCTTGCCGAAACGGTGTTGAGGTCCGTGGACATGTGATTGATTGCCACGACGACCGTCTCCATGCTGCGCGCCAGGCGATTGACGTCGCCGGTCAGGGTATAGATAAGGTAAAAACCGTACGCCGCGAGGATGATGAATGCCAGCAGGGACGGATAGACGATCAGTTCCCAGCGACGCGCACTCACCTCGAAGGTGCGCGAGAATTTATCCATGCAGACAGCCATGTCAGCGCTGATGAGCCCGGCATCGGCGTTGCGTTGCTCGGTATTCGTTATCTGGTCGGTCATCGGTAACCTCTCGAGGCATCTCGCGTCATTCGGGGGCATAGTATAGCCGGGTTGTCCTGCGCCCCTTTATAGACGTTCGGTCATAAATGACGCTCAGAACTCACCCTTCGCACCACGATTCATGATATCGAGTATGATTTCCTTGACCTGGTTCGCTTCCTCGAACAGTTCCGGCGGTAATGCCTTGCCGCCGTGAATCATCATGTCCATGTTGAGGGTATAGATCCAGAACTTGCCCTGCTTGTCCTCCACCACCGAGATACGGCACGGGAGATAGGCGGAAAAGGCATCCGAATATTCGATCATCTTCGCTGCAGTCAGGGGATTGCAGAACATGTAGATCTTCCAGAAGCGCTGTGGCTTCCCGGTCATGGCTGCCACCTGCTCCGACAGCGGCAGTTCGCCGACGTTCTTGATGTTGTGCTCGTTGGCGACGAATTTCATCGTCTGTTCGACATCCTCCACGCTCAGCCCTTCCGCAACCGGAATCTTCCACACAGTCGCTTCCGCAGCATTGCCACTCTCCAGCAGGCTGCGGGTCATGGTCAGGTAGACCTCGGGCGCCTTGCTGTCAAACTCCGAAAAATTACCGATCTGCTTGAGTCCCTGGATACCGAAATTCTGGTTCATGGCCAGCCAGACGATAGCCGCGGCCAGCGCCAGCCCGAGCAGCGCGAGCAGATTCCAGATCAGCTTAATCATGATGTTCTCCCGTGTTGTTCACCGTCACTCAGCGGGGAGTCGCTGCCTCCGCCGCATTGATCAACTGTTCCAGCTCGCCCGCCTGTCCGCCGTTCAGGCCGTGGATGACCTCTGCCATCTGGCGCGCGCGCTCCAGGTGCCCCTGGTTTGCCAGCCGCGCCCCCGCCTCGAAGTACGCGGCAGATGCCTTGTCCCAGTCACCCTGCGAAAAATACATATTACCCAGTTCCCCGTAACCGTCCGGGTTGTCCGGATCGAGGGCGATGAGCGCCTGGTATTTCTCCTCCGCAGCCGCATAGTCGCGCAGCCAGTAGGCTTCGCGTGCCGCGGCCAGGAGACGGTAGGGTGTGGCCGGCGCAGACGCCGCCGGCTTGGCGACGGAAGCTGCCGGTGCGGCAGCACTCGTCTCGCCCGCGGCCGGCATGGCCGGCACCTCTGGCGCCTCGCCGCCGGCAGCCGTGGCTGCCGGTACCGCTGCGGTTTCGGGCGGCGCACCCACGTCCTCCGGCGGTGCTGCCGCGGATTCGGCTGCCGGTGTCGGCACTGCCTCGGCAGCCGCCGTCGGCGGTGCGGTCGCGGCCTCCGGCGGTACCGCATCCTCAGTGGCCGCAACTTCGGGCGCGGCCAGTTCGGCGCCGCTGCCCAGCCCAGCCCCGCTCGGGGCCGGCGGTGGCGGCGGCGGCGGCGACATGAAAGCCGGCGGAACCGCCTCGGCGTCGCTGGATTCTGTCGCCGGGGTTTCTGCCGACGCGCTCCCGGCAGCGGCCATCCGGTCGCTGTCCGAGGCTAGCTGCTGGTGTCCGGGCACCAGATATTCCGGCAGCTTCCACTCCGGGAACAGTTCGCCCCGATAGATCAGCCCGAGTGCCAGCAGCACAACCACGGCAAGCGCGAAGCCATGGCTCAGGATACGTGCAAAGAGATTCATCTTCTTGCTCCTACTTCGTATTAATTCAGGCGACCGGCCACCTCGGGAAAGAGTGCCGCCGCCAGCACGCGGAATTCATTGGCTGCCTTGCTCTGCGGCCACATCTCGAATACGGCCAGACCTTCACTCAGCGAGCGTCTGAAACTGGTGCGCATCTTCAGGCGCTGGGGCATCACCTCGTCTATCCCCGGCAGCATGCGCAGGGCGGCTTCGGTCTCGTGTGTTTCCCTGATCGACTTGTTGGTATCCGCACGGTTGACGAAAGCCAGGGTACGCTGGCGGCCGTTCATCTTCACCGCTTGCAGGTCGGGACCCAGGATGTGCAGAAATCGCTGTGTCGCCCATACGTCTGCCTGGCTGGGGGGCACCGGGATCAGGATCCGGTCAGCCGTCCTCATGGCTTCCTTCATCGCCGCCAGATTCGCCGCACCGACGTCGACGAGCACCTCGCAATCGCGATGCGCCATGAGCTGCTCACCGAGCACCGCGCGAACCGAGTTGATATTGAGGTCGGGACGGATTCCGATCTCGCGCCGCAGTTCGCCGAGATCGCTGAAAGTGCATTGCGGGTCGAGATCGTAGCCGATCACCCGTCTGCCGTTTCTTTCCAGCCACACCGCGAGATTGAATGCAACAGTACTCTTGCCGGAGCCGCCTTTTAGATTGGCAATGACAGTGATCATGTCCGGATCCGCTCCTCCTGAAATATCGGTATTTTACACTCGCCGCGGCCGGCGAGCACAGGCAGCTAGCGAGCGCCGTCCTGCGGCAGACTGACCTCCCGGTAACCGGCCGGAACGGAAAATACGACTGCCGGCTGTGCTTCCTGCCTGATGTTGATCAGGTCCCGCTTGAATCCGCCCGGCTGTTCCTCGCTGATGATCATCTGCAGCGCCGGATCATACCACTGGTAGGACACCATGCTCTGGCCGTTGGGATACTGGGCTGTCATCTCCCATTTTTCCGCCTTGCGGCCGTTGACCGTTTCGACGCCCAGCATGCGCGCCTCCATGGAGGATCCGTCCGGCATCAGCTGGCGTATCGGGATCTGGCGTTCTTCGTCCAGCCAGAACTGCATGCTGCCGCTCTGACCGCCCACGCTACTGGTTATCTCCCATTTCCGTGCCTTGCGACCGTTGATGGTTTCGATACCGCCTTGCTTGCAGGTCAGGTTCTGCATGCCGGCACAGGGATCGCGCTCGCGCTTGCCCATGCCCTGCTGCATCATGTCCTGGCCGCCTGCCTGCCGGCGCATGAAGGTCTGTTCCTCCGGATTGAGGATGATGGCTTCCTGTTTGTCCAGATCGATGATCTGAACGATGGTCTGGCCGTTCATGTCGTACTCGGTACGCACCTTGTTTTTGCCGATGAACAGCTTGCCCTTGCGGTCGCCCTGCTGGGGATGCGATTCGACGGTATCTGCCGAGAATTCGATGACGGCCTGCGCCTGCAGCGCGGCTGACGCCAGCACGGCCAGGGTGGCGATAAGTGACAGCAAGTAGGTGCGCATTTCTAAATACCCCTGATTAATTAGTTGCTGTCCTTGATTGTAAATGAAACGAGCCAAAACACATCCCTGTGTTTGGCTCGTTCCAGGTGTAGCAACTTACTTGGCTTCGCCAGCCGGAGCTGCCGGAGCAGCCGGTGCACCATAGCCGTAAGGCGCATAGCCGCCGTAACCGGGGCCACCCCAGCCATAGCCCGGATAGCCGCCCCAGCCATAACCGGGATAGCCGTAGCCATAACCGCGGCCGTAGCCATAGCCACGACCGTAACCGCGACCGGAACCGCCGCCGCTCATGCTCATGTTGAAATCACCAAAACCGTCACCGTCGAAGGGACCCCAGTCATTGCCCCAGCCGCTGTCCCAGGGACCACCACCACCGCCCCAAGGACCCCAGCCACCCCAGGCAAAGGCTGACATGGGAGCAGCCATCGCACCGGCCACAGCGGCGGCACACAACACCTTCGTTACTTTCTTCATTTCACAGTCTCCTGATGTTTTGCTTACAAGTTATCTTGCAAACACTTCTCCCTGCACCAACTCAAACCAGCAACCCAAGGGAGAGAACATTGCTGATCCTTTGATACACCTTTCGGTGCCTCAACTAAACTGATGACGCGTTTCGCGCACTACCACTGATAACCCGGCACCACCATGCCGGGATACACGGTTTCCCGTCCGCTATTGTCATTGTAGGCCGGCGGTCCCCCACCGGGGGCATATCCAGGCACTTGCCAGGTGTTGCTGCCCTGTCGGCTCGCGCTGCCGCCCTGGTTATAACCCGGCACCCCCCATGGCCGCTGGGCCGGCTGATACTGGGGTTGTGACTGGTAGGGCTGATACTGTAACACAGGCGCTTGTGGCTGCCCGGACTGCTGCTGCGCCGGGGCGGCGGCATAGGGGTAAACCGGAGCGGCAGGCTGAAAGGCAGGCTGTTGCTGTGCAGGAAACTGGCCGTAACCCCCCCTGTTGCCACTATCGGGGTACTGCGCATAGTCCTGCTGTGGCGGGTAAGGCGCGCCTTGCCAGGCCTGCCCTGCGCCACTGCCGCCCGGAGCAAATGACGACGCAGCGGCAGGCTGCTGTCGCTGTGGGTACTGCCCGGCACCCGGCGTGAAGACGTAGTAGGGAGACTGCTGCAGCTTCGGTGTGGGGTACCACTCACGGACTTGTACTTCCTCACGCTGCACCGGTTGCTCGGCCGGTAGCTTGACATGTTCCTGTTCATCGGCGGCACAGGCACTCACCAGCACCACGACAACGAAAACAAGGAATCTCGAAAATATGTATTTGACAACTGGGATTGTCCCCTGACTCATGTCATTCCTGTAGGCCGCCACTTAATCCCTGTCAGCGATACCCCGGCACCGTGCCATACGGATACTGTGCAGGATCGGTGGCAACCGGCGGTGGTGGTACGTCCTGCTCACCGGTCCAGGCCTGTCCGCGCGAATAACCGTAGGGCGGCATGCCCCAGTATCCTTGTCTGCCTGACTGATAGGGATTGCCGGGTGCCGGATACGCATACCCCGGTGACGGCCTGCCGTAATACCCGCCGGTGGCGTCCTGACCGTAGGGTCGTTCGCGCACCTGCGCAGCCGGCCCCCGGCCAACCGCGGGAGTATCCGTATTCATGCGGCCTGCCGCCGGCGGCGCGAGGCGCTCGTAATACTCCGGCATCGACGGCGAAGGATACGACGGCGGTTCCTGTTGCGCGGTAGCGGATTGCTGCGGCTGATAACCCGGCGGCATCATCTGCGGCGGCATCATCCCGGGCTGCCCGTACTCCGGCTGCTGCGGCATGGCGGCGACCGGCGGTGCAGGCATAGGTGCCTCGGCGTAGCCCGGCATCTGCTGTGGCTCGTAGCCCGGCGGCATCATCCCGGGCTGCCCGTATTCCGGCTGCTGTGGCATGGCGGCGACCGGCGGGGCGGGCACTTCATCCTCGAGCTGCGGCGGCGTTGCGCTTTCCTGTGCCAGCGGCAGCGGTTCCTGACCTGCGGATTCCGGCATCGGCACGGGAACGGATGCTGCCAGGTCAGAGGACTCGGACTCGACCGCGGATTCCGTCTGGATGGCCATTTCGGGGCCGCGTTCGGGTAGCGACTCCCCGCCCGGCACTGCCGCCTGGGTGGCGGCATTGTCTTCAGGGCTTGGCGGCCGCGCGAGATCCTCGCCACTGCCGGCAGCAACTTCCGATGCAGCTGCCATCCCCGCTTCCGTGGCCGGCACGATGTCCGGACTCGCAGGGATCTGTTCCTCACTCTGCGCCTGCATCGCGGCTGTCTCAGCCTCGCCCGCCACAGTTTGCTGCTCTGCTGCGGGCGTCGACAGCGGCTGATACAAACCCGGCACGGGCGGCAGGGCAGGCGCCACCTCGCTAGCGGCCTGAAGCGGGTTTGCCGCAGTACGGTCCGCCTCTGTCACATCAATAGCCCCCGCTTCCTCCGCTGCATTTTCGGCGGCCGGCGCCGGGGCTGACGGCAGGTGCGGCATGGCGAGCGGCATCTGGGACACCGTTCCAGGCCCTGGGACACGCGGATCGATATTGATCGGCTGATATGGCCCCGCTGGCGGTGGCGCCGATACCAGCGCCCATTCATCACTGTACCTGAACTCTGTCTCGGGTTCCGCAGCGATTGTCAGCTGTGCCGTGGCAAGTCCGGTCAGGATGAAGAAAAGCTGCAAACTCAACCGGCGATTAACGTTTATCATTGCTTCACCTCGATTCTGTTCACGCACCCTGTCCATTACTTGCCAGTGCATCACACGCAAGCCTAGTTCAGATCCTGCTTCAGGCGAATGCCACGCCGTTTCGATCCCACCGTATCCTGCATCTCAGTGTCTATGTCCTGATCGAGTTCGTCATCAAGGTCAAGGTCCATATCTAAGTCGGCTGCATCCGGTGCCAGCTTCAGTGCCGGTGGCTCCGCGGCCGGTTGCTCTTCCGCCCTGGCGGTTTCCGTGGCTACGGGCGCTGGCGCGGCAATCGTTCCAGCTTCCGCGGTCGCTGCGGCGACTTCCGGTTGGTCCGCGGCAGTTTCTATCATCGGTTCAGCCGGCGCAGGCTGTGATACGGCTGCCGCAGGTGCAGTTGGACTCGGCGCCGGTTCCGGTGTTACTGCAGCAGCCGGTGCCGCTGCCGTGGCTGCCGGGACCGGTTGCTCACGCGGCGGCGGCGGCGTGCCGGTAGCGGCAGCTGCCGGTTTTTCACGTGGCGGCGGGGGTGTACCGCCTGGCGGCGGCTGCCGGGGCGGCGGCGGCGTGCCACCCGGTGGCGGTTGCCGGGGTGGCGGCGGCGTGCCGCCGCGTGGCGGTGGCGGCGTTCCGCCACTGCGCTTGCCACCGAAGATGCCCTTGAATCCCATACCGATCAGCGTGAAGACGGCCTTGATGATGATGAAGACCCAGGAGAACATCGAGACGATCAACCCCCACAGGCGCGCCAGCAGCCCGGGCTTAGCCGCCTTCTTGGCAGTCTCCGTTTCCACGTCCACATGCTCGATAAGCTGGAAGGCACGGCTGATCGCCACCGTACCGTCGTCCGCGGTTTCGACGTAGAACTGCTTCTTGGCACTGATGCAACCTAGCGGGATCATGAGTAGCGCCAGAATGGTGGCTGACGTTGCGCCGAACAGAATACTGACCGCCATACCGTTGAAAATCGGGTCCGGCAAAATGGTAAATGCACCTGCCACGGTAGTCAGCGAGGTAATGAAGATGGGCCGCATACGTGTTGCGGCGCCACGCACAGCTGCTTCGGCGACCTCCTTGCCCTGGGCCACCTCGATCTTGACGAACTCCACGATCAGGATCGACTGGCGCACGATGATGCCACCCAGCGCGATCATGCCGATCATGGATGTGGCCGTGAATTCGCTGCCGAGTATCCAGTGCCCGGGGATAATACCGATGAGCGTCACCGGAATGGGCGACATGATGATGCCGGCCAGGGCGAAATTCCTGAATTCCCAGACGATCAGACCGTAGATCAGGATCAGCGCGGCCATGAAGGCGCCGCCCATATCACGGAAGGTCTCGTAGGTTACAGTCCACTCACCGGTCCATTCGTAATGCGAGGTCGAATCGTCCTTGATGAGGTAATCGAGCAGCGTCCACGGCATGGTGGGCATCTTCACGCCATCCGGCGTGGTGTAATCCTTAATGAGATCATCGATGCTCAGCATGCCGTAAATCGGTGCACCCAGTCGTCCCTGCATTTCGCCGACGACATATTCAACGCCACGCAGATCGAGGGTGTAGATAACGGGCTCTTCATATTCTTTTCTGAAGGTACCAAGTTCCGAAAGCGGGATGGTTCGCCCGTCATTGGTCGGCACCGGGAGATCGCCAAGCCGGGTGATCTGGGAGCGGATCGCCAGCGGGATCTGCATCACGATGTAGGTCGGCTCGAGCACGGTGCCGCGCTTGATGTCGCCCAGCTTGTAGCTGCCCATGGCCATGGCCAGTGTGCCGTTGATGGTATCGACGGAGATACCGCGGCGCACGGCCTTCTCGGTATCGACATCAAAGCGCCAGTATTCGTAAGGATCTGCCATGTACGAATCGACGTCGACAACGTCCTCCACGGCCTCGAACATGGCCATCACGTCGGTCGCCACCTCACGGCGTGTCGCGGCATCCGGGCCGTAGATCTCAGCGACGACTGTCTGCAGCACGGGAGGTCCGGGTGGCATTTCGACTACGGAAATCCGCGCGCCGAGCCGGTCAGCGATCGGTTTCAGCATCTTGCGCGCTTCCGTGGCGATCGCGTGGCTGCCGCGCTCGCGTTGATGTTTGTCCTTCAGAATAACCAGCAGGTCACCTTCCCAGGGTCGCTGCCGGAGATAGTAGTGCCTGACCATACCGTTGAAGTTGAACGGCTGGGCACTGCCGGCATAGGTCACCACTGCCGTCACTTCCGGAATGTTATCCCTTATGGTATCCGCCAGGGTCATGATGACATTAGCGGTATCCGGCATGGCCGTGCCTTCCGGCATGTTGACAACAACGGAAAATTCCGGCTTGTTGTCGAACGGCAGCATTTTAACTGCGACCTGCTGTGTATAGAACGTGAGGCACAAACCCGCAGTCGCGAAGATCAGGATAAACAGGAACGACAGGCCGAGTATCCGGTTGTTGATCAGCGGCATGATGATCGGGCGGTACAACTTCGCGATGAACTCGTGGGTCTTCTTCTCCTTTTCCTCGGCCCGTCGCAGTGCCGCGTGACGCGGGGCCAGCTTCACCGCCATCCACGGGGTGAAGATAAAGGCGGCCACCAGGGAGAAGAACATGGCGGACGAGCCGAGTACCGGGATCGGGCGCATGTAAGGACCCATCAGGCCGCTGACCCAACCCATGGGTAGCAGTGCGGAAATAATGGTGAACGTCGCGAGAATGGTCGGATTACCGACCTCGCGCACGGCATCAATGGCGACCGCGACACTGGTCTTGCCCTTGAGCAGCCAGTGCCGAAAGATGTTTTCAACGACCACGGTCGCGTCATCGACCAGAATACCAATCGAGAAAATCAACGCGAATAGACTCACGCGATCGATGGTGTAATCCACCATCATGGCCCACCAGATAGTGAGCAGGATCACCACCGGGATAACCGCGATGACCACGACCGCGGCACGCAGGCCCATGCCAATCAGACACAGGAAAGACACGATTACGACCGTTTCCAGCATGGCCTGCAGCAGCTCGTTGACCTTGTCGTCCGCGGTCTTGCCGTAATCCCGTGTCACTGCGACATGGACATTGGCGGGAATCAGATCGTGCTTGAGCGTCTCGACCTTCTCCAGGATGCGATGCGAGATGGTCACGCCATTGGTGCCTTTCTTTTTGGCAATGGCAACAGTCACTGCGGGATTGCCCTTGGTCGAGGGCGCATCACCCTCGTAGGCCGGCCCGGTGTAGTACATCGACATCTGGCTTGGGTCTGCAGGTTCCTCCGCTACCCGGGCCACGTCGCGCACGTAGACCGGCACCCCCTGCCGGATACCGATGACCAGGCGTCCGATCTCCTGGGCGTTAGTCAGGAAGGAACCAGTACGCACAGTAAAGGCTTGGCTGCCTGACTCGACACCGCCGGCCGTTTGCTCTGAGTTTGCCGTTTGGATGGTTTGGGCTACCTGCTGCATACTGATCTGGTAGCCGGAGAGCCGTTCCGGCATGACCTCGACCTTGACCTGATCCTCACGGCCACCGACGACGAAGCCCTTGCCTACACCGTCAACCTCACCCAGTCGTTGCAGCACGTCAAGTGCCAGCAGGCGCAACGCGCCGTCGTCGATATCCTCTGACCAGAGTGTCAGTGTCACGATAGGAACATCGTCCACCGCAACTGGCTTGATCAGCGGCTGCTGGACGTTGGGTGGTATCTTGTCCATGTTGGACATTATCTTGTCATGCACCTTGACGATGGAATCACCCAAGTCCTCGCCAACCTTGAAACGCACGGTCACGATGGCGCGACCGCGCTCGGTTGCCGTATAGGTATGGCGCACGCCGGGAATTTCCAGCATTAGCCGTTCCAGTGGCTCCGTGACCAGGCTCGCCACCTGCTCAGATGATGCGCCGGGGTACTGGACGAAGACGTCGATCATGGGGACCGAGATCTGCGGATCTTCCTGCCGCGGCGTGAAGAACAGGCCGAGCAGACCGACCAGCAGCGCCACAATCAGAATCATGGGCGTAACCGGCGAGGTGATGAAAAGCCGTGCGGTTCTGCCCGCGATACCCAGGGAGTGGGCATCGTAGTTAACAGGTGTGGAAAATTGCTTTTCTTTCTCGGCCATAGTTATATTCCGCCTTCTAGCGTGCTTTGTTCGGTCGCCCTCTGTACCGTGCCCGGATTACCAGCGTACCCCGACCGTGATTTTCTTGTTGTCAATCCAGCTGTGCGCAGCCCGCCCTTGTCTGAAATCCAGGCGGTCCTTCGCGTCAGTCCCCCTTGCCCTGCGCGTTCCAGGCGCCTCGCTTACCAGCCGCCTCGCTGCTATTGGCAAACACACGTTCGCCTGCACGCAGACCTGACAGGATCGCTATCCCTTCGGCACCGACGTCATCACCGGTACGCACCAGCCGCAATTCGGGCTGGTTCTGATCGTTCAGCACGTAGATACCCGGCAAACTGCCGCGCCAGACCAGCGCGCTCTTCGGGACCACCGGCAATTCGCGCACGCGGGCATTGATGTCCCGGATCATGACCTCTGCATACATGCCGGCACCGCCCGGCGCGCCGGCAGGCAGGTCGAGCTTGACGGTCACGGTATGCCGGTCGGCATCCGCGATCGGGTAGATGGTTGCCACACGGGCCTGAACGTTCACGTTACCCACGTCGAGGCGCGCCGGCACGATATCGCCCTTCTTGACACCCGGCATCAGGCGTGCCGGGACTTCGACTTGAATCTGCAGCTGTGACATGTCCGCAAACATCAGCATGGGCTGGCCGGGCTGCACGGGATCGCCCACTTCCACCAGCTTCTTGGTAATGACGCCCTTGAACGGGGCTACCGACTTCGAATCGCGGATCTTGGTATCGATTTCCTCGATGCTGGCACGTGCGGCCTCCAGGCCGGAGCGTGCCTGCTCGATCTGGGTACCGTACTGATACAGCTCCGCATGACGGTCGAGCCCCGGAGAAGAGCCGCCCATGAAGCTATCCATGGGGTTGGTGAAATTGCGCATGAGCGAGCTCATGCCGCCCATCATGTCATTGCTCTGGCCACCGTAGGGAGATATCCACTCACGGGAGTACTGCACACCGGCATTGCGGAATGCCGCCTCAGCATTTGCCAGGTTTGCCCAGGCCGCGCGCCGTTTCGCCAGCAGTTCCTCGATACCGATCGCGATCAGCTCGGTACCCTCTTCGAAGAAATCACCCTCCTCACCGGCGATAGTGCTGATACGTCCGGGAATCTGGGCGGCGAAGGTCACATCCTTGATCGGAACCACGGTGCCACCGAGACTGACGGTCGCCCCGACCGGTATGCTCGGAACGGTGATCACCCCTTCTCCGGCACCCTGTGCGTTCACATTCGCTACCGCAACAGCGGCACACACCAGTCCAGCCAAGGCCAATTTTCTGATTAACATCGTTAATCCTCACACAACAAAGAAAAAGCACGGTCAGGTCCTGCTTGAAGCACACGGCGCAGTCCGCAGACGGCGCCAACCTTCCCACATTATTTCGATGACCGGACGCACAGGTCCGGTCATCGCAACGGTAGCAGTACCCGATTCAACTTATTGTTATTGCAACACCCGTTTATGCGCCAGTTCGGGTCAGGCGCGCCCCATCACGGAAAAACTCTTGATGAACGGACCTGCCATCCGCGGATCCTTTATCATCGCCCCGTAATCGCCAACATTGAATTTCAGCTTGCGCGAGGTGTAGGCCATGCCAAGGCCCATCATCCCCGGCGGCTTGACCAGCCACTTGTTCCAGTTGTCGAACGTCGCCCGCAGATCCCAGTTCAGCTCTTCGCCGTTGTAAATCCCCGCCGAGGTCGCCTTGCCGTTTTCAATTTTAAGATAGCCGCGCGGGGTATCCTCGCCATCGAAGCCATACCCAATCGTGGAGTTGAAGTCGATTTTTGCCAATGCATCTGACAATTCCGGTTCCGCGTTCCACTGCTCCATGAAGTTCTTCATCCACTCGTCAGAAAACAGGTCAGCCATTTTTTTGTCTCCTCCTGATCAACGGTTTATCATCCAACATATTGAGCCAGACTCACATACATCGTACTAGATATGGAAATGCAAACCTTCGTGCGATCCCTGACTTAAAATTATAGTTTTTGCGCAAGCAGTTGCGCCGTCGTCATTTACGGACAGAATTGATAATTATTGTATCCAATTCACATAATATGTCTCAAAAGTCAATAAGAGAAGAAATTTATAGAGACTTTTGTCCAGGCGCGACTCGACATGTGTCAGAATATTCAGGCGATTAGACACGACTGTCAGTAACTTTATCACCCCCAGCGCTCGCGCCCTTCCGGCTATCCAATTGCTTTGCTTCGGGAAATCCCACAGATGCCCACGCAACCAGGCGACAGAATGTTGACTATCTTAACACAATCGCACCAAAATGGTGTGACAGAAATGACTATGCAGAGCATTCTGTTTACAGAACAGAATCTTGTAATAAAAGGTACGTAAATTGCTTGAGCATTGACTGACACGATAACAAAGGAACTGACACCATGACCCTGGAAGCACAAGAACTGAACGGACGTGCGGTCGAGCAGCGCAGCAGCGAACGCCGTAGCGCTTCATTCGCCACGCTGCGCGGCGCCCTGTTCCTGCATCGTCGCCGGAACTTCCGCCGGACCAACGACCATGTCAATGCCTACCAGGACTGGCACGGTCATCTGCCGCTAGCCGCCGCACTGCTGATCCTGATGCTCTGCACCGTGGATGCGTTTCTCACCACCGTGCTGCTCAACGAAGGTGCCGTGGAAATGAATGTCTTCATGAACTGGCTGCTGCAGCAAAACATCCACGCCTTCACCATCGTCAAGATGGCGCTGACGGGGATAGCACTGCTGATTCTAGTAATGCACTACAACTTCATGATTTACAGATATATTGCTGTAAAATACGTCATATTCACCCTGGTTCCCGCCTACGGCCTGCTGATCGCGCACGAACTCAACATGCTCGCCAGCATCTAGCACCCGTCTCTTGCTTCCACAGGCGCCGCGCAGCCGGCTGCAACAGCGGCGACCGCGGCGCGTCGGCAACCGCGCGCAGACTGCGTTACGGGGCGTTTCGGCGGCCCGACCTGCGGTGTAAAATGAGCGCCCAGGTTGCCCGCCCCCACGCTCGATCCGGCAGCGTGCGGGAAGCCGGGCGTCGATTCGCCATCATCCGGTCAGCCATCCAGGAGCCATCATGCACATGCCCCACTCGAACAAGCGCAACGAGAAACGCAATGGAAAACTCGGCACAACCCTGCTCGCAGCGGCCATTTCCGGCTGTATCGGGATAACCGGCTGCACGACCAATCCTTACACCGGCGAACAGCAAGCCAGTAAGGCCGCCGTGGGTGCCGGCATCGGCGCTGCCAGCGGCGCGATCATTTCAGCCATCACCGGCGGTAAGCGCAAGAATGTCCTGCTCGGCGCTGGTATCGGCGCGCTCGCCGGCGGCGCGGTCGGCTATTACATGGACCAGCAGGAGGCGAAGCTGCGCCAGCAGTTACAGAACACCGGGGTGAGTGTGACACGCAACGGCGACACCATCATTCTCAATATGCCCGGCAACGTCACCTTTGCCACCGATTCCAGCGATATTTCCGCGGACTTCTACTCGGTGCTTGACGCGGTCGCACTGGTCATCAACGAATATGAGAAAACCTACGTCGATGTCACCGGCCATACCGACAGCACCGGCTCGGAAGACTACAACATGCAGCTCTCGCGGGCGCGCGCCGGCAGCGTTGCGCGCTACCTGGAATCCCGCAAGGTCCTGCCCCAGCGCATCACCACCACCGGCATGGGCGAGAGCAGCCCGATCGCGACCAACGATACGGCACAGGGTCGCGCGCTGAACCGACGCGTGGAGATCCTCCTCACCCCGCTGACCTGAGGCGAGCATCAGCCGGATCCCGGCCCGCGATCGTGCGGGCCCGGCTCCGGCCTGCTCCCACCCGCGGCAGCCGCGCCCCGGCACTGTTTTCACTGCGCTGCTGGTGCGCGCCGGCCAAGCCGCCGCGCGTCGTTCGCCTTGTATGAAATAGCCTGCTGTTTTACCTACAATTAATGGCATCACCGCTGGGCGCCTGGCAGGCGTTCAGCTATGCCTGCCGCCATCCGCGCCGCACCCCGCATCCATCGCTAAGCCGCTGATCCCCTTTGCCAAGTTAAGGTAATCAGGGTGACAGCCGATCACACGGGCGATACAGACGGGGCGGCAATGCCCGTGCTGTATGCAGGCAATCCGGTTTCGGCAATCACCTACGGGTACCGCTATGCAGGCCACCTCAAGCACACACGCGTGGAGTTCGACCATTCTCGATGACTGCCATCGACTGGTCCTGACCCATCTCCATGCCTACATGAAGAAGATGTTTGAGAACAGCGATACGGCATTCCAGGATTTCATCGACAAGGCCCAGTCCAGTGCGTCGCAACTGCGCTTCGCCGAGGCCATGAACCTGATCAACTCGAACCGTGCCCACGTGGAAGCGATTTTCTACAGAAGCCTGGGCAAGGGCTTCAAGGAATTCAACGGTCTCAAATACGCCTCGAAACTGGCGGCCGCCCAGCGATCCGAACCGCTTGCCCTGGTCAGCAAGGAAGACTCGGACATCCAGGTCGCCCTGCAGAACATGACCGCCAGCGCCTCGAGCGGCTGCACACAGACCCTCTATGCGATACGCCAGCGCCTGTCGGTGCTCAACAA
This sequence comes from Pseudomonadota bacterium, assembly GCA_041395565.1. Lineage (NCBI taxonomy): Bacteria > Pseudomonadati > Pseudomonadota > Pseudomonadota bacterium. The sequence continues at coordinate 72,080 of JAWLAI010000002.1, read as the reverse complement.
CGGACGCAAGCTCGAGGAGGATCAGGTGCCTGCCGGACCGCACTGCCTCGCGAGCGCATTCCACGAGGCGGCCCAGGAACTGGTGCTCGAGCATGAAACGCGACTGATCGTATACATGCTCTTCGACAAGTTCGTACTGAGCAAAACAGGCCTGATGTACGAGGAATTCAACCAGCGCCTGCTCAAGGCCGGCCTGCTGCCCAATCTTAAATACGAAGTGCACAAGCAGCCGGTCACTGATACCCGCCGCAGCGCCGCTACCGGCAACGCCGCCCGCGGGACTGCGGGCACCGGCAGCCAGGAGCAGGAGGCTGGCGGCACCGGCCTTGGTGATGAACTGTTCGGCAGCATCCTGCAACTGCTCTCGCGCCGGGACCGCAATGGCTACAGCAGCGAAGCGGGCGCCGCCGTGGCCAACCCGCTGCCGCAGACCGAGGTGGTGTCGGCCATACACCAGCTCCAGCTGAAACGGCACACGGATACGACCGAGCAGCTGGCTGCCACACCTGCGGGCACCGGCAGCCAGCACAACAAACATCTCGTCAAGACCATGCTGGCCCAGCTCTCCGACGAACGCGAGCAGCTGTTCACCGGCCTCGACCGGCGCAGGATTCCCAGTGCCGACACCCAGGTCATCGATCTGGTGGGCATGATGTTCGAGTACCTGCTGAACGACCAGGACCTGCCCAGCGTCGCGAAAGCCGAACTCTGCCGTCTGCATACGCCCTACCTGAAAGTGGCGATCATCGACAAATCAATGTTCACCAACGCCCGGCACCCGGCGCATGAACTGTTGAACATGCTGGCATCGGCCTGCACCAAATGGGTCTTCGAAAACGACCTGTCTCGCGGCATCTTCCCGACTGTGCGCATGGTGATCCAGCGCATCATCGAGGAATTCGATCATAACGTCGAAATCTTCGGCGAGCTGCTCGAGCTCTGCCGCAACAGCATCCGCGACCTGGAGAACCGTGCCGCAGCGCTCGAACAGCGCACGCGCCAGGCCGCCGCCGGCAGGGAAAAACTAGATTCGGCGCGCACCTGCGCGGCCGCCGCGATCGATGCCAGGACCAGCGGACACGAGGTGCCCGCCGAACTGCAGAAGATCCTGGCGGATGCCTGGATCGACAAGCTCATGTTCATTTACCTGCGCGAGCCCGAATCGGAGCAGAGCACCACCTGGCAACTCGCGGTTCAAACCATCGAGAACATCGTCTGGAGCGTTGAACCGCGCACATCGGAACAGGCCCGTGCGGAGCTGCGCGAGAAGCTGCCGGGTCTGCGCCGGAAAATCGAGCGCGCCTTCGAGATGCTCGATGCCTACGGTGCCAGCGACAATGCGGCGCAGCTGGCGGTCATCAGGCAGCTGCAGGATACCGTGCTGGAGGCCCCGGACGCGAATCCGCAACCACCGGCGGCCGCTATAGCCGCAGCTACACCGCAGCGTGATGCCACCCCACCCCTGGAGACCCGGCGGCTTGACGCCGCCGCGACGCCACCCAGCGAGAGCGCATGCGCAACGCAGGAACGGCAAGACACCACCGCAACCTCCGACGCCGAACGCACGCCTGCCGCAGCGAATGCGGAAACGGCAGCGGCAGCGGCAGCGGCGGCCGTGCCCGAAAAGGGCAAGAAGCGGCTCTCACCGAAGGTAAAGAAGGCGCTGACACAGATCGAGGATCTGGCCTTCGGCACCTGGTTTTCCTTCCAGGAGGATGCCGATGCCACGCCGCTGCGACTCAAGCTGTCCTGGCATTCGCAAATGTCGGGTAACTACATGTTCGTCGACAGCATGGGCATCAAGGCCTGCGTGAAAGACCGGATCGAACTGGCGACCCTGGTCGCGAACGGACAGGCGCGCATCATCACCACCGACCGCAACTCCTTCGTACAGCGCGCCATGGAAGCCGTGCGCCGCATATTGAGCAACGGCGAACAGGCGCGTACGTAGGATTCAGGGAGAATACGGCATGAGTGCAGAAAACAGGATTCCGAGCGAGATGCGGAAAACCGTGCGGGTGGATGTCCCGGACGTCGTTTGCGTGACAGACAGACAGGCATGCCGGCCGTTCGGGCGGCTCGCCAATATCAGCGAGGAAGGACTGATGATCCTGACCTCAGAGCCGGTAACAGAAAATGCCGTGTTCCAGCTGTCGCTGGAATTCTGTGACAGCGCCGGCAACAGCGAACCCATCGAAATCGGCGTGGAATGTCTCTGGTGTCACACCGGCAACAACCCCGATCAGTACTGGGCCGGCTTTTACATCATAGATATCTCGGACGCGGACCAGGCGCGGATCCGCCGCCTGACGACGTAGCCAGGCCATCGGCAGCCGGTTCCGGTACGCCCAGACAGCATCGGGATCAGCGCCGGCTGCGCACTTGCAGCGCCGATCAGTTCGCCTGCGCCTGGCCAATCGCGGCGTCGCTCATGACCTGCTGCAGCTCGATCAGGTAAATCTGCGGCTCGAATCCACTCATGCCGCGTTTCCGGACCCCCTTACCGTGTGCGAGCCCCGAGGGCACGTATACCTCGAATTCCGCGCCGGCCTGCATTTCCAGCAGCGCATCGCGCCAGGCCGGCATGACGTCCTGCATGCTGTAGGTGATCGGCTTGTCGCCCGAGTAGGTTTCGTCGATGATCTTGCCGTCCGGCGTCATGCCGACATAGGAAATAACGACCTTGTCCGCGAGCGACGGCGTCGGACCGCTGCCGGGCCTCACCACGCGGTACTGGACACCGCTGGGCAAGGTATTGATGTCACCGTAGAGGGCGTTTTCCTCGAAGAACTGCCGCGCATCCTGCCGGTTGTATTGCGGCACCGCAGAACGCTCCCGCCCGGGGATCTCCCCGTAGGTATTCCCCTGCGTGCCTGACGCGTCCGGCAGATCGCCGCCGCCCTCCTCCGCCGGGGCCGTATCCGGCGCCGGCCGCAGGTCCCGGGGATGGACGGCGGCTACGGCCGGGACACGTGCCCGAGCGCCGGCGCCGGTCGGGGTCAGCTGCGGGGCCACGTCGTCACGCATGCCGACTTGCGGCGCCCGCGCGCTGTCCATGTATTGCAGCAGGCTGCTGATGTCCTTGCTCATCCCGGCCAGCAGGGTTGCGTTTTGCTCGATATTCCAGACCTGGGCGATACCGGCCAGGACGCCGAGCAACACGGCAACGGCGGCGACCGAAAACGCCCAGTTCATGCGGGTATGTTCCTTGCGCAAGAGCCCCTCGGTGTGCCTGTAGGCGGTCATGACCTGCTGCTGCTCGTTCTCAATCTTGATCCCCATGGTTTTTACCTTGCCATCCACGGCGTCGATACGCTCGCCCGCCGTCGACAGCAGGGCATCGAATTCGCGCACCTGTTCCACCGTACGCACCTGCAGATCCTTGATCTGGCTGTCCGCCCGCTCCAGGCGGGATGTCGTGTCCTGCACGCGTTGTTGCAGGCCCCGGAGCTGATCGCGTTCCTGGTCGCGCTCGTGCTCGAGCGCGGCAAGCCGCTCGGCAAGGTCGAGGACCCGCGCGTTCTCGGCCGCGGCGGTGGTGGCAAGGTCCCGGCTAGCCGTTTCAAGGCCATCCAGCTTGCGCGTGGCCGCTGCCATGGCCTGTTGCAGCGAGCCGCGCAGCGCCTCCTGCTCGGCACTGGTACGCGACTCCAGCGCGCCTAGGCTGTCGAGTTGCGCAACGATGTCCCGGGCCTGGCGCGCGAGCGTCTCGTGCTCGTCGCGCAGCGCCGACAATGCGCCTGGATCGCCCGCGCCGGCGGGTTCCCGGCTCAGGTTGGGGGTGGCTCGCCGCGTCAGTCGCGCGCGCAGATTGGCCAAGAATCGCCCGAATGCACTCAATGCTGTATCCCTGCTCACTTATTATGCTGGCGCAACCGTGACTGTTGTTATCCGGCTGCATGTTTTCAGTTTATACAATCACAATATAGTGATCAGCCCCGCCTGTGAAGCTCAACAGGTGCGGCGGCACGCCCTAAGCCGTGACGCCCGGTCGTGTGATCACGAAGTCAGGTTGGCGCACAGCCAACCGTGCCCGCCATGCCGGACACAGGCCGCGCCATTCATCGCGGACGCCTGCGACCGAATTCGCGACCAGATCATACCGTCAAATCACTGTCATTGTTTTGAGACAGATATGGAAGAAACATGTAAATTATTTTTTACACAACGCCCGGCAATTTTTACAGTTTTGCGCTCGATCGTACGGATTCCTGTTCCATTGCGTCATCGCTGGCGTGACATTACACTGCCAGTGTTGACAGCGCCCACATGACACGACTGCCAGAATTGGCAATGCTGTCAGTTGTGATATGCCCTAACACAAGGAGTTATTGACTCACAAAATCGCCATTACCAAAAATTAACTCAATGCAGACGACGCTTTAAGAATGTCGCAAGCAGGTGTCCAATAACTGGCACCAATTTTGCTAACATACAGAAGCAAGCCGCTCCGCTGTAAAAAAAATGTGTCACCAGACGGAGACGGTCCAGAACCAGAACGTTCAAGCACGGGATCTTCACGTACCTCTAGGGGAGGAGTAAACATGGCAAGCAAACAAGAGCCAGGTGCATCGAAAGATGTACTACTGGTCACTGCGGACATTAACAAGCCCGCACTTTCAGCATCGACCAGCACAATCGTCGGGTTACTACTCGCATTGTCCAGCACGGCCGCCCTCGCGATCGACACCGACGGGGACGGGATAGACGACAATCTGGACAATTGCGCCCTCGTGGCCAATGCCGATCAACTCGACACCGACGGCGACGGCTACGGCAATGCCTGCGATACCGACCTCAACAACAGCGGCGCAACCGACATTACCGATTTCGTCCAGTTCCGCAGCTTCTACCAACAGCCGCTGACGCCGGCCAACGCGATCGCCGACTTCAACGGCGACGGCAGCATCAACATCCTGGACTTCGTCATCTTCAGGAACTACTACGGCAAGGCGCCGGGGCCGTCCTGTACCGACATGTTCTACGGCTGCGTGGCGCACCTGGACCCGCTGTCGATACCGAAGTACGTGACACCGCTGGTCATCCCGCCCGTGATGAATTCCAACCCGGGCCAGGCGGACGACTACGATATCGCCGTACGGCAGTTCCAGCAGCAGATCCTGCCGGGCGGTATCTGGAACACCATCAACAACCGCGCCGACGCCTTCCCGGCGACCACGGTGTGGAGCTACGGTCCGGCCGCCGACCCGCTGCCGGATTCGTCCGCACTGGGCGGCGGGGTCGGCATCGCCCCGGCGCCGAACTCCCAGTTCAACTATCCGGCCTACACCATCGAGACCCGCAACAACGGCCGCCTGCCGAACGGGACCTGGGCGCAGAGCCTGACGACCATCACCTGGATCAACGATCTGAAGGAAAACTTCGGCGCAGGACCGAATTACCTCACGCACCTGCTGCCGATCGACCAGACGCTGCACTGGGCCGCGCCGAACGCGGAATGCATCGCCGGTGCCCCGCGCACCGACTGCATGGGCACGAACCCGGACCCCTACAAGGGCCCCGTGCCGATCATCGTGCACGTGCATGGCGGTCATACCGAGCCGCAGTCGGATGGTTACCCGGAGGCCTGGTATCTGCCTGACCCGGCCGGCAGTAACTTCAACTGCACGACCAATCCGTCCGTTGCCGCCAACCCGGCGAATCCGAACACCTACATCTGTAGCGGTACGCTGGTCAACAACCTTGGCAGCACGACCAACCCCGGCACCAGCGGCGCCGGCTTTGCCAACTTCACCTACAACCACGACCAGCCGTCGACCACGCTGTGGTATCACGACCATGCACTGGGCATGACCCGCAGCAACGTCTACGCCGGCCCGGCCGGTTTCTACCTGGTCCGCACGCCGAGCGGTGGTGAGGACGGCCTGGTTGCCGGTGTGCTGCCCGCGCCGGCACCGGTGGCAGGGGAAAACCTGGCGACCACCAACCTGCCGGCCGCGCTGGGCGGCGCCCGCGAGAAGTACCGCGAAATCCCGATCGTGGTGCAGGACCGTTCCTTCAACGAGGACGGCTCCCTGTTCTACCCGGCGGACCGCGCCTTCTTCGAGGGACTGGGTGATGGCTTCGGTGATCTCAACCTCAACGACGGCACCACCGACGGCAACGCCCGCGCGGGTCTGAACGTCGATTTCGTTCCGCAGCCCACCTCGGACATGGCGCCGATCTGGAACCCGGAGGCCTTCTTCGACACCATCGTGGTCAACGGCGTCACCTGGCCGTCCCACGAGATCGCACCGTCGGTCTACCGCTTCCGCCTGCTGAACGGCTGCAACTCGCGCTTCATCAACCTGGCGCTGCAGATCGTCGACGCTGCCGGCAACCCGATCACCGTGAACCGCACGGTGTGGGATGACACGACAGTGCCGCCGACCGCCTCGACGGTGGCCGTCAACGAGCTGAGCTTCTTCCAGATCGGTACCGAGCAGGGTCTCCTGCCGCAGGTGGTCAAGGTGGAAACCAACGGTGCCACCAAGCTGCCCGGCGATGGCACGATCCCGCCCGCCAAGCCGGCTCCGGATCCGCAGCAGGCGCTGCTGATGGCTCTGGCCGAACGTGCCGACGTGCTGGTCGACTTCCGCGGCCTGCCTGACGGCACCATCGTGCGCATGACCAACACGGCACCGGATGCCCCGTTCGGCGGCTTCCCGGACACGCCTGCCGATCCGGCCACCACCGGCCAGGTCATGCAGTTCGTGGTCAACAGCGGCCTGCTGGGTACCTCCCCGACGGACGAGAACCGTGACATCGACGGCACCCTGCTGAACCCGACCACCCGTGCCACCCCGCCAGAAAGCGTGGTGCTGGGCCCGGCCGACAGCCCGCTGCCGTCCACCCAGATCCGACGCACCCTCGCCCTGCTGGAAGAGGAATCCGCGCTGGTCTGCGTGATCATCGATGCCGTCACCGGCGAGATCACCCAGGTACCGGGTCTGCTGCCGCCCTGCGAAGGTGTTGAAGGCGCCGAGCCGTTCGCACCGAAGGCCGCGGTCCTGGGCACGGTCGATCAGAGTGGCGTGCCGAGCGTGCAGCTCTGGTCCGACCCGCTGTCGACCCATGTGCAGCTGGGTGCCACGGAGGTCTGGGAACTGCAGAACTTCACGGCCGATGCCCACCCGATCCACCTGCACCTGGTCAAGTTCAACGTGACCGGTCGTAACGTGCTGGGTGGCGGTCCGAGTATCGTGTCCGCGGTGGATCCGCTCAACGGCGGTCTGCAGGAATGGGAGAACGGCTGGAAGGATACCGTGATCTCGTATCCCGGCGAGGCAACCCGGGTCGTCTCCACCTTCGACATCCCCGGTCTCTACGTCTGGCACTGCCATATCGTGGAGCACGAGGATAACGAGATGATGGTGCCCTACTGTGTCGGCGATCCGGCGGGCTGCGGTGGCCTTCCGGTCCCGACCACAGCACAACAGTCCGTGTTCACGACCGGGCTCAACTAGCACTTCGGGTAATTCTACCCGCATTTACGGGCCGCCTTCGGGCGGCCCTTTTTCTTGCCAGGACGCCGCAGCGGTTGCTATTGTTTTATTTAAAGCGCGATAACAAGGAAGGGATGTAACCGGCAGCGCAGCATTACAGCCGCAGTACGCACTGCCGACACCATACGGGTATATCCCGCACAACGCATACCAGATGGACATGTCTCGGGGAGTACTTCACACCATGCATCAGATCACTCCAGTCGCGCTGGCCGGCATGCTGCTGTTCGTGGCCACCGGCACAACCGCCGCCGAGCCGCCGGCCCTGGAACAGGAAAACGACCGGATCAGTTACAGCCTCGGCCACCAGATCGGCAGCGATCTCCGGCGCCAGGGTGTCGTGCTGGACCAGGCCGCGCTGCGGCGCGGCATCGAGGACGGTCAAGGCGGCAGCACCCCGCTGCTGCCGCAGGCAGACATGGACGAGCGGCTGGTCAGGTTGAAGGGCGAGATCACCGAGGACATGCACGCCGAGCAGACCCGGCGCGTGCAGGAACGCCGCGCGGATGCCGAACGCAAGCGCCGTGCCGCCAACGAGTTCCTGGCCGCCAATGCCAAAGCCGAGGGCGTGGTGACCGCGGAGAGCGGCCTGCAGTACCGCATCATCAGCACGGGTACGGGCACCCGGCCGAGCGTGCGTGACCGGGTGACCATCCAGTACCGGGGCACGCGTATCGACGGCAGCGAATACGACAACTCGCGCCGGCGGCGCGGCCCGGTCACGGTCGCCGTCGCGGACACCATCCTGGGTATCCGCGAGGCGCTGCTGCAGATGCAGCCGGGCGCGAAGTGGCTACTGTTCATTCCGCCCGACCTTGCCTACGGCAGGACTTCACCACTGGCACACCAGGCCGTGATCGTGGAACTCGAACTGCTGGCAATCGACGCCGACACCGCTGCAACGGCTCCCGGGCACGACGCCCGGGACGCGAACGTGCAAGCACACTGAATCACAGGAACAGCCGGCCTCGCGCCGCAGCCAACTTGAAACGGAGGTTACGCATGAAACCGATACTGGCACTGGCCACAGTTCTCCTCGCACCGCTCTGCCTGGCGGGAGAGCCGCCCGACCTCGGCAGCGACAACGCCAAGATCAACTACAGTATCGGTTATCAGGTCGGCAAGGACTTCAGCCAGCAGGGCCTGGAGCTGCAGCCCGACATCGTGCTCCGGGGCATCACGGATGCACACGCCGGCGCCGAACCCCTGCTGTCGCCGGAAGAGATGCGCACGACCATGGGTAACCTCGGCAAACGCCTCGCCGACGAGCGCACCAAGAAGAAATACACGGAAAAACTCGACTACATCAAGGCCGGCCGTGAATTCCTGGAGGCCAATGCCAAGAAGGCGGGCGTGGTGACCACGGCCAGCGGCCTGCAATACCTGATCCTGCAACCCGGCAGCGGACGTACTCCCACGGCGACGGACACCGTGACCGTCAACTATCGCGGCACCCTGATCGACGGCACGGAATTCGACAGTTCCTACCGGCGCGGCAAGCCGGCGACCTTCCGCGTCGACGCGGTGATCCCGGGCTGGACCGAGGCCCTGCAGCTGATGCAGGAAGGCGCAAAGTGGCAACTCTTCATCCCCTACAAGCTGGCCTACGGCGACCGCGGTCAGCTGCGCGAGCGGGATCTCATCTTCGAGGTAGAATTGCTGTCGGTCGACACCCCCCCTGCCGCCACCGGCGCGAACACCGCACCGGGCAGCTAGCCGGCCGCCCCGACACCGCAGCACGCTGTAGTTCCAGCTCCGCATGACAGGCACATCACAAGTCACCATCCGGCCGGACCCGCGGGTTTACCTTGCCATCTGCAGCTGCCTGCTGCTCGCCTGCCTGCTCGCGGCATGCGGCTCCGGCACAGCGACCGCGCCGGGAGACCTGGAGACGATCACGGACGCGGCAACCCCGGAGACGGAAGCTGCGCACGTGCATTACGTGTGCCCGATGCATCCGCAGATCATCCGCGACGAACCGGGCAGCTGCCCGATCTGCGGCATGGACCTGGTGGCAAAACACGCGACACCCGCCGCACATGACGACACGGCGCATACACACTACGTCTGCCCGATGCATCCGCAGATCGTTCGCGACGAACCCGGCAGCTGCCCGATCTGCGGTATGGCCCTGGTGGCGAAAGACGGCCATGCAACCGCGCCGGGCATGCGCCCGCAGGTGGCGCTCGATGCCGCAGTGATCCAGGACATGGGCGTCCGCACTTCCCGGGTGGCGCGCGGCACGCTGCAGCGGCACATCCAGACCCAGGGCACCGTCACCTACGACGAAGACCGCATCATGCATGTCCATTCCAGAACCCCGGGCTGGGTGGAAACGCTCAACATGCGCACGGACGGAGAAACGGTCAAGCGCAAGGACGAACTGGCGCAGTTCTTTTCGCCGCTGGTCGTGCAGTTGCAGCTCGAGTACATCGAGGCGCTGGAGGCGGTCGACCTGGCCAAGCTGAAATCCGCGGACCTGACCGAGCCGAATGCGCGCGTCCAGTCGCTGCGCAATTCCCTCAAGCTGCTGCACATGATGGACATGGACATCATGCGCCTGGAAAACTACCGCACGGTCCAGAACACGATACCCATCATCGCGCCGCAGGGTGGCGTGGTCACCAAGCTCGGCGTCCGCGAAGGCATGTACGTCGAACCCGATGACACCATGTTCACCATCGTGGATCTCAGCAACCTGTGGGTGATGGTGGACATCTACGAATACCAGATGAGCTGGGTCAAGCCGGGGCTCAAGGCCACCATCCGGGTACCGGCACTGCGCGACCGGAGCTGGGAGGGCAAGGTCGATTTCATCTATCCGGAGGTCGACCCCATCGCGCGCACCCTGCGGGCACGCATCTCGGTCACCAACCCGGACCGCGTGCTGGTGCCGAACATGTTCGCCGAGGTCACGCTCGAAAGCGCCCCGAACCGGAACACGCTGATCGTGCCGCGCGAGGCCGTGATCCCCACGGGCGAGCGTGAAACCGTGATCAAGGCGCTGGGGAACGGCCACTTCCAGCCGGTGGAGGTCACCAGCGGGATGTGGGTCGGCGCGGACGTGGAGATCCTGTCCGGTCTGCAGGAAGGCGAAGAGATCGTGGTCTCGGGCCAGTTCCTGATCGATTCCGAATCCAGCCTCCAGGCGGACTTCGCACGCATGGCCGAGTAGCACATGCCGGTTCGTCTCATCCGCTGGTCCATCGAGAACCGCCTGCTGGTCCTGCTCGCCAGCATCGTGCTGACCGGGTGGGGCTGGCTGTCGATACAGCAGATCCCGCTCGACGCCATCCCGGACCTGTCGGATGTCCAGGTGATCATCCGCACCTCCTACCCCGGCCAGTCCCCGCAGGTGGTGGAGGACCAGGTGACCTACCCCATCACCACCACCATGCTGTCGGTGCCCGGCACGCGCGTCGTGCGCGGCTATTCCTTCTTCGGCGACTCCTACGTCTACGTGATCTTCGAGGACAACACCGACCTCTACTGGGCACGCGCGCGGGTGGTGGAGTACCTCGACCAGGCGGAAGACAGCCTGCCGCCGGGCATCCGCCCCAAGCTGGGGCCGGACGCCAGCGGCGTGGGCTGGGTATTCAGCTACGCGCTGGTGGACCGTCATGGCAATCACGACATCGCCCAGCTGCGCAGCCTGCAGGACTGGTTCCTGAAATACGAGCTCCAGGCCGTGCCCGGCGTGGCCGAGGTGGCGACGGTCGGCGGCATGGTGCGCCAGTATCAGGTGGTCGTCGACCCGCAGAAACTCAGCGCCTACGGCATTCCCCTGACACGCGTGGCCAGTGCCATCCGCCGCGCCAACCAGGAAACGGGCGGCTCCGTGATCGAGATGGCCGAATCGGAGTACATGGTCCGCACCCGCGGCTATCTGCAGTCACTCGAGGACATCGAGCATATCCCCATCGATCTGACGGACAAGTCGATACCGGTCCTGCTGCGCGATATCGCGCACGTGCAGATCGGACCGGAAATGCGTCGCGTCGTGGCCGACCTGGACGGCACGGGCGAGGTCACCGGCGGCATCGTGGTGATGCGGCATGGCGCCAACGCCCTGCAGACCATCGACGCGGTAAAGCAAAAGCTGGCGGAACTCCGGCACGGTTTGCCGGAAGGCGTGGAGATCGTCACGACCTACGACCGCTCCGGGCTGATCGAGCGCGCAGTCGACAACCTGCGTGACAGGCTCGTCGAGGAATTCATCGTGGTGGCGTTCGTCTGCCTGCTGTTCCTGTTCCATCTCCGCTCCGCCCTCGTCGCGGTGATCACCCTCCCGCTAGGCATCCTGGTTTCGTTCATCATCATGCAGCGCGCGGGCATCAACGCCAATGTCATGTCCCTGGGGGGTATCGCGATCGCCATCGGCGCCATGGTCGACGCGGCGATCGTGATGATAGAAAACGCGCACAAGCGCCTGGAGCTCGCCGGACCGGGACTGAGCCCTGCCCGCCGCTGGGAGACGATCAGCCAGGCCGCGGAGGAAGTCGGACCGGCACTGTTCTATTCGCTGCTCATCATCACCCTGAGCTTCATCCCGGTCTTCACCCTGGAGGCCCAGGAAGGCCGGCTGTTCGCACCCCTGGCATTCACCAAGACCTTCGCGATGGCGGCCGCTGCCGGCCTGGCCGTCACCCTGGTACCGGTGCTGATGGGCTACGCCATACGCGGGCGCATCCCGCGGGAGTCAGCCAACCCGCTGAGCCGGGCCCTGATCTGGCTGTATCGGCCGGCACTGAAGCGGGTGCTCGACGCGCCCAGGACGCTCCTGAGCGCCGCGGCAGTGATACTGCTCAGCATGCTGCTGCCACTGTATGGCATCGGGGGACTGCTGGCACCGGTCAAATGGCCGCTCCAGGCGCTGCAGCTGGCCGCACCGTCCGTCGGCCAGGGGGCCGTTGCCGCCGTCGAGGCACGGCAGGAACAGCTGGCTTCGGGCTGGCAGGCGCTGTTCCAGGACATCCCCTGGCTGGCCACCCTGGGACACGGCCTCGGCTCGGAGTTCATGCCGGAGCTGTTCGAGGGCGACCTCATGTACATGCCGACCACCCTGCCCGGCATATCCATCGGCAAGGCGCGCGAACTGCTGCAGCAAACCGACCGGCTGATCGCCCAGACCCCCGAGGTGGTGCGGGTGTTCGGCAAGATCGGGCGCGCCGACACGGCCACCGATCCGGCGCCGCTGACGATGATCGAGACGCTGATACAGCTCAAGCCGCGCGACCAGTGGCGCGAGGGCATGACGGTGCAGAAACTGATCGCCGAACTCGACGACAGAATCCGCTTTCCGGCACTGAGCGATGCCTGGGTAATGCCGATCAAGACGCGCATCGACATGCTCTCGACCGGCATCAAGACGCCGGTCGGGGTGAAGATCTCCGGACCGGACCTGCGCGAGATCGAGCGGATCGGCAAGCGCGTGGAACAGGTCCTGAAACAGCTGCCCGGCACGGTTTCCGCCTATTCCGAGCGCGTTGCGAGCGGACGCTATATCGAGATCATTCCGCGCCGGCTGGAGGCCGCCCGGCTGGGACTGAACATCGAGGACATCAACGAAATGGTCAGTGCCGCGATCGGCGGTATCAACATCACCCACACGGTGGAGGGCCTGGAGCGGTACGCCGTGAATCTGCGCTTCCCGCGTGAGCAGCGCGACGATGTCAGGAAGCTTCAGGAGCTGCCCCTGATCACCGCGCAGCGGGCCCAGATCCCGCTGGCCCAGATCGCCGACATCCGTGTGATCAACGGCCCGCCGATGCTGAAGAGCGAGAACGCGCGCCTGAACGGCTGGGTATTCGTCGACATCCGCGACCAGGACCTCGGCAATTATGTCAGCACAGCGCGGCGCGCCGTAGCGGCGCAGGTCGAACTGCCGCCGGGCTACTCCATCGCCTGGTCTGGACAGTACGAGTATCTACTGCGGGCCACCCAGAAACTGCGGCATGTCATACCGCTGACCCTGTGCATCATCTTCGTGCTGCTCTATCTTGCCTTCCGCCACGCGGGCGAAGCGATCCTGGTCATGCTGTCGCTGCCGTTCGCCCTCGTCGGCGGCGTGTGGCTGGTGCTGCTGCTCGGCTACAACCTGTCGGTGGCCGTCACCGTCGGTTTCATCGCGCTCGCCGGCGTGGCCGCCGAGTTCGGGGTGATCATGCTGGTCTACCTCGACAACACCCTGGCGGGCTACCGCCGGGCGGGGCGCCTGCGCAACCGCGACGATCTCCGGGAAGCCATCATGGAAGGCGCGGTACTGCGGGTCCGGCCCAAGGCCATGACCGTGGCAGTCATCATCGGCGGCCTGTTGCCGATCATGCTCAGCGAAGGTACCGGTTCCGAGGTCATGCAGCGCATCGCCGCACCCATGATCGGGGGCATGATCACTGCACCGCTGCTGTCGATGTTCGTGCTGCCTGCAGTCTACTACCTCTGGAAGCGACGCGCGCTGGAGCACTGAGCGCCCCACCGCCCATCACGCGCTACCGGCGCGGGCACGGTCACTTGCTGCCGGTGAGCAAACCCCGGTAGTCGCTGCCGGTCTCGCGTTTGCGGTAACTGGCTGGCACGCGGAAATAGTCGGCTGGCGGCGTTGTGTGGGAAACCGACTTCAGGACGAAGGTCGCCACACCGTCCGCGGGCCGGCTCCGGATCGAGACGAACTGCTCGTTGCGCTGGATGGCGATCCAGTCGGGATCGCTCCACTCGCGCGCGAAATCGATCAGGCGCGCCATGGTTATCATCTCCCGCTGGCTCATGCCCAGTACCGCGGGATCGGCCAGGCAGTGTTCCGCCACCGTCTTGCCATCGACGACCTCGTCGACGAGGTTGCACCTGATACCGGCAACCGATTCGCGCTGACCGGTCGGCGCCAGCGTGGCGGCCGCTGAACCCCGCTCCACCATCCGTTGCGGCGCTGCCTGCTGCCCTGCGGTGGACGCGAGCTGCTCGCCCTGGTGGTGGGGCGACTGCCCGAAGGTGAAGAATGACTCCTGTGCGCTGTCGACCACGTACATGATCAGGAATCCGGTATCCAGGATCAGGTGGCGGGGCGCGTCCGGCACATTGTAGTCGACCCGGACCCAGCGGCCGTGCAGCGTATAGGTCTGCTCGGTGGTCTTGCCCTGAGAATCGGTCAGTTCGTACACCAGGCTGGTCTCGGCGTGAGCCGCAAGCGAAAGGCCGCAGGCCAGTGCGGCGATGGCGAATAGTTGTGATTTCATCCTTGTTTCCCGTGTATTTCCGGTTATTTTATGTCATGTTATGCAGCAATAATGCCTGAATTTCAAACAATAGCATACCCGTCGCGCCCGAGTGGATGCATGCTTACCGCCCTGCCCGTCCGCCGGTACCGATCGGAATACAACAACGCCAACAGGAGACCACCCGCATGACCAGAAAATCACTGCTTGCCTGCCTTGCCCTGCCGCTGGCCTGGGGCCAGATCATGGCTGCAGAAGATACCAAGTTCGCCGACGAAACCGACAAGATCAACTACACGATCGGCTTCCGGCTCGGTAACGACTTCAAGCGCCAGGGCGTCGATGTCAGAGAGCAAATGATAATCAATGGCATTAAAGACGCGGCCGGG
Organism: Pseudomonadota bacterium; assembly: GCA_041395565.1. Lineage (NCBI taxonomy): Bacteria > Pseudomonadati > Pseudomonadota > Pseudomonadota bacterium. The sequence goes on along the minus strand of JAWLAI010000002.1, from coordinate 56,978 downwards.
GGCGCCAAACCGCAACTGACACCGGACGAGATGCGTACCGCGCTGATGAACCTGCAGCAGCGAATCAAGGCGGAACAGCTGGCCAAACGCCAGGAGCATCTGCAGGCGAACCTGGCGGCGGCGGAGGCATTCCTGGCCGAGAACAAGACCAAGGAAGGGGTAGTCACACTACCGAGCGGCCTGCAGTACAAGGTGCTGGCGGAGGGCACGGGCACCGCCCCGCAGCCGGCGGACAAGGTCACTGTCAACTATCGCGGCACGCTCATCGACGGAACCGAGTTCGACAGCTCCTACAGCCGCAACCAGCCCGCCACGTTCGGTGTCGACCGCGTCATCGCCGGCTGGACGGAGGCATTGCAGCTGATGCACCCCGGCGCCAAGTGGCAACTGTTCATTCCGCCGCAACTCGCCTATGGCGAGCAGGGTCAGGGCAGCAAGATCCCGCCCAACAGCGCACTCATCTTCGAAGTCGAGTTGATCAAGGTCAACTGAACCGGCTCACCGCGGCGGGCCGGGACCCGGCCCGCCGTACCTGCCCGCGCGCCGGTCCGGCAATGCCAACACCCCGTGCAGCGCGTGTCCGGTCGTCAGCATTTGCACGTATACTTGACGCATGTCCGTAGCGTCTGTCAGCACGACCGGATCCGATCCTGCGATCGGTGTCATAGCGGAAGTACACGGCCCGGTAGCCGTGATCGCCTGCGATCCGCTGCCGCCGCTGCGCCAGGCCCTCTATGCCAGACTCGACCACGAGACCTGCCTGTTCGAGGTGCACCAGCACCTCGATGAGGGTCATGTCCGCGCGATCACCCTGCATCGCAGCGCCGGCCTGCACCGGGGCATGCACGTATACGATACCGGTGCACCGCTGCACGTCCCGGTGGCACCCGGATGTCTGGGACGGCTGCTGAATATCTTCGGCGCGCCGCTGGATGACGGCGAACCGCTCGCGGCCGGCGACTACCGCAACGTCCACAGCCGCCCGCTGCCGCTGCAGGAAGCCAAGGGCACGGGCGAGGTGCTGCAGACCGGCATCAAGGTGATCGACCTGCTCTGCCCGTTCGTCAGGGGCGGCAAGACCGGCCTGTTCGGCGGCGCCGGCGTCGGCAAGACCGTGCTCATCATGGAATTCGTGCACGCCCTGGCAACCCTGCACAAGGGGGTATCGGTGTTCGCCGGCGTCGGCGAGCGTATCCGCGAGGGACACGAACTGTGGCACGAGATCCGCAAGGCCGGTGTGCTGCCGCAGACCTTGATGGTGTTCGGGCAGATGGACGAATCGCCGGGTGTGCGTTTCCGTATCGGGCTGTCGGCGCTGACCTACGCCGAGTACCTGCGCGACACCCTGCAGAAGGAAGTCCTCTTCGTCATGGACAACATCTTCCGCTTCGTGCAGGCCGGCAGCGAGGTTTCCAGCCTGCTCGGACGCATGCCCGCGACCGTCGGCTACCAACCCACCCTGACCACCGAGGTGGCGGAAATCGAGGACCGCATCCTGTCCTCCCGCGCGGGTGCGATCACCTCGGTACAGGCGGTCTACGTGCCGGCCGACGACATGACCGACCCCGCCGTCGGCACCATACTCAGTCACCTGGACACCAGCGTGATCCTGTCCCGCGCCCAGGCCGGCAAGGGCATCTATCCGGCCGTGGACCCGCTGCAGTCGAGCAGCCGGCTCATGGACCGCCATACCCTGGGTTCGCGTCATTACGACATTGCAGAGGGCGTGCGCGAACACCTGGCACGCTACCAGGAACTGGAGGACATCATCACCATGCTTGGCGTGGAGGAACTGTCCCCGCGGGATCACAGCATCGTCATGCGTGCGCGCAAGCTGCAGCGCTATCTCAGCCAGCCGTTCTGGACCACGGCCTCGCATACCGGCATCGAAGGTGTCACGGTCCCGCTTGCGGACACGCTGACCGACTGCGACGCCTTCCTGACGGGTCGTCATGACGAGCTGACGGAAGCACAGTGCTACATGCGCGGCGCCATGCCGGGAACGGCGGCATGAATTCGTTCACCCTGCAGCTGCTGGACGCGACGCAGGCGCAATCCATCGCTGACGTGGTCTCGTTCGTCGGCGAGGACGCCTCCGGCAGCTTCGGGATACTCGCCGGGCACAGCCGCATGATCACCACCCTGGTCATCGGGCTGGCGCGGTTTCGCACCGACGCCGGCAATACCTGGCGCTATCTGGCTCTGCCCGGTGCCGTACTCTACTTCCGCGATAACGTGCTGACACTCAGCACGCGCCACTATCTGCTGGACGACGATTACACGCGCATCAGCGCAGCACTGCAGCGGGAACTCCTGGCCGAGGAAGAGCAGCTGCGTGTGATGAAGGAGAGCCTGCGGCGCATGGAGCAGGAGGTGCTCCGGCACCTGTGGACCATCGGCCGGCTGGAGGCGGGCGCATGACTCTGCCGGGTAAGGACGACCTGCGCAGGCAGGTGGAGCGCCAGGCGCAGCGGATGCAGAAGGCCGAGCGCGAACGCCCCACCCTGCTCGGCCAGACCGTCTATCTCGGCACGCTCGGACTGCTGTTCGTGCTGCCCGTGGTGACCGGCGCCTATATCGGACAATGGCTGGACAGCAGAATGCCGGACTACTCCATCGGCTGGACGATCGGGCTTATCGTACTCGGCATGCTCGTCGGCATGCTGAATGTCTATCTGTTTGTCAGGGAATGAGACATGGCCGAGGCCACCCTTGCCATCACACCCGTGCTGACGCTGGGACCGGTTGCCATCACCGGCACGGTGATCACGACCTGGCTGATCATGCTGCTGATCACCCTGCTCGCCTGGCTGTTCACGCGGCGCTTGCGGCTCGAGCCCGGTCCGCTGCAAACCGCGGTGGAAGGCATCGTGACCGCGACTGCCGACGCGGTCACTGCAGTGGTGCCCGGGGAAGGTCAACGGATCCTGCCGTTCATCGGCAGCCTCTGGATCTTCCTGGTCATCGCCAATCTCAGCGGCCTGATCCCCGGCGTCCATTCCCCCACCCGTGACCTGTCCGCCACGGCAGCCCTGGCATTCCTGGTGTTTCTCGCCGCGCACTGGTACGGCATCCGCCTCCAGGGTATCCGCGCCTATCTGCGCCATTACCTGAGCCCCAGCCCGATCCTGCTGCCGTTCCATCTGGTCAGCGAGATCACCCGCACCGTCGCGCTGGCGGTGCGCCTGTTCGGTAACATCATGAGTCTCGAGATGGCGGCCCTGCTGATCCTGCTGGTGGCCGGGTTTCTCGCCCCGGTGCCCATCCTGATGCTGCATATTGTCGAGGCACTGGTACAGGCATACATTTTCGGCATGCTGGCACTGATCTACGTTGCCGGCGGCATCCAGTCTCAACTCGCCCGCCAACCTGACAAGGAGTAATCCATGCCCGATATCGCCACTTTCACCCTGGCATCGACCGTAGCCGCGGTGCTCGGCATCGCGCTCGGCGTCATGCTGCCTGCGCTCGCCATGGGCTGGGCCATCAGCCGCGCCCTGGACGCACTGTCCCGCCAACCGGAGGCGGAGCGGTCCATCATGCGCACCCTGTTTATCGGCCTGGCAATGATCGAATCGCTGGCGATCTACGTCCTGGTCATCGTGCTGATCGTGCTGTTCCGCAACCCGCTGCTGGAATATCTGTTGAAGTAAGGCTGACACCATGACCCGCGAACCGCTACCGACAGGGAGTACGCCAGCGTGGAACTGAACTGGTCGACCTTCGTGCTCGAGATCCTCAATTTCCTGATCCTGGTCTGGATCCTCAAGCATTTCCTGTACCAGCCGGTGCTCGGCGTCATTGCGCGCCGGCGGGCCGGCATCGAGCAGTCCGTGCAGGCTGCCAAGACGCTGCAAGCCGAAGCCGAGAACCTCAAGGCCAGATACGAGGGACGGCTGGCCGAATGGGACAGGGAACGGGCCCAGGCGCGCGAGCAGCTGGCCGGGGAACTCGAGCAGGAGCGTGCAACACGACAGGCGCAGCTCGCGACTGCGCTGGATCAGGAACGGGAAAAGGCCCGCGTGGGCGAATCGCGCCGCCTGGACGACATCCGGCGCCGCTACACGGAGGCCGCGCTCGCGCAGGGCGCCCGCTTCGCCGCGCGACTGCTGGAGCACGCCGCCGGCGCTGAGACGGAAGCGCATCTGGCAGAGCTGTTGCTCGACGAGCTCGGCCGGCTGCCGCCCGAACGGCTCGCGGCGCTGCGCAACTCGCACGCTACGGCACCCGCCGCCGCGCTGGTGCGGAGCGCTTTTCCCCTGCCGGATAAGCAGCGTCAGCGCCTGCAGCAGGTGCTGACCGATATCTGCGGCAAGGACACCGGGGTCGAATACGTCCAGGATCCCGCCCTGGTGGCCGGCCTGCACATCACCATCGGGGCCTGGGTACTAGCCGTCAATATCCGCGACGAGCTCAGCGGCTTCGCCGAGCTGTCCCATGTCGAGTAGCACGCGCGACCTGCCGCCAGACCGGCTCGAGCGCCAGGCACGCTGGCTCGACCGTTACCGTCCCGGGCTGCGCATCAGCGAACTGGGCAGCGTTGTCTCGGTCGGCGACGGCATCGCCTGGATCAGCGGCTTACCCTCCGCCGCCATGGACGAGATACTGCTGTTCGCCGACGGCAGCCAGGCCATGGTATTCGACCTGACGGCGGGACAGATCGGCGCGGTACTGCTGCACGATACCGACGCCCTGACCGCCGGCACCGCCGTGCAACGCAGCGGCCGGACCCTGGGGATCGGCGCCGGCGACGACCTGCTCGGTCGCGTCATCAATCCGCTGGGCATGCCTCTGGACGGTAATCCACCGCCGGCGCACACGCGCTGGCAGGCACTGGACGTGCCGTCACCGCCGATCGTGGCGCGCGACCCCGTACACACACCGCTGTACTCGGGCATCCGTATCATCGACACCCTGATTCCGATCGGCAGGGGCCAGCGCCAGCTGCTGATTGGCGACGAAGGTCTGGGGCGCAGCTCCATCGCCCTCGACACCGTCATCAACCAGCGCGACAAGGACGTGTACTGTGTCTATGTACTGATCGGCCAGAAACGCTCCACGGTCGTCGACACCATCGCCGCCCTGCGTGACTACGGCGCGCTGGCATACACCGTGGTGGTCGTGGCGGAGGCCAGCAACCTGCCGGGGCTGCAGCACCTGGCGCCCTACGCGGGCTGTGCGCTGGCCGAGTACTGGATGCAGCAGGGCCGCCACGTGCTGATCGTCTACGACGACCTGTCGAGCCATGCCCGCACCTACCGCGAGCTGTCGCTGCTGTTGCGGCGCCCCCCGGGACGCGAAGCCTACCCTGGCGACATCTTCTCCGTGCACGCACGCCTGCTGGAACGCGCGACCTGTTTGAACGCCGCGCATGGCGGCGGCAGCATGACGGCGTTGCCCATCGTCGAAACCAAGCTTGGCGAGATCGCGGCCTACATCCCCACCAACCTGATCTCGATCACGGACGGCCAGGTCTACCTCGATCGCGGTTTGTTCGCCGGCGGCTTCCGCCCGGCAATCGATATCGCGCGCTCGGTCTCGCGTATCGGCGGCCGGGCCCAGCACCCGCGCATCAAGCAGGAAGCCGGACGCATGAAACTCGACTACCTGCAGTTCCTGGAACTGGAGGTCTTCACCCGCTTCGGCGCCCGGCTCGAAGCCACCATGGAGGCGGCCATCCGGCGCGGCCGGATGCTGCGGGAAATCCTGAAGCAGGAGCGCTTCGCGCCCGAACCGGTAAAGTTCCAGCTGGCATGGCTGGTGGCCTTCAACGACGGGCTGTTCGACGCCATCGATCCCGCTGCGGCACCCGAGCTGCTTGGACGGATCGAGGCCGCGGTGGCGCGCACCACCCTGGAACTCGAGAGTCCGCGCAACGAATGGAGCACGGCGCTGGCCGGCTGGATCGCGGCGACGGAGGCCGCGGCGGCGCCATGACCCGGCGCCGCGACATCGAACGCCGGCGCCACAGCCTGGCCGAGATCCGCAGCATCATGAATTCCATGCGCACCCTGGCGTATCTCGAAACGCGCAAACTGGACCGTTTCCTGGCGGCGCAGCACGCCGTCGTCGAGAGCATCGAGGTCGCAGCGGCGGACCTGCTCGCTTGCTGCCCCGAGATCCTGCCCGCCGCCCGCAGCACGACACCGGTCTGCGTCGTGATCGGCAGCGAACGCGGCTTCTGCGGCGATTTCAACCATGCCCTGCAGCGTTCCATGGAATCGACCGTCCAGGCCGCGGCACCCGGCTGCCCGCTGCTGGTCATCACTGGACACCGGCTGTCCGCGCTGCTGGAGGATGACCCGCGCGTGGCGCAGCGGCTCGACGGCGCCGGCGTACTGGAAGAAGTCGCCCCCCTGCTCGGCGAACTGGTACGGGTCCTCACCGCGCTGCAGGCTCAGCACGGCCCGCTCACCGTGCTCTGTCTCTATCACAACAGCACCGGCGGCATTGCGATGCAGAAGCTCCTGCCCCCGTTCCAGCAGCTGCATATCGAGCCCGCCGCCTACCCCCAGCCGCCGGATCTGAATCTGGCACCGCAGGCGTTGCTGGGCGAACTGGCGGAACACTACCTGTTCGCCGCATTGCACGAAATCCTGTATACCTCGCTGCTGGTCGAGAACCGGCAACGCGCATCCCACCTGCAGGGCGCGGTACAGCGTCTGGACGATCAGGCGGAAACGCTGGCACGGCAGGCGAACATCCTGCGCCAGGAGGAGATCATCGAGGAGATCGAGGTTATCCTCCTCGGCGCGATGGATGCCGGCGACCAGCCACAGCCGTGACAGCGCGGGGGCACGCCCGGGCCGCGGTGCTCAGGTCGCCGTGGCAGCGGTCTCGTTCGTCAGCAAGTCGCGCACGCATGCCACCGCCCGCGGGATGGCGGCCGCGACGGGCGCCGACAGGGTGGTACCGGGTCCGTGCGGGCGTGCGATGGAAATGGCCACGATGCGGATTCCGGGGCCATCGCCATCCGGCGCCAGCACACGGGCCAGTGCGATGGCGTCGGCGACGCCGATGCCATGGCTGGAGTACGGTGCCCGCGGCAGGCAGGCAAGCGCTTCCGGTGCGAGGCAGGCAACCGTCCCCGGCTCCCCCCCGTCGGCGATTGCATCGACCAGGACGGCACGCGCGGTGCCTGCCAGCAGGTCGACGAGGCGCGCGGGATCGGCGATTTCGTGCAAGCCGATGCCGGCCGGCAGCCGGCCGGCCGCACCCAGCGCCCGTACCACGGCAATGCCGGCGAAATCGTCGCCCGCACCCGGCTGGCCGATGCCGATGACCCGCACTGCCATCCCGCTCATTCCCGCTCCACGGCGAGCCGGAGAAAGTGCGTGGCGCAGGAGATGCACGGATCGTAGTTGCGCACCGCCTGCTCTGCGAGGCGGACCGCTGCGGCATGCGGCATGTCCGCGAGCCGCTCGGCCAGACGGTACAGGTCCAGCTCGATCGACTTCTGGTTCTGCGCGGTCGGCGGCACGATGCGCGCATCCCGGATGATGCCGTCGCCATCCACCACGTAGCGGTGCAGCAGCAGGCCGCGCGGCGCCTCGGTTGCGCCATAGCCGGTGGCCGGCCGGCACGGCAGCTCCAGCGCGGCCTGCGGCTGCGGCTGCCAGGACGTCAAGATCGCGATGGCCTCGTCGACGGCCTGCAGCACCTCCAGCGCGCGCGCCAGGATGCTGCGGAAGGGATTGTGGCAGGGCACCTCGAACCCGGCCCGCTCTGCCGCTGCCCGGACCACCGGGCGCAGCCGGTCGAAGTTGAGGTTGATCCGCGCCAGCGGACCGCAGACATAGGCATCCCGCGCCCGGATCGTGGCATGCAGCGCGGTGGAGTGTTCCACCTGCACTTCCTGAAATACATCGTCGAACGCGTGGATGTCGATATCGAGCCCCCGGCTGGACACGATACGGCCCTCGCAGAAGGGATATTCCTGCGGATGACGCAGCGCGACGAACTCGTAATCGCGTTCGAACTCGGGAAACCGGAAGCCGGCAAAATCGGCCACCGTTGCCTGCGCGGCCGCGCGCGCCCATTCCAGCTCCGGCAACAGTGCCCGCAACTCAGCCGGCGTCGGCAGGCGGTAGAATCCCCCGGCCTTGACGTTGACGGGATGGATCTCGCGGCCGCCGATTACGCGCATGATCGCATTGCCTGCCTGTTTCAGGCGCAGGCCGCGCCGGACCAGGTCGTCGTGATCCTGCGCCATGCGGATCGCGTCGGGGTAGCCGAGAAAATCGGGCGCATGCAGCATGAACATGTGCAGGCAGTGGCTCGATATCCATTCGCCGCAGTACAGCAGCCGGCGCAGCGTGCGCAGCGGGCCGTTCACCTGGACACCGGCGGCGTCCTCGATGGCGTGACAGGCGCTCATCTGGTAAGCGACGGGGCAGATCCCGCAGATTCGCGCCGTGATATCCGGCGCCTCTGTGCGGGCGCGGCCGCGCAGCAGTCCCTCGAAAAAGCGCGGCGGCTCGAAGATGCGCAGCTGCACCGCGCTCGCCTTGCCGTCGCGAAAACGGATGGTGAGCGCGCCCTCGCCCTCCACCCGGGTCAGGCAGTCAACCCTGATCGTTCTGGTCATAGCGGTTGCCCGCCGCCGTGAAGGGCTCGGCGCCGGCGTTGAAGGTGTGGAAGACGCGGCGCAAGGCGGCGGGCGCGCTGCCGGCCTGCAGCCAGGCGCTGCCGAGGGATGCGGTGTTCGCCGTGTCCTGCGGACCGAAACAGCCGTAGCAGCCACGCGCGCAGGCGGGGCAGATGGCACCGCAACCGGCCTGCGTGACCGGACCCAGGCAGGGCTGGCCATGTGCGACCATGACGCAGACCGAACCCCGTTGCTTGCATTCCACGCACACGCTGTGGCCCGGGATGCGCGGCCGGTGGCCATTGAGCAACGCGGTCAGGACCGCGAGCAACTGGGATTTGTTGATCGGGCAACCCCGCAGCTCCAGGTCCACGGGCACGTGCTCCGCGATCGCCGCCGAGGTCGCCAGGGCGTCGATGTAGTCGGGCCGCGCGTAGACGATGGACATGAACTCGCGCACGTCACGAAAATTGCGCAGCGCCTGGATACCCCCGGCCGTAGCGCAGGCGCCGATGGTCACCAGCAGTCGCGACTGCCTGCGTACCTTGCGAATGCGTTCGGCATCCTGCGGCGTGGTGATCGAGCCTTCGACCAGCGACACGTCGTACGGGGGCGGCAGCCGTGTCGAGGACGCCTCCGCGAAGTGGGCGATCTCGACCGCGGCGGCCAGGGTCAGCAACTCGTCCTCGCAATCGAGCAGGCTCAGCTGGCAGCCATCGCAGGAAGCGAATTTCCAGACCGCGAGCCGGAGCCGCTTGCGGGCGCCCATCCTAGAGCTCCCGGACACCGAACAGGTGCCGGACGTGGTCGTAGCGGAACACCGGACCGTCCCGGCAAACGAAGGTCGGCCCGTACTGGCAGTGACCGCACAGGCCGATCGCGCATTGCATGTTGCGCTCCATGGAGACGTGAATGCGCTCGTCGCCGATGCCGAGGTCGTTGAGGGCACGGATCGCGAAGCGCATCATGATCTCGGGACCGCAGACCATCGCCTGCGTGCTCGCGGGCGCACAGCGGGTCGTCTCCAGCAGTCGGGTGACCACACCGACATCGCCGTGCCAGGTATCGGTCGCGTGGTCGACGATCACGTCGACGTCCACGTCGAAACGTCCACCCCAGCGCTCCAGCTCGCGCCGGAACAGGATGTCAGCCGGCGACCGCGCACCGTAGACGATGCTGATGTGCCCGTAGTCGCCACGTCGACCCAGCGGGTGATAGACGAGCGGACGCAGCGGCGCCAGACCGAGCCCGCCGGCGACGATGAGGATGTCGCAACCGCGCGCGGCCGCAACCGGCCAGCCGCGGCCGTATGGTCCGCGCACCCCGAGCAGCGCACCGCGCCGCAGCGCCAGCAGGGGTTGCGTGACACTGCCAACCGCGCGGATGGTATGCACCAGCCGGGCGGGTGCCGCCGGGTCGCCGCTGATGGAGACCGGCACCTCACCGGCGCCGAACAGGTAGAGCATGGTGAACTGCCCCGGCGCGAACGGCATACCGTGCGCGCGCCCGGGCAGGTCGAAGGTCAGGGTGAAGGTATCGTGCGTCTCGCGCCGCCGGTGCCGGAGCACGACCGGGCCCGGCAGCATGGGATCCGCGGCTGCCGGTACCGTACCGGCGCCAGGCCCCATCTCAGTGCGACCCGTAGACATCGAGCAACTGCAACTGAGTGGCATGCAGGCTGCGGTACATCAGGGGAACGAAGCGCCGGTACAGTTCGCGGGCCAGTTCGGCATCCTCTTCCAACTGGCCGCGCAGACAGACGCCGTTGAATGCCAGCGCCTGGACTGCAGCGACGGCGCGCGCATCGCAGAACCAGCGGTACGGGGCCACGATCCAGGACCAGCCCAGGGCATCGCCCGCCGCGCGCGTATCGATCCGGATCGTGCCCCGCGGCGGCGCATGCAGCTCCATGGCCGCCTTGCCGGCCGTCAGCCAGTAGAAGGTATCCGCGTCCTCGCCTTCCCGGAACAGGAAGGTCCCGGCGCTGAACGTGACGGCGTGCGCGCAGCCCGCCAGTATCCGGACATGGCGGGTGTCCATCCCCGTCGCGAAGGGATGCGCGCGAATCGACTGCTCCAGATCCTGCATGCTGCTCATGTCGCCCCCTGTTCCTGGCGCGTGGCGGTGGCCCGGAGCGCCGCCACTTCCGCCGTGAGATCGATCCCGACCGGGCACCAGGTGATGCAGCGCCCGCAGCCCACGCAGCCGGAACTGCCGAACTGGTCGTGCCAGGACGCCAGCTTGTGCGTGAGCCACTGCCGGTAACGGGCGCGGGTGCCGCTGCGGATGATACCGCCGTGGATATAGGAAAAGCCGCTGTTGAAGCAGGAATCCCAGTAGCGCACCCGCTCGCTGGTCCGGCCCGCGATATCGGCACGGTCCTCGACACGGGTGCAGAAACAGGTCGGACAAACCTGGGTGCAGTTGGCGCACGCCAGGCAGCGACCGGCCACATCGTCCCAGCGCGGGTGCTCCGCATTGTGGTACAGGAGATCCCGGATCCCGGTCGTGTCCAGCTGTCGTCCTGCCTGTGTTGACGCATGCCGGGTCGCAGCCAGCGCCGCCTGCCAGTCCGTCGGCGTCGCCGGCCGCGTCGGGAGCCGCGCCAGCAGCGCGGCACCGGCTGCCGAACCCGCTTCGACAACGAACTCATGCCGGTCCGCATCCAGCAGTTCCGTCACGGCCAGGTCGAATCCTGCGTCCGCGCGCGGGCCCGTGCCCATCGAGGTACAGAAGCAGGTATTTCCCGCCCGGGCGCATTGCACGGTGACAATGAAAACCTGCCGGCGGCGCCGGGCATAGTCGGTGTCGTGACAATCGCTGCCGAGCAGCACCCGGTCCTGGATGGCGATGGCGGCCAGTTCGCAGGGCCGTACACCGATGAGTGCGAGCCGCGGCGCCGGTTCCGCCGCGTCCTCGAATGTCAGGTCGCGCTCGGTCAGGCACGCCGTCCACAAGCGCACGGCCGGCGGCTGCAGATACCGCTTCCACGTCTGCGGCCCGACGGTATAGGCGAACAGCGCCGCGTCACCGCGGCGGCGCAGCCGGTAGCGGCCTGCATCCTGCGCATCTTCCCAGCCAGCGGGCAGATCCCCGACAGCGTGAATCTCGTCGTAGACGATGGCCTGATCGCGCACGGTGGGTCCGATCAGGCGGTGGCCGTCCGCCTGCAGTGCGGCCAGCAACGCCGGGAAATCCTGCCGGCCCAGCACCACCGTGTTTTCCATGTGTTTATGCATGAGCAGATATCGTGCGGGCAGTGCCGCACATGAGCGCCGGCGTGCAGTCGCCGGCCGCGCAGCATACCGGGCTGAACTGCCGGCAATGTAACATAAATGCCGCCATGGCAACCGCATCCGCCACATGCGGGCAGGTGACTTCCGGCTGCAGTGAGGACAACCGGGCAGATCGCGGGGATAGGTAACACCGGGCATGCGCCCGGGGTATCATCCCGCTGTCCCTGGTCGGCGAGCCTGCCCTTGGCGCACGCAGCCGGCCGCAACCGGCCACTGCACACCTGCCCGGTTCGGTGACGCCAACCAGGACCGGCTGCAGATGCGGCCGGGAATCCGGAGACAGCGCGTGCACAGAGAGCTAACCCGCAGACAGTTCCTGGCCCTGACAGCCGGCGCCACGCTGGCCGGCCTGCCGCCACCGCCCGCCGGCGCCCGCCACAGCGACAGGTCGGTGGGTATCGCCCTCGGCGGCGGCGGCGCACGCGGGCTCGCCCACGTGGAAATTCTGATGGCGCTCGATGAGTTGGGTGTCAGGCCACGCCTGATTGCCGGAACCAGCATGGGTGCGGTGGTCGGCGCCCTGTACGCCTCGGGCTATCCGGCCGCGCGCATCAAGGTGATCGTACGGGACGCCCTGGCCCGCCAGGGGGGCTCCATGGGTTTCTTCCGCAAGGAACTCCTGGAATGGATACACCTCGTCGACAGCGAGATGTCGCGCGAGGTCCTGCTCACCAGCAATGATTTCATCACCTTCATACACGAGCAGATCCACGCCAGGACGTTCGCCGAGCTGGATATCCCGCTGCTGGTCGTCGCCGCCGACATCCAGCGCCGGGAACAGGTCGTCCTGCACGAGCACGACCTGCTGCAGGCGCTCGAGGCCAGCTTCGCCTTTCCCGGCCTGTTCAACCCGGTGGTGCGCGACGAGCGGATCCTGGTGGACGGCGGCGTCGTCAATCCCGTGCCCTTCGATCTGCTCAGAGGACACTGCGACCTCATCATCGCGGTGGATGTCTCCGGCCGTCGTACACCCGCACCCCGGCAGACTCCGGGCATCTTCGATGTCGTCGCCGAGAGCTTCCAGACCATGGAGCGTTCCATCCTCGAAGCCAAGATGAAGGACCAGCCACCCGACATCTATCTCAAGCCGGACCTGCTCGACATCCGCCTGCTGGACTTCGGCAAGGCTGAAACCATCTACACTCAGGCCCGGCCGGCGCGGGCGCGGCTGCAGGCCGAACTGCAGCGCCTGCTGGCCTGATCCACGCCGGATTCGGGCCGAGCGACACGGCGGACGCACCCGCCGCCGGGCACACGCAGACCGTGGCGGCAGGGCTTGCCCGGGCAAGACAGGAGTTATTCGCGTTTGCAGTACCGCTCTGCTATAGTCCGCCTACGCAAGTTGTCCGAGTCATTTCAGAAGTCCCCGTCGTATTTCGCGAATTGCCTTTCATCAATTGCGTTACACCCAAATCAACATTAACGACTATAGAGGCTTGTTACATGGTTACAGGTACCGTCAAGTGGTTCAACGATGCCAAGGGTTTCGGTTTCATCTCCCCGGCCGATGGCGGCGAAGACGTCTTCGTGCACTTTTCCGCAATCAACGGCAGCGGCTTCCGGACCCTCACCGAAGGCCAGGCAGTCAGCTTCGAAGCCGAACGCGGCCCGAAGGGAATGCAGGCCACCCGGGTCTCGCTGCAGGGCTAGTTTCGCACGGGTAGACTTGTTGCAGTTGCCCCACGGCCCGCCTGTGGGGCAACCCTGCGGCGCCGCCGGGCACCGATCCCCGCACAACAGACCGTCAGAACATAATTACAGGTAATACATGCACCCACTCTTTCCCGATTTGCCACTCTGGATTTACATTGCCATCACGCTGGGACTGACCCACATCACCATCGCCAGCGTCACCATCTTCCTGCACCGCCACCAGGCACACAACGCCCTGACCCTGCACCCCGCAGTGAGCCAGCTGTTCCGCTTCTGGCTCTGGCTCACCACCGGCATGGTCACCCGGGAATGGGTGGCCGTGCATCGCAAGCACCATGCGAAGTGCGAGACCGCCGACGATCCGCACAGTCCACAGGTGGCCGGCATCCTGCGCGTCCTGGTCGGCGGGGTAGGTCTCTACCGCCGCGCCGCGCGCACCCCGGAGATACTCGCGCACTACGGCGGCGGCACCCCGGACGACCGGCTGGAACACCGTCTCTACAGCCGTTACCCCTACCTGGGGCTGGTCATCATGGCGCTCATCGACGGCGCGCTGTTCGGCCTGGCCGGGCTGGCGATCTTCGCAGCTCAGATACTGTGGATCCCGTTTTGGGCCGCGGGGGTGATCAACGGCCTCGGGCATTATGCCGGCTACCGTAATTTCGGAGACCACGGATGCCTCGCGCAATCTTGCGCCCATCGGCCTGCTGATTGGCGGCGAGGAACTCCACAACAATCACCACGCCTATCCGCAATCCGCCCGGCTGTCGCACAAATGGTGGGAATTCGATATCGGCTGGCTGTACATACGGTTGCTGGCGTGGCTGGGCCTGGCGCAGGTGCGGCGTCTCGCCCCGCGCGTGCGTATCGAGCGCGGCCGGCAGGTGATCGATCTGCAGACCCTGCGCGCCGTGCTGCGCGACCGCTACCATGTGCTCACGCTGTATGGTCGCAAGGTAATCCTGCCCGTACTGCGGAGCGAACGCCTCTGCTGCGGCAGTGCCCGGCGGGCGCTGTCGCGCCGGGTGCGCAAGCTCATGATCCGGGAAGACATCAGGCCGGACCCGCATACGCTGGCCACCCTGAACGAAGCCCTGGCTTCGAGTCAGGCCCTGGCTACCGTCTACCGCTTCAAGGCGCAGCTCAAGGCGTTGTGGTCGCATACCGCCAGTGACGGTGCGGACCGGGTGGAACGGCTCAAGGCATGGTGCAGCGAGGCCGAGGCCTCGGGCATCAAGGCGCTGCAGGAGTTCGCCGGCATCCTGCGCGGATACCGGCTGCAATCGGTATGAATCGGGGGCGGCGGGTGAACCCTGCCGCTGCCTGATCCAGAGGTGACATATGCGCGGAACCCGCGGCAACAGGTGCTGGCAACTGCTACTGCTGACGGTACTGCTGGCCGACGTGGGCGCCCGCACCGCCTAATACCGTGAAGGGCCCCCGCCATACCGCGCGGCCTATTACCACTATCCCTACTAGAACCTATCGCAAAATTGGAAAATCCTGCGGCGGCCATGTTTCTCGTCATTCCAGCGCAGGCCGGAATCCAGTATTGCGCGGATTTTCTGGATGCCCGCATGCGCGGGCATGACAATGTAAGAATGCTTGTACCAATTTTAAGATAGGTTCTATTACTATCCCGGCGCCCGCGTCTACTTCCACATCACGACCGGTTATTACTACTACCGGGAAGGCGACCGCTGGCTGCGGAGCCGCGAGCTCCCGCCCAAGTACCGACTCGACCGGCACGACCGTGTTCCGCTCTGGATCGACAGCGACACGCCTTACCGCCGCTTCGATCAGCATCGCGACCGGTATCGACCGGACCCGCAGTTCCGGCCCGATCCCGGCCGGGATCCCGAGGAACGGCGTCATAACGAGCGCGAACATGAACGCTACCGGGACCGCCGCTGAAGGCCGGACACATACCGGCCGCAAATCGCGCTGACTTTGCGGTCCCGCGGGACGATGCGAGCGGTTTAGAAGTCGACCTGGTAGCCCACGTTCACGAAATAGGAAGTACGCACGGCCGCAGCGGCGAAATGCTCGGCCTTGGCGACATTGCCGCCGGCCTCGATATGAAAGCCATACTGCTTGCCCGGCCGGTACTCCATCTTGACGGTCGGTGACGCCTCCCACCAGGCACTGGCATCCGCCAGCGGGACCTGGTAATCGGCACGCAGTTGCGAGATGACATTCCAGCAGCGCATGACTGCGTACCGGATATCGAAGGTCGCGGTATAGGAACGCCCGGTGTCGGTGACAGCATGGCGCAGATCGAGCTTGCTGCGGTCACCGGGCAGCAGCAGGTCCTGACCGGTGATTTTCAGATGATAATAATATTCGCTGATATCGCGGCGCGTGGCACTGTCCTCCAGGCCCGTCACGTCGAGCCGTACCATATCGCCCCTGAGCTTGATGCGCTTGGTCAATGCATAGGAGAGATCGAGTGCCAGCACATCCACCGTGGCATCGCCGCCAGCGGTATGCAGCGCGAGCCGGTCGTCGGGCAGGATCCAGTCCCAGCCATCCATCGCACGCATGGACTGGGAGATATATTTCCGCTGCAGCGCAGGTATCGGCCGGCGCTGCCGGTCCAGTGTCGCGCTGAGGGTGGTCCTGAAGGGCAGCTGCATTGCGCCTGACGCCAGGAGCGCGCCCGGCGCGCCGGTTGCGGGATCGTAATCGAGATAGACCAGCAGCGACTTGCCCGAACGCAGGTAACGCATGGCGCCCCCCATGGAGCGGTCGGTGACCAGGCCGTTCGACTGCTGCTCGAACAGATAGCCGTTCAATTCCCACGCATCCGCCAGTTCCGTGCTGGTTGCGCTGATGCCGAACAGCTGCCGCTCGGGATTGAACACATCCTCCGCCGTCAATACGGGGTAACCGGCAATCCCGTTCAGGCGCAACGCATCGCCGACCCTGAGGTCCATGCGCACGCCGTCCAGCTCACCGAGTATCCCGTTACGCGCGCCGATACGCTGACCGAGCTGGATGGAGAATGGCTGCCGGTTATCGTTACTGTCCATACATGTTACCTTCGCTGGCAGCATGTACTCGTAATCCGCACCCGTGATTTCCTGCTGGCAGACAGCCGTGCCGAAACCGATGCTATCCTGCCGTGTCTGCCGGGTTCCGGCTTCTGTCCCCGCGGAGGCCGCAGCCGCGTCCAGATCCGGCACCGCAGCCGCCGGCGACAGCGCGGCTGCCGCCTTGCCGGCGTGGGCGTGGAGCGTGCTCGAGCAGAGTGTTGCAGCGGTGACGATCAACAGCGTGCAGGCCAGCTGGCTGGCATGACTGCGTTTCAGCTCGCACCGGTTCCGGCCCCGGTGCTGCGGCATTCCTTGTCGTCTCATGTCAGGTAACCGATCCAACCGCCCAGATTGGATGTCGGTTCCCAGCGGCGAAATCTTGAGATCCCTGCACGCAGCCACATCGGGCTGAGACGTGGCACGCGGGCGGCGCGCGGTACGACGGACAATGGCGGAACCGGGTAAGTGTGAACTGCGTCACATCCGCCACGCTGCGCGATGGGAATGCCGGACAGCCGATGGCCCGCGCCCGGCGGCGCTGCTGGAGCGCGGAGGTTCAGTATCGAATCAATGCCGAAGTCCATTTCAGCCTTGCATCTCGGTGCAGGAACGGCACCGTTTTACCAGAACCTGTCGCAAGATTCCACGCGGCCGCGCGCGTGGCGATTTTTTCGCCAGGCGCCGTTCAGTGATTCGCCGCCGGCAACGCCTCCACCTCGAACATCCCGGCACGCTCCAGCTCCCTGATCACGCCGATGTCGCGCTCGATTGCGTGGATGTCTGCAGCCACCAGCGTTACCAGCCCCGCCACCCGCTTGAGCGTGTCTCCGGGTTGGGCACTGATGGAGTATGAATGGAGGGTCGGCAGGCTCCGGATCTTGTCTATGCCCTGGATACGGATCAGTCGTCCCGTCTGCGCCGGCATGATGAACAGATTGACCGCATGGCGTGTCAAACAGGCAGGCGCGTTCAGGTTAGCGGCAAACCGGTCCGGCGCAAGCAGGATATCGGCGGTCTCGTCGAGCTGGCAGAGTCCGCCGCAGATCCCTGCGAGCGTCGCGTTGATGCCGGCTGGCAGTCGTGCGGCGACTTCGACCAGTACGGGTTCGCCATCCACCCACATCAGCTCACAGTGTGCCGGACCGAAGCGGATGGCAAGGGCCTCGAGCACGCCCTCGACGTAGGCGCGCAGGCGCACCTGCCGCTCGCCGTCGTACGGCAGCAGCGTCATGGCGTCGTAGCAGACGAAATCCCCCGTTGCGGCCGCCGCCGGGCGGTGGTATTTCCAGTATGCCGTGACCTTGGTCGCGCCGGCATGCGTGACGGTATCCACGACGTATTCCGTGCCGGCCAGGAATTCCTGGACCAGTACCGCCGGATTGCTTGAACCGAGGGTATTGGTTTGCGTCAGTATCCTCTCTGCGCCCTGCCGCAGCGCGTCGATGGTGTGACAGCAGCTGACCTGGTCAGAGCCCACGCTCTTCGGCGGCTTCACGATGACCGGCCAGTCGAGGTTGGCGCGCGTCCAGGCGACGATCGCATCAATGTCATCCGAGAGGAACTGCCGCGCGGTGCGCAGGCCGTGGCGACTGACGGCCTCGGCCATCAGGTACTTGTCGCGCCGGGCCGGGCCCAGCGCAACGCCATTGCAGGGCAGCCCGAGGTTGCCGGCGAGACGCTCGGCCAGTTCGACCCCGGATTCGAAACCCGCGATCACATAATCCGGTCGACAGTTCCGCACCGCGGCCAGGGTCGCGGCGTAATCCTCGGCATGCCGGATGATGTCGACGAACATGCCGGGATTGAAACGGGAGCGCATCAGCAACGGCATATTGACGGTGCTCTCGAGCGCGGTGCAGCGCGCACCCCGTGCACGCAGGGCCTCGGCAAGCATGGCGCCGGATGAGTAGGGATCAACGATGACGATGCTTGGCTTCGACACGGATACTCCAACAGGCGCCGCGCTCCACGCTGCCGTATCAGGCGGCGTCGTTTCTCACATGCACGATCCGGTGATGAAAGTGATCGCAGACCACGACCTCGTTGCGGCCGATCAGTTTCAGCCAGCGTGGCTGGTTCAGCAAGGGTGTGCTCGAATCCGGCACCCTGGACAGTTCCCAGATCAACGCACCGTCCAGGGTTGCCGCGAGAATGCGGTTGTGGCCCGTGTCGGCAATCGCCATTGTACCCTCGGGGCTCACTTCCACATAGCGGGGATGATGCAAGCGCAGGGTGGCATCCTTTCCCTGCAGCGTGCGGATCTCCCGCACCTCCCTGCCGCAGGCATCGACCACGACGATGCGGTGATGGCCGGTATCGGCGATGATGATACTGCCGTCCTCGAGTTGCTGGGCGCTGTGCGGATCCTTGAGCGTATCGGACCCGGGGCCGCCGATTCGCAGATGTATACACCCGTCCCAGTCGGCCACCACTACCATATCCTGCCCGGAATCGGTGATCAGCAGACGGTCGTCAGGCAATAGCCGGACATCATGCGGATCATCCAGCCCTTGCAGGCCGTGCGACGCAATCTGTGCCAGCTGGCGCATGACACGCCCGGTCGCCGAGACCTCGACGATACGCGAGTTCCGCGCATCGGCAACGAGCAGCGAGCCGGACGGCAGCAGACGCACGCAGCGCGGCCAGAACAGGCCGGGATTGCCGTGAAACGGCCGCTCCGTAATCCGTTCGGCCTGCAGTTCGATGATCCGGTCATGGGCAGTATCGGCCACCAGATATGCGCCGCTTTCAGTCACCTCGACGGATCGCGGATAAGACAACAGGCGACGGGGCACGACCGGCGAGCCGTAAGACCAGACGATGTAGCCGTCCCGATCCAGCACGATGACCCTGGCATTGCCGGTATCACAGATCAGGCAGCTGCCGTCATCGAACAGGCTGGCGTATTGCGGATCCCGCAGCGTCCCGTCATGGGGCAGTATCTCGCAGCCTGTGCCATCGGAATCGACGAGCAGGATACGGTGATTGCGCGTATCGGCAATCACCCTTTGCCCGCCTTTGGATTGGACGATGGAACCGGGACTGGAGAGATGATCCAGGGTCCTGGCGGGATGCTTGGATACACCGAATTGCCAGATCAGGTTTCCCTGGCGGTCCAGTTCCATGCCTATGTGCCGGATCGGATCGGCAAGCAGCAGCGTGTCGGCTTCAGTCAACTGGATACTGGAAGCGATGCCGATATGGCTGACATGCACCGGCAGATGCCATAACAACTTGCCTTGCCGGTCGATCTCAACGAGATCCATATCGTAGGCACGGTTGAGGAACGCCACCAGGAAAGTGCCCTTGCAGGTCCAGGTGACGAAACGGGGCAGGCGTTTGCTGAGCGTGTCCAGATACAGGCAGTCGCTCATGTCACCCGTAGGAGAAGTGATCAGCAGTTCCCACTTGGTACGCCGCAGGATCGCCATGGATCCGTCGTCCAGCAGACAGCCGAAGCCGTCATCGATGCCGTTTTTGAGCGAGTCGTAGAGAACAGCACCCGCGGCGTCTACCCGGAGTGTACGGCAGCCGAAACTGAAAGGGACCTGCTTTTCCTTGCCAAGTTCGTCGACAATCAAGTACGACCCATCGTGCGCGCGCTGGGCGAATATCGGATGTTGCAGCAGATTGCCTGCGCCCGGCGCCGGCATGGGCGCTGAACCGATGCCGGCCTCCTTGATCAGCTTCCAGGACATTAATCCCATCTCATTTCATACGGTGCCGGTAACCAACCCGACCTGTGTTGAACTGTTCTCGGCTGCAGCCCCCCAGGGGCTGCAGCGCCTCCTCGCTTCGGCGCCATGCCGGATACGGCTGGCGCAATATGCCCCGGCCTGCCGCACCCCGTAAATCTGCCCACCGGCTCCGGTGTTCTTGCATATTATGACAGCTCATGATACCTGTGAATCGGCGGGCGCATAATACCTCCCGATCGATTCTTTACGGTGAATCCATGGCCGCAGACACGGGTATAACAGGTGCCGCAGTAGCGCCGGAACGAGCACTGCCCACTGCCGCCGGCATTCGCACTAACAGGACCCACTGGGATTCCCAAGGTAACACGCATGAATATTCACGTAGCGTTCGATGCCCTGTGCAAGGAAATACGGTCTGTTTATCCGTCACTCGAGTTTACGATCCTCGAGATCGGCGCCATACCGACTGCCGGCAACAAATCCGAGCCATTCCATCAGATTCTCAGCGAATTCCCAGGCTCCAGGATACATGCGTTTGAAGTGGATGACGCCATCTGCGCGAAACTCAATGCCGCGGCCGATGACGGTATGAGATTCCATGCGTTGGCTATCGGCAGCAAGCATGAACAACGCCCCTTCTATATAACCAATCACCCCATGTGCAGCTCGCTGTATCAGCCCAATCACGAACTGATTTCACAGTTCAACAACATGGAAGAAAGTTATCTCAGGGAGTCGACGCACATCAACACCGTAACGATAGATGAATTCCGCGAAGCGGAGCAAATCGAGGGCATCGATTTCATCAAGATAGATATCCAGGGCGCCGAACTCGATGCGTTCAAGGGTGCCGTAAACTCCCTGACCAACACTGTTGCAATCGTCACCGAGGTCGAATTCATCCCGCAGTACACCAACCAGCCGCTATTCCGTGATGTGGACGCCTTTCTGTCAGACAACGGGTTCATGTTCCACAAGTTCTTCACCCTGAGAGGAAGGGCACTCAAACCCGTCACGGTAGCCAACAACCCCATCGCACCTTCCTGGCATTTCCTTTGCGATACGATGTATGTAAGACGGATTTCCGACTGGGACAGCATGGAGCCGGCGAAACTACTGAAGCTCGCAGTGCTCGCATATCTGTATGGCAGCCCGGACATATGCTTTCGGTGTCTGCAGATCTTCGACAGCATGCAAAACAGCCGGCTGCATCAATTCCTGATGGAATCCAGCAGGTTTTACAACATCCTCGCTTCGCTACGGCGCGCCTTGAGATACCGCTCAGCCTGGCGCACCTGACCGGCCAGACGGGCGGTACTTGGCTGCCACGCCGTTGCGAAGGGATCGGCAGGCACGGAGCATCGCAAAAACTCGGCAAAATCCGGCTGCCGAATCACGCTGGAGTGACCAGTCACGTCACGTCACGTAAGCGGCGCGGTCCCTGCATCTGTTGCACAGCGCAGCTGCGCATATTCGCCATTTGCCGCCGCGAGCTCCGCAGCCGTCCCCTCCTCGACCAGCTCTCCGTCGCGCAGCACCAGAACACGGTCCGCCAGTTCGGCCAGTGTCAGACGGTGCGTGATACCGAAAATCGTACGCTGCCTGCCCAGCGAAAGCAGGTTATCGATGATCCGCTGCTCCAGATCCATATCCACGGCACTGGTCGCCTCGTCGAGGACTAGTATCGGAGCGTCGCTCAATACCGCACGGGCTATGGCTATCCGCTGCCGTTGCCCGCCGCTCAAACGCACGCCGCGCTCGCCGACAACTGTCTGAATCCCATCGGGCAGCAGCGGAATAAAGTCGCTGACACACGCAATTTTCATCGCAGTCTCCAGTTCCGCCCGCGTGGCGTCTGGTTTGCCGATCTTCAGATTGAACTCAATCGTGTCATTGAACAGATATACATCCTGGGAAACGTAGCTCACGGCACGATAGAGGCTCTGCACATCGATGTCGCGGACATCGACACCATCAATAAGCACCTCGCCCCGGTCAGGATCGTAAAAGCGCTGCACGAGCTTGGCGACAGATGATTTACCGGCACCGCTACGACCAACCATGACCACGAGTTCACGCGGCTTGATACTGAATGTAACGTCCCGCAGCACTGGATCCGCGGTATAGGAAAAGCTGACATGCCGGAATTCCAGGTTGCCGTGACAATCCGAGAGTATGCGATGCTGACGTTCCACCACATCATCATGCTGCTCTTCGAGCAGCTCGAAAGCCCGCTCACCTGCAGCCAGCCCCTGGGAAAGCAAGGCGGTGCACTCCCCCATCCGTTTAGCGGGATTCTGCATCAGGTACATTACCATCAAGAACGACAGCAGCTGGCCGCCCGTCATCTCCTTGTTGAGCAGGGCCTGGCCCATTATGAGCAACACGACCGCAAGCGTGATGCCTGCGATCAGCTGAATAAGTATAGTGGGCGCCGTACCCACCTTCACGCCATGCACCTGCGCCTGGTAGTAGTCCTGGTTGACCCGGGAAAACCTGTCTCTCCAGAAATCGGCCAGGCCGAATCCCATGATGAGTTCTATGCCGCCTATCATTTCGGACAGCCTGTTGGCTACGTTGCCGAGACTGGACTGAATTCGCCTGCTGATCACTGCTATGTGTTTGGCCATTTGGCGCAGAATCAGGCCGGCGGCGACCACAACCGCGGTGCAGATCAGCCCCAGGGTCAGATGCTGGTAGAGCATCACCCCCAGCAGCAGCAGCAGGGTTACCGCGCTACGCACCAGCCCCATCAGCGATGCGATTGCAAACACTTCGAGGACTGCAACATCATTGATCACCCGCGTCACCAGGCTGCTGGATGGATGCTTGACGAAATAACCGAGGTTGTGCCGCATGAGGCTGCTGAACAGGTCCGCACGGATATTGCACGTCACGTGAACATTAGCTGACTTCGATACCGTGAGATAAGCCCACTCCAGGACTGCATGCAGGATGAACAACAGTGCGACGACCCCGCACAGCAGCCAGAGCATGTGGATGCTCAGCGGCCCCGCAATGAACCTGTCCACCGCCGGCTGGATCATCCATGCCTTCGCCGCAGTCAGGATGCCGCCCAGGAACAGCAGCACCAGGGCGAGCAGATAGGAGCGCCATACCTGTAGCAGGTATGGCAGGATACGCCGCAGACCGGATGCGGTTGGCACAGGCTTCACTCGGGATTCTCCTCGCGCGACCGCGGTCCTGGCCAGGGAAAGGTGGGCCGCGGTTTCTTATCGTTCTTGATTAACACGATGTCATAGGGTGTTCAAGGACATGGACTTTGGTCTAGGTCTCTTTTATTCTATTTTTATTGTTGTTGCCAGCGAATTCTAAGACAGGTGCGGATTCGGGTACGACAGCGCCCGCACACGTCTGCCGGAGCCCGCGGATTACAATGCCAGATCAGAATATACTCATATCATCCACCAGGTACGACGTTGGCGCGCTCGAGGCGGATGTTAAGGCCGCCCGCCAGGCCATGGATTTCGGTACGGGTGTCTATGGACACAGCCTGTCGTTGCCGCGCGCAAGCGACATCGAACCCAGCTACCGGGAACACAGGAACAACGTACCCTACGCCGATGCCCTGGAGCTCTGCCCCCTGTTCGCGGGGATCTTTCATGGTTTCCTGGCGCCAAAAGTTTCGTTTCGGCTGCTGCGCCGCACGGCGGGCAGCGCCTACTCGATCCATGACGACCGTGACATGGGCGAACACATCGTCCGCATGCAACTGCCGGTAATCACCAATCCCGGTTCGCTATTCATGATCCAGAAGGATGGAGCCGAGCTTGAGCCCATCGCACGGCGTATCGCGGAGATTACGCGCAGCGGCCAACCGCTCGTCTTCGACTATCCACGCCTCGTCCAGTCCTTTGGCGAGTGGTTCGACCTCTTTACCCTGGAGCCGGGGTATTTCAACCTCATCGAAACGAACAAGGTGCATACCCTGATCAATGCCGGCACGACTGACCGGGTTACGCTCGCAATCGACTTGCTTCGCAACGACTGGCTGGATGATTGGCTTGCGCGCAATATCACCGGCAAGATAGCACCGCTCCCCCCGGACAAACTGCCCGCAGGCACCTGGGAGTGGAGCGCCCTGCAGCATGGCCTCCTGTGCCACCCACGCTTGCAGCTGTCCTGAGCCTGCAGCACAGGTGGATTTACCGCGGCAACGGCGCTTCACTCCAGCTCGACTTCCGCGGACAGGGGAAAATGGTCGGAGGGATAGATCCCGTTCATATGATCGTACAGTATGCGTGATTCGATCACCCGCGTTCCCCGGGGTACCAGGATATAGTCGATCTGGCCCCGGCTCGATATGTCACCGTAGCCTGAATCGGGGCTACCGGCAGCCTCCGCAGCCGGATTGACCGCTGTCAAGGTGTCGATCATCGGCATGGGCATGGTGGCGATGCCGCCCTGCGCATCCGGATAGTCGCGCCGCCCGGTCAGGAACTGCAGCCGGGGCTGGTCGTATCTGCCGTTGAAGTCCCCCAGCAGCACGACGGGATCGGCAACGCGCCGGCTCTGGATCCACTGTCCCAGCAGCACCCCGTCCAGCTCCCGGCCGCGCTCGGACGAACGGTCGTCGGCATGCAGGTTGAGCACGTAAAACTGCCTGCCGCTGCTCCGCTCGCGCAGGTTCACCCAGACGAAATCCCGCACGCCGACGTTCGTGCCCTCCCGCTCCGGCAGCCGGCGCAGTATCTCGTGCCCGCTTTCCATCACCGCAAAGCGGTCCGCGCGATACAGGATGCATTCGTCTCCGGGCGCCTGCGGCAGCGGAAACATGCCGAACCCGGGCAAATCGGTTGCAAGCTGGATACGCTGCCCCTGCGACGCCTCCTGCAGGCCGACGACGTCGGCGCCGTGGCGGCGCAGCACCTCCAGGATCATCGGCTTGCGCTGACTGAAGCCCGAGGCGACATATTCGCCGTCCTGCTGGTAGCCTTCCCAGAGGATATTGAAGGTCATCAGCCTGAGCCGCAGCCGCACGGCGCCGGCAGGCCGCACTGCGGGCGTCGCGCTGCCCGCAAGCGCCGGCACCGCAGTGGTGGACGGACCCACGGCATGCTGCGAACACGCCCACAGCGAGATCGCTGCGCAAGCTGCCAGTCCCGTGTTCACGAGCCGCCGGGCGACGCGCAGAGCCGAGCGCGGCACGCTGCCGCCCGGCCGCGACGTGCAACGCGCGCCGCCGGCAAACCCCGGCAAGGCGGCGCGGCACACACGCAGCCCCCCCTGTCTCATGCCTTCCGGCGCGCCCGCTCCGCCAGCAGGCCGAGGGTGTGCACCATCCCCCACGCGCTGAGTATGATGATGTAGGGATCGACGGGAATGCGGTAACGGA
This sequence comes from Pseudomonadota bacterium, assembly GCA_041395565.1. Classification (NCBI taxonomy): domain Bacteria; kingdom Pseudomonadati; phylum Pseudomonadota; species Pseudomonadota bacterium. The sequence goes on along the minus strand of JAWLAI010000002.1, from coordinate 31,353 downwards.
TCTTGCCCCAGAAGGCGGCGTACCCCAGCGCGAAGGACAGCACCATGATGACCAGCAGTGCCAGCTCCCGGCGCCGTTCCCGTGCCTGCCACAATACCCGCATGCCGACCAGCGCGAAGACATAGAGTGTTGACACACTGACTATGCTGACGGCATTCACCAGCTTCGAACCGAAGCTGGTATAGCGCACGAAATTGGGGCGGTGTTCGTGTGCCCAGTCACGGTTATACTGCTCGAGCAGGTTGACGCGGCGCGGGTACAGTTCGAAGAAGGAGATGAACTCGACCGGGAAACGCCGTGCCATGTCGGCGACCTTCAGCCACAGCGCGCGGCCCGGACTGCTCTGCTCCACGGCTGCGCCGGCATCCGCCCACGGCGTCACCTCGGTGAGCGTGCGGGCCTCGATGGGGACCAGCCGGTGATAGACCTGGGCGTTGCGGACGGTCCAGGGGGTCAGCGCCGCCAGCGCGGCCAGCAGAAAGACGGCGGCCAGCCGGAACCGGCCGGGACCGCGCCGCCACAGGAGCCAGCCGGCGACGCATACGATCGCGCCGAGGACAATGGGCTTGGCCAGGGCACCCAGCCCGAACAGCAGACCGGCGAGCGCACAGCGTGCCCCATAGCCACGCGCTTCCGGCCGGTTGATCAGACTAAGCACACCGGCGAGCAACAGCAGCGTCAGCAGGGTTGTCGGATAGATCAGGCCGGCAATGAACACCCCCATCGGGTAGAGACTCCAGAGGATACCGGCCACGGCGCCGACGGCGGCATTGCCGCCACGTTTTCCAAGCGACGCAATCAGCACGGCGAGTCCGGCGCCGAGCAGCGCCTGTACGCCGCGGGTTGCGGTGATGCCGTCGCCGATCACGGCATAGATACCGGCAAGCAGCAGCGGGTACAGCGGTGCCCGGCCATAGTCGTCCGGAAATTCGCCCTGCGCGAGCAGCTGGCGCGCAGCTGCGGTGTAGATGTGTTCGTCGGCAAAATAGTAGCCGCCCTGCAGGGTGAAGATGAAAATGATGCGGACGACCAGGGCCAGCAGGAAGATTGCACTCAGTGTCTTCGACCAGTTACCGGAGAGTGCATTCAGGATGCGAGCGTACATGCGGGTTCCTGCCTCAAATCGCTTCACCTCGACGGCTTGCGGAAGGTGGTGCGGTGCGCGTTCGTGGTATGGCCATGCTACCTGAGTGCAACGCGGCAAGGCCAGAGCCGAGGCATTCCCGCAGACCATCCCGCGTCTCGGCCCACGCCGCAGTACAGCCAGCGCGGCACCGTGGGCAGGCGTCGCGGTACGGCAGGGACACCGGGGTCAGCCTGCCACGGTCGCCATGCCAGGCGTGCATTCTGCGGCTTGCAGTATCGCATGCCGCGCAGGCCTGCCGTCTCCTGCCGGCGTCGGTCGCGGTGCGCTGCCGCCGTTCGCATGCTCGACCCCGAATGCCCCACGCCTGGATCGACGGATACGCCGTCATCACGGTACGCGGCCCCGGTGCCTGCGTTTGCAACCTGTCAGAATTGGCAGCGCCGGTTCCGCTGCACAGGTGCAGCACACACTGCGCGCCGTCAGATCAGCGTGTTGCAAACATGCACCGGCAGGTCAAATCTGGCAGTCGGCATGACGCTCCGTGTCATGCACCGGATCAACCATCGACCGGATGACATATCAGAACTTTATGATGTTCTTATTTTTCAGCTAAATAGCGAAGTATTAATACTTTTGTGGTAGGATTTTTTAGGGTTCAGTACCACCTGACAATAATTGCGTAACCCTGGCGTCTTAGGCACATAGATCCGTAGCTACTGCTGCAGCGCTGCCTGCAAACAGGTACTGAAACCTCGGGGAAGTCCATGCGGGGAACCGATCATACACGCATGGCTCAACAAAACTAATTACGTATCGAGGCAGGATTTCAGCCATGAAAACAGATGCCATAACAACAATCCAATCGCTCCCGCTCGGCCAGGATTCGGAGGAATGCACCATCACGTTTTCCGAGATTGCCAGACTGCCGACCAGTCACGGTGAATTTCAGGTCCGCGTTGTCCGGGACAACGCCGGCACCGAGCACGTCATCATCTACAAGGGCGAGATCGAGAACGCAGACATCCTGGACGTGCGCGTGCACTCCGAATGCCTGACCGGCGAGGTGTTCGAATCCATGCGTTGCGACTGCGACCAGCAGCTCGACTGGGCGCTGGATCACATCGAGACCCACGGTACCGGCATGGTGATCTATCTGCGCCAGGAAGGGCGCGGTATCGGTCTGTTCAACAAGATCCGCGCCTACGCCCTGCAGGACGCCGGACTGGACACCGTGGAAGCGAACCAGGAACTCGGCTTTCCCAGCGACATGCGCACCTACGAAATCGCGGCCGCCATACTCGATCGCCTCGGCATCGGCTGCATCAACCTGATCACCAACAACCCGCGTAAGCTCGACGCCCTGCGCACGCACGGCATCAGGATCAACCGGAGAATTCCCATCCTGATCGAGCCCAACGATCACAACAGGCATTATCTCAAGGTCAAGGGTGACAAGCTGAATCACCTGTTTTGAACAAGCCAGGACTCTTACCGGCCGGGCGTGTCCAGCATGACAGCGCCGCACAGGCCGGGCCGCTGGACAGGTCGACCGACGAGCCTGCCGTTATCCGTTCCGTGCGGAACCGACTCGCCGCTGCCGTCGCCGCGAAGCGTGCGCTGCCGCGCCCGGCGGTCACGCTCTCGTTTGCGCAAAGCCTCGACGGCTGCATCACGGCCTGCCAGGGCTCATCGACCCCGATCAGCAGCGACCAGTCCATGCTGATGACCCACCAGCTGCGCGCCATGCACGATGCGATCCTGGTCGGCATCAACACCGTCCTGGTCGATGATCCGCGCCTGACCGTGCGTCATGCCCATGGACCCGATCCGATCCCGGTCGTGCTCGATTCACAGCTCAGAATCCCGCCAACGGCCAGGCTCCTGCAACACGCCGGTCGCCAGCCGATCATCGCCACCCTGCCGGACGCCAGCCGGGAGCGCGAACAGCGGCTGGTGGCGGCCGGTGCGCAGGTCGTACGCGTGCCGGCAGCACCCCACGGGGGCGTGTGGCTTGCCGATCTGTTCCGCTGGCTGCACGCGCAACAGATCGGCTCGCTGATGATCGAGGGTGGATCCAGGGTCATCTGCAGCGTGCTCTCCGATGCCCTGGCGGATCAGGTGGTGCTGACCATCGCACCGAAGTTCTTCGGCAAGAACGGGGTGCGCGCCGCAGGCTCGCTCAACTGCGTACGCTCCCCCGCCACGCCCCGCCTCGCCAACGTCGCCGTCGAGCAACTCGGTGACGATCTGGTGGTCTGGGGTGAACTGGCGCAAGATGACCCGCAGGCTGCAGGCCGGTAACGACACGCATAGACAGCCCCCGCCCCGATGTACATAGATGGCCTCGTCTTCGGCTTGCTGGACACTTCCGGAAGGATTCCGGATGCCAGACTGGCCGACAAACTCCGCAACTTCACGCTGGCCTGGTCGCGCTTCGGATATCACGACGACATCCTGGAACACGTAGCGCTGCGCGCGCTGCTGCAGGAGGCCCTGGAACGCGGCTACGACTACTGCCTCGTCCAGTCCTACGGCCATGTGATCGGCGAGACCTGGATCCCCAAGCACTGGGAACAGGTCGACTTCCAGACCGCCCTGCAGCGCTGGATCGACAGCCGGGACTTCTTCGTCACCGGCACCATACTGCACACCGCGACGGGCTGGTACGGCCTGGCCGACGACTGCCTGCTGGTCAACCTGCGCCAGTACGCGGCGCTGGGACAACCCGAGTTCGGGCTGCCCGGCACTACGGTCGCTGACCTCGCCGTCCCCGCCGCCGTCATGGCTCCGGATGGCGAACGGGTGCAGGCACTGCAGCCCGCACCGGGCACGACGCAGACGCAGGTGCTGCATGCGGGGTGGAACTTTATCAACGCCAGCCTGCGCGGCGGCCTGGCCGTACTGAACTTCGACCGCTCTCTTGACGGTGGTCGCATCAACCTGTTCGATCCGTCCCCGCAGGCCATGCAGGCGTTCAGCGGCTATCTGGATACCGAACTGCCGGACTACTCCAGCGCCGTACCCGATCCCCGCCTGGCGGACGGTCAGCGTCGCTTCCTCGACTCGATCGATACCCAGGTGAAGGACTCCCGGAAAGGCGTGTTCCTGTTCAACCTGGAGTCGTACCGTGATGTCACCGAGCAGCCGGAGTCGTTCGCCCCGCCCCTGGCGGCACTCTACGCCGTGGCCGCCGGTTTCAAGCCCAACATGATGCTGCATGCGCTCGGCTTCGACGAACGCACGCGCATGGTGTTCTACGATTACAGCAGGACCGCGCTCGAGATCAGGCGCTGCATGCTGGCCGAATGGAACGGCGAGGACTTCCCGCATTTCGTGCGCTACCTGATGCAGAAATTCCCCTCGGACGAGGTGTTCTACCAGCTCTGGGCCAATCTCGGTCCGGACTCGATCAACTGGCAGGACCTGGAACAGCTGTGGCAGGACGAGATCGGAAAATGGGGCGGAGAAGCGGTGTTCAGGGAACACTGGGCAGCCTACCGGACGCTGCGCCACGAATACATCGTGTGCAATCTGCTGCGCGACCAGAGCGCACTGCTCGCTGCGATCGACGCGCATCCCAGTTCGGCGATCTGGTGGAGCAACGCGTTCTTCACCATCTACAGCAACTGGCTCTACACCGCCGATGAACGCAAGGCGATTTACGATGACTGGCTGACACGGCTGGTGCAACGCAACCCCGGCATCCTGCTCTACGGGTCGGATTTCAACAACATCAACGTCAATCACATCCGCGCCGGAGACTATCTGGCGCGCTACCAGACCACGGGCGGTGATTACCTGAGACCGGCCAGACTGTTCCGGCATGAACTGCGGCTGTAGCACAGCTGAACGGCAGCACCGACGGCTCGATCTGCACCGTCCTGCCCGCCGCGATACGCACACGTGCGCCAGCAACAGCGCTGCAGCGCCGGCACGCAGCGACTGGCTGAGCGCTCAGCGCGCAGCTGGCCACCGCGCGCATGCCGGAGCCCCCGGCGACCGGCCTTACCGGCAATCAGACCCGCGGTCTATACTCGCCGCCTGCCTTGGCAGCCGCCCGCATATCGTCCGCAAGCAGGAAGCCCGCCACATGTTCGTCCGCACACAGCCAGACAGCACGCCAGCGCATGCCGCAGCGAGTCGGCAGCCTGCCTGCAGGCTGCGCAACAGACTCGATACATTCCGCGTTGCCGCCGCCTTGCTGCTGTTGCTGCACGGCGCTGCTGGCCGGGCTGTCACGGTCACTGCCGGCCCGGACCTCACGCTGGACCCCAACGGACTCACGCCGCTGGCAGCGCTCCTCGAGCTTGCCACGGACCAGCCGGCACGGGTCACGCTCGCAATCAGCGGCGCCGGCACCAGCCGCACCCTCGAATTCGCTGACTACCGTACGGGATTCGCGCTCCCGGTACTCGGCCTCAAGCCGGGTACCGACTACGCGCTCACGGTCACACTCACCGATACGGCCGGCCGGAAGCAGGTGCTGGAGCCGACACTGCAGGTGAGCACAGCCCCATTACCCGCCGACTTTCCACGCCTGCGGCTGGTGACCAGCACGCCCGCACTGATGGAGCCGGGTTACACCATGACGGGGCGCTTCATCCGCATCGGTGGCGACCGGGATGTCACCCTGGTCCCGGGCGCCACCGTGCTGAACGAAACCCTGTCGCATTGGCTGTGCTGGGCGGCGGGCGATCTGCTGGGCTGGGGCACCTGCAGCACCACAGCCTACACCGTCATCGTCGATGCCGGCGGCGAGGTGGTCTGGTATTCGACCTTGGGCGAAATCAATAACTATCAACTGGGGAACGGCTCCCTCCTGTACCGCAAGGGTGAGGACGTCGTGAATGTCGACATGCTGGGCAACGAGATCCGGCGCGTTACCCTGCAGGATCCGGGAACCGAACTCACGCACGACATGTATCCGACCCCGGACGGGCACTTCCTGAGTATCACCATCGAGCAGGCGACCCTGCAGAACTTCCCCACCTCCGACAGCGACCCGCAGGCGCCCCGTGCCACGGCCGCGGTGGAAGACAACCCGATCGTGGAATTCGATGGCGACGGCAAACTGCTGCATCACTGGCCGTTGGCTGCAATGCTCGATACGACCCGGATCGGCTATCACTCGCTCACCAAACGTGCGCTTGGCTACGATTGGGTGCATGGGAATTCCGTGATCGAAGATTCACGCGATGACTCAGTCATCATCTCGCTCCGGCACCAGGATGCCCTGGTCAAGTTTTCCCGCGCGACGGGTGCGCTGCAATGGATCCTGGGCCCGCATGCCAACTGGTCGTCCGCTTTCCTTCCCTACCTGCTCACGCCGGTCGGGGAACCCTTCGAATGGCAGTATCACCAGCATGCACCGATGGTTACCTCCGCAGGCACGATCCTGGTTTTCGATAATGGCAACAACCGCGCCAGCCCCTTTGATGGCAACCCCAAGGTACCGGACCGCAAAAACTACAGCCGGGCGGTGGAATTCGCGGTCGATGAACAGCGCATGGAAGTGCGGCAAGTCTGGGAATACGGCCAGCACATCGCTGCCCCCATGTATGCCGGCCATATCGGCGATGCGAACCAGTTGCCGCAGACCGGTAACGTCCTGATCACATTCGGCGGCACCAGCTTTACCGGCGGCATCCCCAATGCCGAGCAGGGGCTGGGCGAGGTATCCACGCGGATCGTCGAGGTCACGCACACGACCCCCGCCCAACCCGTGTTCGAACTGCTGGTCTACGAGCCGGCGCCGCACGCCCGGCTGCAGATCTACCGCAGCGAACGTATCCCCGACCTGTACCCGGTCGATACGGATGCCGACGGGATCCCGGATTTCCGGGACAACTGCCCGCTGGTCGCGAACGGCCCGCTGCCGCCCGGCGACTACGTCAGCAGCCAGCGGGATACGGATGCTGACGGTACGGGCGACGCGTGCGATTCCGTGCCTGCCGATCCGGCCATGCCCGCCCCCGCCGGACGCGCCGGCACGGCTGCTAGCGGCGGTCGCTAGCGCTGCACAATGTACAGGCGTACCTCAGCGCCAGCGGCTTAGCCGTTACGCAGACGCTGCGCGCTTTCATCCGGTTGTGCGCCGGCGCAGGTAACGCAGGCCGAGCAACACCACGACCCCCGCCAGCAGCACCAGCGCGGCGGTGCGCTTGCGGAACGGGAGTTCCACGGCCGCGGAACCGCAGCGCTCGCCCAGCGCCGCCACGGCCTGCCCCCCGCTATCCGCCGGCGCGAGGCGGCCACCCGGGATGACGAATGCGGCGCCTTCATTGGTCTGACCGCAGTCATACTGGTAGGCACCGACGATGAAGTCCCCGACCCCGTCGCCATCGACGTCGCCGGCACCGGCCACGGCGGAGCCGAAATAGGCACGCGCCTGACCGCTCTCGAACCGGGCATAGGCGCTGGCCGGACCGGCATCCGCGATACCCCCGGCGCTACCCGCGAACAGGAACGCCGCGCCATCGTCCTCCCTGGCCGTGTCGTAGCGTCCAGCTCCCACGATGACGTCACCATAGCCGTCGCCGTTGATATCGCCGACAGCGTCCACCGCGTAGCCCAGCCAGCCGCCGTCCTGGTCACCGAGCAGCCGGGTCTGGGCCGACTCTGGCGACCCGTCGCTCAAACCTGCCGGGCTGCCCAGAAAGACAAAGGCAGCCCCGGCATCGGTCCAGTCGCCGACGTCGTAACGCCGCGCACCGACGATGACGTCATCGTAGCCGTCGCCGTTGACGTCACCGGCACCGCTCACGCTGCATCCCAGCCAGGCCTCGACCTGATCCCCCGTAATGCGGGCATGGGCGGTGGCGATGCTGGCGTCGCCGACACCGTTGCGGCTGCCCAGGAACACGCCGGCGACGCCCGCATCGGCCGCGCCGGTATCGAAGGTATGCGCTCCGACGATGACGTCGTCGTAGCCGTCGCCGTTGACATCGCCCGCGGCGGCGACGGAAAAGCCGAACAGTGCATACGCCTGATCCGACTCCAGCAGCGTCTCGGCCGTCGCCGTCAGCAACGGATCGACGCTGATGGGATAGACGGCAGCGCGATCGTCAACGCGCAGCTGCAGGCGGTGCGGGGACGACACCCGCAGCTCGGCTTGCAGCCCGGCGCCCCGTGCATCGAACGCCTGCAGCCGGCCGTAGCTCAGCGTGCGCCCCGTCGTCGTGGTGATACGCACGGCATCGCCCTGGCGTACGGCGGCGGCACCCTCGAGTGCGAGTTCGAGCAACAGCGGCCCGGCACCCGCACGGCGCGCGGCGAGTGAAAAGCCCTGTTCGAGGCCGGCGGGGCTGTTCGTGTACCATTCGCGCACCGCATCACGCTCGATCTCGACCCGGGCGCCCTGGCTGGCAACGCGCCCGGGAGCGACGGCGGCCAAGGCACCCGGCCGGCCGATGCGCGCGAGTCGCAGGGTGAACAACGGCGCCGCGTCCGGGTCGATGCGGTCCGTCACCCGGATGCCGGCCGGCTCGAAATAGGTACGGAATCCGTGCCGGCGGCTGGGTGCCTGCAGGCCCTGCGCGCTCATCCCCGCCTCGTACTCGCGCAGGACGATCTGGCGCCGGGCCGCATCCAGCCAGGTGGCGTCGGTGTCGTCCCCCGCCGCGCGGGCAACCGGCGACCGGTGCTGCGCCGCGCCGGTGACGGCGTCTGTCCCCGCCTGTAGCGGCAGGGTAATCAGCAGCAGGCCGCACAGTGCGGCCTGGACACCTGCCCGGTACCTGCCGCTGCGTCTGAACTTGCCCTCAGTCTGCTCCCGGTGACGAAGCGCCGCGGTGGGTGGAAAGACCCGGCATCACGGCGGTTGCCCTGCGCGACGCGCGTGTGGTATCGCAACCAAGTCTACGTCGCGCCGGCAGCGGAGCAAAGCGCCCGGGCAGCCGCAATGGCGGGTGGTAGCGGCCAGTCACACGCCGGCGCGGTTGATTTTTCGCGTCCCCCCCCGCATGCTCGCAGCACGCATCGCACGCCCGGGTGATCACCTTGCTGGACCGCAGTTACCTGTTGCTGGGCCTGGATGGCCTGAGTCACGCGCACGGAAAACAGCATTTCCGTGACGGTCACCTCGCGACCTCCATCATCGCCGCCTGTTACCTGAGCCGGGAAAACGCACTGGACAGCGCCGTCCAGGCGCGCGTCCGGGAGCATATCGACCGGGAGCTGCGGCCCGAGCCGGTGTTCCGGCCGGCCCCGGAAGAAGCGGCGGACAGCGCCCGGTTGCAGGAACTGCTCCGCACCCTCGCCGGCAGCGTGGGTGATCTGCGCGAGGTCGGCCATAACATCATCTTCGGCATGGCGGCGCTGAAGGTCTTCCGGCAGTACCCGGAAACCGTGACACCCTATCGCGTGCATGGCATCTGCCGGCTGATCGACAGCTTCGACACGACGCAGAACGTCCCGCTGGCAGCCGACGGGATCCCCGATGTCAGCGACGAACCCGCGCTGATCCGGTTCATCTGCGCCGAATTCCTGAGCGCACTGGCAAGCTACAGCGGTTACGGCAACGGCTGGCCCGGGCACCTGCTGACCGTCGGTCACGCCGTCTGCGAACTGTCCCGGCTCGGTTACCCGGACCTCGCCGCCACGGCGCACCGCGCCTATCGCATGTACATCCACACCCTGCGGCGCGGACCCCGCCCGACGGACCGGCGCATCCCCGACCATCCGCCCGCCACGCTCACGCCGCTGGATCACGCCTATTGGGCGCAGCGCAGGAACGTCCTGTCCTCGCTGGGACATGTCTTCAAGTATCCCTGGAGTTTCTACAGCCTGCTGTCCCGGCTCGACGACACGGACCTGAAGCAGCGCTGTCTGGCGGCCGCCCATCTGATTTTCTAGACCCGGCGCGGCGCCGCCGGCGGTACGGGCCGCGACCGGCCTGCGCTGTCAGCTACGGCGGCGTCAGGCCGGGCGAACGCGCCTGTGCGTGCGCAGTCCGGCCAGCAGCTGCTCGACACCCGCGCGATCGGCGAGCTGCACGATGGGCATGCGCGGCGCATGCCTCGCGATCAGCGCGCGCACCAGCGTTTCCGTCTGCGCCGGGTAGCGCCAGATGTAGCGCAGATAGGCGCGGTCGATGGGTTGTCCGGCCGGGGCGTCGGGCCGCGGCCGGTTCCGGTAGACCAGGCTCCTGCGCAGCACCCCCCACAGGCAGGACCAGCGTGGCCGGTCGAGCATGACAAGGGCCTCGGCCGCCGGCAGCCGCAGATCGAGGGTGGATTCGTAGGTCCCGTCCATGATCCAGCGCGGTTCGCGGACCAGCGCAGCGACCGTCCGGCGCCATTCCGGTTGCGGAGTCGGGATCCAGCCGGGATGCCAGAAACGGGCGTCAAGATGTACCGCGGGCAGCCCGAGGATAGCGCTGAGCTCCCGGGTCAGACGCGTCTTGCCCGATCCGCAGGGGCCGAGCACCAGGATACGCTGCGCCGCGAGCAACGCGCCGAGCGGTTGCGCGGCGCCGCTCACGCCAGTGCCGCGCCGTCAACGGGTCGCGCGGGGCCGGACCGGGACACGCCCGTGCACACGTGCCCGGAATCAGGCGCGCTGCTTGCGCGCCGGGCCCGGGGCGGTGGTGCGGCTCGCCTTCGATGCCGCGATGTTTTGCTCGACGCTGAGGATCTTGCGTGCGATGGCCGTGCCATAGGCGAGTGGGAAGTTGACGATGTCGTATTCGCCGCTGGCCCGGATCTCGTCCACCAGCTGCGGCACGCCGCAGGGATCGCGGTAGTTGGTCGTGTCGTGCAGCGTGATCACGCCGTTGTCCGGCACCAGGGTGCGGTACAGGTCCCAGTCGCGCTTGGCGCCGTCGTAATGATGGTCCGCGTCGATGTGCAGGTAGTCGATGCGGATGTCCCCGGGCACGAAGACCTCGTTGAAGGCATTCTCGGTCAGCTTCAGCACGAGCTCGATCTCGGGGTAGTTCCTGCGGAAGGTCGAGTTCTCCTCGAGCCAGTAGGGCGAGCCCCATACGGCCTTGCGCTCGCTGGAAACCTGTTGCGCCCCGTCCACCAGATAGGTGCGCGATCCCGGGATGTCCAGGTCGCGCTGCGCCTGGCGCATGAGTCGCGGCACGAAGCCGCCGCCGGAACCGAGGCAGACACAGGTCCGTGCCCGAGTGGCATAGGCGAGCGCGTAGTAGAGCATGCCGGCGCTGAGATCCTCGGCGCCGTCGTCCGAACCGTGGCTAGAACACCAGGGATCGTCGGCCGTCAGCATCGCGGTGATGAAATTCTTGTTGAGCAGTGTAGTCACAGACATAGGGTTTCCCGTGTTATCTCTCCAGGTCGCAACCGGACCGACGGCTAGTGCCTGCGGTCGTGCAGCTGTGCCAGGTATTCGCTGCCGGCCAGCGCCGACTCCAGTTCCTCGAAATTCGCGATATGGCTGCGCAGATCGCTGTCATTTTGTTTGATGCTGGCCTCGACCAGCGCCGCCCCGCTCGCCTCGACGCCCAGGAACTCCAGCAGGCGGCGCTGCTCGGCTGCGGAGAACAGCGCCTCGTAGGCGGTTTCGATCCAGGGTTGCCGCCCGGACGTCAGGACGTGCCTGAGGTCGCGGTAGAAGCGGTCGTTGTCCGCCACATGGGCACGGAACGCATCCGCATCGATCTGCAGCCGCGGCACCCCGGTCGCGCGTTGCTCCGGCGCATAGACCTCCCAGGTATCCGAGCGCCGCGCAAGCTGCTCGGAGACGTAGGTCTTGAGCCGGTTCCTGCGGTGCAGGACTATCTTCAGGACGCCGCTGTCACCGGTCATCTCCTGCATGATGGCGGCATCCTGGCCCCGCGTCATCTTGAACCCCACGCAGGCTGCGCCCAAGGGGTGTGTCCACACGCGCTGCAGGAACGCGTCCGGTTCCCGGTCGCGCGTCTCCAGGCTGCCGAAATCCAGCGAACCGTCACGATGGTCGAGCGCGTAATAGATCCCGCGCGGGTTGAACAGTTCATGGTGACACAGCACATCCGGGTGGGAATTGAGCAGCGTGCACAGCAGGTTGCTACCCGTACGGGGTGCAGCCAGTATGATGAACCGCGTCAACTGAGACATGGACCAACGCAGTGCCCCGTCGCATCACCTGCGCCCGGCTCCGGCTCAGATCAGGGCGCTCGGCATGAGGCGCTGGGTCATGCTGCGCAACGTGTTCACCGGCTCGAGCGTCGTCGGGTCCACGAGATACAGCGCACCATCGTAGGATGATGCCACCAGATGCTCGCCGCAGCGCGCCAGCGCGCTGATACCGTTCTTGGCGATGTGCTGTACCAGGCTTGCGCCGCTGCCGATCTCGAAGCGCAGCAGCGAGCCCCAGTAGTTGGTCACGATGACCGTTTCCGGGTCCACGAAGCACACCGCCTTCGGCGAACGCCGGCCGAGCGAGTAGGAGCCCACCATGCTGCCGTCGTCGAGGCGATAGACCTTCATCGTGAAATCGCGCGACACGCTGGCGATCATGCTGCCGCTGGGGTCGATATCGACATCGTCGACAATCGCCATATGCCCGAGGAAGGTATGCAGGCGGTTGCCGTCGAAGTCCCACGAATGCAGGGTGTTGTCGGCACTGCAACTGACACCGATGCGCCGGGTCGGGTGCAGGCGCAAGGCCTTGACCGCGCCGTCGTTGCCGGCGAACTTGCCCAGGATCCTGCCGTCCCGGCTGACCCGCACGATGGCGCCGCTGTAACAGGCAACGAAACACTCCCGCTCGTGACCGGCATGATGGGCGATGCGCACGCAGTTGATGGGCCCTTCCCCGAGCGGCACCTCGATCTCATTCGCGAGGGTCCTGCCGTCGAAGTCGAACAGGTGCAGGATCTGGTTGTGGGCGCCGCTCACCGCCATGCCGTATTCCGCATCGATGGTGATCGCATTGGCGAGGATGCGGCCGGAGCGCGGCTCGATTTCCGCCACCCACCTGGCCTCTCCCGGCGTGAGCCGGCCCAGCCGCAGCAAGCCGTCGTCGCTCACGGTCAGGATGTCGCCGGCGCGGGTGCCGCTGACATCGTTGAAGCAGGCGTTGCCCTCGCCCCGCTCCCCGGTCTCGCCCTGGCACTTGCCGCTGGCGGCATCCCAGACCAGCACCGTGCCGTCGAAGGTACCGGCAAGGATGCGTGTACCATCCGCCGTCCAGTTGAACGACCGTTCCCAGATCGAGGGCCGGAATTCCAGTTCCAGCTTCAGGCTCATGTCGTTCGCATCCCAGATCAGGATGCGCTGATCGTATGCCGCCGACAGGATGTCGCCGGTGGTCGGTGATACCGTGACGCGCTTGATGCCCGAGGCATGCGCAGGGATCTCGGCGACCGGCGCACCGGTTTCGATATTGAACACCCGCACCACGCCATCATCGCAGCCGAGGATGGCACGGCCATGCCGGGGGTCGATCGCGCAGCTGTCCGTCTCGTCCTCGAACGGGCCCCACATGCGCATCGGCCTGCCGGTTTCGAGGTCCCAGACCCGCAGCGTCATGTCGTCGCCCGAGGTGTAGATGAGGCCGTTGTCGACGGCCACCGACAGCACGTCCTTGTCGTGCCCCTCGATGATATGGATGACGGCGCCCGTGCGCAGGTTCCAGACGATGATCCGCCAGTCGCGCGATACCGACACGCCGCGCGCGTCATCGACGAAGACGAAATCCTCGACATCGTCACTGTGACCCTTCAGGATCCGCTCGATCTGCCGCGTGGCGAGATCCCAGATGTAGATCGTGTAATCGGAGGAACAGGACGCGGCCTTGGTGCCGGCCTGGTTCACGGTGATCTTGTTGGCGAGATGGTCATGGTAACCCATCAGTTCCAGGGTGCCGGCCGCGAGGTCGGCATAGCCGACGGCGCCATCGTAGGCGGAGGTAACGGCGGCATTACGCCCGGGGATGCCGGCGACACAGGTCACCGGTCCGCGATGCCGGACAAAGGGGTCGATGATATCGTGCTGGGTGGCGGTTTGCGTCTGCATGATCCGTGCTCGCTTGTTATGGTTTACAGGCTGAACGCTATGGTTTGAAGGTTATTTTCAGCCAATGATCGATGCTAGCATAACCGTTGCAAACGCGACAATTGCAGCGGTCAAGCGCAAGGCTCGACCACCTTGCCCGGCCATGCCGCGAGCGCCTGAGCTCGCGTCGACCGCCGCCGCACCCCATTACAGCAACATATGAACATATTCCCATATGCTCATGCTTGAGCGTTGCGCGTGGCCGGCGCGCCTACGCTGCCGCCGGTACGCCTGTTGACATTGTGCACCGGAGGAAATTACATAGAACAATCAGCGCATCGAGGCGGTGCCCCGTCACCGGCTACCGGCCCCGGGCCGGACATCGAGAGGCTGACCCGTACCCATAACAAGGCCGTCCTGCCCACGTGAACACAGTCTCAGCGGAACAGCTCCCGCACAGCGATCTGCAATACTATCCCGACCTCGCGCGCAAGCGCGCGGCGGTACAGGCCGTGCTGGCACGCACCGGCACACCGGTTTTCCTGTGTGACAGTGACATCGTGGCCGACCGCTACCGCGCCATGGACGCCAGCCTCACCGGCAACTGGCCGGCACACGTCATCGGCTTCTCGTTCAAGACCAACTACCAGCTGGCCGGTACCGGCATCCTGCAGCGGGCAGGCGCCTGGGCGGAAGTGGTCTCGGGACGCGAATACCGGCTCGCCCGCGCCCTCGGATACCCGGGGCATTCGATCATCTTCAACGGTCCCTACAAGACCGATGCCGACCTGCGCACCGCCTTCGCCGAGGGCGCGCTCGTCAACCTCAACGACCATGATGAACTCGACCGGGTCGTGGCCATGGGCACTGCGTTTGCCGCGCCGGTCGCGGTCGGCCTGCGCGTTGCCAGCACCCTGCCCAGGCTCGGGCACAGCCGGTTCGGCTTTTCGCTGGAAAACGGCGAGGCGCTGGCAGCCGTGGAAAAGCTCCGGCGCGCGCCCGGGCTGCAGCTCGTCGCCCTGCACACCAACCTCTACGGCGATACCGACGATCCCGGCATCTACAGCGTGGCCGCCGGGCGGCTGGGTGAATTCGCGCAGCGCCACCTGGATGCGGGCGGAACGGCACTCAGGTACATCGATCTCGGCGGCGGCTATCCCGCCCACACGCCGAAGCCGAAGAGCCGGGAACAGTGGGAACCGCAGGAGATCGGGGCCTACGTCCAGGCCATCACGGCGGCCCTGGGCCAGCATTTCCCGGCTGCGCAGCCGCGCCCTGCACTGATACTCGAGCCCGGCCGCTACCTGAGTGCCGACGGCATCGTGCTCGTGACCCGCGTCGTGCACGTGAAGCGGCGCAACGACCGGCAGGAGATCAACTGCAACGGCAGCATCTCGATGGTGCCGCTGACCCACTACTCGCCGCAGGTCATCCGCGCCTGGACGGAGGACCTGCAGCAGCGCCGCGGTCCCGCAGCGCCGACCGTGATATTCGGCGCCACCTGCCGGGAAAACGACATTCTCTACGACGGGCCGTTCGTCGAGGTCCGGCCGGGGGATTTCCTGGTGCATTATGCGGTGGGCGCGTACAACGCCAACCTCGGCCCGGATTTCATCTACGAAGCGCCCGGCCTGGAGCTGATCTGACCCGTGCACCTGAACAGACGGTGGCTCGACCGCCGCGTCTACGAGTATTTCGCGGTCACGGTCGCGCCCTGGTTCAACTGGCGGCATCCCGTGCTCATCTACCAGATGGGCAAGGTAGGCTCGTCCTCCATCCGTAATTCGCTGTTTCGCCGCCAGCACCCGGGACTGCGGCCGGTGCTGATGAGCCACGAGTACTTTCCGATCAGGACTCGCGATCCGGAGCGGACCCCCGTCGAGCCGCAGTACCGCCAGGCCTTGCTGCGGGAGATCGAGCATGACCGCCGTGTCTTCCAGCAATTTCCGCTGCGCAAGCGGCTGGGCTGGCGCTTTCGGGAGCGCTGCTACGCGGAACAGATCTACCGGACCTGGGTGCGTTCGCGCTACCCGCTGCGGGTGATCACCCTGGTGCGCGAGCCGGTCGCCAACAATGTCTCGATGTTCTTCCAGATCATCGACCAGTACCTCGGGACGGACCTCGCGCACGCGGACTGCAGCATCGACGCGCTGATCGACGTCTTCATCGCGCAGTACACGCACTCGCGGCCGCTGACCTGGCTGGACGCCGAGGTCAAGACCCACTTCGGCATCGACGTGTTCGAGCACCCGTTCCCCGTGGAGCAGGGCTACACGGTCATCAACCGCGACCGGATCAGCCTGCTGGTGCTGCGCGTGGAGCTCGATGACCGGGTGAAGGCACAAGCCATAGGGGACTTCCTCGGGCTCGACAATTTCGAACTGGTGCGCAGCAATGTCGCCAGCCAGAAGAGTTATGCCGCGCAATATGCGCAATTCCGGGACCGCGTCCGGCTGCCTGCGGCACTGCTCGAACAGATGTACGAATCCCGCTATGCCCGGCATTTCTATTCCGCCGCGGAGCGGGCCGCGTTCCGCGCGCGCTGGTCCGGCGCGTCCGGGCCGGCATGAACATCCGCGCCTGTCAGCGGCAGCGGTTGCCAAGCACGGGGCGTTTGGATAGCCTGTCTGTAAACACTGACAATGACGGTCCGGTCAGACCGCAGCCCCGCCAGCGCGGCGCCGGCCGGCACCGCCGGATGCCACAGACCATGGATGAAGTCACCCCACACCCGCACCGACACGGTGAACGTATCACGCCGCACCGCCGGTCGCATGACCGTAGCCTGCCACCCCGCCACGTGCAGCGCCTGGGCGTCGTGGCGTTGCCCGGGACGGGCACCCGGCCATGAAGCGCATCCTGGTCACGGGTGGCGCCGGGTTCCTGGGACGGCATCTGTGCCGGCACCTGCTCGGCCAGGGTCACGAGGTCATCTGCGCGGACAACTTCTTCACCGGCACGAAGCGCAATATCGTCGAACTGCTGGACAATCCCTATTTCGAGGTCATCCGGCACGACGTCTGTTTTCCGCTCTATATCGAGGTGGATGAAATCTACAACCTCGCCTGCCCTGCCAGCCCGATTCACTACCAGCACGATCCGGTGCAGACCACGAAGACCAGCGTGCACGGCGCGATCAACATGCTCGGCCTGGCCAAGCGCATCCATGCCCGGATACTGCAGGCCTCCACCAGCGAGGTCTACGGCGATCCCGAGATCCATCCGCAGCCGGAGGACTACTGGGGCAACGTCAACCAGATCGGCGTACGTTCCTGCTACGACGAGGGCAA
This sequence comes from Pseudomonadota bacterium, assembly GCA_041395565.1. Taxonomy (NCBI): domain Bacteria; kingdom Pseudomonadati; phylum Pseudomonadota; species Pseudomonadota bacterium. The sequence continues at coordinate 14,035 of JAWLAI010000002.1, read as the reverse complement.
GCGCTGCGCCGAAACCCTGTTCTTCGATTACTTCCGCCAGCACCGGCTGTGCATCAAGGTCGTGCGGATCTTCAACACCTACGGACCCTACATGCAGATGCACGACGGCCGGGTCGTGTCGAATTTCATCGTCCAGGCCCTGCAGAACCAGCCCATCACCCTGTACGGGGACGGCAGCCAGACGCGCTCGTTCTGCTACGTGGACGACATGATCGACGGCCTGGTCAGGATGATGGAGACGCCCGACGACGTCACCGGACCGGTGAACATGGGCAATCCCGGGGAATTCACCATCCGGCAACTGGCCGAGAAGATCATCGACATGACCGGCTCGCGCTCGGAGCTGGTCTTCCACCCGTTGCCGGGAGACGACCCGCGGCAGCGTTGTCCGGACATCGGCCTGGCCAGGCGCCTGCTGGACTGGGAGCCGCGGATCCGGCTCGAGGAAGGCCTGGTGAACACGATCAGCTACTTCGACCGCCTGCTGCAGGAGCGCAGCGGCGGGGCGGCGCCCTAGCAGCTGCCCCCTACCCGCGCGCGCACGACCGCCGTGCAGCCGAGGCTGCCAGGGGGATGCCGGGCGCCCGCGAGCGCGATACTGTACCAATGGCGTATGAGGCGCCCCCGCCTGTTGTGCTATTATCTATCCAGATTGCCGTGCGGGGGGCCGCCGGCGCGAGAATCACAATAAACAATGAATAGAATAACCAGGGCAGACAGGGCATTACTTAAAATCGCCTTTTGCAGGATCGATGTGCTGGCCATGGCCGTCGCCACGGGCAGCGTGATCGCGCTGCTGCTGTTCCTGGTGACCGCGGTGCTGCTGGTCAAGGGGTCGGCGGCAGGCAGCCAGGTCGAGCCGCATCTGCAGATCCTGGGCATCTACCTGCCGGGATACAGCGTCACCTGGGCCGGCGCGGGCCTGGGCGCGGGCTACGGCCTGCTGCTCGGCGCGCTCGCCGGTGCGGTGGTCGCCGGCATGTGGAATGTCACGCACTATCTCTACATGACCGCCATGGTCATTCGCGCCTCCTGGCTGAGGATGATGGTGGATTGAGCCCTCCGGAATGCCATGAGCAACAACGTCTACCAGATCAATACCAGGCAGCAGGTGGCACCCGACACCGAGATCGACGAGCGTCTGCTGAAGACCGTCGTGCGTTTCAACACCCTCCTCACCGGCCTGGTGATGGGTGTGCTCGGGGCCGCGAGCCTGTTTTTCATCACCCTGCTCTCGCTCCGGCGCGGGCTGCCCGATCCCGGTCACTATCTCAACCTGCTGGGCGTGTTCCTGCCGGGCTACGAGGTCAGTCCGACCGGAGCCTGGATCGGGCTGCTGTGGGGCGGCGTGATCGGCGCGCTCTGCGGTGCGGCGCTCTATCGCATCTACGCGCGCAACCTGCGCGAGCATGTCCGCTCCTTCCTGGCCCAGGAGAATGCGAATGAATCGACACAGCACCTGATCGTGCCCATCGGCGGCAACGCGCTCGGGCTCGCGCTCGGCAGCGTGACAGCCGGCTCGCTGATCCTGACGACCAGCTGGCTGGTGCTGCGCGGCACGGCGGAGGAAAGCATCCACGCCCGGCTGCTGGAACACTACCTGGCCGGTTACTCGGTGAGTTTCACGGGCAGCCTGATCGGGGCCGCCCAGCTGTTCCTGGTCGTCTACCTGCTCTGCCAGCTGTGGAGCGGGATCTACAACAGCATCATTCACATCCGGCACCGGAGATGGCGTGATGAGCGATAATAACAAGCATGTCATCATACTGGGTGCCGGGCCTGCCGGACTGGCCACGGGTCACGAGGTGTCCGCCCACGGCGGACGCGTCACCGTGCTCGAGCGCAACGACTTCGTCGGCGGCCTGTGCCGCACCGTGCATGTCGACGGCTACCGCTTCGATCTCGGCGGTCATCGCTGGTTCACCAAGAACGAGGCCCTCAACGACTGGTTCCGGCGTCTGCTGGAAGGCGAGCTGGTGGACGTCGAGCGGATCAGCAGAATCTATTACGACGGCAAGTATTTCTTCTACCCGATCCGCTTCGGCGACCTGCTGCGCAAGACCGGCCCGCTGACGATACTGCATGCGGGCTTCGCCTTCCTCTGGGCGGTGTTCCAGCAGGCCGTGCTGCCCAAACCCGTGGTGAACATGCAGCAGGCCTATTGCGCCCAGTTCGGCAGCAAGCTCTACGAGATGTTCTTCCGCCAGTACACCGAAAAGGTCTGGGGCCGCCCCTGCGAGGAACTCTCCTCGGACTGGGTATCGCAGCGCAGCAAGGGCCTGTCGATCTGGTCGGTCGTGCGCGAGGCGCTGGTCGGCAACAAGGAGCAGTTGACCAGCCTGATCGACGAGTTCATGTATCCGCGCTATGGCTACATGCGGGTACCCGAACGCATGGCCGAGGACATCACGGCACGGGGTGGCGAGATCCACCTGCAGAGTACCGTCACCCGGGTCATCTATCACGGGCCCAATGATGTGGAAGTCCGCTATCGCCGGGACGACGGCGAGCACAGCATCCGCGGCACGGATGTGGTCTCGACCATCCCGCTGGGCGTGCTGGCGCGCATCCTGGAGCCGGAATGCAACCAGCATGTCGCGGCGGTCGCCGGCAGTCTGGAGTTCCGCGATCTCATCACGGTCAACCTGAAGCTGCGCCGCCGGCAGGTCTCCCGGGACACTTGGCTCTACATCCAGGATGCGGACATCCTGTTCGGCCGCATGCACGAACCCAAGAACTGGAGTCGCGACATGGTCCCCGACGATGACCACACCTCGCTGGTGCTCGAGTGCTTCTGCAGCAAGGGCGACGGCATCTGGAACATGAGCGACGACGAGATCCAGGAACGCTGCGTGCGGGATCTGGTCGACAAGCTGAAATTCATCAACGACGACGAGGTCGAGGGCGCCAACATCATCCGCACGCGCGAGACCTACCCCATCTACGACCTGGAGTACGCGGACAAGATCGCGACCATCAATGCCTACCTCAAGCGCTTCACCGGTGTCCATATCGTGGGGCGCGGCGGGACCTTCCGCTACAACAACTCCGACCATTCCATCGAAATGGGCCTGCTGCTCGGCCAGCGGCTGCTGGGCCACAAGGTCGATCACCTGGCCGTGAACACCGAGCGCAACTACCACGAAATCAAGAGCGGCGAGGAACCGGCACGCGACAGCTACGGGAATAGCGCCACGGCGCACCAGCGCACGGGGTCGGATGCCCGCTAGCCCCGCTGACTGACAGCGCCCCGAACCTCTGCATGGCGGAACCGACACTACGGCCCGGGGAGACTGACGCGCCAGCCGCGCCGACGATCAGCGCGATCATGCCGGTGTACAATGCGGCCGACTATCTCCGGCGGAGCCTGCCGCCACTGCTGGCAATGCTGCACACGCGGGAAATCCACGAACTCTTGGTGGTCGACGATGGCTCGACCGACACCACGGCCAGGCTCGCAGCGGATCTGGGTGCAGAGGTCATCCCGTCCGGCGGCCAGCTCGGCCCCGCCGCGGCACGCAACTGCGCCGCCGCCCGCGCGACCGGGACCATCTTCTGGTTCGTCGATGCGGATATCGCGGTCGACCGCAACGCCCCGCAACAGCTCGCCGCGGGCTTCACGGATCCCGGCGTCGTCGCGGTCTTCGGCGCCTACGATGACCATCCCCCGGCACAGAATTTCCTGTCACAGTACAAGAACCTCGTACACCACTACTATCACAACCGCGCGCCGCGCGAGGCCTCGACCTTCTGGTCGGGTATCGGCGCGGTGCGCAGCAGCGCCTTCGCGGCCGTGGGCGGCTTCAACGCCGCCATGCGCTGTGTGGAAGACATCGAGCTCGGCTACCGCCTGCGCGACGCCGGGGGACGTATCCTGCTACTGCCGCAACTGCAAGGCACCCACCTCAAGGCGTGGCACCTGCTGCAACTGCTGCGCACGGAGATCTGCTGCCGCGCCCTGCCCTGGTCGCGCCTGCTGCTGACGCGCACGGGCGCGCGTGACGATCTGAACGTAGCCCTGGACGAACGCGTGCGCGCCGGCATCGCGGGACTGGCGCTCATCCTGCTGGGAGCGGCCGCCGCAAACCTGCTGTCGTGGTGGACTGTGCCCGTCGCGGGCCTGGCCCTGGCCGCTGCTAACCGGCCGCTGTTCGGTTTTTTCCGGCGGCGCAAGGGCGCGCTGTTCGCGCTGCGGGCCGTGCTGTTTCACCAGCTCTACTACCTCTACAGCAGCGCCGCCTTTGTCTGGAGCTGGATCGAGGTCAGGCTGTTGCAGCGGCACCGGGCGCCGTCAGCCGGCTGAGGCAGGCCGCTGGGGCAGCCGGATCTCGAAGATGTAGTTGTTCGCATTGCCGTAGTAGGCGTGGAATATCGTCCGCACCGGGTACCCGAGCGCGCTCGCCACCCGGTCCGGGCTGTGTTCGACCGGCTCACGGTCGGAGAACGCCATGATGAGCGCGGCATCCGGGTTCACCCGGTCGCGCGCCTGATGCAGGAAGCGCTCGGTGATGCGGTATCCGCCGTCCGGCCCGCAACCGCAGACCGTATCGCCCTGCCCGGGCCCGAACGGTTGATTGAATACCACCAGGTCGAATTTCACCGCCGCCGGGATCTGCTCGAACAGGTCGCTGTGCACCACGTGCACGGGCCCGAGCGCGGCATTGAGCGCGACATTGCGGCGCGCGCACTCGATGGCCGGGGCATGGATGTCCGCGGCCCACACCTCGGGTATCCCGCTGCGCTTCATGGCCAGCGCGAGATAGCCGGAACCGCACCCCATGTCGAGCGCGGTCCGTGCCGGGTATGCCTGCGCGATCCTGGCCAGGTTGAGCGAGCACTGGCCCATATCGGGCGGGAACACGTCCTTGTCGATGGTGAATCGCAGCCCGTCCAGCACAACCGAGTACGGCTGCTGGTCGATGTAGCGCTGGAACTCCGGGTGGATTTTCGGCCTGGTGCTGTTCTCTTCCATCGTCTTGGTATTCCTGGCGGCAGCGGTTGCGCCGGCAGCAGTGCGTGCTGCCTGCGGTTGCTTCAGCGCACCTCCGCGAGCCGGTCCAGCAGGGTTTCGAACGGCGTCACCGACACGGTCGAGACAAACGCCTGCGCCGCCTGCCGTGACTCCCGCGCACACCGCCGGTAGGTGTCCGCATCCGCCAGCAAACCGCGCAGCGCCTGCTCCCACGGCGCCAGGTCCTGCGGCGGGGCGACAAAGCCGTCCGGGCGGAACTGACCCGGGACCACCGGCAGGACATAGTCGACACCCAGTTTCGCCTCCGGAAGTCCGCCCACGTTGCTGGCCAGCACCGGGATGCCTCGCAGCATCGCCTCGGGCACCACGTAGCCGAACGTCTCCGGCCACAACGAGGGTGCCAGCAAGACGCGGGTCCGTCCCAGGATATCCTCGATGTCGTTCGAGGGCGCCAGCAGCGTGACATTGGGTAATTCACGCAACTGTTCGAGCAGTGCCGCATCCGCCCCCCAGGTCGGCACGGCCGCGAACGGGATGTCGGGCAAGGCCCGCGCCAGCCCCATGAAGATACTCACGCCCTTGAGCGCGCAGGGATTGATCATCGTCACGTAACCGTGCTCGAAGCTGCCGAGGTCGGGAAACGGCCCCGGTCCGTAGACCGGCAACGGCAGCAGCGTGGCGTCCAGCCCGCCATGCACGCGGATATAGTCCTGCATGAAGCGGCTGATCACGATGATCGCGCGCGTCGCTCCGACCAGCCGCGCATAATCCGCGTTGCGCTCGACCGCCAGCGGCCCGAATGGCAGCTGGATGATCGTCTGCAGCAACAGGATCACGCGCGTCGGGGCGGCGGCCATGGCCGCCTGCAGCATGATGCGCCGCTTGTCATCGGTCACGAAGATCCAGTCCGGGTCCAGTACCCGCAACCGCCGCGCCAGGTAGTCGCGCTGCGCATCCGCATCGGCCAGGTCGAGCGCCTCGACCTCGACCCCGGCGTTGCGGTAGGCGAACACCCCGGGCTCGCGCTCCCGGAAGGCGGTGCCACGCCCCGCCATCTCCGCGGCGAACTCCGCCACCGTCCGCGGACCGTCGCTGGAACGGGTCAGGGCCCGCGCGAAGGCATGGCATTCGTGGCCATGCTGCGCCAGCCCCTCGAGCAGGCAGCGGTTGGCCTTGGTGCCGCCGCCGAATGACGGCAGGAAGATATCGTCCTGGATGAGCGCGATACGCATCAATCGGGCCGGCCGTGGCGGTTCAGGTTGCCGGCAAGGGGCAGCGCGCGCTCACCAGGGGAATGCGTCCGTAATGCGGCTCGCGCGGAATGCCGAGATCGGTTCATGGTGCCTTGTCGTTATCTACCCGGGCAGCGGCAGGCGGCCGATTGCGTCACCTGCGCCCCGTGGCGCTGTCGTTATGAAAATCCATACTACACCAACCATCCGGCATCTGGCTGCTCCCATCGTGGTCAGTTGTGCACTTGCCGCTGCTTGGCGCTGCCGCCGCGCCGCGACCAGGTCTGCGAACCCTGCCTGCGTCGGGGTACCCCGCAGATGACCGCCCGTCTCCCCCGGGCAGCAAGCGCTTCGTCCCGGCACATGGCGCAGACGCCGGGGGACGGCCGTATGCATGGCGGTGACCACAGCGGGGATCGCCACACGCGGCCCGATCGGGTGCCTCCGCAGGCGCGCGGGACAGCGGGCGCGGCGCCCGCGGAAGTCCCGGGATCCTGCCGGCCTGGCGCCGATCCCTGGCAGAACGGCGGAATTTACCATTTTTCTACCTTGAATTGATGAGATTTCTATTACTTGCGCGGCCGAGCCTGGGGTATGTTCTGAGGTGAATTGATAATAATCAGAAATACACATTCACTGCGCACCAGGGGGGATCTGGGCGACAGCTGAGAGCGATCTCGGGGGAGAAGACGTATGGCACCACTATTCTATCTATTCGGCCTGTTATTCCTGCTGGCTTCGTACTACACCATACTGGCGTTGATACCGGCGGGCATGAGCCTGCTGGTGGCCGTGATGAGCCACCTGGATTTCAGCCGGCAAACGCAGTCCGGCCAGCGCAGGTATCCCGGCTACCGCAAGGACACCATCCGGCATTGACCCCATCCGGGTAGACCGGCGCTGTGGTCCGGGCCGACCCGGATGCAGCTGACGCGCTAGCGCCATTGCCGTGTTTACCTCGCGTCGGACGTCGACACGCAACAGCGTCAGCCGCTATGACCGCCGGGCGCTGATCGCAAGCGGCCGATTTCCGTGGCAGGAAGCCGGAAGCGGCCGCCGCGCAGGGATGCACCCGTGTTCGCTCTAGCACTTCCCTGTGCTTCGCGACACTCAAACACCCTTGTCCTTCGCCGCGCGTGGCAGGAAGCCGGAAGCGGCCAGGACCGGATCTCTGTCAGCAACGCGGTTAGCGCGTGATTAGAACCTATCTCAAAATTGGTACAAGTATATTCTTACATCGTCATGCCCGCGCAGGCGGGCATCCAGAAAACCCCGAAATACTGGATTCCGGCCTGCGCCGGAATGACGAAAAACATGGCCGCCGCAGGATCTTCCAATTTTGAGATAGGTTCTAATGAGATTAGGTGCTAGTACCTATCTCATGATTCCACGCGGCCGCGACCGTGGCGCATTTTTTGCGCCTGGCCGTCCCGGCCAGCGCCAGTAAACCCGAACCGAACAGCCACGCGGCTGCGGGCAGCGGCAGCTCTGTGACGTCCACGATGGTCAGCGACGTGATATCGAGATTGTGGTTGAACTGCGGGAAGACGCCGCCACTCATCGGGACACCACCGACGGCATCACCGGTCAGGGGAAACGCGCTGTCATAGGTCGTGGTTGCGATGGGTACGGAACCGATCGGGAACACCCCCTTGCGGATCTCGTTGGAGGCAGGCAGGGCGCCGCTCGCGGCCACGCTGCCCTGGTCGATGAGCTGTCCGATACTGGCGCCTCCCGCAATCGCAGCGAAGAAGCCGGAGGCATCCAGGATCAGTTCCGCAGCGGTATTGCTGTTACCGTTCCAGTCCCACAGCGTGTTGACATCGAGCAGTGGTCCGGCCCCTCCATTGCCATCGCCGATCCGCTGCAGCGACATGGTATGAAAGATCATGGGTGTTAACGGATCGCCGGCGCCCCACTGGAAGGGCGCGATACTCATGATCCCGTTACCCGTTGCGGTGTCGTACAACATCGTGCCGGTGACCTGGGTTCGAAATCCATACCCCCAGGTGGGATCGTAATAATAGGGCAGGCTCACGTTTGCCAAGGCGAAGCCATTGGGATCCAGCAGGGTATGCAGGCCCGTCCACGTGGCGGAGAGCACTGCCGCCTGCACGGAAGCAGCGGTCGTGACGGCGGCAGTCCCCAGTGCCAGCGAGACGGCAACGCTCAGGATTGTTGTCTTGAATGGGGCGTTACTCACGGGTTTGTGATTATTCATTTTGCTCCTCCATGCCAGTTCCCGCCGGCCAGAATTCAGGTGTACGGCTTGCACAGGTTTAACCATAGCACCGGGTTGTGACAGGGGTGGAATGGATTACCGCTGCTGCCGCGACAGACAAAGCAAATCGCAAAGAAATCCGACACAATGCTCGCAGCCTTGCGAGCCGCCATCGTGCAGGCAGGCGCCCTCACCGCGCCCGGTTCGGGTATGCGCAGCGGCCGAGTGCTAACGCGAGGGCCGGCGGCCTGGCCAGTCGATGACCCGCGCGCGAAGATGCTGACTACGCAAGGTTCGCCGCGGGTGCTCGCCCGCAGCGGCGCATTACCTGGCTGGATAAGTGCATGACGGCCGTGGGCTCGACAATAATGCCCACGCTGTCAGTGCCTTCGGCTCATTTCTCCGGCGGTGCCGAGGCACTGGCAGACCCCATGGGGACAGGATATCGTGGCCGCTGCCAGCGTCTGGCTGACACTTGCGTGACGCCGCTTGGCGATGGTAAGTTAATTCGGTAGAATTTTTCATAATACTCATAAAGTTATCCACGGTTGCAACACAGCAAACCCGCCCCATCGCCAATGCATGCGTCCGAAGTTGCACAACTGCCCGTGTTCGTCATCAATCTGGATGCCGACGCGGCACGCCGCGCCGAGATGGAACAGACACTCGGCACACTGGGCATCGCATGGCAGCGGATTGCCGGGGTTGACGGCAGCAAACTGTCTCCGGAAGCGCGCGCCGAGCTGAACCGTCGCGCCCGCCTGCGGCAGCTGACGCCCGGCGAGATCGGTTGCCTGGAGAGTCATGTCCGCATCTGGCGGCTGATTGCAGCAGGCAAACACGCGGCTGCCGTGGTCCTGGAAGACGATGTGCTGCTGGCCCCGGCCGTCGTGTCATTGGTGCAGGATGCAGGCTGGCTTCCCAGTGACGATTGCATCGTGCGCCTGGAAGCGTCGCCCATGCGGGTCGTGCTGGGTCCGCGGGAAGCATCGGTAGACGGCCACGGCCTGTATCGACTGCGCTCGTTCCAGTACGGCAGCGGTGCATATGTCGTCACGCAGACGCGCGCACGCGCCCTGCTTGCGGCATACCTCATGCGGGTGGATTCCGCGGATGGCTTCATGTTCCGATTCCCGAAAGACAATCACGTGTATCAGCTGCTGCCAGGTGTCTGCATGCAGAAAGTCTGGCAGGCCGATCATGCAGCTGCGCGCACCGGGCTCACCGTGACCCAACTGGAAGCGCAGCGCCTGGCAGCGGATCGCAGGAGCTGGTTCGACCCACCCGCCGCCCTGCGCCGTCTTAGATGGAAAATTGTTGCGGTAGGCGCGATCGCGTGGGATGTGATCAGGGGTTATCACTACCGGGTGCCTGACTATTGGGATAACGGCAATGACGTTTGAACACGGCGGCTTTTTGCCGACACACGACGAAATGATGGTTCTCAGCGCATGCATGCTGGATCCGCAAGCGGCACGGGATCAATGGATCAAGTGGCGCGAGCGCCATGCCCTGTCCGATCTGAATGTTGCCCAGGGGAGATTACTACCGCTCGTCTACCATAATCTGCTGGCCGCCGGCTATTCGGAGCAGGAGGATATGGCGGCCCTCAGGAAGGCCTACCAGACGGCAGCGCATCGCGTCGATGCCTTGTGGCAGTGTGCGGTACCGGCGTTCAAGGCACTGCAGGACGCCGGCGTTCCCCCGCTGTTATTGAAAGGGATGGCGCTGGGCCAGCTCTGCTACCCCGATCGCCATACACGCACGATGGCGGATATCGATATCATCGTCCCGTTCGATCAGGCCGAACAGGCGATGGCGGCGCTGCGGAAAGCAGGTTGGGTCAGTGACGAACCCCTGGAAAGCTGGAGTCGCCGCAACTTTCATGCCTGCACCTTCCGCAACGCGGATAACCGGCAGCTGGATCTGCACTGGCATCTGTATCTGGGCGCCAGAGACGATGATGACAAGATCCTCTGGGAGCGTGCCCAGCCACTGAACACGGATATCGGGGAGGTGCTGACGCTTTCCGAATCCGATCATCTGTTTCATTGCTGTATTCACGGCTATGCCTGGAGCCCGTTGCATCCCATGCGCTGGATCGTGGATGCACATATGCTGTATCGCCATGCCCAGGGACGCATCGACTGGCAATACATGGTGGAGCAGGCCAAGGAACGGCGCAAGGCACTGCGCCTGCGCAAGGCGCTGGAGGTGCTGCAGGAGATCGAGGTCCTTGCCGTCCCCGCCAGGGTGATGCAGGAACTGGGCAGCGCCCCCATTGCCCGCTGGGAACAGGCCGAGCACGATTTCATCACCACGGCGGCGCCGGCACACCCGAGCGAGGGGCATAAAAAGATGCGCCTGCTCAAGATGGCGTGGTTCAAGCACCGCCGCTATCACAGGGGGCAATCGCTGGCGGCATGTCTCTGGACCTTCCCGGCGATGCTCAGCAAGGAAATGTGTCTGGGTAATGTATGGCTGCTGCCCTGGGCATTCATCAGGCTGACTGGACGTATCCTGCGCCCCAAGGCTACCTAGCCCGGCCCTCTCACCGGGCCATTCCAAGCATCGACCAATCGATCGAAGCGCCGCACGAGACGGGATATTCACGCGAACCCGGCCTGGTGGGAAGCAAGCGCCCCCGCCGCCAGCGCGCACCCTGCGTGCCAGCCCTGAGCAGTCGCTTTCCTCCAAGTCACAACATGGCTAGGCGTAACGTTCCCCGCAGGCACCGAGCGCGCCTTCGCGCGCATGCTCATCCGGATAGCGGACGCGGCATCCGAACTGGAACTTGTATCAGTATCTCCTCGTTGCGCGCGTTAGCCGCCGCGCTGCCGGTGCGGAGATGTCATGGCCCGGCAGCAACGCAAAGGGTGTTCAGCGTTTCCTGAGTATGACCGACCCGAATGTGTAAGGAGTGTCCTTGCAGGTGGAGTTGACCAGATAGTTTTTACCGTTGTCATGGAACGGCGCTCCGGGCTCGAGCTCAAAATGTCCGCTGGACAAGAAACTGCGCTCGATATCGCCTTGCGTCAGGATGAGGTGCTCCTGATCAGTACACATGCCGCGGGTTGCCAGAAACGGCCGGGGATTCCGGTAGTCAAAGGTAATGGATAATCTGCCGCCGGGGCGCAGAATCCGGTGAATCTCCGCCAGCGCCCGGTGCCGCTGCTGCAGTTCCAAATGCTCAAACACGCAAATGGAGTAGGCATGATCGAAACTCTCGGCGGGAAACTGGATTTTCGTCATGTCCATGGAATAGGACTTCATGTTGAATCCCATTTTCTGCGCGATGTCATTGCCGATGGCAACCAGATCCGGATTCAGATCGATGGAATGCACTTCAACGCCCTTGGAAGCCAGGTATGAGGTAAACAATGAACCCGTCCCGCCGGCATCGAGGGCCTTCATTCCCGGCGCCAGCCGGGGTCCAAACTGCATGACATGCGCAATTTCCCAGTACAAATACCAGGGCAGCCGATCATCGTCGCCGGCGCCGGGTAGTGGCTCATAATCCTTGCCCCGGTTGTTCCTGCCGATCTGGGAATCGAATCCGCGCCGGGCATAGGACAGAAAATTTTTCAGCTTCTGAGTGAGGCTGGTGGAATACGGAACCGTACCGTACCAGGACGTCATGTACGCATTCCGGGCGTACATATCGCGTATCAGTGTGTCGAGTTCGGCTCTCAGCTGCGCGCCGGGAGGCTGAAACAGATCCTGGCGGTCCATGGTTTTGTGCGGGTGTTCTGTTGCAGCTTCCATAGGTCTAGTCTCTGTATGTCACCGGGCGACGGCCAAACACCGGGATCGGCAAGCCTGCAGTATGCCGGAAACTCGCAACGCGGAACCATTGCAAGATTCGCAACCGGGGCTTCTCTGGTTCCTCCGCGGGTTGACGCAACTGCGCGAACGCACCCTGGCGCGCCGGGATTGCCGCCCGCAACCCGATAAAACCAAGGCACCGATTGTACAGAATAAGAGACCGCCTAGCGCAGGAGACGATAAGCGCTTGATGTGGTTTGCGAATGATGCCGCGCCCAGAGAGAAGGCCCGCCACTGCATGGCCCGCCTGGTGCCTGACCAGTTCACCCGGCGCCGGCACAAGGTCCGCTCGTTATGCAACGCAGATTTCATGCGGCCGTCAGGCGGCAGAATCTGCCTGGCATGGGATAACCGGGGACAGAGGACAATGGCTTCGTACTTCAATGAAAATGGTACCCTGCCCCCTATGTTGCGTTTCCCGTTGCATGTCAAAATCAAGCTTGCCGGGCCAGCAGGCCGCGGCGTAGACGAGGATGAGCGCCCGACACAGCACGTCTCGCACCATCCGCCCCGAACCACGCCATCCACCACGGGATCAGCCAATGCCAGGAAAAGCCTTTGTTGCCGGCCTTCTGCTCCTGTGCGTCCTGGTCCCCACCGGAGGCGGATCGGCCGCGGCGGCCGGGCCGACGGGCCTGCGCTTCGACGGCCTGTACTGGAGCGGCTTTCCCGCAGGCGTACCGTTGCAGGAAGCGAGCGCCGACTATCTGCGTTTCTACGCAACCGGCGACGTCCTTTCGATAAGCGTATCCGGAGGGCAGCCGGAACAGATCGTGTCCTGGTTCAAGCTCGGCGACCAGACACTACCGCACGGCACGTTCCGGACCGAGGGTGACCACATCACTTTCGTCATCCGGTCGGAATCCGGCGCGGTCGAGTACGCGGGCACCAGCAACGGCCGCGAGTTGAACCTTGAGATCCACAGCCGCATCAACGGCTACCGGAGCTTGCGCGCTTACGCCTTTCTGTCCACGGACGAGATCGCCAGCGGCGCCTACGACAAGGACTACCACGGCGCCAGCAAGGTGCTGCAGACGGCCACCCGGGCGCCGCCGCCGGTGGCGGGCGAGGCACGGGACGACGGGATCATGCGCCACTTCGGAACGGTGGCGGCAGTGGAGGCGGATCGCATCTCGCTCCGGTCCGGCAGCCAGATACAGACTTTCATCATCGACGCGTCGACGGCCATCGTCGATGCCGAGGCCCGCCCGCTCACCATCCAGGACCTGATCGCCCACCCCTTCGACAAGGATGACCGGGTATCTGTGCGGACGCTGCAGGCCAGGCCGGATGTGGCCATCCGCATCCAGATCCTGGCGCTAGAGGCCGCCCTACTCAGCGGCACCCTGCTCGAGATCGGCAACGGCCGGCTGATCGTCAACAGCGGCGGGCCGGTGACTGTTCCCATCGACGACCGCACCCGCTTCGCCGACGCTGACGGCAAGCCGCTGTCGCCGGACCGCTTCGCGGCCGGCGACTATGTCACCATCGCCCGCGCAAGCCGTACCGGCCCGGCGCTGGAGGTGCGGTTGGGATTGGCGTTCGCGCCGAGGTAAGAAGGTTCATTGGACCAGGCAAGACGCGCGCTGCCTGCGGCAGCGTCCGAAACGGCGTTCCTGCCGTTTTGTCGAACTCGACCGATCGAAGCGTCGGGAGTTCGAATCCTGTTCAACCTTCATATACAGAGAAGCCCGCACAAGGCGGGCTTCTCTGTATTTGGCGCGCCCGGAGAGATTGACTCGGGGCCATCCTGGCCCCTCGCCCTGCGCGCGCTGCCTGCGGCAG